>NZ_JAVTSN010000033.1:0-88183 GCF_032678585.1 Pedobacter psychrodurus | reverse complement strand
TAGCCAACGATATCAGGTCATTGTGAAAAGGACATCTATCGAACACCTACAATAGTGAACCAATAACCAACTAACACCCTTAAAATTAAATTTTTATATTTAAAATGATAGACAAAAAAAAGGGAGAATCTTTCAATTCTCCCTTTTAGTGCACTTGTAGGGATTCGAACCCCAAACCTTCTCATCCGTAGTGAGATGCTCTATCCAATTGAGCTACAAATGCGTTTCCGTATCGTTAACGGACTGCAAAGGTATAATTTGATATTTTAATTTCCAATTAAATTTAAAAAAAATATCAAATTATCTTTTGCAATTTATGCTTTACGCGCTTAAGGCATCGTTAATTGCTTTAAAATCAGGCAGGTCATGCGCATCTTCTAAAACTTCTGCATAAGCAACTTTTCCTTCTTCATCGATTACAAAAGCCGCTCTTTTCGAAACACCCTTCAATCCAAACACAAATTCGTCGTAAAAAGCACCGTACGCTGCCGATACTTCTTTGTTAAAATCCGACAATAACGGGAACTGGTAACTTTGTACTTCTTTAAATTTACCTAATGAGAATGGAGAATCGACAGAAATACCGATTACCTGCGCATTTATTCCTTCATAGTAGCTAAAGTTATCTCTCATGGTACATAACTGTTCGGTACAGGCTCCGGTAAAAGCCATAGGAAAAAAATGAATGATGACCTTTTTGCCTTTAAATGCAGAAAGTGAAATCTCTGCCAAATCAGAACTGTATAATTTAAAATCAGGGGCGGTATCGCCAACTTGTAATGCCATTTGTATTTTTTTTAGTTAATGTAATAGATTATTAAATGTTTTTATTGTTCAATTGCTCTAAGACTACTGACTCAAGACTATCTTTTCATCTGTTGATCCATAATTGCCAGTCCCTCTTCAAAACTATGCGGATTATAATTTAAATCTTTTATCGTTTTATCCAATACAAAACCCGTTTTAACTGGACGTTTAGCTGTTTGGTTTAAACTGGTTGAACTGATTTCGTTAATAAAAGATGGATCAAGCGACCAATAATCGGCAACTTTTCGCACTAAATCTGCAATACTCATGTAATCTTTACCTGATACATGATAAATCCCCTTCGCATTTTTTTCAACAGCCAGCAAACAAGCCTCAGCCAGATCTTCGGCTAAAGTTGGCATGCGCCATTGATCGTTTACCACATTAAGAGGTGAAGCTTTTTCTAATGCACTCTTGGCCCACAGCACAATATTGCTCCGGCTCATATCATTTGTGATTCCGTATACCAGAATTGTTCTCAAGATTGTCCAGTTTGCTTGTGAGTTTTTCAACAGCTCTTCGGCCAATACTTTCGATTCGCCATAATAACTTACAGGGTTAACAGCATCTTCTTCTCTATAAGGTCCATCGGCACCATCAAAAACAAAATCCGTACTTAAATGGATAAGCTGAATATTTTTTTCTTCACAGATCGACAACAAAGTTTGAACAGCATCTACATTAAGCTGATTACATAGTTCTTTATTTGCCTCACAGGTATCCACATTAGTCATTGCAGCCGTATGGACAATCGCACCCGGCTGGTATTTTTGGATAACCGCTCTAACCTGTGCAACATCTAAAATATCCATTTCCGCATATGCATATCCCTCTTTAACAGGGTAACGGTTTATTCCCCTGGATGTGGCTATCAGTTTTACTCTTCCCTCAGCAAGTACTTTTTCTGTTAATTTCTGTCCTAAAAGGCCGTTGCTGCCTGTTGTTAAAATGGTTTTCATAAGCCTTATTTAGGCCTCTAAATTATCGATAAAAACCATGTTGAAAAAATTTATAATATATATTTAAAATTCAGTTGGAATAACTTAACTTTGCCAACCGAATTGGAGCCCCTACAAACAGCTTTAATTCATTGATTGTAATAAATTTACTCACAACAGATATGCCTAACTTAGGAAAAATAGCACAAATTATCGGCCCAGTGGTTGACGTTAGCTTTGCTGATGATGCCCATCTACCTAAAATTTTTGACGCGTTAGAGATAACGAAAGAAAATGGACAAAAAATTGTTTTAGAAGTTCAACAACACTTAGGCGAAGATCGCGTTCGTGCCATCTCGATGGACTCTACAGACGGTTTAGTTCGTGGAATGAAGGTTCTTGATACTGGTTCAGCAATTAAAATGCCAGTAGGCGACCAGATTAAAGGTCGTTTATTTAATGTAGTTGGTGAAGCGATTGACGGTATTACTGCTGTTGATAAAACAGATGGTCGCCCTATCCACGCAACCCCTCCTAAGTTTGAAGATTTATCAACTGAAACTGAGGTGCTTTTTACAGGCATCAAAGTAATCGATTTATTAGAGCCTTATGCAAAAGGTGGTAAAATTGGTTTGTTCGGTGGTGCTGGTGTGGGTAAAACGGTATTAATTATGGAGTTGGTAAACAACATCGCTAAAGCTTATGCTGGTTTATCAGTATTCGCAGGTGTTGGTGAGCGTACTCGTGAGGGTAACGATTTACTTCGTGAGTTTATCGAATCAGGTGTAATCAACTATGGCGACGAATTCTTACACTCAATGGAAAAAGGTGGCTGGGATTTGAAAGCTGTTGATACTGAAAAATTAAAAGAATCTAAAGCAACATTGGTTTTCGGACAAATGAACGAGCCTCCTGGTGCACGTGCGCGTGTAGCATTATCAGGATTAACAGTTGCAGAATATTTCCGTGATGGTGATGGCGAAGGCGCTGGAAAAGATATCCTTTTCTTCGTTGATAACATCTTCCGTTTTACTCAGGCAGGTTCTGAGGTATCGGCATTACTAGGCCGTATGCCATCAGCTGTAGGTTACCAACCAACATTGGCAACTGAGATGGGTTTAATGCAAGAGCGTATTACTTCAACAAAACGTGGATCAATTACATCAGTACAAGCGGTATATGTACCAGCAGATGATTTAACTGACCCGGCTCCGGCAACAACTTTTGCCCACTTAGATGCTACTACAGTACTTTCACGTAAAATTGCTGAGCTAGGTATTTATCCTGCGGTAGATCCATTGGATTCTACTTCACGTATCCTTTCTCCTGCTGTTTTGGGCGACGAACACTATAACACTGCACAACGGGTTAAAGAAACATTGCAACGTTATAAAGAATTACAGGATATCATCGCAATCTTAGGTATGGACGAATTATCTGAAGAAGATAAATTAGTGGTATCAAGAGCGCGTCGTGTTCAACGTTTCTTATCTCAACCTTTCCACGTAGCTGAGCAATTTACAGGCTTAAAAGGTGTATTGGTTGACATTAAAGATACCATCAAAGGATTTAACATGATCATGGATGGTGAAGTTGATGAGTATCCTGAAGCTGCATTTAACTTAGTTGGTAGCATTGAAGATGCAATCGAAAAAGGTAAAAAATTATTAGCAGAAGCGAACTAAGAGAGACGTGAGACACTAGATATGAGATATGAGAGGGACTTGGTCTCAAATCTCATATCTCACATCTCAAATCTATTCAAAATGAATTTAGAAATATTAACTCCAGATAAAAAAGTTTTCGAAGGTGAAGTAACAGCAGTTACGGTGCCTGGTACTTTAGGCTCTTTCCAGATTTTAAAAGACCACGCCCCTATCATCTCTACTTTGGAAGATGGAGAAGTTATTATAAAAGCAAATAAAGCTGATGAGCAACGCTTTTTTATTAAAGGCGGTGTAGTTGAAGCTATCCACAACAAAATTGTTGTTTTAGCTGAAGGTATCGCTTAAGCTAACTATCCGTCATGCTGAATTTATTTCAGCATTTATAAAAGGACTCTGAAACAAGTTCAGATTGACGAAACAGAAAGCCTCCCGATTTAAAAAATCCGGGAGGCTTTTTTTTGTTTGTAGTAACTATTTTATAAAACTGCATACTGCAGCAGTAAATGCCTTATTGTTTTCATAATATAACATGTGTGAACCTGCAAGCTGTACTATCTTTTGGTTTTTAAACTTATAATTTTTGTAATAATCTGGCCCGACAGCATGGTCATCCTTACCTGTTATAATTAAGGTTGGTATTTTAATCTCACTGGTAAGTAAAGCGTAATCCTTAAAATATTCCGGATATTTCTGCACCTTCGTGCTGTCCATTAAGGGCATAAAAAGTGTCATTCCAAAATCGGAAGTCCGTTTATAAGAATTCTCAATACTATCCATTTTAATAATGGTATTGACATCATTGGCTATATATTTATACCCAAGATGAGCTGCACTTAACTTTTTTCGGACTAAAGCCGCGCTACTCATTAATTTTTTAAAATCCGTTTCATTTATAGTGGTATCCCTTTTTAATAGCCCGTATCCATATTCAATTTGTTCCTGCATCTGATTTGTATTCATAAAATGGGCAATTGTATTGGCCATGATGATACCAGTTAAGTGCTCAGGATATTTTAATGCATAATTAATCGCCAGAACCCCACCAAACGAATGGCTGAGTAAATACACTTTTTCTACACCCAATTTTAACCGCAGCTCTTCAATATCTTGCACCACCCGTTCTAAACTGTAGTTTTTGGCATTTTGCGAATGGCCTGATCCTCTTTGATCAAAGTAAAGCATGGTTAAACATTTTTCTAAACTTGCTCCACCCATCTTTTCAAAGGAAAGAAAATCCTGACCAGGGCCTCCATGTAAATAAATACAAACAGGGCCTGTACCTGCTACTTTAACAGACAGCTTCACAGAATCGGATGTTAATGCAATCTGATCACCCGTTTTGAGAAGAGTAGATGAATCCGGGGATGAACAAGCACTAAGTAATACCGTCAAAAGAATCGAAAGGATATAAATTATTTTCATAATTAAGGTTTCTACTATTAAATTACACAACTATTTCCAATAAGCAATCAAACCTGCTCAATAACCTATATATATTTAGACAAAAGCATCAATAATTCTTCGCATTTTAACATCAAAATATTAGCTCATTTTTCAATTTTGAGCATGCTCTTATCCATTTTAAGCAGAAAAATAGAAAATTTATAATGCAAGCATAATAAACATACCGTATACCGTTTTGATATTTGGTCTACGACTATCGGTATTAAATCACTAATCGAACTCCAATTAAGAATAATATTTCGTAGCAAGAACAAATACACAAACAATATTCTGATTTAACTTTTTTCTGATTTCTCTTGCATATTAATGAACCAAAAACTAAATTGGTTTTTATAAAGAATAAGATAATAATGACAATAGAGAACAACATATTTACAAGCCTTACTTCTGCAAAAGCGGTTGGCCATGCAGTGTTGTTACCAGTCGTTTTACTTAACCTCCTACTCCTAAATATTTTATGGAGTAAGAAAATGGGCAGCTTTTAAATAGATTTAAAAAACTAAATATACCTAAAGCGTCCCGATACAAACGGGACGCTTTTTTTAAATAACAAAACAACAGTATTATGAACCGTCCGTCATTAAAAAAGCAAAACAACAAATTGAATGCTTATTTAATCATGGAAAGCTCCATCTGACTGATGAAAAAAAAATAAAATAAACAGATGAAATACTATAATTCTAATACGATTATTTACCTTGATGGGGCTTTCGAAAAAGCTGTAAATAGCAATACTGACCTTTACGGGCAGTCGCTACATTACGGCTATGCTGCTTTCGAGGGTATTAGAGCCTATAAAACCCACAACGGTAACCGTATTTTTAAAGCTGCCGCCCACTTCGATCGCCTAGAGCGTTCGTGCCAGTTGGCAAATATTCCTTTCCCTTGGGATAAACAAGAATTAATTGCCGCAACTTATAAATTACTTCAGTTAAATAAACTGAAAGATGCATATATCCGTCCATTGGTATTTTGCCACCCGAACATGAAATTGAACGGGCCGAGTGGGGTTTCGATCTTAATCTGTGCATGGGAATGGGATGCTTATTCGGGCAACAAATTATTGAATTTAACAGTCTCTGATTACGAAAGACCAAACCCAAAATCGACTCCAATGGAAGCGAAATTGAGCGGAAACTACGTCAACTCCATTTTAGCCACCACAGCAGCAAACATTAAAGGTTACGACGAGGCTTTGCTTTTAGATATGCACGGTTTTGTTGCTGAGGCATCTGGAGCAAATATCTTTCTAGAAAAAGACGGCAAATTATATACCCCATCTGTAGGAAACATTTTGCCTGGGATCACACGCGCAACCGTAAAAGAGCTTTGTACCGTACTGGATATCGAATGCATAGAGAAAAAATTAACCGTAGAAGACCTAAAAAATGCCGACAGCGCTTTCTTATGTGGAACAGCAACTGAAATAGCAGGTATCGCTTCAATTGATGATATTGTTTATCGTCCATTGTGGAGAGAATCTATTGGTTATACCATACAACGGGCTTATAAAAACCTGGTATTGGAGAAGGTAAATTACGAGGTGATTATATAGTGAGAAGCATACTGGCTGAGGGTTAAATAGTTCATGGTTAATGGCATATTAAGCTATGAGCCATCGACTAAAAAACCATCAACCAAAAATAAATTTAAATAATAAAAAACATCTAAAAAGCAGATGACTGAAGATATCAACCAACATTTTCCAAAGGCCTACCAGCAAATTAACGATGCAACAAAAGCATCAGGTTTTGATATGGCATCTGATGTGTTGACCTGCTCTTTGCTCAGAACTCTTGCTTCAACCAAACCTTCAGGTAAATTTCTGGAGCTTGGAACAGGAACCGGTCTATCTACCTCCTGGATATTAGATGGTTTAGATCAAAATAGTACGCTTACTTCGATAGATAATGATGTTAAATTTTTAGCAATTGCCAAGACTTTTCTTGGTGGAGATGAACGCTTAACATTGGTTGATATCGATGGAGCCCAGTGGCTTCAAAAAAATAAAAACGAAAAATTCGATTACATTTTCGCCGATACCTGGCATGGAAAATATTTGCTTTTAGACGAAGCTTTATCTATGCTTAACAATGGAGGGCTTTATATCATTGACGACATGCTGCCACAGCCAAACTGGCCTGATGGCCATCAGGATAAGGCCGTAAAACTGATCAAAGATTTAGAATCCCGTGAAGATTTGTATCTAACCAAACAGGTTTGGGCAACAGGGATTGTAATCGGAGTAAAAAAATAAATAATATTAAAATAGTTCTTTGCATTTTTTAAATAGTTAGTATGTTTGTGATTCATCAAAGACATGAATATAAACACAAACATTATTAGCAACCTAATTATTGTCATTTCTCAAAAGAGAGGTGGAAATCGTTGCGTATAATATAAAAAATATACCCTATCGAAACCGCCTCCGAAACGAGGCGGTTTTTTTTTGCCTCGAAATTATACAACTAACAGAACCAGAATATACATTTTAAACAATGAGCGAATTAAACAAGTACAGTAAAACATTTACACAAGACCCAACACAACCGGCAGCACAAGCTATGCTTTATGGAATCGGATTAACTGATGCTGATATGGCAAAAGCGCAGGTCGGTATTGCTAGTATGGGTTACGATGGTAACACCTGCAATATGCACCTTAACGATCTTGCAAAAGATGTAAAAAAAGGGGTCTGGAATAATGATTTAGTGGGCTTGGTTTTCAATACCATTGGGGTGAGTGACGGAATGAGCAATGGTACTGATGGTATGCGTTATTCACTGGTAAGCCGTGATGTAATTGCAGATAGTATCGAAACTATTTGTGGTGGCCAATATTATGATGGTGTAATTGCCATCCCAGGCTGTGATAAAAATATGCCTGGCGCCATTATGGCCATGGCACGTTTAGACCGCCCTTCGATTATGGTATATGGCGGTACAATTGCACCAGGATATTACAAAGGTGAAGAGCTGAATATCGTATCTGCATTCGAAGCCTTAGGTCAAAAAATCTGTGGTAATCTTTCTGAAGAAGATTTTCAGGGAATTATTAAACATACTTGCCCGGGCGCTGGTGCCTGTGGCGGAATGTACACTGCAAATACAATGGCTGCCGCAATTGAGGCCTTGGGTATGAGTTTGCCATATTCTTCTTCAAATCCAGCCGTTAGCGAAGAGAAAAAACAAGAATGTTTAGATGCTGGTAAATACATCAGGATTTTATTAGAAAAAGACATCAAACCATCTGATATTATGACGAAAAAAGCATTTGAAAATGCGATTCGTTCGATTATCATTTTAGGTGGAAGTACAAATGCAGTATTGCACTTTATCGCAATTGGTAAAGCTATCGGTGTTGAGGTGACGCAAGATGATTTTCAACGCATGAGTGATGAAACACCTGTTTTAGCCGATTTTAAACCAAGTGGAAAATACTTAATGCAGGATTTACACCAATATGGTGGTATCCCAGCAGTATTAAAATATTTATTAAATGAAGGTTTATTGCATGGCGATTGTTTAACGGTAACCGGAAAAACTTTAGCCGAAAATTTAGCTGATGTAAAATCGGTGATGGATTACGATCAAAAAATCATTCAAAAAATAAGTGAGCCAATTAAAGCAACTGGTCACCTACAAGTGCTGTACGGCAACTTAGCCGAAAAAGGTTCTGTTGCAAAAATATCGGGTAAAGAAGGCGAAAAATTCGAAGGTCCTGCACGCGTTTTTGATGGCGAGCGCGATTTAGTTGCCGAAATTTCTTCTGGAAGAATTAAACCGGGTGATGTTGTCGTTATTAAAAACGAAGGGCCGGTTGGCGCACCTGGTATGCCAGAAATGTTAAAACCTACCTCGCTAATTATCGGTGCTGGTTTAGGTAAATCAATCGCATTAATTACCGATGGTCGCTTTTCGGGAGGAACACACGGTTTTGTGGTTGGTCACATTACCCCAGAGGCTTACAAAGGTGGCTTAATTGGATTAGTGCAAGATGACGACCCGATTGAAATTGATGCCGTAAATAATACCATTAATTTAATGGTCAGTGAAGAAGTGATTGCTGAACGCAGAAAAAACTATGTGCAGCCAGCTTTAAAAGTAACAAAAGGTGTTTTATATAAATATGCTAAAACAGTTTCAGATGCGGCCAGTGGTTGCGTAACTGACGAATATTAAGATCAAAAAAATCATCCCCAGATGAATTGATTACTAAAAAACAGATTATGCAAATAATTAAAAGTATTCAGAATAGGATTTATGAAATCCGGGGAGAAAGGGTAATGCTCGACTTTGATCTGGCATCGCTTTATGAAGTTGAAACAAAAGTATTAAATCAAGCAGTAAAACGAAATATCAAGCGCTTTCCCGATGATTTTATGTTTCAGTTAACTTCTGCAGAGTTTGAAAGTATAAAATTTCAAATAGAAGCGATCAATCAGGGTGCATCATCACAAATTGTGATAAAAAATCAACCCAACTTGAAGTCACAAATTGTGACTTCAAGTTGGGGCGGCACCAGAAAGCTCCCTTATGCCTTTACAGAGCAGGGAGTAGCCATGCTAAGCGGTGTTGTAAATAGCGACAAAGCCATTAACATGAACATTGCCATCATGAGGGCTTTTGTTGATGTTCGTAAAATTTTACTAAAACAAAGTAATCTTAACGAACAATTAACAGAAATTAAGGAACGGATTGGTGAACATGATGTTCAGCTCAACGAACTTTATGATGCAATGGAAAATTTGATAGATGAGAAAATTGCTCAAATAAAGTGGAACGACAGAGAAAGAATTGGGTTTAAAATTAAAAAATAGTAGAACCGCAAAAACATAACTATGGAAACTGCACAAGAAACAATACAACAAAACGAGGCGAAAGCAGAAACCTCAAAAACCTTATTCAAAGGAACGGGCTCGCAGGTTTTGTTGAATGGATTAATTGAAGAAGGTGTTACCACCATTTTCGGTTATCCAGGTGGAGCAATCATGCCTATTTATGATGCTCTTTATGATTATGCCGATAAATTAGAACATATCTTGGTCCGCCATGAGCAAGGCGGGATTCATGCTGCTCAGGGCTTTGCAAGAGCAAGCGGCGAAGTTGGTGTTGTTTTCGCAACCAGCGGACCAGGCGCAACCAACTTGGTTACAGGTTTAGCAGATGCACAAATTGATAGCACCCCTTTGGTTTGTATCACCGGACAGGTTTTCGCCCACTTATTGGGTACGGATGCTTTTCAGGAAACCGATGTGATCAACATTACCACTCCGGTTACCAAATGGAACTACCAGGTAACTGATGCCAAAGAAATCCAAGAGGTATTGGCCAAAGCTTTTTACATCGCTAAAAGCGGCAGACCGGGTCCTGTTTTAATCGACATTACCAAAAATGCACAAATACAGATTGAGGAATTTCCTGAATATGTAAAATGTAACCATATCCGCAGTTATCGCCCGAAACCTAAAGTTAGGATCGAATATATTGAGCAAGCAGCCGAATTGATCAATTCAGCAAAAAAACCATTTGTATTGTTTGGTCAAGGTGTTGTTTTAGGCAAAGCTGAAGAAGAATTTAAAGCATTTATTGATAAAAGTGGAATTCCTGCGGCATGGACAATCATGGGCGAAGGCGCCATTCCTACATCACATCCGCTAAATGTGGGTATGCTGGGTATGCATGGTAATTACGGGCCAAATGTTTTAACCAATGAGGCGGATGTAATTATTGCCATCGGAATGCGTTTCGATGATCGCGTAACCGGCCGATTGGATAAATATGCAAAACAGGCTAAAGTAGTTCATTTAGATATAGATCCTGCCGAAATTGATAAAAACGTAAAAGCTGATGTTGGTGTTTGGGGCGATTGTAAAGAAACACTTCCATTATTAACAAAATTGATCAATGAGAATAAACATGAAGATTGGTTAGCGGTCTTCAGAGATTACAATCAACAAGAAATCGATCAGGTTATTACGCCAGAACTTTATCCCGAAGGCGATGAAATAACCATGGGTGAAGTATTGCGTAACATCAATGAAATTTGTGGAGGCGAAGCCATCATCGTTACCGATGTAGGTCAGCACCAAATGGTTGCCTGCCGTTATGCGAAATTTAACAATACCCGTAGCAACATTACCTCTGGTGGTTTAGGCACAATGGGCTTTGGTTTACCCGCTGCAATTGGTGCTAAATATGGCGCTCCTGATAAAACTGTTATTGCCATAATCGGTGATGGTGGTTTCCAGATGACTCCGCAAGAATTAGGAACAATTATGCAGTTTGGCGCTGAAGTAAAAATCCTGATTTTGAACAACCGTTTTTTAGGTATGGTTCGCCAATGGCAGCAATTATTTAACGACAAGCGTTATTCATTCGTAAACATCACCAGTCCTGATTTCGTTGCCTTAGCAAAATCTTACTACATCGAAGCAGATAAAGTTGATGCCCGTGAAAACCTGAAAACAGCATTAGAAACCATGATTAACCACAAAGGTGCTTACTTATTAGAAATAATGGTTGGTAGAGAAAATAATGTTTTCCCGATGGTTCCACAAGGAATGAGCGTAAGTGAAATCAGGTTGAAGTAAGTAGAATCTAGCGTAATCGTCATCTCGACTGTAGCCGCGGCGAAACGGAGAGATCTTTCTTTAAAAACAGATTTCTCCACAAGGTCGAAATGACGAACAGATAAAAAAGAAATTATCATGAGTACTGAAAATACAATAAAACACACAATAGATCAGACCGACATCGACGGAAAACAGGAATATACCATTACGGTGTATGCCGAAAACCGTATCGGCTTACTTAACAGGATAGCGATTATTTTCTCGAAAAGAAAAATCAATATCGAAAGTTTAAATACTTCTCCCTCAGAAATTGATGGGATACACCGTTTCAACATCGTCATCCACGAAGGTTATGAAGTGGTGAGAAAGCTTGCACGCCAGATCGAAAAGCAGATCGAGGTATTGAAAGTTTATTTCAACACCAACGAAGAAATTATCTGGCAAGAACTAGCGCTTTACAAAGTTTCAACAGATGAAATCGCAGAGAAAGTAACCGTAGAGCGTTTGTTACGTCAATATGGTGCCAGTGCGGTTGTGATCCGAAAAGATTATACTGTTTTTGCAGTAACCGGTCACCGCGAAGAGACTGACGCTTTGGTAAAAGCTTTAGAACCTTACGAATTGATTGAATTTGTACGTTCGGCAAGAGTAGCCATCATCAAAGATAGTGCTGGTTTCCACGAAAAACTGAAAGAATTCGAAGCCTTCGAACCAGGTGAAGAATTGGTGGAGAACGAATTTTTAGAAAAAGGCGGGAAAATTTTCACGATGTAAATAACAACAAATCCGTCATTGCGAGGAGGAACGACGAAGCAATCTTTTAAAAAAAATCAAAACTGATTGCTTCGGTTCACACAAGTCCGGCTTCGCAATGATGAAAAAACAAGAATATGAAATGTAATAAAGTGATACCGATTTTAAGAATATTCGATTACCATAAGGCGATTGAATTTTACGTAAACTGGTTGGGCTTTAAAATAGACTGGGAGCATACTTTTGAAGAAAATACCCCGGTTTATATGCAGATTTCGCTAGGTGGTATTGAATTACATTTAAGCGAACACCATGGAGATTGTTCTCCAGGCGCACATATTCATATTGACTGTTCAGGCTTGAAAACGTTCCATAAAGAAATAATAGATAAAAAGTACAAATACAACAGGCCGGGTTTGGAGAAAACTTTTTATGGAACCTGGGCCGTAACGGTAAACGATCCGTTCTTTAACAAGATTACTTTTAACGAAGAACTAAGTGAGGCTGAAAGCTCAGAGACTAAAAACCAAAGCGAAAACACAAATTAAGACAGAAGCGACATGAACCAGGTATTTGAATTTATAATCAACTCACGCAAGGCATTTATTCAGTTAATCGATAGCTTAACCATCGAAGAATTGAATAAAATTCCCGATGGCTATAACAATAACATCATCTGGAATTTCGGGCATATTGTAGTGAGTACACAAACACTTTGTTATGTCCGTACCGGTGTATTACAAGATGCAGCTTCGGTAAAATTTAACGAGTATTATAAAAAAGATACAAAGCCAACTTACACGGTAACAGAAGAAGAAGTAGCAGAATTGAAAGCGATCGCATTAGAAAGCATTGAAAAAATAAAAGAAGATTATGCGAACGGAAAATTTTCGAACATCACTCCTTTTACAACAGCAACTTATGGCGTGCAATTAAACAGCATAAAAGAAATACTGATTACGACCATCGGTCATGATAACGTACATTATGGCTATGCATGGGCACTGAAAAAGTATATGTGAAATGGATGATGGAAGACGGCAAATGGATAAATAATCTGTGGAATCTCCCCGTGCATGTAATCAACCCGAAGGAAAAACGGACGATGTAAGACGGCAAATGGATGAGACGATAAATCTGTGAAATCACCTCATCTGTGTAATCAACCCGAAGGAAAAAAAGAATATATAACCCGATAATTAAATAGAAATTAACCAATAAAAAACAATGGCAAATTATTTTAACACATTACCTCTTAGAGAAAAATTAAACCAATTAGGTGTTTGCGACTTCATGGACAGTTCTGAATTTTTGGATGGCGTTAGCGCATTAAAAGGCAAAAAACTGGTAATTGTAGGTTGTGGCGCTCAAGGCTTAAACCAAGGTTTAAATTTAAGAGATAGTGGTTTAGATGTAAGCTACACTTTACGTAAGGAAGCAATTGAAGGCAAACGCGATTCGTGGAAAAACGCAACTGAAAACAATTTTACAGTTGGCACTTACGAAGAGTTAATTCCAAATGCAGATGTAGTAATTAACCTTACTCCTGATAAACAACATACCGCTGTTGTAAATGCAATTATGCCTTTGATGAAAGAAGGTGCTACTTTGTTATATTCACACGGTTTTAACATTGTTGAAGAAGGTATGCAGATCCGTAAAGATTTAACCGTTATTATGGTTGCACCTAAATGCCCGGGCAGTGAAGTTAGAGCAGAATATGTTCGTGGTTTTGGAGTACCTACCTTAATCGCAGTTCACCCTGAAAACGATCCACAAGGAAAAGGATTGGCACAGGCAAAAGCATATTGCGCGGGTACTGGTGGTCACAGGGCAGGTGTATTAAAATCATCTTTCGTAGCTGAGGTAAAATCAGATTTAATGGGCGAGCAAACCATTCTTTGTGGTTTACTGCAAACTGGTTCTATCCTATCTTTCAACAAAATGGTAGAAAAAGGAATCGATGCAGGTTATGCTTCTAAATTGGTTCAATATGGTGTTGAAGTAATTACCGAAGCTTTGAAACAAGGTGGTATTACAGCCATGTTGGATAGATTAAGCAATGTAGCTAAAATCAAAGCTTTCGAAATTTCTGAAGAATTGAAAGATATTATGCGTCCATTGTTTCAAAAACACCAGGATGACATTATGAGTGGCGAATTTAGCCGCACCATGATGGAAGATTGGGCAAATGGCGATAAAAACTTATTAAAATGGAGAGCTGAAACTGGCGAAACTGCCTTCGAAAAAACGCCTGCTGGTGATGTAAAAATCGGCGAGCAAGAATATTTCGACAACTACACTTTAATGGTTGCTTTTGTTCGTGCTGGTGTTGAATTGGCCTTCGAAACCATGGTACAGGCAGGTATTAAACCAGAATCGGCATACTACGAATCGTTACACGAAACACCACTTATTGCCAATACCATTGCCCGTAAGAAATTGTTCGAAATGAATCGTGTAATTTCTGATACCGCTGAGTATGGTTGTTACTTGTTCGATCAGGCTTGTAAACCACTTTTAGGCGATTTCATGAAAAAAGTGGATACTGATTTAGTTGGTAAAAACTTTAACGAAGGTAAAGATGGCGCTGTTGATAACAGAAAATTAATTGATATCAACGAGGCGATCCGTTCTCACGAAGTAGAACAAATTGGCGCTACATTGCGTAAGGCAATGACGGCAATGAAAGCGATTAAAACAGCATAACCTCATACCTAAATCCCCTCTCCTAAAAGAGAGGGGATTTAGGAAAGGTCTTATAAAAAATAATAATTACAAACTTAAATTCCCCCTTTAGGGGGCTAGGGGGTTAAAATGTCAAAAACATTAGTAGAAAAAATTTGGGATGCTCACGTTGTAAAAAGTGAAGAAGGATTTCCTGATATTTTATACATTGATACACACTTAATACACGAGGTAACCTCGCCGCAGGCTTTTGATGGCTTGCGCAAAAGAGGCTTACCGGTTTTACGTCCGAAACAAACCGTTGCAACTGCAGATCATAATGTACCCACATTAAATCAGTTGTTGCCGATTAAAGAAGAGCTTTCGCGCTATCAGGTAGATATGCTCACCAAAAACTGTGCAGAATTCGGAGTAGAACTATACGGCTTAGGGCATCCTTTCCAGGGCATTGTGCATGTAATCGGTCCTGAGCTAGGCATTACCTTACCCGGTAAAACAATGGTTTGCGGCGATAGCCATACCTCTACCCATGGTGCTTTTGGTGCCATTGCATTTGGTATCGGTACTTCGCAGGTAGAGCAGGTTTTCGCCACGCAATGTTTATTGCAATCGAAACCTAAAACCATGAAAATCGAGGTAAACGGAGAACTTGGACAAGGTGTTGGTGCAAAAGACATTATCTTATACATTATTGCCAAAATTTCTGCCGCTGGCGGTACGGGTTATTTTATAGAATATGCAGGTTCGGCAATCGAGGCTTTAAGTATGGAAGCCCGTATGACGATCTGTAACATGAGTATCGAAATGGGTGCACGTGGTGGATTAATAGCACCAGATCAAACCACTTTCGAGTATATCAAAGGAAGAGAATTTGCTCCTGCCGGTGAAGAATGGGATAAAGCTTTAGCCTATTGGAAAACATTGTATAGCGATGCTGATGCCAAATTTGATAGTGTGTTAACTTTCGATGCCGCAGATATCGCCCCAATGATTACCTATGGTACAAACCCGGGAATGGGAATGGGTATTCAGGAATATATTCCTGCAACTGGTGCACAACCGGAAAAAGAAAAACTTTCTTATCAGAAAGCATTAGATTATATGGGTTTTGATGATGATTCGTCGTTGATCGGAAAACCGGTTGATTATGTGTTCATCGGAAGCTGTACCAACTCACGAATTGAAGATTTACGTGAAGTTGCCGATTTTGTAAAGGATAAACGCAAAGCAGATAATGTTACCGTTTGGATCGTTCCAGGATCAAAACAAGTAGAACAACAAGCTAAAAACGAAGGTTTAGACAAGATTTTTGAAGCCGCTGGTTTTCAGCTTCGCGAACCGGGTTGTAGTGCCTGTTTAGGGATGAATGAAGATAAAATTCCCGCTGGTAAATACTGTGTATCTACATCAAACAGAAATTTTGAAGGTAGACAAGGTCAAAACGCCCGTACATTATTGGCCAGCCCACTTACCGCAGCAGCAGCAGCAGTAACCGGAAAAATTACTGATGTAAGGGATTTGTTAGAGAAAGTTTAACCCCTAAATCCCCTAAAGGGGACATAACATGATGGAGAAAAACACAACCAATACACAGCCAAAAGCGCCCTATAGGGACGTGGGGGTCTTAGAAGTTGCCATATTAAATGTAAAACCTGGATTATCCACTGATTTTGAAAACGCTTTTAGCGAAGCACAAAAAATCATTTCTGCCATGCAAGGTTACATTTCGCATCAGCTTCAAAAATGTATGGAAGTAGAAAACAAATATATCCTGTTGGTAAACTGGAAAACACTGGAGGCACATACCGAAGGTTTTAGGGAATCGGCAGAATACCAGGATTGGAAAAAGTTGTTACATCACTTTTATGACCCTTTTCCAACAGTCGAACACTTTACCAAAGTACAAGGTTGTGAGGCATAAGGTGGATAGTAAAAACATGGGAACAAAATTATCACCATTGAGTAAAAGACTAAAAAATAAAAGATAAAGAGTGGATTATAAGTCTTGCTACTTGTTACTCCTTACTTGATACTAATTGACATGAAAAAATTCACAAAATTAACATCGGCAGTAGTGCCTTTAAACATAGAGAATATCGATACCGACCAGATCATCCCTGCAAGGTTTCTAAAAGCAACCACACGTGAGGGTTTTGGCGAAAATTTATTCCGCGATTGGCGTTATGAAAACGATAACCAACCCAAAGCCGATTTTGTAATGAATAATCCAACATACAGTGGTCAGGTTTTGGTTGCAGGAAAAAACTTTGGTTGCGGAAGTAGTCGTGAGCATGCCGCATGGGCCATTCAGGATGCAGGTTTCGATGCCGTAATCAGCAGTTTTTTTGCCGATATTTTTAAAGGAAATGCGCTAAACAACGGTTTATTACCCATTCAGGTGAGTGAAGAATTCTTAGCCCAAATTTTTAAAGCAGTTGATCAAAATCCAAAATCGGCCTTAGAAGTTGATTTAGAAAATCAAACGGTAACGATTGTAGAAACCGGAGCGCAAGAATCTTTTGAGATCAACCCCTACAAAAAATCGTGTTTGATAAACGGTTATGATGATATCGACTTCATCTTAAACCAAAAACAATTAATTGAAGAGTTTGAGGAAGCTAAACGATAAAAATCGGTGTAATCACTTAATCAGTGTAATCACCCTGAAAGAAAAGATCGGTGTAATCATTCCGAAAGGAAAACAACAAAGAGAATTTCACTAGCATCCAAAAATTAAAATTACAGTAAAATAATGTTTAAGCCATTCGTTTACATACAACATTTAGATCTAAGTTACCATAACAAATTGGTGCTAAAGGATTTGTATTGGGAAATGAATATTACCGAAAATTATGTAATCGGTGGAGAAAGCGGAACAGGAAAAACATCTCTGGCAAAAGCGATTGCAGGTATAATTCCGGCCCAGGGAAGTATAGAAATCGACTTCGATGAACTGAGCAAACTTCCGAAAGAGGTCCTTTATGTTGAAAGCTGGTACCAGTTTAAAAATTTAGAAGGTGTTGCCAATTTTTATTATCAACAACGTTATACAAGTCAACAGGCCAAAGAAACTTTAACTGTTCATGCAGAACTGGTTAGCTATGGCAAAGAAAAAGGCCTTCATTTCGATCAGGTTGAACCGATTTTAGAAGCATTAGGTTTTGCCACATTTGCCAGTTCGCAATTAATCGAATTATCAAGTGGCGAACATAAAAAATTGCAACTGGTAAAAGCTTTATGGTTAAAACCACAATTGTTGATCATTGATCAACCATATACCGGTTTAGATGCGGCTTCGCGTAAAAACCTGAATATTTTGCTGGATCAGCTTGCCGAAGAAGGTGTTCAGTTGATTTTAATATGCAACGACACTGAGCTACCAACCTGTATCACATCATTTGCAGAAATAGTAGATGGCCAACTGGTAAAGGTTGCGACTTTAGAAAGTATTGCAAATGCAAAGATCCATTTAAAAGAGATTCCGGCATTCTTAAAAGAGTCGCCTGTTTATAGTTCGCAAAATATTGTTAAAATGCTTGATGTAAACATCAGCTATGGCGACAAACAAGTATTAAAAAATATCAACTGGGAAGTTAAAGCTGGAGAAAAATGGCTTTTACAAGGGCATAACGGTTCAGGAAAATCAACACTGTTGAGCCTGGTAAACGGCGATCATCCACAATCTTATGCCAACGAACTTTATTTATTCGGCAACAGACGTGGAAGCGGCGAAAGTATATGGGATATTAAACAGCATATCGGTTTAATATCGCCTGAGTTCCACTGGTATTTTGATGCGACGGCTACCGTTTGGCAAAGCATTGCCTCTGGCTTTTACGATACTGTAGGTTTGTTTCAACAGTTACCCTACACCAAAAGCACTCATGTTGATGAACTGGTAGAATATTTTGGATTAACCGAAAACAAAAATGAATTATTAACCGCACTTCCACTCGGTAAACAGCGATTGGCACTGTTAGCGCGGACCATTATAAAAAATCCGGAACTGCTAATTCTGGACGAACCCTGTCAGGGCTTAGACCAACAGCAAACACAACATTTTAACCAGTTGGTTGATGAACTGTGCAGCAACGGAATGACCCTAATTTATGTTGGCCATTTTGAATCGCAGCTGCCAACCTGCATAGAAAAAAGAATATTGTTAGAAAAAGGCGAAGTAAAAGTCGTCGAAAGTTTAAACGTAGAAATATTAAGCTGATGCAAAATTAACCACAAATTAAAAGGATGAACACAGATTTCAGACGGTTTGTAAGACCACAAATCATAACCTGAATTTAATCTGTGTCTATCTGTGAAAATCAGTGGCAAAAACTGCGAAGGCAAAAGAGAAGTCAACAATGAAGAAGAACATTTTAGTAATACCTGGAGATGGTATTGGACCCGAAGTGACCACTTGGGGAAAAGCAGCATTAGAAAAAATTGCCGAGATTTTTGGCCATGAGTTTGTGTTTGATGAAGCTTTAATGGGCCATGCAGCCATTGAAGTTACTGGCGAGCCTTTGCCAGATGAAACTTTAGAAAAAGCAAGACAAAGCGACGCCATCCTTTTTGGAGCAATCGGTCACGCCAAATACGATAACGACCCTAGTTTAAAAGTTAGACCAGAACAAGGTCTGCTAAAAATCCGCAAGGAATTGGGCTTATTTGCTAACCTCCGTCCGATATTACTATTTGATGAACTTCTTGAAGCCTCTAGCATCAAACCGGAAATTTTAAGAGGAACAGATATTTTATTTTTCCGTGAATTAACCGGCGATGTATACTTCGGAGAAAAAACACGTTCTGAAGACCGTAATACAGCTTCTGATTTGATGATTTATCACCGTTACGAAGTAGAACGTATTGCCCACAAAGCCTATCAGGCGGCACAACAACGTAACAAAAAATTGTGTTCGGTAGATAAAGCAAATGTTTTAGAAAGCTCCCGTTTATGGCGCGAAACTGTTCAGGAAATTGCAAAACAATATCCTGATGTAGAAACCGAGCACATGTTTATCGATAATGCAGCCATGCAGCTGATCAAAAACCCAAAAAAATTCGACGTGGTGTTAACCGCCAATTTATTTGGAGATATTTTAACCGATGAGGCTTCGCAGATTGCAGGTTCGATGGGTATGCTGGCTTCAGCATCTGTAGGCGAAAGTACAGGTTTCTTCGAGCCGATCCATGGTTCTGCCCACGATATTACAGGCAAAGATTTAGCTAACCCACTAGCCTCTATCCTATCGGCAGCTTTAATGTTAGAAATAGGATTCGGACTAAAAGAAGAAGCTAAATTAGTGGTTGATACCGTAGACCAGGTACTGAAAGAAGGTTTCAGAACACACGATATTGCTGACCAAAATACAAACCGATTCAAAGTTTTAGGCACAGCCGAAATGGGCAAATTGGTAATTAAATTCTTATCCCAAAAATTAATCACTTCCTAAACTTAAGATTATGATTCACGACCCAAACAAAGTTTATATTTTCGACACGACATTGCGTGACGGGGAGCAGGTTCCAGGCTGCCAGTTAGATACAAACCAAAAAGTAGAAATCGCTAAATCACTCGAACTCTTAGGTGTTGATGTGATTGAAGCAGGTTTCCCGGTATCTAGCCCAGGAGATTTTAACAGCGTGATTGAGTTATCAAAAGCAGTTACCAATCCTATTATCTGCGCTTTAACCCGTGCAAATAAAAATGATATCGATGTTGCCGCAGATGCTTTACGTTATGCTAAAAGACCGCGTATCCACACCGGAATTGGCTCATCTGATTTCCATATTAAACATAAATTTAACAGTACCCGTGAAGATATTTTAGAACGCGCTGTTGATGCCGTAAAATATGCTAAAAAATATGTGGAGGATGTTGAATTCTACGCAGAAGATGCTGGCCGCGCCGACATCGAGTTTTTAGCCAAAATGATCGAAGCGGTAATTGCTGCCGGTGCAACTGTAGTTAATATCCCTGATACAAACGGTTATTGTTTGCCAGATCAATACGGATCGAAAATCCTATTTTTAAAAGAAAACGTAAAAAATATCGACCAGGCCATTATCTCTGTGCACTGTCACAACGATTTGGGCTTGGCTACAGCAAATTCGATTGCCGGTTTACAAAATGGTGCCCGCCAGGTAGAATGTACCATTAATGGTATTGGTGAGCGTGCAGGTAATACCTCAATGGAAGAAGTCGTCATGATTTTGAAAACGCACAAGATTTTGGGCTTAAACACCCAAATTGATGCTACCCGTTTTTACGAAATGAGCCATATGGTGAGAAACCAGATGAACATGCCTGTACAACCTAATAAAGCAATTGTTGGTGGAAATGCATTTTCACACAGTTCAGGTATTCACCAGGATGGTTTCTTAAAAAACCGTGAGAACTACGAAATTATTAAACCTGAAGATGTTGGTTTTCCTGATGCTACTATTGTACTAACAGCAAGAAGTGGCCGCCATGCCTTAAAACACCATTTAGAGCGTTTAGGTCATAAATTGGAAAAAGACCATTTAGATATTGTTTACAAAAAATTCCTGGTTTTAGCCGATAGCAAACAAGGCATTAACGACCACGATTTAAACCAATTGGTTGCTTTGCATTTAGCCTAATACGCTTAGGGTTTAGTGTTAAGCGGTTAGCATTTTAATTCAACGCACTAGCTTATTTTTAAACCTGATCCGATAGCTATCGGATGGAATGGACATGAAGTGCAATTTGTGCCAATTTTATATCGGCAGCGGAATAAAATGTAAAGCAGGACCGCTCCACCGATGGAACGCCAAACCCTGCTTTACAAAAAACAAAGAGAAGATCAGTTTAGCTACTAAATACTCGATACTTAGCACGCTAAACCGGCTCTCTACTTGATACTTAAAAAAATGAACACTACAACACCGAATACGCTAGATTTTCAATCTGCATCACAACGATTAAAGGGCGTGGTAAAACGCACCCCTTTGGAATTTAATGCCGGACTTTCTGCACATTACAATGCCAATATTTATTTAAAAAGGGAAGACCTTCAGATTGTACGTTCTTACAAATTGCGTGGTGCCTACAATAAAATTAGCTCATTACCTCAGGATGCATTAATTAATGGTGTAGTTTGTGCAAGTGCAGGTAACCATGCGCAGGGTGTAGCGTATTCGTGTAAAAAACTTGGTATTAAAGGAGTTATTTTTATGCCCGAAATTACGCCTAAACAAAAGGTGAAACAAACTTATATGTTTGGCGGCGACAGTGTAGAAGTAATTTTAGTGGGCGATACTTTCGACGATTGTTTGAAAGAAGCCCTTGCTTACAGCGCTGAAAAATCGGCCACCTTTATTCCACCGTTCGATGATGAAAAAGTAATTGAAGGACAAGCAACGGTTGGTGTAGAGATTTACGAAGATCTTCCTGATTTGGATATGGTGGTAATGCCTGTTGGCGGTGGCGGTTTGGCATCAGGCGTAAGTGCCTATATGAAAACCGTTAAACCTGATGTAAAATTAGTTGGTGTTGAACCACTGGGCGCACCATCGATGGTTACGGCGATGGAATA
Organism: Pedobacter psychrodurus; assembly: GCF_032678585.1. GTDB lineage: Bacteria > Bacteroidota > Bacteroidia > Sphingobacteriales > Sphingobacteriaceae > Pedobacter > Pedobacter psychrodurus_A. The sequence continues at coordinate 65,736 of NZ_JAVTSN010000033.1, read as the reverse complement.
TGGCGGTCCATTTACTTTAGAAGAGATAGACCGTTTTGTAGATGGTGCTGCTGTAAAAAGAATTGGGCACATCACTTACGAATATTGCAAAGAGCTTCTCGATCAGATGCACTTAATCCCTGAAGGAAAAATATGTACAACTATCCTAAAACTCTATAACGAAGATGCAATTGTGGTTGAACCTGCTGGGGCACTCTCTGTGGCTGCATTAGATCAGCTGAGAGACCAGATTGCAGGCAAAACAGTAGTTTGTATTGTTAGCGGTGGAAATAACGACATAGAGCGTATGCAGGAGATTAAAGAGAAATCTTTGCTTTTCGAAGGCTTGAAACATTATTTCATTGTACGTTTCCCACAACGACCAGGTGCTTTAAAGTTATTTGTGAATGAGGTATTAGGTCCGCAGGATGATATTACCCGTTTTGAGTTTATTAAAAAAACGAACAAAGAAAACGGCCCGGCATTGGTGGGGATTGAACTTTCAAACAAAAACGATTATGCGAGTTTATTGCAGCGCATGAAAGATTTTAAATTCGAAATCATCGAGTTAAACCAGGATCAGACTTTGTTTGAATATTTGGTTTAGCATTTAACCGCTAAGTTTTATACTATCGTCATGCTGAATTTATTTCAGCATCTTTCTAGCGTGAAATACCCTGAAATAAATTCAGGGTGACGTAAAAATAAGAAAATAAAAAAAATGAATTTCAAAGACTTAAACCACAAAACATTAATTTCTGACAGCGATATCGACTGGGAAGATTTAGGTGCAGGCGTTAAACGCAAGATTATGGCTTACGATGACAACCTGATGCTGGTTAAAGTAGCTTTTGAAAAAGATGCCATCGGTACCATTCATAACCATCCTCATTTACAAATGAGTTATGTAGCGAAAGGCAGTTTTGAAGTGAGCATGGGAGATGATAAAAAAATACTAAATGAGGGCGATGTTTTCTTTGCCCCAACCAATGTATTTCATGGTGTACTTTGCTTAGAATCCGGATTGTTGATCGATATTTTTAATCCGCATAGGGGAGATTTTTTGAAATAAGACTGAGGTCGGGAGTCGGGAAGTTAGGCATATATTATTTGGGTATATATTAATAAATGCCGTCATTTCGAGCGGAGCAACGCAGTCGAGAAATCTATCTCGAGGCAGATCTCTCCGCTCCACTGCGTTCCGGTCGAGATGACGACACTATGTGAAGATCGCCCTAAACCTTACACCTTAAACCCTCCACCTTAAGCCTTAATTAAAGGTAAACTTCACATTCTTATAACCCAAGCCTTCTATAATTGGTTTAAGCACCGTTGTAGCATTGGTTTTGGTCTGCGATAATATACTCGATTTATTAACTTCGGCAGTCACCTGTCTTTCGGCTGCTTTATAGGCTTCGTCTACCAAACTCGCCTCGCGGAAGAAAGCCATTTTTGTATCGTAAACCCGGGAGTTTTTATGGTCGATTTTCACATAACAAATTTCGGGCTGTGGTAAATTTACTACAGCGGTGTCCGCATCAATATCAATATCTGCTCTGGTAATTTTTGTTAAGTCGATACAACCTACTGCTTCGGCCTTAACAATCAGTAAAACACTCGCTTCAGGTAAAAAATCGGTTTTATTTTTATGTTCCAAAACATCACTGATCTGGTACCTCACCAGCTCTAATTTGCCAATGGCTTCAATTTTCTCCACCAGAAGCTGATGTTTGCTTTCTACAGAGGTATTGATACTAAACTTTTTGGAGATAAATAAGTAGCCTGCAACGATTAAAATTAACCAGGGCAAAAGGCGGAAAAAGAGCTTCATATCTAATAAAAATTGGATGCTAACAGTTGTGTATTTAATCTGTTGCACAATAATTAATCCATAAATCATGCATTTTATTTTTTTGGCAGCAGATTTGTAATAGCAATATCATACACACAAATAAAACACTAATCAACATGAAAAAACTTACCATCTTAATGCTTTGCATTGTCACACTAGGTCTGGCATCTTGCAAAAAAGAAACTGTCTATCAAGAATTAAGAGCCAAAACTTATAATTTCACGATTAACTCAAATGAATGGGTGCGCAACGCCAATGGGAGTTATTCTGTAAGTAAGCCGTTAGCTGCTATTGATGGAGTAACATTAGATGACGAAGGTGTTCTAGTTTATTTTGAGCACCCTAGTGATCCAAATGGTGATATCCAATTACCTTATACATTCAATTACAACGCTTTTAGCTATAAAGTTTCCAATGGAGGTTTAAGGTTTGATGTTCAAGACACCAATAATTTAACAGCTACAGTTCCACCGAACTATAATACTTTAGTAAAGGTTGTTATTATTCCATCTGATTACGCTGGAAATTAAACCCAGGATATTTTAAAACTATAAAACGACTAATGTTCAATTGAACATGGTCGTTTTTTTTATGTGCTAATTTTCCCACATTAAAAAGTCGCGGATGTAAACATGTTGTATCCCTTGATATATTAAAAAGTTATATTTATAACTTTTTAATAATAATACAAAAGTTATAACTACAATTAAAACTCTAAAAAATGACTAATATTCAACTGAACGTGGTCATTTTTTTTATGTTCTCCTCTGTTCAATTGTAAGGCACGGATATTCACGCCATTTCTTTCTAAAAGCAATTCGTCGTAAAAACCTTTGTAGTATACGTCTTTTACTTCAAAACGTCTGCTGCTCCAGTTGCTGTTGATTTCGGCCCATTCGGGATAAAATACCACGGATTCTTTTTGTGTTTTTAACCCGATTTTTTCGGCATCAGTTTTCGATAAAACCACGGCATTGCCTAAAATCTGAGCCGTATAAATGTGTTTGGGATGCTGATAAATTTCGGATGGTTTTCCCGTTTGTAACAATTCTCCGTTTTTCAGAATGAGCAACTGATCAGCCAGGAATAAACCATCGGCAGGATCATGAGAAACCAAAATTACAGTAACACCCGTTTCTGACGCGACCCGCTTAATATCAGCGCGCAGTTGGTTCTTCAATAAGGCATCAACCTGACTAAAAGGTTCATCCAACAATAAAACCTGCGTATCGGCAACCATTGCTTTAGCTATGGCCACACGCTGCTGCTCCCCCCCACTCAGTTCAATGATTTTTTTATTTTGAAGTGGCAAAATCCGAAGGTGCTCCATGATCTGAAGCGTTTTTTCGGCTTTGGTTTTAAGATCGGTATTCGATAGCTGTGAGGCAATATTATCATACACTTTCGCATATATATTCAGCGAAAAGTCTTGCGTAACCATTTTCATCTGTTTGTGGCCTGGTATCAATTGCTCGTCTGGACCTTTAACCCGCTGATCTTCGAAAAAGATTTCGCCTTCATCAGTTTTCAATAGCCCGTAAATGGATTTCAACAGGGTCGATTTCCCACTGCCACTCTCGCCAATAATGGCTACTACATCGCCCCTTTTGATTTCGAAACTTACATTTTTAATGCCTCCGGCCTGTTCTGCCTGATATTGTTTGGTTAAATTTTTAACGCTGATTAGGGTATTGCTCACGCGGTAAAGATAAGAAAAAGGTAGAGGGTTTTGAGGTGGAAGGTTTAGGGTAAAGAGGGAAAACTAAAAAATCCTGTTTCGCCTAACCGAAACAGGATCTGTTTTATTGTGTGTTAACCTCTCTGTCCTTCGGACATCTCTCCTAAAGGAGAGACATAATCAGTCTATTTAATTGATATGGCTTAGTTTAGTCCGAAAGTAAGCCCGAAGCTCATATTTTTTAAACCAGCTTGCTGAGCGGTGGTAAACATATCGTTGAAGTAATATTTGGTAAACAAACCGATGCCGCCATAACCAAATCTAATGGTACCTCCATAACGAACCGATTGGAAGTGGTAACTGTCATATTGTTTTTCTTTACCACGCTCCTCACTCACTTGTTTAATTTTTCCGTTTAACAAAAAGCTCACCTCCGGACCTAAAACCAGGTAAAATCTTTTGCTGTTTTTGTTTTCGCCAGTGCGGAATTCAAAGTTCAATGGAATATGCACATAACTGCTCGAGAAACGGTTTTTAGAGAAATGCACAGGTGCCTGATCAGTGTATGCAAATTCGCTCGAGTTTTTAGCGATAGTGATATCTTTTCTTAAGCGGATTAAGGTCCAGTCAAATCCACCGGCAACATACACCTTAAAATTAGAATTGAAACGATAGCCCAATTGCAAGATATCAAAAGAAAATGTACTGGTTTTACCGCCTTTATAATCTAAGAAATCGTTATTAGGAGATAAATTAAAACTTCCATTGTCGATTAACCTGGAGAAACCCCAATCAACCCTGGTAAAAGTAATTCCACCTACGAAACGGCCTTTTCTTGCTGAATCAGCTGATTTGGATTTGATCATGATGCCATGACCTTCGCTGTAATCCATTTTCTTTTTGGTACTATCCTGTTGCGCAAAAGCACTAGGAGCCATAACACCGGCAAGTCCGCTTACCAAAAGTGTTGTATAAATTAGCCGTTTCATATCTATGTGTGTTTTTTTGAGTTATTGAATGAGTGATTGGTTTTAATGTTGTAATCCTAAAATCTGTAAATCCTGATCAACCCTAGGAGTGAATGATTTAATGTTGTGTACTGATAATTGCCGACTGAAAACTGTTATTTTTTGCGTTTCCCTATTTTAAACGGGCCGATATTGATGGATGATAAAGAAGAATCATCATCATCGGTACGGAACTGGATCAGTTTATCTTTTCTTTTGTCCATTTTGTTAACGATCAGGTTTACCACATCGCCAACATTACGGATACCTTTATTGCTTTGTTCATTGTCGTTAACAGGCTCGTCTATTTTAACAGCTGTAGGGTTAGCAACAATTACAGTTTCCTCCTTTGGTTGCAGAATGGCCTCTTCAATTTTTGTTTTAATATCTTTTTTAGGCTCCTCAACTTTAGCCAATACAGCTTCCTGTTTTTGCATTTCAGGTGCGGTAACGATGCGCTGTTTTTCTACAGGTTTAATAAGCTCTTGTTTAACCTTTGTTTTAGCAACAGCGCTTACCGATTTACGTTGAACCGGCAAAACTGGTGTTATATTTTCAACTGGTTCAACTATTTTAGTAACAGTATCTTTAACAATTGGAGCCTGCACTACTGGCTTGGTTGTTTCAATGGTATTACTGGCCAATTGTTTGCCTTCGCTGCTGGTATTTTGTTGTTGATAAACCAATATCCCTATGGTAGCGATCAATAATACAGCTGCTGCCGATAACCAATAAATTGGTATGATCCTTTTTTTCTTAGGGGTTATTTCGCTTTCAATATTGCTCCATAAATCTCTCGAAGGTGTTACTTCTGCATCAGCAAAAGCATCCTTAAACAATTGATCAAAATCCTTATCCCGTATAGGTTGCATAACCAAATCCCTCCATTTTTATAATTTCTTCTTTTAATATTGCTCTTGCTCTCGATAGCTGCGATTTACTCGCGCCTTCTGAGATGCCAAGCGTTTCTCCAATTTCCTTGTGCGAATAACCTTCTATTACATACATGTTAAAAACCATACGGTAACCATCTGCCAGTTTTTGGATTACTTTCATCAAATCCTGCATGCCTAAAGTACCAAAATCAAATCCGGTTGATGGTTGTTCATAAGCTTCATCTATCTCCACCACATTTAAGCTGCGTAAATTTTTACGGTAACTTTCAATGGCAGTATTCACCATAACCCTTCTAATCCAGCCTTCGAAAGAACCATCCCCCCTATACTCTTTTATTTTTTGAAAGATTTTGATGTAGCCCATCTGCAATACATCTTCTGCCTCCATCCTATCCTTGGCGTAGCGCATACAAACGGCTAACATTTTCGATGCAGTTTGCTTATAAAGCAGCTCTTGCATCTTCCGGTCGCCAGCTTTGCAGCCTTCCATCAAATCGTTTATCGTATAGCTTCGCGTCAATTTCATTGTGTGTTTGTATATAGAAGATGGGCAATCACAAACAATGGTTGCATGGGGAGTAAAAAAAAGTTAAATAAAATTAAAATTATCCCTATATTAATTGATTATCAACAAGATATAGTTTAAATAAATTTCAAGAAAGATATAGATTTTTTATTTGAAAATGAACATGCCGCATTTCATCGGGAGCAGCAGTCCCGCTATTCGCTACTTCCGATGAAGAATCGGAATCGCTGCTATCGGGTTTATAAACCAGGAACAGTTTAAAAATAAAAAAAACCTCGTAGGTTTCGAAAACCTACGAGGTTTGAAATGGAATGAGCTTTATCTCTCTAAACCTTCCGCCTTACTACCTTCTACCTTCCCTCCTTTTTCACCTTAAACAATTTGAAATCCTGTTTATAGGTTAAGAAAAACGAATGGTTAAACTGAAGTTGTTTATCGGTATTGTCTAAATCGATATGCGGTTCGAAACGCACATCAAGGTATAAATGTGGAATTAATTCTTTTTGGTAAGCATAACGTAACGAAACAATGTTTCTGGCACTTTGCTTCAACCCCTGACTGTACAGGTTATCAGATACCGATTCGTACAGCGGCATACCTTTAATCGAAATAAAGTTATTGCCTTTCCAGTAAGAGGCCACCAAACTTCCCCATTTACTTTCTACACCAGCATTTAACCATAAACCGAAGCCACCTTCAAATGCTTTTCTTTTATCAGGAGACAAATCTTTGTAAACGGCAATATAGTTATCGGTATATACCTGTTTAATATTACCACTAATATCTTTATGTAACTTTATACCTGTTGCGCCATTAAACATGGTCGTAATTGGAATTTCCTTAAGTACATCAATTTGTCCCCCCTGATGAAAAGCCAAAAACTGTGCAGGAATACTTAATTTCCAGTCATCGTTTTTTATTAAAAAACTTTCTGTTGATAAACCACCAATAATTTCTTCTTTAGCGGGGTCGCCTTTATAAATCATTTTCTGCCAGGCAATCCAGGCATCCAAAGTAAATTTCTTACGCTCCACCAATAATTGCGTGCCATATTCGATCGGCGTAGTGATGGTCCTTTCGAAGTCGTATAAAGGCTCGATATATTTATGCTGAATATTACCCTCTAAACTTCCAAAAATCAGGGTGAGGTTTCTTTTATGGTATTTTACGCTGAATAAAGGTTTCGCATCAGAAATCCCATTTCTGCCAAAATCCTTTCTAATAAATGCCCCTGCTGTAATGGCCAGATTAGGATGCGCATAATACACAATTTGAGGTTGCAACTGCGTACCGTACAAAGTATAACCATCGTGAAAATCGTTTGTATACTCGTAATTACGAACATAGTTTAAATTGTAAAAATTAAAGTGGACCTCGTTGGTTAAACTGCTATCAGGTCGGATCCGGTTTTCAAAAGCCGATTGGTTAAACTGGGCCGAAGCAAAATAAGCACTAAAAAGAAAGGGTATTAAGAGTAAGGCCTTTTTCAGACCTGTAGTTGTAAACATGCGCTTTGATTTTATCGCCCAAATTTAGGATAGTTTTTTATTAAATTATCAACTATCGGGTATCAAGTATCAGGAAGCTGATGCAAGTTTACGAAAAGGAAACAAAGTTAATATGGGTTGACCACTAAGGCACAAAGAACACAAAGTTTTTGTAGGGATTCTGATTGCAAGTATTTTTTTTGGTGCCTCCGTGGCTTTGTGGTTCCAAGGCTATTCGCCACGCTTTTTTCGATAGTTTTTATACAATTTAACTGCAATCATAATCGCCATGGCAACGCCCATTATACCAATTAAGCCATAAATCCAGTTGATCGCATTTTTAAGAATCACCACAAACACAATGGCAATCATAAAAATGGTAGCCAGCTCGCGCCATAACCTCAACTGAAAGCTTGTTAGCTTGTATTGATTGTTTTTAAGCTGTTTAACGATGTTTTGGCAAACGAAATGATAGATAAGCAATCCAACCACAAAACCAAGCTTAACACACATCCAATCCATTTGTAGTAAAAAAGGATGTAGGGTAAGCATAGAAGCCCCTGCCAAAACAGAAATAATCATTGCCGGAGTTGCAATAATTTTCCATAAAGTAGCTTCCATTTTAACAAACTGTTTCTGGAGGATACCCTTTTCAGGTTCAGGTTTATCGTTTGCTTCGGTATGGTAAATAAAAAGACTCAGAATATAAAACAGTCCTGCCATCCAGCTGATTACAAATACAATGTGTACTGCAAGGAAATAGAAGTAAAATGGCTCTAAGGTTTCTATCATTATTTAATTTTATTCAAGATATAGGTATCAATCCAATTTGGGATATCGGTAAGTTGTAGATCTAATATCCCATCACAAATTTCGCCAACATAATTCTGTGTTTCAGAATTGTCCCAAAGATAAGTTTGATCCACCTTTTTAAGCATATCAATTAATAAATCCATTGTCAAAAAATAGCGCTTCTCAATCTTTTCTGCATCAACCACATGTCCTCCTTTCAAAACCCGATCCTTTACGCGTTCTACATTCATCTTTGGTGTCTCTGTACCAATAAAATAAAGATATACCTTATAATTATTAAGATGAGCAAAATCAATAAGATCCAATTTTGAGGGGTGTGAAAATACCGTTTCGAAGCTAAATGACTTTTTAGTCTCAATTAATGAGTATCGAATAAAGTCAGCGATAATGGCAAAATGATAAGAATTATAAATTATTGAGCCAGATATGGCTTTAACAATAACATTTTCTCTAACAGCCAAGTTCCAAGTTTTTTTGTTAAATCCAGCTTTTATGAAAAGTCCATTTTTAAAGCAAAACGATTCAAAATCTTCATTAGTAGCGTTGATTTCAAAATTAGATAAGTTTAAAAAATTCTTCTTCGTAAATTCTTCTTCCAATAAATCTGCATTAACAAAAATCCGGGTCGAGAAATAGCTTGATTTTATAGAATCAAACAAAGTAGTTTTACCAGAACCATTTGGTCCTGCAAAAATCCTTAATTTGGGCTTTTTGGGCATTAAAAAAGCTTAATTCTCTTTACAGAAACTCTTCTTCTTTTAAAATTACCTTCTGCTATCTTAACAACATCACCATTATTAAATGTTCTATAAACGCCATCTGCTTTCACTTCAGTTCTACCTAAATTTAAAGCATCAACAACCCTTAGAACATCTTCCATCTTCTTATTAACTGCTTTAATTAATTGTTTAATTGGCAGCTTATCCTCATCATTTAACGATTTAACAGTCATGCTATTTGAGTTATAAAGCTAATATACAAAAATCAAATGATTCAGTTAATATCTAAACTCCTTCACTACGTCAATAGCATACTTCACGTTATCGAAAGGGATATCAGGCATTATACCATGACCTAAATTGAAGATAAATCCTTCAGTACCGCGCATGCGTTCGAATAATTTATGAATCTGTGCTTTAATTACTGCTTTATCGGCATATAAAATATGTGGATCTAAATTCCCCTGAACAGCAATACCTTGTGGCAAAGCATTTTTAATATTCAATAAATCGGCATTCCAATCCACTGAAATTACATCTGGTTTGGCTTCTGCCATAATCGGTGCAAAAACAGAACTTCCTTTACAGAAAGAAATCACAGGAATATCTTTTCTATTTAGGTTGGCAATAATTTCCTGAATATAACGGTGAGAAAACTCCTGATAATCGTTCCACGATAAAGCCAGTGCCCAACTGTCGAAAATTTGAACCGCATTAACACCAGCAGCAATCTGAAGATTCAGATAATCGGCCGTTACTTTTGCAATTTTAGCTAAAAGTTTGTGTGCCAGTTCTGGCTGATTGTGTATAAAAAGCTTGGTTAATTTGAAATCTTTAGAGGAACCGCCTTCAATTAAATAACTCATTACGGTAAAGGGTGCACCTGCAAAACCGATCAATGGGATTCTGCAATCCAACCGTTGCTGAATCACTTTAATCGCATCAGCAACGTACTGCAATTCGTCCAGACAGTCGACATTTAAGTTTTCGATATCCTGGGCATTACGTACCGGGTTGGCAAACTTAGGGCCAACACCTTGTGTAAAACTCAAATCGCCACCCATGGCCTCGCCAGTTACCAAAATATCACAGAATAAAATCGCGGCATCAATATCCAACAAATCAACAGGTAACATGGTCACATCAGCAGCAATTTCGGGAGTTTTACACATCTCTAAAAAAGAGTATTTGTTTTTAATTTCCCAATATTGTGGCATAAAACGACCTGCCTGACGCATCATCCATACTGGCGGGCGTTCGGTTTGTTTTGAAAATGCAGCGTCTAAAAATAAATTATTCTTCATGATTTGTATTTGGTGTCCTTTGTTCAACGTCCCCCTGATCCGATAGCTATCGAATTTAGTTCAGGGTCTTAATAGCAAAAAAGATGCTGAAACAAGTTCAGCATGACGAGTGGGCTAAAATTTTAATTCCGCAAAGGTATAAATAAAAAAAAAACGAAGTACCTTTTTATTCCTAAACTGGTGCTTCGTTATTCAAAATGACAATACTAATATTATATTTTGCTTATTTCTTTTTCAATTTTAACGATAATATCTTTCGATCGTTGTGTTTCAGCAAGTTCTTTGGCCAATTTGGTATATGCTTCTGCTCTTTCTCTATCTTTCTTCCGTAAAGCAAGATTTGCCAAATGGATCAGTACATATGATTTTTCATTCTTACCCCCTACCGGAAAACGACTGGCCAGCTGAAAATGATATTCAGCCTTATCATAGTCTTCTTCCTTCAAAGCCATATTGCCCTTCATAAATTCGTAATAACCTCTTCGGCTTTTGGCCAAACGTTCTGGTTTAGCCACCTCAGCCAATAAAGCTTTGGTTTTAGCGAATTCGTTATTTTTGAAATGCTTCGATGCCATTAATACCGAACCATGTTTAAAATGGCTCCAAACAACAAAGGCAAATAAAAGCCCTGAAACAGCGGCCAACTGGTATTGATAGTAAAAAACACAAACCAATGCAGCAAGCACAAAAACTGCCATTAAAGCATATCTGCCCTTATTATTGTACATTAATGACTATCGGTGAATTTATAACCTACCCCACGGATAGAGTGGAAATAAACTGGGTTTTTTTGATCTGGCTCGAAATATTTGCGGAACGTCAAAATAAAATTATCAATCGTTCTGGTTGATGGATAAACATCATAATTCCAAACGGTTTCTAAAATCTGCTCTCTTGAAACTGCATCGTTTTTACGTTCGATTAACAGTTTCAACAACATCGTTTCCTTTTTGGTTAACGGTGTGATGGTACCATCATCATGTTTCAATTCGAAAGAGTTAAAATAGATCGTTTTATCGCCGATTTTGTAAGAATTCAATTCTTTTAAATCGTCAGATTTTAAACTGCGTTTAACCAAAATACCAACACGAAGAATTAATTCTTCTAAATTGAATGGTTTAACCAAATAATCATCAGCTCCCTTTTTCAAACCCAATACACGGTCTTCCGAAGTATTTTTAGCTGTTAAAAACATAATTGGAACTTCTGCATTTTCTAAACGGATTGTTTCACAAACCTGAAAACCATCCATTTCAGGCAACATCACATCTAAAATGATGAGGTTGAAGCGTTCTTCTTTAAAAATTTTAAGAGCGGTTTTGCCATCTTTAACGGCGTGAACTTTATAACCCTCAAGTTCGAGGTTTAATTTGATAGCATCTAACAAGTGATCCTCGTCTTCTACCAATAGAATTCTTAATTTTTGTGACATAATTGAGATTAACTAAATGTTACTTCAAAAATACTTCCTTGGGGCAGATTGTCTTTTACTGTAATATCTGCATCATGGTATTGTAAAACCTCTTTCACAATAAACAAGCCTAAACCTGTTCCTTTCGCTTTTCTGACATTCTCGTTACCAACGCGGTAAAACTTATCAAATATCAACATTTTTTCGGCATCTGAAATACCTGGCCCTTTATCGATCACACTTAAATGAATATGACCGTCCACATCGTTTAAATGCACATTAATCTCATCACATGGGCTCGAATACTTCACCGCATTTTCAATTAAATTGGTCACTACTGACGATAAGGCAAATTTGTCACCCATTATCTGCAAATTTGGCTGAATTTGGGCACTGATCAATTGTTCGTTGCCACAAGAATGAACCTGCAAACGGTCTGTAATTTTATACACCAATTCTGAGAAGTTAAATTCTTCTTTCGGAAAGGTATAAGAACGGTTTTCGATCTTGGTAGCCAATAGCATATTTTCAACCAGATCATCCAATCGCTCAATGTCTTTTAACGAATTATTCAGTAACGAAACCTGACGGGCTTTATCCAAATCTCTTTTAACAATAGTTTGGATAGAAAGTTTAATGGCTGCCAAAGGAGATTTTAACTCGTGCGTAATCGACATCAGGAAGTTTTGCTGTTGTTCCCTTAATTTATCCTCGCGTTTTAACGATTGATGCAGAAAATAACCACCAATGCAGAGCAAAAACAAAAATACCGATCCTTCGCCCATAATCATCGTCATACGGCTCGGCTGCAAACGCACCACCAAAGTACCCCACGAAATGAGTTGAATTAACGCGTACAGCAATAATGCGTAAAATATAATTATAGATTTCTTCATTTCCTTCGGGTTGATTACACTGATTGTTTCTTGTCCGTCATTGCGAGAAGGAACGACGAAGCAATCTTAATGTTATAGGGTTTAAAGCCTAGCGATTGTAGTAGGATTGCTTCGTTCCTCGCAATGACGATCTTTAGATAAAGCCTTATTTCTTAAATACCAGATCCAACGCTTCAAAAATAGCACGTTTCGCTTTCTCTAATTCAATCTTCGTATGTGCTGAAGATACGAAACCAACTTCATATCCCGATGGACCTAAATAAATTCCTCTATTTAATAACTCACGGTGCATGATTTTGAATTTCTCCATGCTGCTTGCATCAATATCATCAGCCGATTGGATTTTATCTTTATCCGTAAAAGCAAACCAGAAGATGGATCCAATGGTAAATACCTTGAATTTATAATTCCTTGCTGTTGCAAAACGTTGGATGCTGGCCACAAATTCTTGTGCTTTTGCATTCAGGTCTTTATAAAAGCTTGATTTATTCAGTTCTGTTAATGTAGCGATTCCAGCTGCCATAGCCACTGGGTTTCCAGATAAAGTTCCTGCCTGATAAACACCGCCATCAGGAGAAATGTGTGCCATAATTTCCGCACGTGCACCATACATACCCACCGGCAAGCCTCCACCGATAATTTTGCCATAGGTAACAATATCGGGTGTAACGCCATAATGTGCAGCGGCACCTTCAAAACCCACCCTGAAACCAGTGATTACTTCATCAAAAATTAAAAGTGAACCGTTATCTGTGCAGATTTTACGTAAGAAATGAATGTACTCTTCATCCTGAATAATCAAACCGTTATTTGCGGGGATTCCCTCAATAATTACCGCAGCAATCTGATCTTTAAACTGGGCAAAAGCCTGCTCAATAGCTGTTTTATCATTTAAAGGAATTACGATAGTTTCTTCGGCAAAAGATTTTGGTACACCAGCTGAAGAAGTTTCGCCAAAAGTTACCAGGCCCGAACCTGCTTTAACCAAAAGCGAATCGCTGTGACCATGGTAACAACCTTCAAATTTTAAAATTTTATCGCGACCAGTAAAACCTCTCGCCAAACGTATTGCCGACATTACCGCTTCGGTACCAGAACTGGTGAAACGGATTTTCTCTACAAAACGGTTGTTTTTGATGATCAGCTCTGCCAATTCATTTTCTAAAGCTGTTGGTGCGCCAAAGCTCATTCCATTCTGCATTACCTCAGTAACTTTTTCACGGATTTTAGGATTGTTATGTCCCAAAATTAACGGGCCCCAACTTCCACAGAAATCAATAAACTGATTACCATCGGCATCCCAGATATAACAGCCATCACCCTTTTCGATAAAAAGTGGTGTACCATAAACAGATTTAAAAGCCCTTACCGGAGAGTTTACCCCACCAGGGAAATAGGTTTTCGATTTCTCGTACAGTTCTGCAGATTTAACCCTCGAAATATCAGGTTTACTTCCTGTATTTACCGGAATATCGGCTTCGTTGCCTGAAAACATTTTTTTTAATGAATCTAACATTTTTGTTAAGGTATAAGGTAAAAGGCTTAAGGTTTAAGGCATAAAGCCAAAACTTATAAAACACTAAATACCTATTTGTTATTTATGAAATGGAAATATCAGATTAGCAAGGAAAACCCTAAGCCTTAAACCCTCAACCTTCCACCTCTATAGCCAATCGTTATTTAAAATATCTTTAATATGGTAAGTGGTAATAATGCTTGCGCCTGCGCGGGCGAAGGCATGCATGGTTTCCATTACTACTTTTTGCTCGTCTATCCATCCCCGTTCGGCAGCCGCTTTTACCATTGAGTATTCGCCTGATACATTGTAAACCGCAATTGGCAAATTGGTATCTTGTTTTAACCGTTGGATAATATCCAGATAAGCTAAACCTGGTTTCACCATTAACACATCAGCACCTTCCTGCTCATCAAGCTGTGCTTCGCGTAAAGCTTCCAGTGGGTTTCTAAAATCCATCTGATAGGCTTTTCTGTCGCCTTTACTTGGTGCACAGTCTGCAGCCTCCCTAAAAGGGCCATAATAGGCAGAAGCAAATTTTGTAGCATGGCTCATAATGGCCGCATTTACAAAACCATTTTCATCTAAAAGATTACGCATGGCTTCAATCCTTCCATCCATCATATCCGACGGCGCAAACATATCTGCACCAGCTTCAGCATGCGTTAAAGCCATTTTTGCAATTACCTCAACCGTTTTATCATTTTGAACGTAATCGTTCTCTAAAATACCGCAATGACCATGAGTGGTATAAGAACAAACGCAAACATCAGTAATTACATATAAATCATCACCGAATTGCTTTTTTAATTCACGAACTGCAGTTGGCACCAGGGAATGATCGTGGTAGGCAGATTTCGCATCTTCCGATTTCTCGTCGCCAACCCCAAAAAGCATAATTTTATTAAGCCCTTTTTTCATTCCAGCCTCAACATCTTTTACCAGGGTATCAACCGAATAATGGTTTACACCTGGCATGGCATCAATAGCATGGGTAACATTACTGCCTGGCACTATAAAATAAGGGTACACAAACATATTTTTCGATAACCGGGTTTCGGCCACCATCTCTCTCACCAATGGGTTTTTCCTTAATCTACGCGGACGGTTTAACATTTTCTTTTAAGTATTTAGTATCAAGCCTATAGTATCAGGTATCAAGATTAAAGTATCGAGTATCAAGATTTTAGTAACGGGTATCAAGACTATAGTATCGGGTATCAAGACTTGAGTATATTTCTATTTTTTCCTTCGGATTGATTACACAGATTGGATGATTACACAGATTTTGGATTTAGTATCGAGATTGTAGTATTAGGTATCAAGATATAAGTATCAAGATAAAAGTATTTTCAACCTTCGACCCTAAACCTTCGACCTTCCTATCCTTTACCTCATCTCTATCCCAAACACTGCTTCGGCCAATCCAATTTCATCAGGCGAATAAGGCAAAGCATATTTCACTCCCATTTCATCAAATTTCTTTCCGGTAGAGTTTCCAATCGCAATTACCTGTTGCCCCGGCGCCAATAAATTATCGGCGAAATAAGCGTCAACATTAGATGGACTGGTGAAAATCAGCACATCGGCATAACTCTGGTCGATATCCTCTTCTATTACCGTTTCATAAATCGGCAGATCAATAATTTTAGCGTCTGCTGGTAACGATTTTTGAATAGATTGTAACGAATCCTGCGCTCTTGGAAATAATACTTGCTGACCACCAACCAATTGCGCAAAATCTTCTGCTACTTCGGTAATATCACCACTTGTACCAACAAAATCGGCAATATGACCAAATTTACGTAGCGCATCTTCCGATCCTCTTCCCACTACACCAAACTTTGTTTTCTTTGGCAATTGCGGTTTTAAATTGAAAAAATATTCAACGCTGTTCCGGCTGCTGAAGAAAATCCAATCCAGATGCCTTAAGATAAACTGATCTAAAACAGTTACTATTGGGAACGTACGGATTAACGAGCGTCCTTCTATTTCGATATTATTATTTTCCAGTGCTCTGCGGAAATAACTGTGTTCGCCAATTTCGCGTGAGATAAAAACCTTTGCCGGTTTCTTTCTTTCTACATTAAATTTGGCCACAATTCTTTCTGCTAACCCTTCTGTCGTATCGGCACGTAAAAACAAACGTTCGGGAAAGTGATCGGCGGTTTCAGCTTTCGACGTCCAGATTTCGAATTTTCCATTTTCCTTTTGGCAATAACAACCCAAAGGCATGTGGCAACCACCTTCGAAAAGGTTTAACACCTTACGTTCCACATTTACCGTTTCGGCAGTTTCCGGATCGTGCAGTTTCTGTAGTGCCTCAAAAAGCTCAGTATCGTTTTCCCTGATCTGAATAGCCAAAGCGCCCTGTGCGGGTGCCGGGATAAACTCAGTAGTTTCGAGTTCTTCTACATGCAAATCGCTCACATCAAGATTTAAACGTTTCACTCCTGCCTTAGCAATCAGAATGGCATCGTAATCTTCATCACGAAGCTTTTGGATACGCGTTGGCACATTTCCACGTAGATCTTCAATTTCAAGATCAGGCCGTAAGCCCAATAACTGTGCTTTACGGCGATTAGACGAAGTACCCACCATTGCACCTTTTTTTAACGAAAGTTTTTGCGAAACATCTACACAATCTTTTAAAATTAACAGATATTCGCTCGCTTCTTCACGTGGTGGCAAAGCGGCAATGATCAATCCATCAGGATGTGTGGTAGGCAGATCTTTAAGGCAATGTACGGCCAGATCAATTGTTCCGCCCAAAAGCTCTTCTTCCAGTTCTTTGGTAAAAAAGCCTTTGCCTTCCAGTTTATCCAATCTTAAATTCAGGATTTTATCGCCCTGCGTTTTAATGATTTTTATTTCTGCTTCAATTCCAATGGCTGCCAATTCATCTTTTATATGATTTGCTTGCCATAATGCCAGGTCGCTACCGCGTGTTCCGATGGTTAATTTCTTCACTATAAAGGTTAAATGAGTTGCAAATTTAATTTAATTAGTGGTTTATACCATGAATTGTTTAAAAATGAGACAGTGAGGTTACAGAAGGCATAATTTAAAGGATTTCTGTGACATTACATAAGTGACTTGTCATTCTTAGCCTAAGAAGAATCTCTAAGCTACAACCTCATAAATAAAATCCGAATCTTATGTTAGATGGCGGTTGAACAATATAAGGAATGTAAGTCTATTTAAGTTGATTGCATGCGTGATGTTGACACGAGTTCGGCATGACGACAAGAGAATTGCTTTCAGGATTTATCTAAAAGAAAAAAGATTCTTCACTGTGTTCAGAATGACAGGAAAAAAGGAAATTAACTCGAGCTCTTTGCGGTTAAGCTGATTACGGTTGATTAACCAGAATTTCTTTGGCCATAATCATCGGAACGCTGATGCATTTTTTCTCCATGTAGTTCATTACACGTTCTAAAACCTCACGCGATGCTTCGTCCATCTGACTGATTTCATCAGCAAATACACCATTTAAGGCTGTATTTTTGATTTCTTTGATTTTACGCGGCACATCCTGCATGGCCAGTTCGATACGGCGTTGTTTCAACACATAAAAAAACTCAGCAATGTTATTGCTAATAATTTCTTCTGCATGCACCAGTTCGTTGTAACGTTCCTGGATATTTTTACGTGCCACCTCTTTAAGCGATTCTACCTCAATATAATGAACAAGATTATTGTGGATTACCGCAGGGGTAACATCGTTCGGAATGGCCAAATCTACAATTACCTTTTTGCCTGTTTCGCCATTCAATAGCTTGGCGTACAATTCTTCGCTAATAATTGCTTCGGTAGAACCTGTGCAGGTAATGATGACATCAAATCCTTCATTAAAATCTTCAAGCGCTTCTAAATTGTAGGCTTTTCCGTTTAACTCTTCCGCCAAAGTTTCGGCTTTCGAAAGTGTACGGTTGAAAATGGAGAAATTTGAGTATTTATGTTTGTTAAGATATTTTGCAATATTCTGGTTGGTTTCGCCTGCACCGATAATCAGGATACGTGAGTTGCCACACATATTCAGCTCTTTTAATTTGCGGTAAGCCAACGAGACAACAGAAACAGGGTTTTTCGAAATATTGGTATGGGTATAAACTTCTTTCGCCGTTTTCACTACCCTATCCATGATCATGCGCATGTAATCACCGGTAAATCCGGCATCGCGACAGTTTTCGTAAGCTTTACGGATCTGGGCAAGAATTTCCTTTTCGCCAACTACCAAACTCTCTAAAGAACACGATGTTCTGAGCAAATGGTTAAAAGCCTCTTCATTTTCGTAAACAGAAACGTTATCCAGAAAACGTTCCATAAACTCAGGAGGCAGGCCCATATCTAAAACGGTAAGAAACCGCGTTACAAATTCCTTGTCGGTTTTCTCTTTGGTAAGGAAAACAAACTCAACACGGTTACAAGTTCCAATATAGAAAATTTCGCTAACGGGAAGCTCTGCTTGAACATTCTTCAACCTGCTATCTAAACTCTGATCACAAATAACTAATTTCCCTAAAGATTTCAGGTCGATGTGGTGATGCGTAAAAGCTATTACTTTTAAATATTCCAAGTGATTCCGTTATTAACTATTATCGGGATACAAAAGTAACAGGGTGAAGGCATGTGACTGTCATTAACCTGTAATTTACATCAATTTAGAACGGTTTTAAATAGAGGCGCCTGGCGATTAATTTACTATATTGATTTCATGAATAAAGCAATTCGCACGTTTTTTCTCTGGGCATATGCCATTTTCTATGTTCTAGCCGGATGTAACCATTTTTTATCCACTGCAGTATATTACGTAATCATGCCAAAATGGTTGCCTGTACCTGGCTTTTTAATTTACTTTTCAGGGATAATAGAAATCGTTTTAGGGCTTTTACTACTGTTTGCAAAGACCAGAAAGTTGGCAGCGCTACTGATTATCCTCATGTTGATTGCATTTTTGCCTGCCCATATCTACATGATTCAAATGGCGCCGTTCATTTTGGGTAAAATATTGGTAACGCCATTTATAGCGTGGGCAAGGTTGCCTTTTCAGTTATTGTTTATCGGCTGGGCATGGTATTATTACAAAAAAACAGTCTAACGATTTCTTTAATTTGAAAAGCAAAGCCAGCATTTTACTTTTAGGTTAGTCCCCGCTATTCGTTGCAATCTTTTTAAACTTCTGTCATTCTGAGGAACGAAGAATCTTTTTCATTGGTTGCAGATGCTTCGTTCCTCAGCACGACAGCATATTGAGGGTAATTGCACCAAAAAGTATTTTCACTTCTATCGGGTTTAGGTAACATCTGTCTCTGGTTCTATTAAAGGTTTCCCTGCATTAAGCGCTATAAATATATCATCAAGTTATTGCATAAAACACACAACAAAATTAGATTTCGTAGGTTTATATTTTAGATCAAATCCTTTAAATTATGATTATACAAAGCAATTTTAGCCTTAGCGGTGCTGACGGAAAATTAATTATCGGCGATATCACTTTTGATGAGAAGAACCCAAATACGCCCATTATTCTTTTTGTACATGGCTTTAAAGGTTTTAAAGATTGGGGCGCCCATAATTTAGTGGCCAGGTATTTTGCCAGCAATGGTTTCCGTTATATCAAGTTCAATTTATCACATAGTGGTGTACCGGTTAATGACCCTAAAGATGTAACCGATATGGATGCCTTTGCCAGCAATACGGTATCAAAAGAGCTTTTTGATGTAAATGCAGTGCTCAATTTTATTGAAAAAGCCTATGGTGCAACAACTAAAGTAAACCTTATCGGCCATAGCCGCGGCGGTGGCTTGTGTATTATTGAAGCCGCAAACGATGTAAGGATTAACAAACTGATTACTTGGAGCGCCATTGCCGATTTTAATAGTCTCTGGAAAAAAGAACAGGAAGCAGAATGGAAAAAGAATGGCAAAATCTTCGTCACCAATGCCCGCACCAAAGAACAGATGCCTTTAAACGTAACTTTATTAGCAGATTTAGAGGAAAATGCAGCTGCATTAAACATTATAGCTGCAGCCAAACGCATAAACATCCCCTGGCTGATTATTCACGGTGATGATGATGTAAATGTTCCCTTTGAAACTGCGCAGACTTTAGCAGAAGTCAATCCGGCAAGCAGATTGGTTAAAATTGAAGGTGCCAATCATGTTTACGGGGCAACACAACCTTATACCAGCGAAACTTTGCCACCGCTTTTATTTAAAGTTTGTGAAAAGGTTTTGATATTTTTGGGTGAAGAATAATTTAAACGTTATGACTGCTTTAACTTCAGAACAAATTAAAGAAATAGCAGACACGATCGATTGCGGTTTCGTGTGCCACTGGAATATAAAGAATAATAAACTGATTTTTCTACCAAGCGATCAGCTGATGGATTATAACGATACAGATGCATGGGATGAAGACATTAAAGAAGTAGAGGAAAACTTTGGCGATTATAAGCAAATAGAAAAACCGGATTCAAGGGAATCATTTAGGTTTATGGAAGATTTTACAGATGAGCTTCCCGATAATACGCGGATAAAAGTTACACTACTCGAGGCGCTTAATAAAAGAAAACCTTTCAGGGAATTTAAATATGAAATAGATAATTCAGGAGAATATAGACAATTATGGTTTGATTTTAAAAATCAAAAAATGATTGAGTATGTAAAGGACAGTATCGATTATATTATTAAATACGAAACTAATTAATACCTTGTCCTGCTAATCATCCCCTCTTCTCACAAAATTACGCATATCGCTGCCGCTCGGGCTTTGGAAAATCTCAAGGTCGAAATACGGTACCGCAGCCAATAAATGATCGAAAATATCGGCGGCTACTTCTTCGAAACGTTTTAATCCCTTTTCTTTCGAGAATACGTAGATCTCGATTGGAAGTCCGTTTTCAGTAGCCTGTAACTGGCGCACCATAAAGGTTAAATCGGTGTTGATATGTGGATTGCTCTCCAGGTATTTCTCTGCATACACCCTAAAAGTTCCAATATTGGTCATATGCCGCCCATTAACCAGATTGTTCGGATTTACCGTATTTTCAGCATTATACCGCTCAATAAAAGTTTGCGTTTCTTTGAGGTAATCTTTTAGAAAATCGATGCTCTGCAACCTTCCGATCAATTCTTCATCGCAGAATTTGATGCTCGAAATTTTAATATTAATATGCCTTTTAATCCGCCTACCTTCACTTTCTTCCATGGCACGCCAGTTTTTGAACGATTCGCTCACAATGGCATAACTGGGTACAATGGTTACTGTTTTATCCCAGTTGCGGACTTTAATGGTGGTTAAATTAATCTCCGTAACCTCGCCATCGGCACCATATTTCTCTACGGTAATCCAATCGCCTACCCTCACCAAATCGATGGCACTCATTTGTACCGAAGCCACAAAACCTAAAATCGGATCTCTGAAAATCAGAATAAAAACAGCAGTAACTGCGCCGAAACCTCCAAAAACATATAATGGCGATTCGCCAAGAATAATCGACAGAATCAGTACAAAACCAACAATATAGAATACAATTTTGGCAACCTGCTTATAACTCCTAATGGGTTTATCGGCATATTTCTTTGATGATTCCATAATGGAAACCAAAGCATTCAGAAATGCATTGATGGCAAACATCACCGCTAAAACCATGTAGATTTTAGCAAAAATCAAGGCGTAAAAGAGCCAGTTTTTAAAATCTATAAAAAGATAAGGAACTACATTATAAATGATGTAAGCACCAAAAATCAAAGCAAATGCCCTGAAAACACGAAATTCGAATAAGGCCTTTTGCCAGTCGGATTTCGTTTTGGCGCTTTTGACCACACCAATAAAAACCTGCCGGGTTACGAATATGGTGATGAACAGAAACAGCACAACGCCAACCAGTCCGATAAAGAAATAGGAATAGATCAGTTCGCCACCAACCAGGCCTTTGCCTGCCAGCCAGTTTCGAAGTTCGTTAAACAGGTTTTGAAACTCGGGGATGTTCATTAAGGCAATTTAGGATTTATTGATTAGAAATTTAAATGATGCTAGATAAAGCAAAATGGTTTGTGAGACACAAACCATTAGGATAACTCCTCGGTCTGTGTCCTCACAGACCGAAAATAAAATGACACATCATACTGGTCTGTGACGAGACAGAGCTGGGTACCTTTAGATCATTAAACCTTTTCTACCCAATTGCCATCATCTTTGATAATGTCGATCAGTTCATCCAGCGCGTAAGCTGTAGTTACATTTTTCTTAACCACTTCTTTGCCCCGGTACAAGGTAATTTTATCTGGTCCGGTACCTACATAACCATAATCGGCATCGGCCATCTCACCAGGGCCGTTTACAATACAGCCCATGATGCCGATTTTTATGCCTTTTAAATGGTCGGTACGCGAGCGGATCAGTTGTGTGGTTTCTTGTAAATCGAAAAGTGTTCTACCACAGCTCGGGCACGAAATATATTCTGTTTTACTGATACGCGTACGGGTGGCCTGTAAAATCCCAAAACTGGTAGAATTAATTAAGGATAGATTTTGACCTTCTGAATCAATCCAAATACCATCTCCAAAACCATCTGTAAATAAAGCACCAATATCCGTTGCAGCATACAGCATTAAATGATCGGCATCAGCATCCTGATAGGTTCTTTTAATAATTACTGGAATTTGTATGTTCTGTTCTTGCAAAGCAACAAAAAATGTCCTTTGTTCGGCCATTCCATGCGATGCGGAAGTTTTGAGGATTAAAACAACATTAGGTTGGAAGGTTGGAAGGCTGGAAAGCTGGAAGGTTCCTGCATCAACTTCAACAAAGTTTAATAATTCATCTTTATGAGCTGCCTGATTAAACTCTTCGAGCGAGAATAATGGATGACAATTGTTCTTATCCTGAAGTTTTAACCAGGTTTGGTAATTGTAAACCTGTTTTAAGTTCCCTGGGAAAGAAAAAGATGGCAGATTATCTCCTAAATAAGCCAAATCACAAGCCTGATCGGCTAAATTGTATTTGTCCAGACCGGCACTGTAGTTATAGCCTACCGAACTTAAAAAGTAGGGATCTTTTAAGTTTTCTTTCGAAACATCAATCATCACAACCGGATGATGATGCCCACCGATATGCTGAACTGGAGTTGTAATGCGGCGGTTGTATTCGTAAGGGGAATAAGTTGGGCGTTTGGAGTCGGGAGTTGGGACCTTTGCAGGCGACTCAAAACTCTGAACTCCAAGCTCCGAACTCCTTTTCGAGTAGCGGTCTGCCAGGGCTTTTGCAACCGGGGCTTCAAATTCAGGATCTTCAGTAAGCGAAACACGGATGGTATCGCCCAATCCATCTTCTAATAAAGTTCCAATACCAACGGCCGATTTAATGCGGCCGTCTTCACCGTCTCCTGCTTCGGTAACGCCCAAATGCAAAGGGTAGTTCATCCCCTCTTTCGCCATGGTTTCGACCAATAAACGGTATGCCTGCACCATTACCTGGGTATTACTGGCTTTCATCGAAATCACCAGGTTATAATAGTTCTGGTCTTCGCACATGCGGATAAATTCCATTGCCGACTCTACCATTCCACGAGGGGTATCGCCGTAGTGGCTCATAATCCTGTCGGACAGTGAACCATGATTGGTACCAATGCGCATGGCCGTACCATACTCTTTACAGATTTTGACTAATGGGATAAACTTTTTATAAATCCTGGCCAGCTCTGCGTTATAAGCATCCTGGGTATATTCTATATTTTCAAATTTCTTTTTATCTGCGTAGTTACCTGGGTTAACACGCACCTTTTCTACAATCCTGGCGGCCATTTCGGCAGCATTTGGCGTAAAATGGATATCAGCAATTAATGGAACATGGTAACCGCGAAAACGGAGTTCTTTTTTAATATTGGCCAGATTTTCTGCTTCTTTAATGCTAGGAGCTGTGATACGCACATATTCGCAACCCGATTCTACCATACGGATGGTCTGCTCTACAGTACCTAGGGTATCCATGGTATCGGTAGTGGTCATCGATTGGATCCGGATCGGATTATGCCCGCCCAAAGCGATATCTCCAATATTTACTTCTCGGGTTAAATACCTCGAATAAGTGCTTAAACTGTTGCAATATCCGCCAGCCAGATCATGTTTTGCCAATATATTTTCCATCTGTTTGCAAAGATAAGGATTGTTGGAATGTTTTAATGTTGGAATGTTGTAAAAGATGTCGGATAGCAAAACCTAATACTTATCCCGATGAAAATATTACTGGTTTAAAAAAGTGAGTACTTCTGTATTAAATTCGGAAACCTTTTCTACGGGCACATAGTGTGAAGCGCCCTTAAAAATAAAAAGTTGTGATTTAGGAATATTAGCTGCTATAAACTTGGTGTGCTTCTCTAAAATCATGTCCTTCTCTCCAGCCATTACCAACACCGGGGCTTTAATCTTTTTCAGATCCAGAGCAGTAAGGTGCGGCTCTGTGAGCAACATGGTAAATAATTTAACCTGATACTTTGATTTTTCATCAGATTTTGTTTCCAGGCTTTTAATAGCCTTACTAACTTCTTCAAGCGTGCTGGTTGAAACGGCATCATTTGGATTTGTACATGCCCCGGTAACGGCAAGTTTTTTGATATATTTCGGGTATTTAACAGCCATAATCAAACCTGTATTTCCGCCATCGCTCCAGCCTAAAATATTCGTTTTAACAATATGCAGAGAATCAAGTAAGGTTTTCATATCCTCAGCGTACAGGTCGTATGAAAGTGGCTGAGTACTGGAATCGGTACTTTTCCCCTGTCCACGGGTATCTACAGCAATAACTTTATAACTTTTGGAAAAAGCTTTAATCTGCTTCTTGAAAACGGTGATGGATTGGCTGTTTCCATGTAGCAATAACAGTGGCTCGCCTTTCCCATAGGTTTCGTAATATAATTCGGCATCTTTCACTTTCACCCTGCCCGATGCCGTTGCATTACTGCCATAATTAATGGCTTGTGGGGCATTAGGGTTATAATCTGCTTTAATTTTTGCCTGACTGATATCCACACCATCAATCAATATCTGAATATCGTCTACCCACATTTTACCCGGCCCATATAACAAAGGAAAAAGATAAATTTTCGATGCCTCTTTTTGAAGGGGCAGCTTTAAGGTATATTGTTTCCAATCTTGGGTTCCGTATATTTTTTTAGCTAAAAGGTTTGTAAATTCTATTTTATCATTATCCTCATCATCAATTCTAAATGGAAAGTCAACATGATCTTTAACATTTTCCATTTTTAAGTAGAATTTAACTTCTAGTTTAGATCCCTCATATTTTGCTGGAATAAACATACCGGTCAAGGCATAGTTTGACGCTACATTTTGATCAATATTTTCGATTGCTAGGGAGTATTTCCCACTATGTTTTTCAACGGAATCTACTCCTATCTTGAAGCCACTTTTTGTTATGCCAGTATTCCAACCAACAAAAGAATTGGAAGCAGAGATTATTTTTTCGAAACCTAAATTATATTCATCCTTAACAGGTTTTAACGAATCTGTTGAAGTTTGGCAAAAAGAAGTAAATTGATAGCAAGCAAAAACTGCCGTGAGAAGTGAACGCAACATATGATTAGCTTAATTTTATTAAAACTAACAAATAGTACAATGGCTTATTGTTATTTAACATCTTTTAACCAACCACCAAAATGGAAAACGTTCAGCTTAATTATGCCAGTGCTGAGTCTATTCTGCGTGAGAAATTTCTGAATTTAAATTTGTTTTTTTCTGAAAAGCAATGGCAGTATTGCCTGGCGAATGCAGCTCCGCTTTCGGCTTTAGTCCCCATTAGAAGGAAATCAGGCGCTATCGCCTCAATCAGGCTTATTTTTTAGCGGTGGATGGGTTTGGCATCATTGCACCTGCCCAAATGCACTAAACGGGATGGAAGCGGCATCCTCCGATTTAAGCATTATTGTTTATTATTTTGTGGTATGCTTGCTTGTTTCACAGGTTTAATCAGAGATATAGCGTACAGCCCGACTAACGAAAATAGATGCATTGCCCCTGCTTTTCCGATTAAATTAACCTGTCTTTTATGACCAAAGTATTGGCGGCAATATCGTGCCAGCACTGATTCTTCTTATTGAGAAAACTATACAGGTAACCAAAAAAAACAGGAATTACGGATAAAATTTTAGAAAAATTTCTCACCAGGGAAATGCCAAAAGAAATCCGGCTGCCTTCCAGATCGGTCACTTTAATACTAAGCAATTTTTTACCAATGGTAGCCTGGCTTTTGGATGCCTCTGCAATGCTGCCATAAATCAGTTTAATGATAAATATGGATGGGAATGGAATTAGAAAGGCCATCATCCGCTGATCTTTGCCTTCTATAAAGATAAAACTCGTTAAAATGGCCACGGTATAAAACCCAAAAATGATAAAATGATCAATTACAGTTGCCAATAAACGCTGATCGAAAGCGGCAAAATATTGGGGAGCAGTTTTTTGATAGCTAAAACCCAAAAGCTCACGCAATTCGGGAATTGCATGAGCTTCTTTATAATCGTCCATTCCGGGTTTGCGTATAAAAGTATTCGCACTGATGTTTAAATCTTTCAGTTCGGTTAAACTATACGGTCCCTCTGGTTTACCATTAATTACGACTGTGTATTGATCAGGATTCATTCGATTGGATCAGCATTATGAGATTTTAAGATTGCAGGATTAGGGCTTTATAAAGATTTCAGTTAATGATGTCTTAGCCTTACGCCTTCTACCTTCCAACCTTCCTAATATCTGCTTACCTCAAAGTTACTCAATCCGCCATCTAAATTGATAAAGATTTTTTTGGCAGACGTTTTGTAATTCGAAGTTTCGTAAACACCCTCGCTCAATTTTTCAAACCCATCGAAATCTTTTGCCGATAAACCTGTTTTCGTTTTAATCCTGCAGCCCGAGTTGGTAGGCACTTTGATTTTAACATCAGCTACCCCCGATTTTACAATCACATCGGTTATTGGCAACAAATCTCCGAACTTAATATCTAATGCTGCTGCCCCGCCATCAAATCGGAAGGTACGCACTTTGTAACCGGCAAAATCGAAATTTGCTTCGCCTGCACCAAGTTTCATTAAAATATCCCAGTTAGCGCCTTTATTTAATTTAAAATCAACATCATTGCCGCCGTCGCCAAAATTCCATTTGTTCTTTTTATCGTCCATTTGGAAAGTAAGTACTGTTGCACTATCGGTAAGTACTTTCTTTAATGAAAAATTACCATGTTTTTTCTTTATATCTGCACTAATCAATTCTGAAGTTTCGCCATCAAGGTTAAATGAGATTCCGCCTCCTGAAATATTCAAAACTGTTTTTTTGGCATTATCTGCGGCTACAAACGGTTCCGAAAGACTCGAGTGATAGGATGTTGTGGTATCGTGATCATCATCATTATCTTCATCATTGTCGCCATCATTATGATCGATATTAACATCAATGTCCTTTTTAAAATGGCGCCCCCACCAGTTACCATGTTCTGGCACCTGCTGTCCTTTATAAAAAAGGAATGATAAAGCTACAACCAGCACTCCAATAGAAATCATGCTGCCTGTTTGCGAGTTGTTTTTATTAAACAGGATATTTAAACCTGCAATAATCAAAAATACCGGCCAAAAGCTCCAAACGTTACGCCAATAAAATTCGATTACGCCAAAGTTTTCGAGTAGAAGTACACCGCCAATAAAAAGCAGGATGATACCCCAAATTAATCTATCTAATTTCATTTTATTTATACTTGAGGGTTAGCGGTTGTTGAATTATCGTCTTTGTTAACAGGTGTTGTAGGTTCGTTTTCTACAACGGCTTCCGAAAAATCGGCAGTTTTTTGCTGTTCTGCCTGCTGTTGGTTCTGAAAAGCTGCCCAATCATTCTTTCTTTTTGATTTAGCGATAATACTTACACCTAAGGCGATAAATATTAATGGCCACATATACCTGAATAAATTACGGATACTAAACCAATCGGGTATAAAATCCATTTCGCGCATCAGAAAAAAGCATCCGATTACCAATAAGAGCAATCCGCCAATGGTACGACCAGTATCATTCGATTTATTGAATTTACCAAAATCTGCCTGTGTTTCAAAAGGTGTTTTTGTTGTGCCATCAACAGGTTGTGTCCAATTTGCATTTCCAGGATTAGCCGGGCCAGCAAATGGATCGGCGCTTCCAAATGGCGGTGTGTTTGGTGTTTTGTTGCCGAAGTAATCATTAAATTTTGAGAATCTTGCTGCCGGATCGTTGTTCACCGGAACAATAATCCACATGATTATATAGGCAATCAAGCCACCTCCAGCCATAAATATAGCCGATAATGCAAACAATAATCTAATTATGGTAACCTCCACCTGCATGTAATCTGCAAGTCCCGAAGCTACACCGGCAATCATCTTATCGTGTTCGTTTCTAAAAAGCTTCTTTTCCATAACGTTGTTCATTTTGTGTTAAAAATCTAGCGGGGTAATCAAAACCTCATCTACGTTTACACCTTTACTTAAGTTTAAAATGGTGAATAATGTTTCTGCAATATCTTCAGGCTGTACAAATTTTTCGTCGGGGATTGTTGTTCCTTCCCAAGATGAAGTTTTTGTAGAGCCTGGCAAAAACGCAGTTACTTTAACGTTGTGAGGGGCTAACTCTTGCCGCAATACATGATTAAGACTTAACATCGCTGATTTTGTTACACTATAACTGCCACCATTTTTTACTGGTGCCTTACTGGCCACCGAACAGATGTTGAATATATGCCCATGCTTTGCTGAACGCATTTTTTTTCCAAAAAACTTGCTCGTATAATAACCGGCATTGATATTTAGATGTTGTTGTTTTTCGAAAGTTTGGTCATCTTCATCGAGCATACTTCCAGGCAAAAAGATCCCTACATTGTTTACCAACACGCTAACATCATCAAAACCTATGGTTACTGAATTTAGAAACGCATACACTTCCTCTTTAACCGAACAATCGGCAGCATGGATAAAAACAGCATTCCCGTAAGGTGTGAGTTCCTGTTTAAGTGCTTCGAGATCTTGTACGCCCCTCGCTACCAGAATTAAATCATATCCATTTTGCGCCAGTTTAATCGCAATCGCTCTGCCAATTCCTTTAGTTGCTCCGGTTATTACAGCTTTCATCTTTTGTGGTTTAATTTTTGTTGACAAAAAACCATATTTATATTCAAAACCACGAATATTTTTGTAATTAGCGAAGAGCGACAACTTTTTTATCGTTTCTTTGTAGTAGTATAAGAATGATCATTTAAATTAAGCAAATACATACGGAATGAATTTTACCAATTTCGGCAGATACATCCTGCTACTCAAGTCTGTATTCAGAAAGCCGGAAAAACTGAAAATATACCTGAAAGAAATCGCCAAACAAATGGATTATGTTGGCGTAGGCTCATTAGGTCTGATTGCCATTATCTCCACCTTTATTGGTGCAGTAATGACTTTACAAATTGCTTTCCAGCTGGTTAGTGATTTTATTCCAAAAACCATTATTGGTTCCGTAAACCGGGATTCGAGCATTTTAGAGTTAAGTCCGACCATTAGTGCGATTGTACTGGCAGGAAAAATTGGCTCGGCCATTTCATCAGAAATCGGTTCGATGCGTGTTACCGAGCAGATTGATGCCTTAGAGATTATGGGTATTAACGCCCCAGGTTATTTAATCTTACCAAAAATTATTTCGGGAATAACCATGGTACCCATGTTGGTAATTATTTCTATGTTCTTAAGCATTACTGGTGGTTATATTGGCGGTTCAATTTCAGGTGCAGTTACACCAGCAGAATATATTCAGGGTATTACAACTGATTTTAATCCTTATACCATCACTGTTGCTTTGGTTAAAGCATTTGTATTTGGTTTCATTATTACCTCAGTTCCAGCTTACGAAGGTTTTTATGTTCGTGGTGGTGCTTTAGAAGTTTCGCAGGCCAGTACAAGAGCAGTTGTAATTAGCTGTATCTCTATTCTTGTTTGTGATTATTTAGTAACTCAACTTTTATTGTAATGATCGAAATTAAAGATATTTATAAATCATTTTCTGGAAACGATGTATTACAGGGCATTTCCGGGAAGTTTGAAGAAGGTGTTACCAATTTAATTATCGGTGGTTCCGGGTCAGGAAAAACCACCCTACTGAAATGTATGGTGGGTTTACACCAGCCAGATTCGGGTTCGGTATTGTACGATGGTCGCGATTTTACACCGATGACCTACGAGCAACGCATTGAAGTACGTAAAGAAATCGGCATGCTTTTTCAGGGATCGGCTTTATTTGATAGTATGACTGTTGAAGAAAACATCATGTTTCCTCTAAATATGTTTACCGATCAAAGTAGAAAAGAAAAAATCGAGCGCGTAAACTTTTGTTTGGAAAGGGTTAATCTTGCAGGCAAAAACAAATTGTTCCCTGCCGAATTATCGGGAGGAATGAAAAAACGTGTAGGTATTGCACGTGCCATTTCGATGAACCCAAAATATTTGTTCTGCGATGAACCCAACTCTGGTTTAGATCCAAAAACTTCGATCGTTATTGATGAACTGATACAGGAACTTACCGAAGAATACAAAACAACCACTATTGTGGTAACACATGATATGAACTCGGTGATGGGTATTGGCGATTATATTTTGTTCTTACACGAAGGAAAAAAATTCTGGGAAGGCAGTAACAAAGAGATTGCACATACCGATATTCAGGAACTAAACGATTTCGTATTTGCCAGTCGCTTTATGAAAGCTGCAAAAGATAAGTTTTAAGAAAATTCTTATATTTGGTTATGACTACGGCTACAAAAAATATCATTCATAAATTGGAAACCTTACCAGAAAGCATGGTAAACGAGGTAGAAGATTTTATTGATTTTTTAAAAGCCAAACATTCGAAGAGTTTTCCAAAGTCGAAAAGCGAAGAATCAAACATTGTTGAAGAACCAAAAAGCTTATATGGTGCTACAAAAGGTACAATTCTTTATATTTCTGATGATTTTAACGAACCACTAAATTTCCAATAAATAAAATCGTCATTGCGAGGCACGAAGCAATCTCCTTCTGTATATCTATCGCATTAAGATTGCTTCGTGCCTCGCAATGACGACCTACATAAATAACAAATGATACAATTACTTGCCCCAACCCACTGGAAAGATTACGAACTGATAGATTGCGGGGATTTTGAAAAATTAGAACGTTTTGGAAACGTAACCCTCATCCGTCCTGAACCTCAGGCGGTATGGAAAAAAACATATTCAGAACAGGATTGGAAAAAAACAGCTAACATCACTTTTAGGGGCCGTTCGGCTACTTCTGGCGAATGGGTAAAGAAAAACTTATCTATTCCCGATCGTTGGCATGTAGAATATAAAAACGACGAAGTGGCCATTAAACTCCGTTTAGGACTAACTTCTTTTAAACATGTAGGTGTATTCCCTGAGCAAGCCGTAAACTGGGATTTTATTTCTTCCTCCATCAAAAAATTTAAAACACCACAGCCTAAAGTTTTAAATCTTTTTGCCTATACAGGGGCTGCATCTTTAATTGCCAATGCAGCTGGTGCAGAAACTACCCACGTTGATTCGATTAAACAAGTGGTTACCTGGGCCAACGAAAACCAGGAACTTTCTGGCTTGAAAGATACCCGTTGGATGGTAGAGGATGCACTGAAGTTCGTAAAGAAGGAACTAAAAAGAGGCAAAAAATATAATGGTATTATTTTAGACCCACCTGCCTATGGCCATGGCCCCAATGGCGAAAAATGGAAACTGGAAGATCACATTCAGGAAATGATGCAGGATGTAGTTCAGCTCTTGGATGAAAAAGAACATTTTCTGATCCTCAATACCTATTCATTAGGTTTCTCATCAGTAATTGTAGAAAATTTAATCCGGACTTCATTCCCTTCGGTTAAAAACCTCGAAACTGGAGAACTGTATCTACAGGCTACATCGGGCATTAAATTGCCTTTGGGTGTTTTCGGCAAATTCTGCAATGTGTAAATGTTGATTACTTTATTTTAAACTACCAGATTTCCGACCTACATTCATCACAACAGAACCGGAAAGCTGTTCTAAATTTTAATTATCCATAACAATCTATGAAATTCCCTCAATTAGCAGGCACACTTATACTTGGTTTTGCCGCAATCAGCTTGTTTGCCAACTGTAATTCAGACGGTAAGGGCAGCAACGGTATTGGTAAAATCTTCTCTTCTGATTCGACGAAGAAGAAAACCGACTCAACAGTAAATGTAATGAAACCTGTTGACCCAAAACTTTACGATTCTTTAGTAAAGAAACTGGCTAATGGAGATACAACCGGAAAATGGCCGGTAAAAAAACAACCTTATCCTTTAGCTGGAGCCATATTGCCATTTAAACGTATCGTTGTTTATTATGGTAACCTACACTCTAAAAAAATGGGTGCATTGGGCGAATATGCACCTAAAGAAATGTGGCAGCGTTTAAATGCTGAAGTAAAACATTGGGAAAAAGCTGATCCTTCTACTCCAGTACAACCTGGCTTACATTACATTGCAGCTGTAGCTAGCGGAACACCGGGTAAAGATGGAAAATACATTAACAGGATGGGCAACAAACAGATCGATTCTGTTTTAAAAATCGCTAAAATGCAACCCAATACCATTGTATTTTTAGATCTTCAGGTGGCTTTGAGTACCATTAAAGCTGAATTGCCACATATCGAAAAGTATTTACAATTGCCATATGTTCACTTAGGTATTGATCCTGAATTTTCGATGAAAGACGGAACATTACCAGGTAAAAAAATCGGCACTTATGATGCTGCCGACATAAATTATGTAACGGGATACCTGGCAGATATTGTTAAGAAATACAACTTGCCTCCAAAAGTATTTGTATTGCACCGTTTCACTAAAAAAATGGTAACCAATTCGCCGAGCATTAAACTGCGTCCGGAAGTTCAGGTTGTAATGCACATGGATGGATGGGGCGAACCTGAACTGAAAAAAGGCACCTACCGCCACTTCATACAAGGAGAACCCGTACAGTTTACAGGCTTTAAATTGTTTTACAAGAACGATCTAAAGAAAGACCCTAAACGTTTGATGACCCCGGAAGAGCTGTTGAAGCTTACCCCGAAACCGATATACATCCAGTATCAATAATATTGAAGCCCGCGACCGAAAATCGCGGGTTTTTTGTTGCTAATATTTTTTTAAAAGAAAAGTTTATAGTTTGTCATATACTGCATAAATACTATATTGAACCTTTGTAACCCAAGGCTTTAAAACTTAAAGGAATAATCGTCCATCAATCCTATTTTGAATATCAACAAAATGTCTTTTTTTGATAGTAATTAAAAAGTTGGAACAGATTTTAGATAAGTAGAATATGCAAACAGCAACATTTGGCGGAGGCTGCTTTTGGTGCACCGAAGCCGTTTTTCAGACGTTAAATGGAGTAAGCCAGGTTACATCCGGTTATATGGGTGGAGAGCTAAAACATCCAACCTATATGGAAATCTGTAATGGCAATACCGGACATGCGGAAGTTGTACGGATTATTTTCGACGAAGATATCATCTCTTTTAGCGAGCTTTTACTCATCTTCTTTAAAACGCATAACCCAACAACTTTAAATAAACAGGGTAATGATGTGGGCACGCAATACCGTTCGGTAATTTTTTATGAAAATGAAGAGCAGAAGAGAGAGGTTTTAAAGATGATTGACGATCTCACCCGTGAAAATGTTTTCGATAAAGCAATTGTTACCGAAATTTCGCCCGCAATGGAGTTTTACGAGGCAGAAGATTATCATCAAAACTATTTCAGTGACAACCAGGGCAAACCTTATTGTGCATTTGTAATCCAGCCAAAACTGAACAAGTTTGCTAAGGATTTTAAGGATAAAATTAAACCTGAACTTCTCGAATAATTAGCTTTCGAAAGTGAGTAATGCATGCTGACTTGCGGTATGTATATCACGCCAAACCCGGTTAATCTCCGATTCCTTTTTAGCGGCTTCTAAACCACAGTAAGGAAATAGCGTAGCGGCAGCTTTCCAGCAGGCATGTGCCAGTTTACGACTGATAGCACTAACCTCAGCTAATTTATTATCAGCGATTTTACTGTTCTCCATCAATTCATCCCAGGATGCATCGAATGTACTGTAAAATTTTGCCCGAAGGTTTTGGATTTCTTCCTTGCAGCGATTGAGTTCGCCATTAAAGAACAATACCTGCTCCTCTGTATATCTCTTCAATGCTGTACGTAAATAAAATGCATCTTCTACCAGTTGAATAAAGAGCTTCGTCATTCCTAAGCTATTTACCGCTAACGTGGTTTCTGCAAGCTGTAGAAAGGGATAATCAAATCCCGAATCTGCTACTTCGATATGTTGGTTAATCTTAAAAGTCCGGTTTTCAGGAACAAGTAAATCGCCAACTTCAAAAGCATGGCTACCAGTTGCAATTAAACCAAAATAAGACCAGCCTGGCAGAATGTTTACTTCATCTTTTTTTAGGATAAACGATTTGATTTCCGGATCTCCGTTTTCATCCAAAATATCTTCATCCTGTTCGTTTTTCAGCGTGCAGTTAGCTGTAAATATGGTTGCGTGCAAGGCACCACTGGCATAATTCCATTTTCCATTTACCAAATAACCTGTTTCAGTTTTAATCGCCACACCACCAATAGCTCCGCTCCCGGCGAAACAAACTTCCCGATCGGCAAAAATCTCAGCCGCCAGTTCAGGGTTTAAAAAACCTGCAAACCAGGCCGCACCGGCGCATAAGGTAATGGTCCAGCCTAAACTGCCATCGGCCTCAGCCAGCTCTTCTTCTAACCTTAAAATTTCTGGAAGTTTTTTATTTGGTCCGCCGTAAATTTCAGGTACAAATAGTTTGAACCAGTTTTCCTGATAAGCCAATTCCAAAATTTCGGGATGAAGTTTTCCCATTTCTTCTGAAAGTGCAGCATAGGCTTTTACTTTTTCTTGCCAACTTACTGTTAATGTTTCTTGCATGTTATCGTTTTCGCACTAAACCCTGAGGATAATTTTAAATAACTAATGTTCAATTTAGCTTTAAGCCAACTTAAGCTTGCTTTTATTGATGATCTTTTTCCAGTCTAAAAACCCAAAAATGGCTACAATAAATAAAAATGTAGTTAAACAGGCCATTAATGGAAGTTTTTTATGAAATAGTAGTGGAATAGCTACTATATTGGAAATATTGAGGAAAATCCAGTTTTCTATTTTGCGTTTGGCCAAAAGCCACATTCCTGCCCAGGCAGTAGCTGAAACAAATGCATCGAATAAAGGCACATCCGAATCGGTATAATGCCTCAATACGAGATAAAGTACACCGAATCCGATAACGGAAATTAAAACCGCAATGGTTAATTCTTTATTGCTCGACCACGACACCTGGTTTTCACCATCCTGTTTTCTTTTTTTCCAGATCACCCAACCATAAACACTCATTACCAGATAATAAATACTTAAAAGTGTTTCTGCATATAATTTTACGTTCAGTAATAAAAACATCGACAACAGAATAGAGATTATCCCCGTTGGATAAAGCCATATATTGTTTTTTTTTGCCAATAAAACCTCCGATACGCCAAAACCCACAGCCAACCATTCGATTAAAGAGGTGTGTAAAATCTGCTCCTGAAAAAGCTTAAACCAATCTTGAAAATTCATTTACAATAATTTGCCTTGCAGCCGGTAAAAAATAATTAAAGACTGTTTTCAGGGCGAAACAGTATGGTAAATCTAACCTCTTCCTACGTCGGCATTACCCGCATCAGGTTCATTAGGAGGCATAAGGTATGAGGTTTGGGGTGTAAGGCCGAACCCTATACCTTAAACCTTTTGGCTTAAACCTCTCTAAATGGGTATAATCTCAGCAAATTGAAAGCAACAGAAATTGCAGAATCAAAAAGCACCCCTTTGAGCATGGCAAATATATACTTTTTTATTTTAACAGCATTTTACAGTCTGTTTACGCCAGCCACGCTCACAATTCACTTATAATCAACGAATATAAACTGACAAAATATATATTTTATATATATTTAAATTCTTAAATCATCCCATTTAATATCCCATGCTCTCTGTTAACCGCTTTCTTGGATCTTGTTTGCTAAAAAAGCTATGTGGTATTTTTTATTTTATTTTTCTATGTCAGTCAGCTTCCGCACAAAGTGCTCCCTCCTTATTATTTAAGCACCTCACACTCGAAGACGGTTTAAGCGACCCAACAATACGGGCATTACATACAGATAAAGATGGTTTTTTATGGATTGGTACCGAAAATGGGCTAAACCGCTTCGACGGAAAAACCTGCATCACCTACAAAAATAAAACCAACTCAGATACTTTTCCGGGCAATTACATCACTAATATTATCGAAGATAGAAATGGCGATTTAATTATCGGTTCGCAAAGCAACCTGGTAAAGTATAAGCGGGCACAAAACAATTTTAGCCCTTATCATTTCAGAAAGGGAATCAAATTAACCGATAATTACTATTCATTCCCTTTTTATATAGATAAACAAGAAGACCTTTGGGTGTATTTGGCTGGCAACGTTTATAAATACAACAGTAAAGACAGTACTACAAAATATATAACAACCTATTCCAATGGATATCATTTTAGTCCTGTTCCATTTTACAATAAGCTAGATTGGTTTATCAGCAGAGGTGTAAAAGGCATTTATATCAACAAGGCCGATGATGTTAAGGAACAGCATGTGCAGGAGTTTTTCATGAACAGTGCAAA
Source organism: Pedobacter psychrodurus (assembly GCF_032678585.1). Classification (GTDB taxonomy): domain Bacteria; phylum Bacteroidota; class Bacteroidia; order Sphingobacteriales; family Sphingobacteriaceae; genus Pedobacter; species Pedobacter psychrodurus_A. Next base: position 28,850 of record NZ_JAVTSN010000033.1, on the reverse strand, counting down.
TGAAAAACTGAACAGCCATATCGAAGATGTATATTTTGCGTCAGACAGTTTGCTTTGGCTTGCCAGTGATAAGGGATTAATAAAACTGAACATTAAAACCAAGCAGCATGAGTGTTTTAATAGCTGTAAAACGAGTAAAAGCCTATCTGTAACAGCCATAGCAAAATACCCCAGCAAACCCTGGCTTGTTATAGGTACCAGAAGTAACGGTTTACTTTTGTTCGATCTGGAAACAAAGAAGTTTTTTGCCGAATATAACCACCAATCCGATAATTCATTTAGCCTGTCAAGCAATTATATCAGAAAAATTTACATTGATCAAAAGCAAAACCTGTTTTTGGGCATTAACGGCTATGGACTCGATTACACCAACTTAAATAAAGTAATTTTCTCCAGATACCTCGATAAGGATGATGTTTCTACAAATTTTGAAAATGATGTTAGTGTTATTTTAAAGCCTAAAAATGGCCAATTGTGGTGCGGAACAAAAAACAGTGGATTGCTTATCTATCATTCGGATTTAAGAAAACCCGTAAAACATGAGTTTTTAAACCTGGGTATTTCCCAACTCGTAGAATTAGATAATGGCAATATTTTAACCGGGCTTTACAACGGTCTCTTTTTTATTTATGACGGGCAAACGCAAAAATTCAATTCATTAAAAATAAAGTTTTCAGAAAAGTTAAACGGAAAAGTTCAGATCAATCAAATCTTGAAAATAGGAACCGATTTATTTGCCGCCACCGAATATGGAATTGCCAAGGTGATGATCAGATCTAAAAACGAACTTTATTTCGAAATGGATCAGGGCATTAACCATGCGGTATCGTGGCCCAATATACAAAGGATAATTCTTACGGGTGCCAATCAAGCCATCATCCAAACCTATTATACATCCATTTACCATGCACGGTTAACCGCCGGAAAATTTATTTTAATTAAAGAAATTACAAGATCACCCTATGGTATAAATGGCAGTACTACAATTGATAATACCATCTATCTGGCTACAACTTCGGGACTTTTAAAACTCAATTCGACCACAAATACGATAGAAAAATCGGCATTGATAGATCTAAACTGCAGCAGTGCTTTAGCTGATCAAAATAAAAACCTCTGGGTAGCAACCAATAATGGTTTATACTACTACAACACAAAAAATGGCAATCAAACCCGTTACACCATTAGCGATGGGTTACAGAGTATGGTTTTTAATCCTAATGCAGCAGTATCACTTAAAAATGGTTTATTGGCATTCGGTGGGATCAATGGAATTAATGTAATAGACCCTACAAAATCGAATGTTTATACCAGCCGTTCAAAACCTCAGATTACAGACATTTTAATTAATGATCAAATCCATCAAGGCTTGGGTAATCCAATTACTACGCAGAGCTTAAAACTCCAGCACGATGAAAACACCATTACAGTTGCTTTCAGTACAATGGATTTCATTAATCCCATGCAACGAAAAATAGTTTATCAAATGATCGGCTATGACAACAAAAAAGTAAGTGTTTTCGGCAGCAATAGCATCCGGTTTCCCAATATGCCATCGGGGAAGTTTAAACTTGTGATTACGGATGTATATAGCAATGAAAAAACCAGTTTATCTATATTGATCAGTGCACCTTTCTGGCAAAAGACATGGTTTATAGCCGTATGTATTGTTAGTTTGATCATTATTTCACTCCTGGCCCTCTTTATTTATCTTAGATGGGTTAAACACCTTCAGGTAGTACAATTGCGCCAGATGATCAATTTCCAAAAAGCTGACCGGAAAAGAATAGCTGATGATCTGCATGATGAACTGGGATTAAAGTTATCTTCCTTAAAACACTATCTATTAGCGGGCGACATTAATAAAATGATAGATGGCGGCGAATTGCGGAAATTATCGACAGCATACATCGATTCATCGGTAAATCTGCTCAGAAATACTTTGATTAATTTAAGCCCTAAAACGCTCGACGAAAATGGCCTGGTTACAGCAATGGAAGATCTCATCGATAGCATCAACAAATTGGGCATCATCAATATTCATTTCGATCATTCGGGCTTAACTGTTGCACTCAAAAGCACCCCAGAATATGCCATTTACAGGATCTGCCAGGAACTGATTAACAATACCATTAAACATGCTTCTGCAAAGAATATTTATATCGTCATCATCAACCGCAACGAAAGACTGATTTTCCTTTATGAAGATGACGGCCAGGGATATGATTTTCACACGATAAAAAGAGGTTATGGCCTGTTCAATATTGAAGCACACACTAAGGCTATAAAGGGAGAACTCGTTATTGATACCGCAATTGGGAGAGGCGTTGCTGTTACCATAACCATTAACTTAAATAGGATTTTAAAACCAAAAACCAATGATTAAGCTACTAATTGCAGATGATCATAATGTACTCATTAATGGGCTAAAGCTCATTTTAGGCGCAAGAAGCGATTTTAAGGTAATTGCAGTGGCCAATAATGGTATTGAGGTAATTGATCTCATTAAAATTGAAAGGCCGGATGTAATTCTGCTCGATATCAACATGCCGATATTAAACGGCTATCAAACGCTTGGAATTATCAAAGCAGATTATCCTGAAATTAAGGTAATCGTGCTCACCATGCTTAATGATAAAAGAAATGTACTGAATATGCTTGAAGCTGGCGCTAAAGGATACCTTTTTAAAGACACCGACGACAAAAACCTATTTAAGGCCATTAATTATGTTTATCAGGGCGAATATTATGTTTCAGATGGCCTGGAAAATATCCTGGAAGAGTTTTTATGCAGCCATAAACACCCTGACAAAAAGAATAAACACATCCTTTCCTCCCGCGAACTTGAAATTGTTAGCCTTATTATTGATGGAAATACCAATGCAGAAATTGCCGATCTGCTTTTCTTAAGTACCAGAACAGTAGATACACACCGCAAAAATATTTTTTATAAACTCAATTTAAACAACACCGCATTGCTGGTTAAATATGCTCTGGAGAACAAGGCATTTCTCGGATTACAATAATTCTGTTCATTAAAAAAATACCGTAAAAAGCGTATTGAAATAATTGAATGCTTTCTGTCACTTTGTATTGATCATCCATTAACACTCATTCTTTTAAATCTACCTGGAGATGAAAATTTGTGGCTGAAATTGTAGAATGCTAATTCTATAAACCATAACTAAACAAACTTTCCTGCGCTCTATGAAAAAGGTACTTTTACTCTCTTTATTTTGTTTTCTGTGCTTAATTAAGTCTTACGGTCAGGCCGCAATTACCCGTAGTGTTGTTGCCAGTACAGGTGGAAGTGCTCAGGTAGGCAATACCTTGATCCAGTTTACCGTTGGCGAAGTGGCTACCCTAACACTACAAAGTGCTGGTGTTATGCTTACACAGGGTTTCCAACAACCAGAAACGACCGCTTCTAACTTTGTTCCTAATGCAGTTGGCAATATGCGGGTTTATCCCAATCCTGCTGTTGGAAAAACAAAAATAGATTTCGATTTATTAACCGATGGCAAGGTGATCATCAATCTGGTTAACAACGCTGGCCAGATTGTACACTCGAGCTCGGTAACTAGTTTGGCCGGAAAAATCGAATATGTGATGCCATTAAACGGACTAGCTTCAGGGATGTACCATGTGGTACTTTATGTCAACTACCGCACATTCTCTGAAAAACTCGTCATCCAATAAATTTATTGCTAACCATCTAATATAGCTCCATGAAAACGCTTATCAAAACTGCATCTGCTGTACTGATTTTGCTTTGTTCGGTCAATTACGCAAAGGCTCAGCTTCAAAATCAATATAGTACGGTAACAACCGGTGCTGCATTTTTATTAATTAGTCCCGATGCACGGAACTCAGGTGTTGGCGAGGCAGGCACTGGATTAACCAGCGATGCAAATTCTAATTTTGTTAACGGCGCAAAACTTTCATTTGCAAACAAAACAGGTATAAGCGTTTCTTATGTGCCCTGGATGATGGAGATTGATAAAAACCTCCACCTTGGTAATTTAAATGCTTACCATAAATTAAACGACAAAGAAGTAATTGGTGTTTCGTTAAAGTATTTTGATCAGGGAAACATTAATTTCCGCGATGAAAACGCGGTACTTCTACAGCAATACAATGCCAACGAGTTTGCTATTGACGGAACATATTCCAGAAAATTCGGAGAAAACTTTGCCATTGCATTAACTGGCCGTTTCATTAGAAGCGATTTAGGCAATGGAACATTTAACGGCTTGCAGGTAAACCCGGTTAATGCTTATTCGGCTGACATTAGCATCTATTCTGAAAGGACATTAAACACCTCTCGATATGCATGGGGCGTAAGTTTAACCAATATCGGAACTAAATTAAAATACTCCTCTTCATCGGCTGGAGAATCATTTCTGCCCATGAACCTCCGGATTGGTGGAGGTTACACCATATTGAAAAGCAAGTCGAACAGCCTCACCTTTCTTGTTGATGTAAACAAATTAATGGTTCCTTCTCCACCTAGATATAAGGTGGATGCAAACGGAATAACAACAAATGAAATTGAAAAGGGAAAGGATCCCACCCGAAGTGTTCCCAGTGCTTTATTTACTTCGCTTTTTGATGCCCCAGGAGGTTTTAGAGAAGAAATATCTGAATTTACAATTGCCGGAGGGATGGAGTTTGCATACATGAACCAATTTTTTCTACGTACCGGATATTTTTACGAAGACCCTGATAAAGGCAACAGACAGCATGTTTCAGTTGGCCTTGGTTTAAAGTTAAAACCTTTCCAGTTCGACATGAGTTACGTTGCGCCCACAGCAAGACGTTATGTGCTTAGAAATGGGATTAAATTTACCTTAAGCTACGCCATTGATTAAATATTAAACCTCAAAAACAATCTATAAAAAATGAAAAAGTTATTTTTTCTGTTGATGCTGATCGTTATTGGTATCGCAAATGCAAAAGCCCAAAAATCTACCATCAACACCTTGTTCCCAAATAAAGCTACAGAAATTGAAAAATTAAAAGCTAAAGCAGAACCATCAAAAAAAGATGTTTCTACGCCTACTAAGCAAAGATTATTTCAAAACTACAGCCAGGGTAGCGCACAAAGGGCTTTGCCTGCAGCAGCAAACAGAAAAGCGGTAGCCAATGTAAAAACAGCTTCGGCATCAGAATACAAACCAGATAAAAGTGAGCCTAAAGCAGCGGTAAAATTACCGCCAATGCAACAGGAAAGTACTACCAAACAGTAAAATATTAATCTAATACCTCTACACCTTAAATTATTTAACATGAAAAAGTTTACGCTCATCATTGCGGTTATCCTTATCTTTTTCGCAAAAGTATCTGCCCAAAGTGGATTAACAGGGATCAACTACCAGGCAGTTGCCCGTAATAACGATGGAACTGTACTCGCTAAACAAAATGTAAAGGTTAGGATCTCGATACTTGGAACAAGTGCCAGTGGCCCTGTTCAATATCGGGAAAACCACGACCTCACTACAAATACTTTAGGCCTTTTTACCTTACAAATTGGTAAAGGAACACCTTCAACAGGAACTTTGGCAGGTGTTCCATGGCAAAATGCAAACCAATATTTAAAAGTCGAACTGGCCATTGGCGGTGGAGCTTTTACTGATTTAGGAGCAACACAATTAATGAGTGTACCTTTTGCCTTATATGCAGCCACTGGTAATCCAGGTCCTGCAGGTGCAACAGGTCCCGCCGGACCAACTGGCGCAGACGGACCAATTGGTCCTCAAGGATTAGTTGGCCCTGTAGGTGCAACCGGCCCTATCGGTGTAACAGGTGCTACCGGCCCTATCGGTCCACAAGGATTAGTTGGCCCTGTCGGAGCAACTGGCCCTATTGGTTTAACAGGTGCAACCGGAGCTGTTGGTCCTATTGGTCCACAAGGATTAGTTGGCGCAACTGGTGCAACTGGCCCTATCGGTTTAACAGGTGCAACTGGCCCAATCGGTCCACAAGGATTAGTTGGTGCAACTGGCGCTACCGGACCTATCGGCTTAACTGGTGCAACCGGAGCTGTAGGCCCTATTGGCCCACAAGGAGTAGTCGGCGCAACAGGAGCAACAGGAGCTACCGGACCTATCGGTTTAACAGGTGCAACTGGAGCAGTAGGCCCTGTTGGTCCGCAAGGAGTAGCCGGCCCTGTTGGTGCAACCGGAGCAATTGGACCAATCGGTTTAACTGGTGCAACCGGAGCAGTAGGCCCTGTTGGTCCGCAAGGAGTTGCCGGCCCTGTTGGTGCAACCGGACCAATTGGTTTAACAGGTGCTGATGGACCAACCGGACCAGTTGGAGCAACCGGAGCAACCGGAGCGATTGGACCAATCGGCCCAATTGGCGCAACAGGAGCAGTAGGTCCTATTGGTCCTGCTGGAGCTCCGGGTAATCAAGGACCTGTAGGTGCAACTGGCCCTGCCGGACCTATCGGCCCCGTTGGACCTGCGGGCGCACTTACTGGTGTTGCAGGTGGCGATTTAAGCGGAAATTATCCTAACCCAGTTGTACAAGGTTTGCAAAATATTGCCGTTGCGGCAACCGCGCCTACAAATGGACAGATTTTAAAATATAATGGAACCAGTTGGGCTCCAGGAACAGATGCGGGAGGCTCGTTAACACTTCCTTTTGCTGCTACAGAAAATTCGGCTCCCACCTTATTTTCGATTACCAATGATGGTGATGGAACCTCAGTTGAAGGTATAAATAATACAACATCATCTAGTGTAGCCGCAGTAAGGGGTATTGTAAGTTCAACTGCACCAGGTGGTTTTTCTTCAGCAATTCGTGGCATCAATAATGGTACAGGCGGTTTAGGTATCGGTATATGGGGTAGCCAGGCTGGAAGTGGCTGGGGCGTTTACGGCGTAACACCAAGCGGATTAGGCGTTTACGGAAACTCTAGTGGAACTGGTTTTGGCGTATATGCCAATAGCAACAGCGGTACAGGTTTAAATGCTACATCAACCAACGGTCCTGCTGCCAACATTGGCATTTCAAACAATGCAAATGCAAACAATGCATTAAGTGTTAATACACTAGGGAATGGAATCGTGATCAATGCTTCAACATCAGGGAGTGGTGAAGGCATAAGAAGTACAAGTGGAGACGGCTTAGCAATACATGGAATTACATCTAGTCAAAGTTCTGCAGGTATTTTTGGCGATAATAATGCTGGGGGTGAGGCGATTGTTGGCCGTACCACCAGTGATATCGCTGGCGCTGTTGTTGGCCGCAATGACGGTGGAGGTTTCGGTGTGCGTGGTTTCATTTCCACAAGCACTACAGGTACAGGTGTGGGCGTTCAGGGTGAGGTTGGAAATAATGGCAGTAAAGGATTGGCAGGCCGTTTCAACAACACAAACGCAGCAAATATAGATGTAAATACTTTCGAGGTAAACTCAAATACCAATGGTAATATTCCAGATAATACGCTTGGTAACGCAGCTTCATTTAAACTGGATAACACCAATAGTGTTGGTTCTGCTGTTCGTGGAGAGGTAAATACCATATTCGGTAATTTTGGTGCAGCAGGTATTTTTGGGGTATCATCAGGCACCGGAGGTAGAGCAGGTTTGTTCTATGCCTCTAACCCAGCAGGTAATGGCGCAGCATTGGTTGCTATAACCGATGGCAATGGCAACGCGGTAACAGCAAATGCAGGAAAAGACGGTAATGCCGTAGAAGCCAATGTAGACGGAAAAGGCACAGCCGTATATGGTTGGGTACCTACATTCAGCGAAGGAAGAGCAGGCCGTTTTGAAAACTTCAATCCAGATAATGAGTCCGATGCTTTAACAGTAAAAACAGTAGGAAACGGGACAGCGGGTAACTTTAAAGTCGATAATACGCAAGGTACCTCTCCTGCAGTAAAGGGTGAAGTAAATTCTATTTTTGCCAATTTCGGCACCGCAGGGATATACGGTGTATCGTCTGGTACCGGCGGTTATGCAGGCTTATTTTATTCATCAAATGCCGGGGGTAATGGACCCGCACTACTTGCATTAACTGAAGGTAACGGAAACGGAATTACCGCCAACGCTGGTAAAAACGGCGATGGTATCGAGGCTTCCGTTGATGGAACAGGTAACGCTGTTTACGGCTGGACACCTAACTTTGGGGCAGGGAAAGCTGGTCGCTTCGCTAATTTTAATAACGCTAATGGCCAACCTACCGTTCATGTGTCCACTACCGGTACCGGATCGGCATTATTAATCAACCATACAGGAGCATCAGGAAATATTTTTATCGGCCAAAGTGCAGGTACAAATGTAGCCAGGGTGAACAAGGCAGGCCGTGGTTATTTTAACGGCGGTACACAAAACAGTGGGGCCGATGTTGCCGAAGCATTTGATGTAAGCGGAGAAGTAAAAGATTTTGAACCAGGTGATATATTGATTATCTCTGTAGATAAAGACAGAGCTGTTGAAAAATCAAATGGTGCTTATTCTAATTTAGTAGCCGGCGTTTATGCCACCAAACCTGGTGTTTTATTAACCGAAGAAAACATTGACTCTGAATTACTGGATAAAGTACCAATGGGTGTAATTGGTGTGATTCCAACCAAAGTTTGTTTAGAAGGTGGCGCCATTAAAAGAGGCGATATGCTCGTAACTTCATCAACAATTGGTGTAGCCATGAAAGCAGATTTGAATAAAGTTAAAGTTGGACAGGTTTTAGGCAAAGCCCTACAAGACTTCGATCAGCCAACAGTTGGAAAAATTAAAGTACTGGTAAGCATTAAATAATACGCTTTTCTTTTTTAAGCAAAAAGGCACCTCAGATTTTGAGGTGCATTTTGCGTTTTGATTCGTCATCTCGACCGAAACGCAGTGAAATGCCTGCCCGTACAGGCGGGGAGAGATCTATCTCGAGACAGATTTAGCTTCGCTGAGCCTTCGGGTTCTCGACTGCGTTACACCCAATAGCTATCGGAGCGAGAAGGCTTTTTCAGCCGACGAAGCCTGCCTGCTGCAGGCAGGCTTCGTCGTTCCTCCTCGCAATGACGACTCTTTATTGAAATCTGTCAATAATATGTTGATCTAAAATAATCCCAATTGCCCTTTATCATCAATATCGATATCATCCGGATTGGTGATTTCGAAATCTACTTTTTTGGCTGGCTTTTCTTCTGTTTCTGGTTTATCTTCTGCTTTAGGCTCTTCCTTTTTAACAGACACAGGCTTTGGTTTTTCAGCCACTGGCTTTTCTACCGCTGCGGGTTTTTCAACTTCAACTGTTTTTTTGTCTACCGTTGGTTTATCGGCTTTAACTGCTGGTTCTGGCGCACGTTCGAATTTTGGCTTTGGCTGCTCCACAGCAGGTTTATCAGCAACTTTTTCAGGCGTCTCGGTTTCCGCTAATGCATCATCGTTGGTTACTGTTTCGTCCTCATTAACCGCTTCATCTGCTATTTCTTCCCCATCTTCAATTTCTTCAACAGCTGTTTCCTCTACCTCTTCTATCTCCGGTTCTTCCAATACTACTTTCTGTACATCATGTGGCGATAAGCGGTTTCCGTTTGCTTTTAATCCTTTAACATCAATCAGCTCTGCCAGTAATAAATCCAGGGTCTCCGGAATCTGGGTTTTACCTTTTAAAACATCAACGATAATCTTCGCGCCCGGATTCGAAGTCAGGTACAACAACTTCGACTTCTGCTCTTCGCTGATAAAAATGGTTTTCCTCCCATTAGCCTGTAACTCAAATGCAAAACGTTTGATAAAATAGTTCTGTGCCTTACCCTCAAAATGCACTGCAGCAAAAACCCTTTCCGGGTCAAACTTCTGGATCAAAATCAATCCATCATCAAAGTGGTTGCTCAGTTCGAAAGAGCTCAACTCATAGAAACCATCTTTATGTACCTGTAAAATGCGGTCATCACCATCAAATTCGCCCAGGTATTTTCCACGGCCATCTACATTTAAGCGTTTTAGCAGATCATCATACCAGATCTTAAGGCCCGATAAAGTCGAAACACCTTTACTTTTCAAAATAATCTTTTTAACCGGATATTTCGAAATGATGTTCCCCTGCGAACCACGTCCTTTAATGGCCACTTCTGCGAAATCCTGATCAAACTGAAGTTTACGCAGTTTAGAATGTGGTTTCAACGCAACATTTATAATCTCCGCTTCACCGTTAGGGTTAGCTGTAAAATACAACACCTTCGATCCTTTCGATCCCTTGGTTAAATCGTATTCCTTATCACGCGTTACGCCTACAACAGCAAATCTTTTAATGTATGATGTACCACTTGCACCATCTTTATAAACCATGTTATAAATGGTACGCTCGTCGTTTTTCTTAAATACCTGTGCGTGTATGATATTCTTACCCACAAAGGTTTTATCGGCTACTTTGGTGATGATACATTTCCCATCTTCGCGGAAAACAATTACCTCATCAATGTCCGAACAATCGGCAACATGCACATCTTTCTTTAATCCCGATCCCGTTCCAATAAAACCATCCTCCTTGTTCATGTAAAGCTTCACGTTGGCCAGTGCTACTTTCGAAGCCTCTACACGATCGAATAAACGGATTTCAGTTTTACGTTCCCTTCCTTTTCCGTATTTACTCAATAATTTCTGGTACCAGGCAATCGCATAATCGGTAAGGTGTTTTAAATGGTTTTTAACCACCTTGATTTCATCTTCCAGGTTTTTCATCTGCTCATCAGCCTTTTTCACATCAAAACGCGTGATGCTACTCATTGGCTTATCGATCAGCTTTTTGAAATCCTCAGGTAAAATCTCGCGGTAAAGCGACGGTTTAAAAGGATCAAACAATAGATGTAATACCTCTACAACCTGATCAAAATTGACCGAGTTTTCATATTCAGGATTTTTGTACATCCCCTCCTGAATAAATATTTTAAGTAAAGAACTAAAGAAAATTTTCTCCTGCAGCTCGTGCAAGCGGATTTCCAGTTCCCATTTTAATAAGTTTTTAGTGTGTTTGGTATTTTCAATTAGAATATCATTCACACTTAAAAAGTGTGGCTTATCCCCTTGTATAATACAGGTATTTGGCGAAATAGACACTTCACAGGCCGTAAAAGCATAAAGTGCATCAATGGTCACATCAGGCGAAATACCCGGTGCCAGGTGCACTACAATCTCTACATTGGCCGCGGTATTGTCTTCAATTTTTTTGATTTTGATTTTGCCTTTATCGTTGGCCGATAAAATACTATCGATAACCGAACCTGTTGTGGTACTAAACGGAACCTCGGTAATTACTAAAGTCTTCTTGTCCTTCTCGGTAATTTTTGCACGCACGCGGATTTTACCCCCACGCTGTCCCTCATTATAATTCGAGAAATCGGCCATACCACCTGTAAAAAAATCAGGCAGAATATTGGGACGGACATTTTTTAACACCTCTATCGACGCCTCTAGCAATTCGATAAAATTGTGCGGCATTACCTTGGTAGCCAAACCAACGGCAATACCTTCGGCACCCTGTGCCAGCAATAACGGAAATTTAACCGGTAAAGTAATCGGCTCATTGTTACGTCCATCGTAACTTAGCTGCCATACCGTAGTATCGGCATTAAACACTACATCGTTGGCAAATTTCGATAAACGGGCTTCAATATAACGTGGTGCCGCAGCACTATCGCCAGTAACCGGATCACCCCAGTTACCTTGCATATCGATCAACAAATCCTTTTGCCCAATCTGCACCATGGCATCACCAATTGATGCATCACCATGCGGGTGATATTTCATGGTGTTACCGATTACATTGGCTGCCTTATTGAAACGGCCATCATCCATCTCTTTCAAAGAGTGCATAATGCGTCGCTGAACAGGTTTTAATCCATCATTGATGTGTGGAACTGCCCTATCGAGAATTACATAAGACGCATAATCGAGAAACCAGTTTTCGTATAAACCGTTGATTGGGGTTATGGTATGTTTGTGCTCTTCGTTTACGTTTTGATCTAATTCTTCACTCATTTATTTACAAAAATTGGAAGCCGTAAATATAATAAAAATGATTGCATAGAATGAAGAGAGGTTATTCACATTTCGAAGTAGAAATTTTGCTTTTAAGGGTTTCGAAAAGCAAGTTCCGTATTGCTATTAATGTTTCTTCCGGCTTTCCGGTACGATCTTTTTTGCCCACAACATACGCTCAGGCAGCAAAAAAGGATCTCCCCTGCAATCCGGTTTAGAAAGATAGTGTTGTGCTGCTATTTAGGGTTGCATGGTGCATAAAAAATCGGGCGTCATTGCGAGAAGGAACGACGAAGCAATCTTTCCTACCTTCGTATCCCTACTTTAAAGATTGCTTCACCCGATCAAAAATCGGTTTCGCAATGACGATCTCCATATCCCCCTATTCAACCCCCAACAACACACCCGAAACATTCCAGGCGCTCGAACTGCTGCCTTCTGGTTTCCCCATTGGGATGGTTACTTTTATGGTATGCGATCCGGCTTTTAAATCGCCCAAACTGATCCAATTCGGATTGGTAACCGTACCCGGACACCAGTTCGAACGGCTTAAATCAGATGATGAAAGACCACTTTCAAAGTTGCCCGAAGCAGGGTTTGATAAACGGTATGAGCCGCAATCCTGCCGCCAGGGCGTAAAAGCAAAAGCTTCCTTATCATCCAGCCAGATGGTATTTTTACGTGGCACAAATTCATCGCCGTTCCCCCAGCCACCGTGCCCGGTGGTAATGTAACGTAGTTTTGCGTCTTTCAAATCTTTTGTTAAAGTAAAAGAAACTTCCAGACCCTTATCACTGCTAAACATCGTGGCATATTCCTGTCCCGCCATTTCCATTACATTCGTTGAGTTAAACAAAGGTAAAATCACTTCTTTAACCTCCTTTTCTCTTCCACCGTTATGTAGTGTAATATTTAACGACACTTTATGTCCACCTTTATCGTAATTACCAATAAAAACAGCTACCCATACTTCTTTTCCATTTACCAACGGAAAAAGTTCTGATACATCCTGTCTGTAATAAACTTTCTCTGCCCAGTTTTTATCCTTTAGTTTTAATGTATTGTATTTCCCAACGCCAAAAGGGGTAAAAAACCGCATCAGTTCAATAACAGGGTTATAATTTGCCGTGGCCACTACACCCTGGTATTTTTTGCCGTTTCTGTTGTCGTAAACCGGCAGGTCTTTAACAGAGTTTTTAAGTGCATCCATCAAACTGATCTGCTTATCTGTAGGAATAATAAATACCGAACCCGTTCTATCGTAGGCGTCGCCGTTCGATTGTTCGGTTAAATCAACAAAAACATTGGGCTTAGCTTTCAATTCAGGGAATTTAACCTTTCTGGCAATTACCGTTCCACCGGCAAAACGGAATATAGAATCGTTCGATTGCGGTTTATCAATAAAGTTGATCTGTTCGTTGTTGAAAATATTTAAGGTGGTAAACCTGCTTTTCCAAAGCAGATCCTTATAGGTTAACCCATCAGTTAGCCTCGTGCTTATGTTTTGTAAGTCGATTGCTTTCGGTTTTTTAACTTCTTCGATTTTTGTAGCCGTTACAAAGCTGTTCCCATTGCGTACCTGCTCTAAAACCAGACCGAGGTTTTGCCCCAAACTCGTTGGCGCGGCTTTTATACCGGCATCAGTAGTGTACCATAAATCGATGCGGTTCGAATTGACAACCGTTGTGGCTTTTTTGCAGGTATAACCTAAAATCACTTTGGTTTCGTTGCTCAGCTCAAAAACCTGTTTGGCAATCGCAGCACTATCCGCCGTAGCTATTTGGTTATTCGCACTTAAATCTGCAACCTGAAATAAAATCCCTGCGGGTTTCGTCACAATACTTTGTTCGTAAGGGTATTTCGCCTTGTTACCGAGTATGGCGGCATTGCTGATCAAATTCTGATTTGCCGAAGTCAGCACAATCGTAGCGTTTCGGTCTTCTTTCGCTTTACCGTCCGAAGAGCGGAAATAAGTTATTTGATAAGTTGAGCTACTTTTAAGTACCGTTTGGGCGTAAGCACCAAAAGAAATTAAAACAGAGAAAGTAAGAATGTATAAATGCTTCATGTGGTTAAAAAACCAAATATACAATTGTTGAAGGAGGCTATAAAGGATACGAGAAAATTTTGAGATGGGATACGAATCAATGACCCACAGTTTATTGAAAAGACCCGAATTATCGAACGCACGCTCAGAACTATCTACTGCGGGTTCAGAACTACCTACTGCGACTTCAGAACTATCTACTGCGACTTCAGAACTGCTTACTGCAACTTCAGAACTGCTTACTGCAACTTCAGAACTATCTACTGCGACTTCAGAACTGCTTACTGCGATTTCAGAACTATCGATCTCACGCCCAAAACTCCAAACTGAAAACTAAAAGCGCCCAACTCAATTATTGGGTTAAAAACACGATCCCCCGTTTCCCTCTCCTACAGGAGAGGAACTTGCAAAAACGAACCTAATCCACAAACTTTGTCAGGGTGAGGTGCTGCGCCCAGAACCCCAAACTCCCAACTCCAAACTCCCAACTGAAACTACCTTTCCAACCTATCCTCCACAAAAGAAAAAGGCAACAAACTCTTTACACTCGGCACTTTAAGCACTTCGCCATTTAGGCAATAAAAAATCACTTCAATTGGCGTTTTTTGTTTGCGTTCGAACTCTGCCATTACCTGCAAACAGCCTCCACAAGAGGTAATCGGTTTTAGAATCTCAAAATTATCCGTTTGAGCAGTAATGGCCATACTCTCTATAACCGCATTTGGATAAGCCGCACCAATGCTAAAAAGGGCAACGCGCTCTGCACAAAGTCCTGAAGGATAAGCAAGGTTCTCCTGATTGCTGCCCAGCACGGTTTCGCCCGAGGCAAGTCGGATGGCCGTACCCACCCTAAACTTCGAATAAGGAGAATAAGAAGTATTTAAAGCCTGTTCTGCACTTTCGCAAAGACTTCGATCGGCCAATGTTAATTCTGTAATACTTTCGTATTGTTCAAAAGATATATTTAGATTTATTACATTCATTTTTAACTAATTATACAACCGCCAATATTAAATTTTTATAGCGGGCGAACAATTTAAGTTATTTTTTGTATTATTTAGTAAAAGCTGCCTTAAATTTAATTTTAATGGCATGCTTTTAGCATTTATCAAACACCAAACACCCTTAGCTTTGAATAAATACGTACGCAAAAGTCTTAAAATTATATTATGGGTAATTGCCGCCATCATCATCCTGGTGGTAGGTGTAGCGCTTTCTTTAAATATCCCGGCCGTTCAGAATTTTGTTAAAGGCAAGGCCATAAACTACCTTAAAAACAAAACCAAGACAGAAGTAAGTTTGGAAAGTATCAAAATTGCTTTGCCAAAAGACGTGGTCTTGAACAAATTCTACATCGAAGACCGCAAGGGCGATACCTTATTATATGCCGAAAAATTCGCAGTAGATATCAGTTTATTCAAGCTGTTAAAAAACACTGTCGAGATCAATGATATTGAACTAAAAAATGTACGCGCAAATGTAAAACGCATCACGCCCGATACCACATTCAATTTTTCATTCCTGGTTGATGCCTTTGCCAGCGATCAGAAAAAACCTGAAGAAAAAGTAAAAGAAGATACCACCTCAACCCTGAAGTTCTCGGTGGATAAAGTTTCTTTTGAAGACATTGGTATCAATTACCGCGATGACGTTGCCGGAAATGACGTTAAATTATACCTGGGTGCCTTTAAAACCAAAATCAAGGATTTCGATCTGGCCAATCAGCATTATGTGATTAAAGAATTAAGTCTGGTTAATACTTCATTGCGCTATTTACAGCAGAAACCACTTGTTAAACTGGTTCAACATATTACCAACAGTGTAGACAGTACGCAGAAAGAACAGGGCAAGTTGCCATTAATCGAAGTACAGAATTTCGTTTTCAGCAATGTAAAAGTAAATTACGACGATCAGATTTCCACCACCAAAGCTATTGCTAATGTAAACGATCTGGGCCTGGCAAACCTAAAAGTGGATTTAACCAACAGTAAATATTCGGTTGATGACGCTCATTTAAACAAATCGAACATCCTGTTTGCTTTTAAACCTGCGCCGAGCAACGATTTAAAGAAAGTTAAGGATACCGTAGTTCCCGAAAAATCACCTTTGGGTTTGATCATTAAAAACATCAGCCTTGCCGATAACCAGGTACAGTTTGATAATCTGGGCGCTAAACCTGCCAAAAAGGGCATGGACTTTAACCACCTTAAAATCGATCAGCTCAACTTAGGTGCGAGTGATGTAAACTATAGCGCGGCAGGCATCAAGGTCAATGTTAAAAATGGCTCGTTAAAAGAGAAAAGCGGTTTTGTGCTGGATGAATTACGTGGTGATGCCGTGTATAACGACAAACAGATCAAACTGAGCAATTTTATCCTGAAAACACCAAATACCTCAATTGAAAATGCCACGGAGTTAAATTTCACCTCAATGGAGGATTTAACCAAACATCCGGAACGCGTTAAACTGAATATCGCCCTAAAAAATACCACCATTGGTTTAAAGGATGCTGGTTTTTTCAGCGATGCCGTACCCGCCAATTACCGCAACGAAAAAATAAAAATAACTGCCAATATGGATGGCTTTCTGAATAACCTGAACATCCCAAAACTGCAGGTTACCGGGTTAAAAAACACGCAGATCGACATCAGCGGAAAAGCAAAGGGATTGCCTGATATCAAGAAAACTTTTCTCGATTTAAATATCAAAAAGCTGCACGTTACCAAAAGCGATATTTTGGTTGCCGTACCTAAAAAATCCTTGCCGCCCTCCATCGAATTGCCAAACGTAATTGATGCGAAAGGTAATTTTAAAGGCTCTATGACCGATTTTAACACCAACTTAAATATCAATACCGATATGGGTGGTGCAATTGTTGTGGCGGGAATGAAAGGGCCAAAGGGTAAAGAAAATTATAAAGCGGATATCAGCCTAAACAACTTTAATGTGGGCAGGTTATTAAAAATGCAGCCAAAACTTGGTCGCGTTTCGGTTAAGGCAAATGTAGCAGGTACAGGTCTTGATCCTAAAAAAATCAATGCAAAGTTTAATGCAAAAGTAATCAGCGCTTATTACAACAAATACACCTACCGCAATTTAAGCCTTGCCGGAAATTACAGCAACCAGAACATCAGCATTAAAAGCAGCATGCCCGATAGCAATGCCAACTTTAATTTAGATGCCAAAGTAAATATGGCAGGTAAATATCCGGCCGTAAAAGCCGATCTGAATTTAAAACAGGTAAACTTACAGGCACTAAATTTTAGTCCTACCGTTTTAAGCGCGGCAGGTGTGGTTAAAGTAGATCTGGCCACCGCCGATGCCGATTATTTAAATGGTTCGGTTGATGTTACCGGACTACAATTGGTAAAAGACAAACAGAGAATCAATGTAGATACGATTTCCATCCGTGCAAAATCAACCGCTACCGAAAACGAACTGACTTTAAAATCAGAAATTTTATCGGCAAAATTGGATGGTAAATACCAATTATCAAAGCTAGGTGGTGCCATTATCAACCAGATCAATAAATACTATGCCTTTGGTACTGTAACCAAAGTTCCCGATCAGCGTTTGAGGTTTTTTGTACAGGTTTACGATTCTAAACTGTTAAAAGAATTTGTACCACAGTTAACCGTGTTTAAACAATCGCAGTTTTACGGATTAATAGATACACAAAAAGACAGCTTACAGATCAAGGGTAATTTCCCGCAGGTGGTGTATGGCGATTTCAAAGTAGATACCACTGTATTAAACATCAATAACGATAATAATAAGTTAGATTATAGTTTAACCGTAAAAAGCTTGCAAAGCCCATCAATTGCACTCTTCAATACCGAAGTGAGTGGCGACGCAGCAAATAACAATTTAGGCGTGAATATCTTTTTGCGCGATAGACAGCTGAAGAACAAATACGTTATCGGCGGTACTTTCCAGTCGATCAATAAAGATTTCAAATTCACTTTAGATCCTCAAAAACTATTGCTCGATTATCAAAAATGGGTGGTTTCGCAAGACAATTACATCCAGTTTGGTGCCTCAGGAATTTTGGTCAACCAGTTCCAGATCAGCAACAGCGGCCAGTCACTTTCCATCAACAGCAACCCTACCGAGCCTAATGCACCATTGGCTGTAGCCTTTAAAGATTTCCAGTTGGAAACCTTAACCAAGTTTGCAGAAACCGATACCACTTTGGTTGGTGGCCGCTTAAACGGAACTGCAAATGTTAAAGATCTGGCATCAACACTAAAATTCGAAGCCAACCTCACCATCGATCAGTTACGCTATCAAAAAGACCAGTTGGGCACTTTACGTTTAGCTGTAAACAACAATACTGAAAATGCCTTTGAAGTAAATGTAGCCTTAACCGGTGTACACGAATTAAGGGTTAACGGCTTCTACTATACCGCACCACAGAGTGCCTTAGACCTTAGGGTAAACATCGACAAGATCGAAATGAAAAACATCGAAAGTTTATCTGCCGGTCAGCTTAGGCGTGGCACCGGTACCTTAACCGGCGAATTAACCGTTAAAGGTGCGTTAACGGCGCCAAAGATCCTGGGCGATTTAACTTTCAATAATGCAGGCTTTAATGTGGCTTATGTAAACTCATTTTTCCGTATGCCGAATGAGAAGATTTCGTTTACAAACGAAGGCATCAGCTTTAATAACTTTACGCTGATCGATTCTTTAAATCAAAAAGCGACGATTAACGGAAAAGTATATACTACTGATTTTAAAAATTACCGCTTCGGTTTAGATGTCAGGATGAACAATTTCAGGGCGATTAACTCTACCGCAGCCGATAATGATATGATTTATGGTACGGTATTTTTAACCAGTGATATTAAGGTACGTGGAGATTTAAACCAACCTGATGTGAACATGAACATCAAGGTAAATAAAGGCACAAAATTCTTCTTCGCACTTCCGTCAAGTGATCCTTCTATTATCGACCAGGATGGCATTGTGCAGTTTATCGATGCAGATGCGCCACCTTTTAACGGACAGAAAGCCTTAAAGGTTGATAGCATCAGTAAATCTCCTGTTAAGGGCATCAATCTTGTTGCCGCGGTAACTATCGATCCTGAAGCTGAACTGAATGTGGTGGTAGATCCATCAAACGGTGATGCCTTGAATGTAAAAGGCGATGCGAACTTAAATGCAACGATGGATCCAAGTGGTAAAATCAGTTTAACAGGGCGTTACGAAATTATTGACGGTTCTTATAACCTATCGGTTGGTCCATTGGGCAAAAAAGCATTTAAACTGGTAAAAGGAAGTACCATCATCTGGACAGGCGAACCAACAACAGCAAATGTTAACCTGAGTGCATTGTACGAGGTTAACGCGGCTCCTATCGACCTGATTAATGATCCATCTAATACACAGGCTAAAACAAAATTGCCTTTCCAGGTATATTTAATGATGAAAGGTGAACTTTTAAAACCGATTATCTCATTTAAATTAGATTTACCAGAAAACGAACGTGGCGCGCTGGGCGGTATTGTTTATACCAAATTGCTCAACGTAAACCGCGATGAAAGTGAGCTGAACAAACAAGTTTTTGCACTATTGGCTTTAAACAGGTTTATTGCCAACAATCCATTCCAAAGTTTAGCTGGCGGCGGAGGTGGTGTTTCTACCCTTGCACGTTCGAGTGTTAGTAAATTATTAACAGAGCAGTTGAACAATTTAACTTCTGATCTGATTCAGGGTGTAGATCTTAATTTTGGCGTTAATTCATCAGAAGATTATTCGACAGGTTCGATGCAGCAAAAAACCGATCTGGAGGTAGGTTTATCTAAAAAACTGCTGAACGATCGCTTAACCGTTACCGTTGGAAGTTCTTTTGCCTTGGAGGGACCACAGGCACCGGGAGAAAAATCGACCAATATTGCCGGAAACGTAAATGTTGAATACGCACTTTCTGCCGATGGAAGATACCGCTTAAGGGCTTACCGAAGAAATCAGAATGATGTTATCGTGCAGGGACAGATTATTGAAACAGGCTTGGGCTTTACGCTGGTAGTAGATTACAATAAATTTAAAGAAATATTCCAAAAGAAAAGAATTAGAAGAATAAGAAACATTGAACAGAAAGCACAAGATGAGAAAACTAACTAGACCTCTTTTATTTTTATTGGCCTGTTTAGTTTGGGCGGCCTGCAGCAGTACCAAATCCCTAAAACCGGGACAGATTCTGTATACCGGTGCTGAAGTAAAAATCAATCCCGATACTTCAGGTAAAATTGATGATGAAAAACAGGTTAAGGCCGATTTAGAAAGTAAAACCAGACCTCGTCCCAATAAATCACTCTTGGGCATTAAGTTTAAGTTGGGTATTTATAACCTGGCTGGCGAACCTAAAAAACCGAAAGGACTCAGAAATTGGTTACGCAGACAGGGTGAACCGCCTGTGCTATTGAGTGAAGTAAAACTGAAATATAATAACGACGTTTTATCAAGTTACTTGATTAGTGAGGGTTATTTGCAGGCTGAAGTTACTGGCGATACCGTGGTTAAAGATAAAAAAGGAAAGGCCATTTATACCGCTGTTACTGGCGAGCGTTATAAAATCAATAAAATCACCTTCCCTCCTGATTCGGGCGTCTTAACCAAAATCATCAATACCAACAAAGGCAAAACCTTACTAAAAGTTGGTGATTATTATGATATCGATACCTATAAAAATGAAAGGATCAGAATTGATAACGACCTGAAAGAAAACGGTTATTTCTATTTTAGCCCTGATTATTTATTGATGCAGGTTGATAGTACCATTGGTAAAAACCTCGTTAATGTTTCGGTTAAGGTGAAAGATATTGCACCAGATGCAGGTTTAAAGCCTTATACCATCAAAAATATTAATATATATCCTGCATATTCATTACGGAGAGACAGCACTTTAAGAAAACTGAAACCGTTAGAATATAACGATTTCAATATCTACGATGATAAAAACACTTTTAAACCGAGACTTTTTGATCGCCTGGTATTCTTCCAAAAAGGCGAACTTTATAACCGTAAAGACCATAACCAATCGTTAAACCGCATGGTGAATGTGGGTGCCTTTCAGGATGTAAGGGTAGAATTTTTACCGGTTGACAGTTTCAAAAACAACCAGCTCGATCTTAATATCTACCTAACCCCTTTAAAGAAAAACTCATTAACCTTTTCGGTAACCGGAACGAGTAAATCGAACAATTTTGTGGGTTCAGAAGTAAAGGTGACACAAACCACCAGAAACCTGTTTAGAAATGCAGAACAACTGGATATTAGTGTGAGCGGCGGTTTTGAAACCCAAACCAGAGGAACTTCTTTAGGCAAAAACTCCTTATCGTTAACAGCAGAGGGTAAACTGACTTTCCCAAGGTTTATTGTTCCTTTTTACAAACCCAATAGCACCACAGCCTTTATCCCGAAAACCATAGCATCACTTTCTTACCAGATGTTAAACCGGGGATCAGAGTATACTTTAAATGCTTTTAAAGGTGAGTTTGGTTATAACTTTAAAGAGAATATTTATAAAGAACATAATTTTAATCCAATATCTGTTAGTTACATTTCTACAAAGTTTCCGGATTCGAATGCCAGAGATAGTTTATACGACGCAAATCCATTATTAAGATCAACTTTAGAAAATCAATTGATTATTGGAAGCAGTTATAACTTTACCTATACCAATCAGATGGAAGAAAACCGCAGAAATAACACCTATTTTTATGGTGCTTTAGAAACTGGTGGTAATGTATGGGGTGCTTTCGTCCCTAAAAATGATGCAGGTAAACGCACGCTTTTCAATGTTCCACTCTCGCAATTTATCAGAGTAGAAGCCGATTTAAGAGATTATTACAAGATCAATAAAAACCTAATCTGGGCCAATAGGTTAAATCTGGGTTACGGTTATGCCTATGGCCAAAGCACATCATTACCTTTCGTGAGACAGTTTTTTGCAGGGGGTAGTAACGATATCAGGGCCTTTCCGGCCAGAACTTTAGGCCCGGGAACCTATAAAGTTCCGGATGATGCCATTTTTGCCGATCAGGGGGGCGATATTAAGTTAATGTTGAACTCCGAGCTCCGTTTTAAAATTGTAAGTGTGTTATATGGCGCATTGTTTGTAGATGCTGGAAATATCTGGCTAAGGAAAGAAGACCTTGGTGAGCCTGGGAAACCAGAGACCGCAAGACTTGGATCGGGTTTTAAATTAAAGAATGCACTAAACGAACTGGCTGTTGGTACTGGTGCTGGTTTACGCGTTGATGCCACTATTTTTGTTGTACGTTTAGATGTAGCCTTCCCAGTGCGTAAGCCTTACTTACCAGATGGACAAAGATGGGTATTTGATGATATTGCCTTTGGCAACAAAGATTGGCGCAAACAGAATTTAATTTTTAACATTGGGATAGGATATCCGTTTTAATTTTTCGATGAAAGTAATCCATAAGATCAAAGATTTCTTTATTGCGCTTTACCATCTTTTTATTGCAGCTGGAAAAGGTTTTATTGAGGATAGGATCACAAAACTCAGTGCATCTTTAGCTTATTACACCATCTTTTCGCTTACCCCGCTCATTATTATCATGCTATCAGCCGCTACCCTGTTTTTTGGCGACCAAAGAAATGAGGAAACAAGAGGTCAGTTTTATGGGCAGGTTACCGAAATGGTTGGCAAAGAGGCCGCTACACAAATTCAGGGTTTTGTAGAACATGCCAATAAATCCGGACAATCTACCATTGGTTTAATTATTGGTATAGGTACGCTAATTGTCGGCGCTACAGCTATTTTTATCGAAATACAGGATAGCATCAATATCATCTGGAAGGTAAAGGCTATTCCGAAAAAAGGGTGGCTAAAAATGCTCACCAACAGATTGCTTTCCTTTTCACTGATCGTATCGATGGGCTTTTTACTACTGGTTTCACTCGTGATTAACACCGTGGTCGTAGGTTTGGGCGATAAACTGGGTGCACTGGTTTCTAAAAGCGATATAGATAAGGTTATTCCGGTAGCAGATGACACCATGCAGCTCCTGTTTTACATTTTAAATAATGTGATCACCCTTGCCGCTGTTACGGCTGTTTTTACGATTATATTTAAAGTATTACCAGATGTCATCATCCGTTGGAAATCAGCTATCATAGGGGCTTTGTTTACCGCCGTGTTATTCAGCTTAGGTAAATACCTGATCGGGATTTATATCGAAAAAGGAAATCCAGGTTCAGCTTTTGGCGCAGCCAGTTCGATCATCGTGATTTTATTGTGGATTTATTATACCTCCATCATACTCTACTTCGGAGCCGAATTTACTCAGGCCTATGCCGAAAAATATGATAATGGCATCTCCCCTAGTAAGTACGCCGTATTTACCAAGATTACCATTGTAGAGAAAAAAGTAGATGTACTGCCACCACAGCACCCGGAAGATACGGTTGAGGTGAAAAAGGAATAATTCGATCAATATTCACTCTAAATTGTCATCCTGAGCGTAGTCGAAGGACCTTTTCAATGCACTAAACCAAAGAAGAGGCTGTCTCAAAAGTCATTTTTTGACAAAGAACACCAAATTAAATTCTAAAGCTGGTAAGCTTGGAATCAAAAGTGGCTATTTTCGATTTGAAAGTAGCCACTTTTACATGATATACTTGATTGAAAACAAGGTTCGCGAAATTTAATTCCGTTTTGTAATTACCATTTTTACTTTTGAGACAGCCTCTTCTTTTCTATGCCACTCCCATCGCCCCGATTCGCGTCTCCACGAAACCATTCGCAAAAAGCCTGTCTGTAGGGAAGGTCGCTCTAGTGCTTTTCTAAGCAACTTCTTCCGTAATTACTTTAGGCTCTTCCTGTACCTCATCCTTCTCTACCCTAAGGTTTCGGATAATGTGCTGTTGCCTATCTGGAGTATTTTTACCCATATAGTACTCCAGCAAACTCTTAATCGTTTGGTCTTTCAAAATAACAGGATCTAACCTGATATCCTTTCCGATAAATAAACCAAATTCATCTGGAGAAATTTCACCCAGTCCTTTAAATCGGGTGATCTCAGGTTTATTGCCTAGCTTCTCAATTGCATTTCTGCGTTCTTCATCACTATAACAATAAATCGTTTCCTTTTTATTTCGAACCCTGAAAAGTGGCGTTTGCAAAATATACACATGACCGGCTTTTACCAGATCAGGGAAAAACTGAAGAAAGAATGTCATCATCAGCAAACGGATGTGCATACCATCCACATCAGCATCTGTGGCGATTACAATATTGTTGTAATGAAGTCCTTCTAAGCCATCTTCAATATTTAAAGCGTGCTGTAAGAGGTTAAATTCTTCGTTTTCGTAAACCACCTTTTTGGTCAGCTCGTAACAGTTTAAGGGTTTACCTTTTAAACTAAATACGGCCTGACAATCTACATCGCGCGATTTCGTGATCGAACCTGATGCAGAATCTCCCTCGGTAATAAATAAGGTAGTTTCATAACGCTTCTCGTGTGTCGTATTAAAATGAACTTTGCAATCACGCAGTTTTTTATTGTGTAACGATGCTTTTTTGGCCCTGTCGTTTGCCAGTTTTTTAATACCTGCAATATCCTTACGCTCACGTTCCGATTGGATAATCCGTTTTAACAATGCATCAGCAACATCTGAATGTTTATGTAGGTAATCATCCAATTCTTTTTTAACGAAATCATTGATGAAAGTAGCAACAGAAGGTCCATCAGGTCCCATATTCTGCGATCCCAGCTTTGTTTTAGTCTGCGATTCAAAAACCGGTTCCTGTACACGTACCGAAATGGCGGCGATAATAGATGAACGGACATCAGCCGCATCAAATTCTTTTTTGAAAAACTCTCTAACCGTTTTCACTACTGCTGCCCTAAAAGCCGCCTGGTGTGTTCCACCTTGTGTAGTGTGTTGTCCGTTAACAAATGAGTGGTAATCTTCGCCATATTGTTGCCCGTGGGTCATGGCAATTTCGATATCCGGTCCTATCATGTGGATAATCGGATAACGGATTTCTTCTGGTTTGTTAAATTTAGAAAGCAGATCGTAAAGACCTCTTTCTGAAAAATATTTTTGATTATTAAAATTTACAGTTAAACCGGTGTTTAGGAAAACATAGTTCCAAACCATGCTCTCTACAAAATCAGGAATGTAATGGTAGTTCCTGAAAATGGTTTCATCCGGGTAAAAAGTAATGGCCGTACCGTTACGTTGAGTGGTATCGATAATGGGCTGTTCTGTTACAATTTCCCCTTTAGAAAACTCTACTTTTTTAGTTTTTCCATCACGGTACGATTGCACCATAAAACTGGTAGAAAGTGCATTTACGGCCTTCGTACCAACCCCATTTAAACCTACAGATTTTTGGAAAGCATTACTATCGTATTTACCACCTGTGTTGATCTTGCTTACACAATCGATTACCTTACCCAAAGGGATCCCACGACCATAATCGCGAATATTTACCTTTTGTTCGGAAAGCGTAATTTCGATAGTTTTTCCGGTGCCCATTACAAACTCATCAATCGAGTTATCTACAATTTCTTTTAACAAAACGTAAATACCGTCATCCTGTGCAGAACCATCGCCAAGTTTACCAATGTACATTCCCGGACGAAGCCTGATGTGCTCTTTCCAATCTAATGAACGAATACTGTCGTCGTTATAAATTACTTCTGCCATATTGTATTTATCTGTTCTCCAATGAAAAACCCTGCATTTTTTGGTTTGCAAAGCAATGACGAATTTGTAGAAATAAACCTGATGATTGAAATATAAATGTTTTCAAATACACTCTTCAGAATTATTATACAATAATAGATTTATTCTCTGAGGCTCGCAAAAGAAAATTTCAACATACAAACATCGATGGATGGTTCATTAGTTCATCCGTCATTGGTTCATTTGTTGTTGTGGCATTACCCATTCCCATCTTTCAATCATTTTCCCATTATCTCGTTCAATCATTCTGTCATTCAATCATCCAATTTTCCCTATCTTCAACCCAACATTCAAAACCCTATTTAATGCAACAAAAGAAACAGCTTTCGTTATTCGATTTATCCATGATTGTGGTGAGTTTGGTTATCGGGATGGGCGTTTTTCGTACGCCGGTAAATGTCGCGGCCAAAGCACAAATCCTGGAACTTTTTTACCTGGCCTGGTTTATTGGTGGTTTTGTGGCTTTTTGTGGTGCATTAACCTATGCCGAAATCGGATCACGTTTTCCGGTAACAGGTGGTTATTATAAAATATTTTCTTCAGCTTATCACCCTTCCATAGCCTTTGCCATTAATTGCATTGTAATTATTTCAAGCGCAGCATCTGTTGCGGCCATCTCCATTATTGGTGCAGAATACCTGAGCAAAATTATTTTACCTCTTGATAAACAAACTGAAACCTATCGGGTGGCCATAGCCATTACTACCATTTTAGTGTTTTATTTCATTAACCTACTAGGTTTAAAAGCGAGTTCGAAAACACAGAATGTACTCACGGTGATAAAAATCGGAATGATTTTAACTTTAATCTGTGCCGTATTTTTCGGTGGACAAACACAAACGGTTACACCAATTTTTAAAACTGCTACAGGAGCTTTGCCCACCTGGTCTGATTATGGAAAAGCGCTTGGTTTATGTTTAATTGCGGTTTCTTTTTCTTATGCGGGTTATGCCCAAACCATCAACTTTGGTGGCGAAGTTAAAGAAGCCAAAAAAGTTATTCCACGTTCTATTATTATCGGCTTAACCATTATTGTAATCCTTTATCTGGCCATCAATTATGTGTACGTAAAAGTAATTGGTTTCGAAGAGCTAAAATCAGCCGAAAGCATCGCTGCAATATTGGCTTCAAAAATATTCGGTCCTGCAGGATTCAATGCACTTTCGGTGATCATCTTTTTCTCGGTAATGGGTTATGTAAACGTAAACCTGCTGAGCAACCCAAGAGCCATGTTTGCCATGGGCGAAGAAGGTGCCCTGCCAAAAATATTCAGCAGGATGAACAAAAAAACAGAGGTAATCACCATTAGCTTAACGGTCTTCACCTTAATTGCCGTGGTGATTATCTTCTATGCCAAAACCTTCGACAAAATTTTAAACTATACCATTTTCTTAGAAAGCATCAGTATGGCCAGTTCGGCGGCTACAATTTTTATCCTAAGAAAAAGAACGGCACATCTTGATAAAAAAACCATCTACACTGTTCCTTTATATCCTATATTGCCTATTATATTTATTGCCGCTTATACTTTTGTTGCCTTCAGTATTTATGCTGATGACCAGAATGCGGCATTAAATGGTTTATATATTTTTGTTGGCTTTCTGGCAATCTATTTTGTAAGCAGATGGTTTAAGAAATAGTTTATTCACGGTTCAAAAAACACTTTTAAAAAATTAATGAACAAAACACTCTCCTTAAAACAAGAAATTGCTTATGCTGCAGGTATGATTGGCTGGAGCACGATGACAAATATCATCATCGTAATGCTTCCTTATTTCTATCTTCCGCCCAGTAATGCAGGCTTACCCCCTTTAGTCCCACAACTTGTTTTATTGGGTGCATTTAATATCCTATCCATCATTGCTGCCTCGGGCAGATTGGTTGACGCCATTTATGATCCGTTTATTGCCTCCAGGAGTGATGCCAGTACCAATAAAAACGGGCGCAGGATGCCTTTTATGAAACTGGCCATTATCCCGGCGATGATTTTCTGCGCACTGGTGTTCTACCCCATCCAAAAAACAGAGAGCCTGCATAATGCCTGGTGGCTCACCATTACACTCTGTTTGTTCTTTGTATCGGTTACCACCTATATTATTCCTTATAACGCTTTACTGGCCGAAGTAACCAATACACCAAGGCAAAAAGTTAAGTTATCGAGTTACCAGCAGGTTGGTTTTGTAATCGGCATTATCCTATCGGCCTGTACCAACAACTTTGCCGACCTGGTTGAAGATCATTTTCACGTAGCCAACCGCAGCGAAGCCATTCAGATTGCCATATGGGGCTTGTGTATTTTATCAGGATTGGTGATGTTGTTGCCGGTTTTCTTTATCAATGAAAAAGAATTTTCGGTGGCCAAACCTACCCATGTGCCTTTATGGCCCGCGATTAGGAGTACCTTTAAAAACAGCAATTTTAAATATTACCTCATATCTGATTTTGCTTTTTACACGGCACTGAGTATTATATCGAGCGGTTTATTGTTTTTCTGTACCGTTTTATTGGGTTTGCCAGAATCGGAGGGTGGGAAGTTTATGGGAGCCATGGTAATGGCCTCTTTGCTATTTTATCCCTTGGTTAATTTTGGCTCAGCAAAAATTGGCAAAAAACCTTTTGTACTGCTTGCCTTTGGCGTACTCTGTTTAATTTTTGTAACCATTTTCTTTTTAGGCAAGTTACCTTTTGGTCCGCATACACAGATTTATATTCTGGTATTATCAGCTTCATTTCCTTTAGCAGCACTGGGTATTTTACCTACGGCCATCTTAGCCGATATTGCCCAAAAAGATACCCTGGAAACAGGAGAAAATCACGAGGGAATGTTTTTCGCAGTGAAATACCTGTTTGTAAAACTTGGTCAAACCCTGGGCATCGCCATTTTTGCCATGCTTACCATTTATGGTAAAGATCCAGGTAACGATTTCGGACTACGGCTAAATGGAATTGTAGGTTTCGGGCTTTGTTTAATTGCACTCTTGTTTTTCAGCAGGTTTAAGGAAGAGAAATAATCCATTCGTTAATGATCATAAAAAAACGCATGGATGGCTGATGCCTATTCCATGCGTTCTAATTTAAACAAATCCGATCTT
>NZ_JAVTSN010000032.1:0-92948 GCF_032678585.1 Pedobacter psychrodurus | reverse complement strand
GATGAGCCACCAACCAAGGAATCAAAAAAACATAGCTTAATGCGTGGTGAGGCGCCAACTAAGTAACCAGATCGGGCATAGGAATGTTCTAATGCTTGGTGAGCCACCAACCATGGAATCGAGAAAAGCTGATACTTTTATTCAAATACGTTTATTTGTGGCAATTACAACATCGCTCCAGGTAATTTTCCTAGTTCATGAATACATCCGAAAGAATGAAATCTTCTTTTATGGATTTTATTAAAATGGTTTGAAGATTCGAATGAAAAAGGATTGAAAATAAATTTATAAATGTGTTTTCTCTCCTCATTTAATTTTTCTTCCAGTTTAGCGTTTTCCAGATTCTGAGTGTTGCGGTTCTTTTCCATGACGATATAGATTATTGAAAACTTGGCTAGTTTTCAGGGTTAACAATTTTAATAATAATAAAAAGCTATTTTAAAATTTGCTTAGCCTTATACCACGGGAATTTGATAAGGTTTCGTTTAGGAATTACATTAAAATGGCGCGGATTGCCTTTGTATTAACTAAATATAAGTTTAATTTCTGAACTTTGCAAGGATTTTCTTTTTTAATAGCTGATGGCAATCTACACATACTATAAAAGCCATTAATTATTTTGGAAATCAGGTTCAGTGACATTTAGGGAGATATCCTCCCGCTCTTCGTTACTTCCCGATGTAAAGTCGGGACCACTACGATCAGGTTTAGGTGGTACAGCCAGCATAACTATTCGGGGTTGCAGGGCGCAAAGCAAATTCTACGCATCTGATTTATCTGCTAATAGCAGCACCAGTTACTGTTTATAAACCTGATTGGAGTGTAAAGCCCACAGCGCAGCGAGGACTTGAAACGGAAAGCAGGACGAACCATAAAATGAAATGCGGCCCCTGCTTTCCAAAAAATCAGCTATTTTTTGTCCACAAAAAAGTCCCAATTTTCATTGAGACTCTCCTATTTGGTTAATGATATTTTATGCTAAAGCATTCTGCTTTACAACCATTTTAACTTTTTCGATTACATAATCCAGCTCTTCTTTAGTGGTATACTTACTAAATGAAAAACGTACCGATGGACGGTTTGGATCGGCATTAATACCAGTTAACACATGCGAACCAATGTTAGAACCCGAAGAACAAGCGCTACCACCAGAAGCACAGATACCGTTGATATCCAGATTGAACAGCAACATATCCGCCATCTCCATTTCCGGGAAAGACACGTTCAATACGGTATATAAACTTTTATCAGCATCGGTTTCGCCATTAAAGGCAATACCAGGAATTTCAGCAATCAGCTGTGCTTTTAAATAATCTTTTAAACCCTGGATATGTGCCTGGTGCTGATCCATCTCTGCATAAGCAATTTCTAAAGCCTTGGCCAATCCAACGATACCATATACATTTTCGGTACCGCCACGCATGTTGCGTTCTTGCGCGCCACCATAAATCATCGGTGGGATTTTAATATTGCTGTTTACATATAAAAAGCCAACACCTTTAGGTCCGTGAAGTTTGTGTGCTGCGCATACGATAAAATGTGCTTTAAGCTCACGCACATTATGCGGATAATGGCCCATGGTTTGAACTGTATCGGCATGGTAAATGGCATTGTATTTTTCGCAGATATCGCCAACTTTAACCATATCGGTTAAGGTACCCAATTCGTTATTGGCATGCATTAACGAAACAAAAGTACGTTCGTTATTTTGGAGCAGTACTTCCAAATGGTTGTAATCAACATTTCCTTTTCCGTCGATATTAACGAAACTTAATTTATCGATTTCACCATTTTTTAGCATGGTATTTAACGTATGCTCAACTGCATGATGTTCTATTTTTGAAGTAATGGCATGTTTGATGCCATAAGCTGCAATACCGCAACGGATAGCCGTGTTATCGGCTTCAGTACCGCCTGAGGTAAAAAACACTTCAGATGGTGATGCATTTAGTAAACCAGAAACGGTTTTACGGGCTTTCTCTACAAGCGTTCTTACCTCGCGACCAAGCGCATGAATGGCAGATGGGTTACCAAAATAGTTTTCCATCACGTTTGTCATTTCCGCGATTACTGCCGCATCCAAAGGTGTTGTGGCTGCATTATCTAAATAGACCCTTTTCATTTCTACGAATATTTATAAGTTAGTGTGTTGCAAATGTGCCTTGCTAAGGGTCATTTACTTTTAAAAGGTCGGGGCTTAATCGTTTTATTAAACCCTGACCGGTATGCTTAAGCCTAAAATCTTTTTGGACTAAAGGTGTAATATTTCTTTAATGTCAGAAATAATCTTGTTTGCTAAACTCTCAGCAATGGTTTCATTTTCTGCTTCACTGTAAATCCGGATGATGGGTTCAGTGTTGGAACGACGCAAATGTACCCAAGTTTTATCAAATTCTATCTTCAAACCATCAATTGTGCTATATGGCTGATTTTTATATTTCTCTTCTACCTGTTTCAACAGGTTATCAATATCCATTTCTGGCGTAAGGGTAATCTTGTTTTTAGAAATGTGGTATTGTGGATAACTGGCTCTTAGTACGGAGATCGATTTGCCAAATTTAGCCAAATGTGTTAAGAATAAAGCAATACCCACTAAAGCATCTCTACCATAGTGCGATTCAGGGTAAATAATTCCTCCGTTTCCTTCGCCACCAATAATGGCATTTGTAGCCTTCATTTTGTTTACCACATTCACCTCTCCTACTGCTGATGCATTGTATTCTGAACCAGCTTTTTCGGTCACATCGCGCAAAGCCCTTGTTGATGAAAGGTTTGAAACGGTATTTCCCGGAGTGTTTTTCAACACATAATCTGCAACAGCAACTAAAGTATATTCTTCTCCAAACATGCTGCCATCTTCATTTACGAAACATAAACGGTCAACATCCGGATCAACTACAATACCTAAATCGGCATTTTGTTTTTGCACTTCTTTAGATATTTCAGTTAAATTTTCTGGTAACGGTTCAGGGTTGTGCGGAAAATGACCATCCGGAGTACAATACAATTCTACCACCTTATTTACACCCAAAGCTTTTAACAAAGCAGGGATAAAAATACCACCTGTTGAATTTACACAGTCAATTACAACTTTAAAATCGGCTTTTTTAATCGCTTCAACATCCACCAAAGGCAATGCCAGAACTTTATCAATATGCTTTTGAAGATAAGTATCGTTTTTGATTACTTTACCTAGTTTATCTACGTCAGCGAAATCAAAATCAGCACTTTCTGCTAAATCTAAAACTTCTTTTCCCTCCGCATCGCTAATAAATTCGCCGTTTGCATTCAGTAATTTCAAGGCATTCCATTGTTTAGGGTTATGGCTTGCTGTTAAAATGATACCACCGCCTGCTTTTTCATCAGGTACCGCAACTTCTACAGTTGGCGTAGTAGATAAACCTAAATCGATTACCTCAATACCCAAACCCTGTAAAGTTCCAATAACCAAATTGTTTACCATTTCTCCCGAAATACGGGCATCACGACCTAAAACAATTCTTTTATTGCCTGTTTTCTGTATTACCCAGCTCCCATAAGCAGCTGTAAATTTCACAATATCAAATGGGGTCAAGCCGTCGCCAGCTCTTCCGCCAATGGTTCCTCGTATTCCTGAAATCGATTTTATTAAAGTCACTGTATCTAATTTATTTGAGTCTCAAAAATAAGAAAAAAAACAAGACAGCCGCTATTTTAGCGGGCTTATGCAAGTTAATTTACATTGTTTTTATATCTATCTGCAGGTTCAATTTTATAGAAATGGGCAAAGCATAAAAAACAAACGTGTGTTTAATTGGGATGGGTATTCATAATATTCCTGCAACTTTATTGCATAAAAGTATATTCTAACTTTACTAGCGATAGTAAAAGCTTATATTTGCATCTTTTTAAGATACAAACGGCTTTTATATGCAGCGCAAGTGGTTTCAATATTGGTTTAATTCGCCATATTATCATATTCTATATCAACAACGAAATGATGCTGAAGCCGAGTTTTTCATCGATAAACTTACGCATTTCCTTCACCCAAAGGCAGAGGCTAAAATGCTGGATATTGCCTGTGGAAAAGGCCGCCATTCCATTTATCTCAACAAAAAAGGTTTTGATGTTACCGGAATAGATTTATCTGAGCAAAGCATTAAATACGCCAAACAGTTCGAGAACAGCAAACTGCATTTCCTCGTGCACGATATGCGCAGGCTTTTTTACATCAACTACTTTGATGTTGCCTTAAACCTATTTACCAGCTTTGGCTATTTCGATACCGAGAAAGACCACGTAAACGCACTTAAAACTTTCAGAAAGTGTTTAACCGCGGAAGGCATTTTGGTGCTCGATTACTTTAACACCGAAAAGATTATCCGTAACTTAAATTCTTGCGAAACAAAATCGCTCGATGGCATTACTTTCAATATCACCAAAAATGTGATTGATGGAAAGATCATCAAAAAGATCAATTTCGAAGACCAGCAAAAGGTTTATAATTTCGAAGAACGCGTTCAGGCTTTCAGTTTTGAAGACTTTCAGCGCATGCTTACCAAAGCTGGAATGGTGATCGAAAAAACATTTGGCAGTTATGCTTTGGATGATTTTGATGAATGCAGTTCGGACCGCTTAATTCTAATCTGTAAAAAAGCATGATAGAAAGCATACAGCAATTTGATGTAGAATTGTTTTTGAAAATCCACCGCGGACTTTCAAATAGCTTTTTTGACTGGCTGATGCCATTAATGCGCAACCGTTTTTTTTGGTCGCCGCTTTATCTTTTTATTATCGTTTTCTGCATCAAGCAATATAAAAAACAGGGGTATTACATTATCGGCATGGTACTTTTCACTTTTGCCATGGGCGATTTAATCGCTTCGAGAGTGGTAAAACCCTGGGTATCGCGCGTAAGGCCCTGCAACGATCTAAACCTTTCCAACTACATTATCCACCGTGTACCTTGTGGAAGCGGTTTAAGTTTTCCTTCGGCCCACGCCACCAATCATTTTGCGATAGCCGTTTTTTTGATCTGTATTTTTTACAGCAGATGGAAACCTATTTTGCCTATCGGCATATTCTGGGCATTGATCATCAGTTTTGCACAGGTATATGTGGGTGTTCATTACCCTGTCGATGTAACTATGGGTGCTTTGTTGGGTATAACCATAGGCATGATCTGTTCGAGAATATTTAAAAAATTACAACCTGATTTTTAACTATGGAAATCTGGAAACTCTGCGTACTCTTTTTCTGTGCCTTCTTAGGCGGAACAGCCATTTTTTTGGTAAAAAGCGATAAGTCTAAACTACTGAAACTGATTTTGTCGTTCAGTGGCGCTTATCTATTTGCCATTACGGTTTTACATTTAATTCCCGATGCTTACAGCGGACCCGACAAATCAGAGATTGGTATTTTTATACTGATTGGTTTCCTGTTACAAATTTTTCTTGAACAATTCTCTGAGGGTGTGGAGCACGGTCATATCCATAAACATCACGATGGGCATGTTTTCCCAATTGGGATTATGATCAGTTTGTGTTTACATGCCTTTTTAGAAGGCATGCCCCTGGCAAAGGAACAGCACAACGAATTAATTTTCGGAATTTCTTTACACCATATCCCGGCAGCCTTTGCCCTGGCCAGCATATTATTGCAAAACCATTTCAAAAAAAGCAGTATTATATTCTATCTTCTTGTTTTTGCTATTATGGCGCCACTAGGCTTTTATGTAAGCGTTGGCTTAAGCAATGGAACTATTGGCGGTTTAGACGCGTATTTTAATAAGATTATGGGTATTGTAATCGGTATTTTCTTGCACATCTCTACCACCATCCTATTTGAATCGAGTGCCGACCATAAAATCAATACCCGAAAAATGATTGCCGTTTTATTGGGTATTGGTGTAGCATTGATTGGTTTCTTTGCCGGACACTAGTTCAGTTGGCAGTTTTCAGCTGGCAGTTCTCAATTACCAGTTTCCAATTTTTAGTCGGCAGTTTACGGTTAACCGATTTAAACAGTTAACCGATTAACCATTTCACAGTACTTAGTTGGCAATTTACAGTTAACCGATTTGAACAATTAACCGATTAACCATTTCCCAGTACTTAGTTTGCAGTTAACCGATTAACCAGTTTAAACAATTAACCAACCGATATCCGTTTTAAATACTTAATCGTTTATAATATTTATCCTTAGGTAAAACATTGGTAAATTCGTACATGGATGAGATTGTAAATGAACCAGCTGTAGCTTATCAAAAAAGACATTATACTATTGAGGAATACCTGGAGATGGAAAAGGTATCAACAGTGAAACATGAATATTCTCAAGGGGAAATATTTGCGATGTCGGGGGCAGCCTTTAACCATAATCTTATATTTTCAGATGTTTTCGGGCTTCTTTTTTCTAAACTAAAAGGTTCAAAATGCATTCCTTTCGGAAGTGACATGAGAATGAATATCCCCAAGAATACGTTATTTACTTATCCGGATATTTCTATCTATTGCAATGGATTAACGCATAGCGAATTTGATGAGGATACCGCGATTTTACCTACTGTGATTATTGAAATCCTGTCACCTTCAACCAAAAATTATGACAGGGGGAAAAAGTTCAACTTGTATAAAGATATTCCATCATTAAAGGAATACATCATGATCGATTCGGAATCTGTATCTGTAGAGGCTTATTATTTTAATGATGAACAAAATTGGATACTTCATCAACACCAGGGTATTTCTGATACATTAACTTTTATTTCGATGGGATTCGGTGTAACCTTAGCCGATATTTATAAGCATGTTTCCTTTAGCGCCACAATATGATGTTCGGAACTTCAATTATCCACTTAAACCATTAACCTTTAGGACAAATTCAATAAATTGAGAGATATGGATGAGATTGTAAATGAACCAGCCGTAGCATACCATAAAAGGCATTATACTGTTGAGGAGTATTTGGAGCTGGAAAAACCATCAACAATAAAGCACGAGTATTTCCAGGGGGAGATATTTGCCATGTCGGGTGCGGGTGATAATCATAACGAGATTTTCAGCAATGTTTTCGGAGAGATAGTTCACAAACTTAAGGGCAAGCCTTGCAGGGCTTATGGAAGCGATAAACGAATGAATATTCCTGAGAATACGTTATTTACCTATCCAGATATATCGATCTACTGTAATGAATTAATACACAGCGAGATTGACGGAGACACCTCAATTTTACCAACGGTGATTATTGAAATTCTGTCACCTTCTACCAAAAATTACGATAGAGGAAAAAAGTTTAACCTGTATAAAGATATTCCATCATTAAAAGAATACATCATGATCGATTCGGAATCTATGTCGGTAGAGGCTTATTATATTAATGATGAACAAAAGTGGGCACTTCATCAACACCAGGATATTTCTGATACATTAACTTTTGTTTCGATGGGATTCGATGTAACCTTAGCCGATATTTATAGCCATGTTTCCTTTAACGCCACAATATGATGTTCGGAACTTCAATTAACCACATAAACCATTAGCCTTTAAGACAAATTCAATAAATTGAGAGATATGGATGAGATTGTAAATGAACCAGCTGTAGCATACCATAAAAGGCATTATACTGTTGAGGAGTATCTGGAGCTGGAAAAGCCATCAACAATAAAACATGAGTATTTCCAGGGTGAGATATTCGCCATGTCAGGTGCTGGTAACAATCATAATGATATTTTCAGCAACGTTTTTATTGAAATTGGAAATAAGCTTAAGGGCAAGCCTTGCAGACCTTATGGAAGCGATAAACGAATGACAATTCCAGAGAATACGTTATTTACTTATCCAGATATATCGATCTACTGCAACGGATTAATACACAGCGACGTTGATGAAGAAACCTCAATTTTACCAACGGTGATTATTGAAATCCTGTCACCCTCTACCAAAAATTACGATAGAGGAAAAAAGTTTAACCTGTATAAAGATATTCCATCATTAAAAGAATACATCATGATCGATTCGGAATCAGTATCGGTAGAAGCTTATTATGTTAATAATGAACAAAATTGGGTACTTCATAAACACCAAGAGATTTCTGACGTGCTAAGTTTTGTTTCGATGGGATTTGATATCGCTTTAACCGATATTTATGAGCATGTCCGCTTCGGTACAAATTAATTACTGCTATAATTGAAAAAGAAGTCAAGTTTAAATAGGCAAACTGCCAAAAAAAACTTGACTTCTTTGGATTCGCAGTTAGAATATTAGCGTAATTACAAACTGAAAATTGCCAATTGTTAACTGCCAACCAAATCATTTTTTATCTTTCTTTTTTCCATACCCCCACGGACAGTGCTTGCACTTATTTTTACAGCAATAACCACGCTTGAGGTGATAGGCAGCTGTAAACACCATCAATCCATCTTCATTAAAATAAAAATCTTCACCTTCTTTTAACATAATTATTGAATGATTGAGTCTTGAATGATAGCATGTTCAATGGTAGAATTTGCATAATTGAATGTTCAAAGTTGTATTATCTTCATTCAATCATTCTCTAAATCTATCAGTCAATCATTTTATTACTCTCCGTCAATCCATTTAACCGTTCAGTATTTTAACCTCTAATTTACCTTTAAAATAATTTTTAAGCTGTTTTCCGTCACCATGCAAAGTCCATACCTGTGTTGGTTTAACTTTTTCAATGGTTTCTAAAATCGCATCCCAATCGGCATGATCCGAAATATAAAGTGAGATGCCATTCTGTTGCTGTAGGTTTTTCCATCCTGAAGCAAAGGCACGCACTACATTGATCGCCTTGTGGTAACTGTGAAAAACCATTGGTGGAACAATGTAAACCTGATGTTCCTGATTATTCTTCATCACCTTCCTATCGTACATTTTGTAATTGCCCACTTTCATGCCGTAATCTTCATAGATTTTAACAAAAGGCATAATGCTATGGTGAACCATGATGTTTTTTGTTGGACAATATTCAGTCAACAACTGGATAATCCGTTGGCTTTTACCCAATGCATAAGAGCCTAACATAATATTCGCATTGGTTCCGTTCAGCTTTTTGATCTCATCAATTGGCGAGGGGTGTTTCGTCTCCGGATTGGCAAAAGTACTCTCGGTAATCAATACATCCGCTTCTACAAATTCGAATGGCTCACAGGTATTGTCTGGCTCAATCTTATAATCTCCAGTATAAAGATATTTCACTCCTTTATATTCCATTAAAACCTGCGCAGAACCCAGAATATGTCCGGCAGAATAAAAAGTAATGCTTACATCCTTTATTTTGAAAGTTTCGTGATAAGTTTTCGTGAAAAAATCAACCGCTGCAAATTTGCGGTAACGGTGTTTCATAAAAGTTGCAGTAGCGGCAGTGCAATACACATTCTGGCTTCCCCCGATGGCATGGTCGCCATGCGCGTGCGAAACCACAGCCTCTTTAACAGGTTGCTGTGGATCGAGGTAGAAATCGCCGTAAACACTATATAAACCCGTTGGGGTAATCGTAATAAAATCTTCTAAAATCATGATCAGGATGAATGGATTTAAGGATGGCAGGATTAAAGTAAATTAAGCATTTTTTAATTCTTTTGCCAATTTCAGAAACCCCTGGTGTAAAGATAAAACCTGTTCGATGATGGATTGTTGCTCATCGTTAACTATAAAGTGATCGGCTAATTTTGCCTTTTCTTCGTCGCTAAGCTGTTTATCCATGCGTGCCTTCACTTGTTCTTCTGTAACACCATCGCGTTGCATTAAACGTTTTATTTTAATCTCATAAGGAGCTGTAACCAAAATAGTTGTATCACAAAGTTTATAAGATCCGCTTTCAAACAATATCGCGGCCTCTTTCAGGGTATAAGGAACAGTTGAGGGAATAGTAGCTTCCCATGCATCAAATGCCCTGAAAACTGCGGGATGAACCAATGCGTTGAGTTGGGCAAGCGCTTCTTCGTTATTAAAAACGATGCCTGCAATATGTTTGTTATTTAATTTTCCATCTTCAGAATAACTTGCTGCCCCAAAAGCAGATTTAACCCCATCTACCAACACGGCATCTTTACACATGATCTCCTTTGCAACGGTATCAGCATAAAACACAGGGATCCCCAATACTTCAAAAACCCTACAAGCAGTTGTTTTTCCGCTTCCTATACCACCTGTTATACCTACTTTATACATTATTTTTCTACAATGAAATCTATTTTAGAAGGAACTACATTCACCAGTTTACAATAATCAGGAAACTCGGTTATTTTCACCGTAAACTGACGATGTTTTAAATTTTGCCACTCATCTACATCAATGGTTGCCGTGATAAAACTTTCATCAACCTGATCGTAATTGCTTAGCGCCACCAGAAATGAAACCTTTACCTTTTTAGGATAAAGTTTAATGCTGTTATAGTTCCTGTTATTTACAACTTTTATAGGCACTTCAATGGTTTTCTCCGTAAACTCATCAACAGGAAGTTTAACTTCAACCGACGATGGATATATACTTACATTTTTATGGATACTGTGCTGTAGGCCAATCCTCGTGGTGCTGCTGCCCTGCAATTTATCCAGTTTCAACGTGTCTGTTGGCCAAAATTTTATTTTAGCCAACTCCTCTGTCGGACCAGCTACCTTAACATATTTTGGGTTAAGGATAATTTCGCTTGAAATGCCATATTGTTTTTCAAAGCTCAGCTTATCGATCAGTTTTACAGGAACTTTTTTAACTACCCGCTTCGTAAAATCGAAGTACAGGGTATCTGGCTTAACAGAAATTACTTTTTGGGTACTTTCCAATTGCCTGTTGATGTTGAATAACTGATCGGAAAAAACAATAAAATCTTTGGTATTGAGCTGGCTTAGATTAACCGAAACCGATGGTGGACTGATCCGTAAGCGGGCAAATAATAATTGCCAACCGGTCCCTTCAACCTGTAAATCAATGGTATCAGATTGTAACGGGTAAAATGCCCTTTTAGTTGGTGTATTTTTAAAAACTAAAACTGTTTTTGCGGTGTAAATGTACTTGTTGTTTAATGCCATAAAAAGCCATGCAGCTATAGCGAGCAGTAAGCAGGCCAGTAAGCTAAATACACGTCTTTTTTCAATCTTCGTTAATCTAATAAAGGGCATATCTAATTTTCTTCAATTACAACAATAGCGTCAAATGTAGCAAAACTAAATAGTCACTCAAAAACTTATGTGTTTAATGATAAATTAATGTAACGAATGAGCAAGATTATGTACAGATAACTATATTCGTAGTAGATAATAAAAATCAGGTATGAAAAAATTTATTTTAACCCTCATTACATTAACACTCTTAATTAATTGCTTTGCCCAAAAAAGAACAACTGTTTCTTATTTTAAAAAAGATATGTTAACTCAAAACAAAAACGATTACGATTATCGTCGGGTTATCCAGGAAACCGATACGCCATCTATATACAGGCTATTTGAATTCTACTCCAACAACCAGGAAAAAACAATTGCTACTGTTTCGAAATTCGAACCCAATATTGTTTATGAAGGGATTAGAGAAAGTTTTAATAAACAGGGATTGCTCACATCAAAAGTCAATTTCAAAAATGGAGATTTAATTGGAGAATGCACTTATTATTACGACAATGGTAAGCTTGAAAGCATATTCCAATATGATGAGCGGGATGAAAAGAATAAAAATTCAGGAAAACCATCAAGAAAGTGGGTAACTGGTATAGATTCTTTAGGCAATCAATTTATCAAAGATGGCAATGGACTATTTAAGAAAACCGACAAAAAAGATGAGATAGAAGAGGGAAATTATCGGAATGGTTACAAGGACGGTATTTGGAAAGGAACCAGCAACAAAGGAAATTATGAAGAAGTTTATGAAAACGGGATATTTAAATCTGGTACGGCTACATTGACGGATGGAAAACAGATTTCCTACGATAAAATGGAAGTACAGCCTGAGTTTAAAGGTGGAATGGGAGATTTTTATAAGTATTTGGGCAGGAGTTACAAATTCCCTGCAGAAGCATTAAAGAACCGCGTTAGCGGGAAATTATATGTTACGTTTGTTGTAGAAAGAGATGGGTCATTGACAGATTTTTCATTTAAAAACAACCTGGGTTATGGCACTCAGGAAGAAGCGATACGTGTTTTAAATGAATGCCCCAAATGGATCCCGGGTAAACAACATGGTATGCCTGTGCGGGTAAAATATAATATCAATATAAATCTTGCACAACGCTAAACAAAAATGCCACCTCTTGGTGGCATTTTTTTATATTTTCTTTTTAAGTACTAAGCTTTCGGCGCTACAACTGCTTTGGTTGCGTCTAAAGAAACTGCTGATTTATCGAAACGGATTTTAACACCACCTTCAACTTCAATTAAAAAAGTTGTGTCATTCATATCGGCAATACGGCCATGAATACCTGCAGTAGTTACAATTTTATCTCCTTTTTTCAATTCTTCAACCAATTTTTTATGGTCTTTAGCTTTTTTAACCTGCGGACGGATCATGAAAAAGTAGAAAACTACCATAATCAAAACCATTGGTACAATTGTGGTTAACATGTTGCTACCGCCTGCTGCTGCCTG
Source organism: Pedobacter psychrodurus (assembly GCF_032678585.1). GTDB lineage: Bacteria > Bacteroidota > Bacteroidia > Sphingobacteriales > Sphingobacteriaceae > Pedobacter > Pedobacter psychrodurus_A. Next base: position 80,371 of record NZ_JAVTSN010000032.1, on the reverse strand, counting down.
TAAAATTACTGTTAATGTCATTTCTTATTTATTTGTTTTTTGTGAATAGTTGATGGTCTATGTACAATTGCCATAAACAATCAAACCAATTTATTTTTTAGCCAACACCTCTCCTACCAAATGTACAGTAGTTACTGTTGGATTTGCGTTTGAAGTAATGGTTACTACCTTATCCTGCATGCCCATTTTGCCTTCGCTGTTAAAAACTACGCTGATAATACCTTCTTTACCAGGTAAAATTGGTTCGCCTGGCACCTGAGGTACAGTACAACCACAAGTTGCTGTTGCGTTTGAAACAATTAGCGGACTCTTACCTGTATTTTTAAGTTTAAAGGCATGCTGAACTTTTTCGCCCTGTTCTATTTTACCGAAATCGAAAATGTCGCGTTCGAAAACAATAACCGGCGCATCTGCTGGTGCAACTTTAGCTATTTTTGAGGTATCGTTTCCTACAGAAACAGCTGATTGTGCTTCTGATGTTTGGTTATTTGCATTGCGGCATGCTGCGAATGAAAGCGCAACTAGAGCCAGGATAAATGTTCTCTTCATTTTTAATCTTCGATTAATCCGCGGCCAATCTTCTTGATGGTATTGTTTTTCTTAAGATCGCCCAAAATTTTGTCTAAAATACCGTTAATAAATGAATTACTCTTCGGAGTACTGTAATCTTTTGATAACTCTAAGTATTCGTTAATGGTTACTTTCACCGGAATGGAAGGAAAGTTTAACAACTCGCAGATGGCCATTTTCATCAAAATGGTATCCATAAGCGCAATACGCTCAGATTCCCAGTTTTTGGTTCTATCGGCAATCATTTCCTGATATTTGGCATCGTTTTGTAGAGTATGTACAAATAAATCCTGTACAAATTTGCTATCTTCTACCCAATCCGCACTGATTTCAGTCAACTTGTTTTTAAAAGGATCTTCAAAAGTAAAGTTTTTCAAAGTTTTGGCCACCATACCTTTCATTACTTCGTGATCGACCTGCCAGTTGATAAATTTTTCTTCAAAAACCTGCAAAATAGCCTGGTTTTTTAAGATAATTTTTCTGAAAATGTATTTGATGATATCTTTTGATGATTCTAAACTTTCGTTAGGATCGGCAAGATAATCGGCATATTCTTTTGATGCTTTTAATGAATTGTAAACTGTTTTACGGATTTCCGGATCAAAACCCCAGTCTACCTTGTATTTTTTAACTGCAGAAACATATTCCGGGTTCTGTTGCATCAAAACGCTAAACTTATTGTGTAGCAATTTCATGTTAGGATTGATGTCTTCTGCTGTTTTGATAAACTTATTTGCGCGCTCTGCGGCGTCGTTAGCAGTAAATTCGGTAACTTCTACCATTAAAGACAACATCCAGATGTACATTTCGTACACGCTATCGATGCTTTGCATTAAGGTTTTTAAATCCCCTTTAATGTCTTTTTTGTCTGCCATGTGCCAAGCAAAAATATTTTGCAAAGCTTTGATTCTTAAGTGCCTTCTGTTTAACATGAATGTAAGAACGAGTGCGGTTTTTTTAAAACCTGTTTTAATAATTATGATTTAATATGACGATTTAATTTTTTTAACATCTGCAATCCGTTTTTCGGCAATCCGGTTTGCAGCAATATTTGTTGAAATGTTTTCAGCTTTACTTAATTTAATTACACTACGGGTAGCATCATAAATATTCTCGGTAAGCTGCACTGTACGTTTTTTACCAAAACCTGTGAGTTCTGAATAGCAGGAAATCAACCCACCGGCATTGATTAAATAATCGGGTGCAAATAAAATTCCTTTTTTCAAAAGCAACTCACTATCTAAAACCTCATCTTTTAACTGATTGTTTGCTGAACCTGCAATAATAGCAAATTTCATTTTTTCGATGGTTTTGTTGTTCACCGTAGCACCCATTGCACATGGGGCATACACATCGGCATCAGTAGTAAAAATTTTATCGGCCTCAATCGGTTTCGCTTTATATTTCCGGGCCACATAAGTTAACTGTTCCTGGTTAATATCGCTGATCAGCACTTCGGCATTTTCTTTTCTCAATAAAGCAACCAAATGTTCGCCAACGTTTCCAATACCTTGTACAACTATAGTTCTACCCGCAAGCATATCCGTTCCGAAAACTTCTTTAACACTTGCTTTGATGCCTAAATAAACACCTTGAGCGGTAAAAGGGGCAGGATTACCAGCACCACCAATTGATTCGGGAACACCAGTCACAAAATTGGTTTCCATACGGATATATTCCATATCGCGTGTATTGGTACCCATTTCTTCTGCCGTAATGAATTCGCCATTCAGGTTTTTAATAAACCTGCCATAGCTGCGCATTAAAGTTTCGGTTTTGTCTTTTCTCGAATCGCCGATGATGACGCCTTTTCCACCACCAAGGTTTAATCCTGTAATGGCAGCCTTGTAGGTCATTCCGCGCGATAAACGCAGGGCATCTTCTAAGGCTTCGCCTTCGGTGGCGTAACTCCACATGCGTGTTCCACCTAAAGCAGGACCTAAAGTGGTATCGTGTATGGCAATAATTGCTTTTAAACCTGTATCCGGATCATTGCAAAAAACCAATTTTTTATGCCCATAGACACTTAATTGATCTAAAATTGATGAATCTGACGAAGAATTTGCTGGCATATTGAACGTTCGGCTAACCTGCTGCAAAATTAAAATAAAAAACCATTATTACACGTATTTAACTAAACTATAACAAAATTAATTCTGTTATGGCAGCAAATTCGCCCATATTGTCATCCTTAGGTACGAAGGATCTGCAACCGATGAGGAAGATCCTTCGTGCCTCAGGATGACAAACAGAATTGATTCGTTACATTTTTCATCCTCAAATGTCATTAGTTTTTAAAGCTTAAGTTCGAATAGATAATTATGCATCATCAAATAACAAAATTATCTAAGTTTGTACAACATGAAACATCTGAGCCGATTAAACAAATACTTTCTTAAATATAAATGGTGGATTATCCCTGGAAGTATTTTCGTGGTGATTTCTAATATTTTTGGCGTGGTACCTGCACAGGTGATTGGCTATGCGGTTGATTTGATTACCGAAAATATCCAGATTTTTAACCTATTTTATGGTTTCGACCGTCAGGCCATTATCTACGATATTTTTAGCAGCAACCTTTTATATTTTGGCTTGCTGGTTATCGCGCTTTATTTATTGAGGGGACTTTTTCTGTTCTTTATGCGCCAGACGATTATTTTAATGTCGCGGCACATTGAGTTCGACATGAAAAACGATATCTATCAACATTATCAGGAACTGAATCTTGGTTTTTACCGCAGGAACAATACCGGCGATTTAATGAACCGCGCCACAGAAGATGTTAACCGGGTAAGAATGTATGTTGGTCCGGCGATTATGTACACCATTAATACCTTTGTTTTATCGGTGCTAATTATCTGGTCGATGTTTGATGTAAATTCAAAACTGGCCATTTATTGTTTATTACCTCTTCCCTTCCTTGTTATTATTATCTATTATGTAAATACGCTCATCTTCAAAAAAAGCGGAAAGATACAGGAACGCTTATCGGATCTCTCGAGTTTTGTGCAAGAGCGTTTTTCGGGCATCAGGATCATTAAATCTTATGTACGCGAAGATTATACGCGCAACATGTTCGAAATCCAGAGCAACGATTACAAAAAAGACTCCATGAGTTTGGTTAAGGTATCGGCACTGTTTTATCCTACCATGCTTTTATTGATTGGGTTGAGCACCATTTTAACCATATACATAGGGGGCATACAGGTAATGAATGGTAGTATCACTGCAGGGAACATTGCCGAATTTATCATCTACATTAACCAGTTAACCTTTCCGGTGACGATGCTGGGCTGGGTTACTTCGTTAATCCAAAGGGCAGCGGCATCGCAAAAAAGGATTAATGAATTTTTGGATATTCCATCCGATATTCAATCGAAAGAACCTGAAGAACGCACTTTGAAAGGCAATATCAAGTTTGATCATGTAAGTTTCACCTATCCAGATACCGGTATTGAAGCTTTAAAAGATGTAAGTTTTGAAATTAATAGTGGCGAATTTGTAGCCATTATCGGAAAAACAGGATCCGGAAAATCGACATTGGCCAATTTGATTATGCGGATGTATGACGTAGAAAATGGTGCGATTGATATTGATGGAAAAAACATTAAGGCATTAAATCTTAAAGATTACCGTAGCCAGATCGGTTTTGTACCACAAGAGGTTTTCTTATTCTCTGATACGATAAAAAACAATATTGCTTTTGGTTTAGACAGCGTTACGGATGAAGAAGTATACGATGCAGCAAAAAATGCTTCGGTTTACACTAACATTATCGATTTTGAAGAAAAGTTCGAAACCATGCTTGGTGAACGCGGAATTACGCTTTCCGGCGGCCAAAAGCAACGGGTATCGATCGCCAGGGCACTGATCAAATCGCCCAAGATTTTAATATTTGATGATTGTCTTTCTGCTGTCGACACTAAAACGGAAGAGGAAATTTTACAGAATCTGGGTAAAATCATGGCCGGAAAAACAAGTATTTTAATTGCGCACCGAATTTCTACCATTAAAAATGCGGATAAGATTTTAGTGTTGGATAATGGCAAAATCATCGAACAAGGCACACACAATGAATTACTTAGTAAAAACGGGAGTTATACAGAGCTTTATAACAACCAACTTTTGGAGGAGGAAACCCGGACTATTTAAATTGTATTAAAATTGTATTTTGAACTTTAAATATTTGCTTTATATTTACCGAAACCAAAAACCAACATCAATACCAACCATGGGAGAATTCGACAACAAGGAAAGAGAAGAAGTTTTTTCAAAGAAAGTAAGAGCAGGTAAGAGAACTTATTTCTTCGACGTGAAGGCTACTAGATCGGGTGATTATTATTTAACAGTTACCGAGAGTAAGAAAAGATTAGAAGACGGTGTATTCGTAAAACATAAAATTTTCTTGTACAAAGAAGATTTCGAGAAATTTGCAGAAGGATTAAATGAAACTGTTGATTACATCAAAACTCACCAGGATGTGGTTGAAAAACGTTATGAATATTCTGAAAATGGAGAACATAGCGCTAAAGCAAGCGACGATTTTACTTTTTAAGTAGTATAATTTCAAATAAAAAAGCCTCCCGATTTTTAAAAATCAGGAGGCTTTTTCGTATACCAGACATTTTATTTTATACCTCCACTGGTGACTACTGCCAATAGCAAAAGAAAATAACCTGCTATCAGAACGATGGTAATTACACCCCAAAATTTAAAGAGCGATTTGATGTGGGAAATGGAATCGTTCAAACTCTCCTGATCGCCGAACAAAATTCCCTGTTTGCCTTTTGCAGAAAACCGGAAAAGCAATAAACTTGGATAAAAAAAGAACAAAGCCAGCAAAAGGTAAAAAATAGTGGCACCTGTTGCACCAATGGGTGCCAAAGGCCCAAGCTGATTGAGCATAGCTGGGTTAGCTCTTATTGCTGCCCCTATTCCAAATGAACCTAATATTAAAAAAGCCGAGATCACAAAACCCACAACCGATAAAAATCTGGCCCACTTACTCATATCGTAAAAGTAACTCCGCATTTCTTCGGTAACGACTAATTTTACTTCCTGAGGTACTTCCTGTTCTAAATCTTCCATTTATTTCTATCTATTTTGGGCTAAACTTAGATAAAATATAGATTTGATACAAGAGCAAGGGTTTAAATAAAGGTTTTAAAAGCTTATCTTTGCGCGGTTTTAGCGGATATGTAAGATGGAAAATGTAAGATGGATAATGGGAGACATAAGATAACTACCGACTAAAGACTGTGGACTAAAGACTTAAAGACTAATAAATAATGGCATTACAATGTGGTATAGTTGGTTTACCAAACGTTGGGAAATCGACTCTTTTTAACTGTTTATCAAATGCAAAAGCGCAAGCAGCAAACTTTCCCTTTTGTACTATTGAGCCCAATGTTGGCGTAATTACTGTACCCGATGACCGATTGACCAAACTGGCTGAGTTGGTTAAACCGAACAAGGTTCAGCCGAATACAATCGAGATCGTAGATATTGCCGGATTGGTAAAAGGTGCATCGAAAGGTGAAGGCCTGGGAAATCAGTTTTTAGGAAATATCCGTGCTACAAACGCGATTATTCACGTGTTACGTTGTTTTGATGACGGAAATGTGATCCACGTGGATGGTTCTGTTGATCCGATCCGTGATAGAGAGATTATCGATACCGAACTACAGCTTAAAGATTTGGATACGGTTGATAAACGTATTCAAAAAGTAGAGAAAATGGCTAAAACCGGTGGCGATAAGGATGCTAAACGTACTTATGAAATTTTAACGGTAGTTAAAGCGCATCTGGAAGCTGGCAAATCGATCCGTACGGCGGTCTTGCCTCAGGATGATTTTGATTTTATCGAAGATTTAGGCTTACTTACCCAAAAACCGGTAATGTATGTGTGTAATGTTGATGAGGCATCGGTAATAAACGGCAACAAATATGTTGATTTAGTGAAAGCAAATGTTGCTGATGAAAATGCTGAGGTTTTGGTGATCTCTGCTAAAATTGAATCGGAAATTGCTGAATTAGATAGTTATGAAGAGCGTCAGGAGTTTTTAGCTGATTTAGGTTTAACTGAATCTGGCGTAAACAAATTGATCCGTGCAGCTTATAAATTATTAAATCTTTATACATATTTCACTGCGGGTGTACAGGAAGTTCGCGCATGGACAATTACAAAAGGTTTTACTGCTCCGCAGGCAGCTGGTGTAATCCATACCGATTTCGAAAAAGGATTTATCCGTGCGGAGGTAATTAAATACAACGATTTCGTAACCTTAGGTTCGGAAAATGCTTGTAAAGATGCTGGAAAACTGGGTGTTGAAGGAAAAACCTATGTAGTGGAAGATGGAGACATCATGCACTTCAGATTTAATGTTTAAACCCCACCCCAAACCCCTAAGGGGAATTGAATAATATAAAGCCGCTTGAAAGAGTGGCTTTTTTGTTGGCTATTTTTGCCACGGAAACACGGAATCTAATTGATTAGAGTTGACAACTTTTATAACACAGTTGCACAGAAAGTTGTCAACTCTACAAGTAAAGCAAATAATTTTTGCCACGGAAACACGAAATGTTTATTCAGAGTTGACAACTTTTATAACACAGCTGCACAGAAAGCTGTCAACTCTACAAGTACAGCAAATAATTTTTGCCACAGATACAAAGAATATTTATTCAGAGTTGACAACTTTTTTAGCACAGTTGCACAGAAAGTTGGCAACTCTACAAGTACAGCAAATAATTTTTGCCACGGAAACACGGAATGTTTATTCGGAGTTGACAACTTTTATAACACAGCTGCACAGAAAGTTGGCAACTCTACAATTACAGCAAATATTTTTTGCCGCGGAAACACGGAATGTTTATTCAGAGTTGACAACTTTTATAACAAAGTTGCACAGAAAGTTGGCAACTCTACAAGTACAGCAAATAATTTTTGCCACAGATACAAGGAATGTTTATTCAGAGTTGACAACTTTTATAACAAAGTTGCACAGAAAGTTGTCAACTCTACAAGTAAAGCAAATAATTTTTGCCACAGATGACACAGATTAACACAGATAACTATTTATTTGAACACTTTTAAATTTTCTACCACACTGGCCTCGCTATTCAGTCAGGCCTGCCCAGCTGTTCAGGCGGGGAGACGGGAAAGCACTGGATTTTACCATTACGTCGCATCCAACCATTTAATAGTAGCAGCCACATTGCCACTTAAACCCGATTGAAATGGAAAGCCCGCATCCCGATTTTTCATCGGGGAGGACTTGTAATGAAAAGCGGGAGGAAATTTTAAAAAAATCTACTGCCATTGCTTTCCAAAAAAAAATATTTTTTTATCCAGAGTTGACAACTTACAAGCAAGACCGCCAATAAAGTTGTCAACTCAAAACACTGGCTAAACCTCCAATCCGTATGCGGCCAGCTGTACTTTGGTGTCTTCGTAATCGGTATGATGGATGCCTCTCAAACCCAAACCTTCGGCAACCTGTACAAAAAGCATCCTGTCGTCGATGTATAAACTTGTTTCTACATCACTTTGTGAAATATCGATCGCTACTTTAAAAATATCAGCATCTGGTTTACGGAAATGCACAAAACTCGAAGAGACAAAGAAATCGACAAACTCGTTCAGTTTGAAGGTATTGATGCGGTACTGGTTCAGTTCCCTGCCTTCGTTGCTGATTACGGCTACTTTGAGGTTATATTTCTTTTTTAAACTACAGATCAGTTCAATCATTTCCGGATAAGGAAGCGATTTCTTGAACATGAATTCTTTAAAATCATCATAGCTAAAGCTGCGCTCTTCGAAGAAAACAATCCTTTCCAGGTATTCGTCGAGGGTTAATTTGCCCACTTCGTAAGTATCGAAGGTAAGGTGGTGACGTTCTTCCAAATCAACCGAATCGAGATTAAAAAGTACCGAAGCTTCGCCCCTTGCATGCCTGTCCCAGCCATTGGTTAATAAAACGCCACCGATATCGGTAAAAAGTGTGGTAATTTTCTTTTGCATGGTTTAAGTTTAAAGTAAAACGCCTTTTAAAAAAAGAACGGCAAAGCTGAAATAAATAATTAGTCCGGTTACATCAACAAGGGTTGCTACAAATGGCGCAGATGAAGTTGCCGGATCGGCCCCCAGTTTTTTAAGTAAAATGGGCAGCATAGAACCGCTCAAAGAGCCCCAAAGCACCACAAAAACCAATGAAACGCTAATGGTCGCAGCAATTAAGATCCAGTGTTCGCCGTAAACATTTGGTACGGCCACGTGCCAGACAAAAATCCGCAAAAAACCAATCAGGCCTAAACACACCCCTAAAAGAAAGCCTGAAGTAATTTCTCTGTTCATTACACGCCACCAATCTTTAATGGTTACTTCACCCAGCGCCATGGCCTGTATGATTAATGTAGAGGCCTGAGAACCGCTATTACCGCCACAGGAGATAATCAGCGGAATAAATAAGGCTAGTACAGTAGCTTTATGGATCTGGCCTTCAAAAAAGCCCATTGCGGTGGCGGTAAGCATTTCGCCAACCATTAGAATAGCCAGCCAGCCTACGCGTTTTCTAACCAGATTGAAAATAGAAGTATCGAGATAAGGCTCATCTAAAGCCGCAGTACCCCCGATTTTATGCATATCTTCGGTATACTCTTCGTTCGCGATCCACAAAATATCATCAACGGTGACAATACCCAAAAGGATGTTATTTTCATCCACTACCGGTAAGGCCACACGGTTGTTCATCCTGAATATACTGATTGCATCTTCCTGAGGATCGTTCGCTTTCAGGGCAATGAAACGTTTATCGGTGAGTTCGCCGATAATGGCTTCGGGATCGGCCAATAAAACCTCACGTATCCTGATATCATCTAGCATTACGCCTTCTTTATCAATCACATACACCACATCAATGGTTTCGGAGTTTTTTCCGTAACGCCTGATGTGTGCCAAAACCCTGGTAATAGACCATTCGGGTTTAACCGCGATATAATCGGGCGTCATTAAACGGCCAATACTATCTTCTTTGTAACCTAAAAGGGCAAGCGATTCTTTACGTTCCTCGGGCGGTAAAAGGGTGATCATTTTTTTCACCACATCACCTTTTAATTCGCTAAAAAGTGCAGTACGATCATCAGGGGGCAAATCTTTGATAATCTGGTTTAACTTATTTCCCGAAAGTTTTTTAATGATACGTTCCTGCGTAGGGAAATCAAGGATACGAAAAACGTTTACTGCCCTATTGAGTGATAGGGTTTCGATAAATTTAGCCGCATATTGTGGAAGTTCATCAATCAGTTCTTCAACATCCGAAATATTCAGTTGATCGAGATATTGCTTTAAAGCCTTATCATTTTCTTTTTCAAGCAGTTCCTGAATCTCTTCCACAACCAATTCTTCCATAAACAACTAACTAATTTATTACATGCCTAAACCTCTATTAACGGTTCGCAAAGGTGCATTTTTATTTCCTAAAAAGCCAGAAGTGACCATTTTAAAATTCGCCAGAATGCCCTTTGTATTAAAAATAGACTATAGTAAATGCTGTCTGGCCTGGGTTTGTCTGATGATTTAATCGTTTTTTAATATAAAAGATACCTCAATAGTTGAAAGTTTATTTTAATATGGATTTATCGGCTAAAAATAGCATTGATTTTTTAATGAAATGATTTTGATTTTTCTATATTTGCAGCCTTGCTCCCGTAGTTCAATGGATAGAATTATGGTTTCCGGTACCATCGATATGAGTTCGAATCTCGTCGGGAGCACCTCACGAGACAAATCAGTTTTTACGCTGTTTGTCTCGTTTTTTATTTTAGCTTTCAACCACATTTTTCAAGTGACCTGAATCCTTGGTGTAATTATATCCCATAAAATCCTCATCAGCCATTCCAATCCGGTTATTCTGACAGGTCTGGGATGTACCACCCGAAGAAGGAAAATAATCCCAGTACTTTTCTTCTCTGCCAAACTCCCCTATCCAAATAAATATTTATCCATGTTTAAAAACTTAATTAACAAAGACTTTTCACCATCGAGATTAAAGGTTTTCATTGAGTTTCTTTAATCAAAATTCTTACCAAACCCAGTCTTACCTCTATTTTTTATACGTTACAACAGGAAAAACTTATTTATTATATAGATTTCTATGTCCTACTGCCTTTTGGCGATCTGATCCTGAACTTCCTTCAGCACAGCACCATTATAATATCCCGACCATTTGGATACAATTTTTCCCTTGGGATCAATCAGTACGAATGTTGGATAGCCCGTAATGCCATACTTGATGATCGTTTTCCCATAAAATCCATTTCCGTCCCAAAGACTTAACCATTGCGGCTGGTCTCTGTTTATCCCCTTTAACCATGTTTCTTTACCGGCGTCCCCTGAAAATGAGACTATAGCCAGCTCCTGCGGATACGCCTGTGAGATTTTCTTTAATTCGGAGACTGATTCCACACAAGGGCCGCAGAAAGTTGTTGAAAAATCCAATAATACATATTTGCCTTTTATCTCCGATAAAGAGTGGCTCTTTCCATCCCTGTCAAAGCCATCGAAATCAGAATAAACATCCCCTATCTTAATAATATCACCCACGGTCAAAAAAGTTTTGATTCGCTTTGCATAAGTGGTGTTTTTGAACTTTGAATTAAGGGAGCTGTAAAATTTACTGATAGTGTCTTTTGGAAAATCGCTTTTAAGATAAAACAGGGCATCGAGTGCTTCATAACTATTTAGGTTCTGCCTCACAAAATCCATTCTTGTAAGCAAATCCACACTGTCCAGCCTAGCAATCACCTTCCATATTGCCTTACCTTTTAATTTCGCACTATCACCCGTCAGGGCCTGATATTGTTCCACCAAAATGTTGCGCTTTTTATAACCTTCCTTAGTCAGGGCAATCATTTTGTTGTGCATGTCCTGAGTTTCTGAACCGATTATTTTCAGATCAAAAGGAAAATCCCTGACATCCCCTTTCACATTGATCTTTTCATTTCCCATCAATAATGTGAAGTAATAAAACTTCTGTCTAAAATTTGCGGTAACCCATAAAGATTGCGGTTCTGACCTGAGTTTGCCTTTAAAACTTAAAAAATTGTTCTCAATTACCGCGCTATCAATGTTAGTATCAAGGGTGATGTCGTTTAAATAAAATTTTGTACCATTCTCAAAACCGGTAATTTGAGCGGTGATCACATATTGTTGCGCAAGGGATCTGGCATTAATCAATATCCCGAGAAGCAAGAGTAGAAGAGCATTTTTCATATATCCCAAAGTAAGATTTTTTGACCAAATACAATTGGTAAATAGATAAATTTCTTCAACAGCATATTCCTTATTTAATTAGACTACAAGACAACTTTAAGCTACTTCCATTTTAATTTCTTGCTCGTTTAGAAATTTCCCGCCCTTTTGTGGTCTTTTGTTCCGGCATCTTTATTCAGGTCAAAAAGCAGTTCTGTAGCCCTAAACACTGCTACTTTAATTGCCTTCATTATGTTAATATTAACTTAATATAAGAAACATCTTTTCTCCATACCTTCGGGGCGCATTGAAAAATGATCTATGTTAACGCAAACAACTAGACATTAAAAACAAAGCATGAAATTAAAAACCATCCCTATCTATTCAGGATTCATCGGCATCCTGATCCTATCCGCCTGTTCAAAAAAAACAAACATCGGAGATGAAACGCCAACTATCCCACCAAAAGCACCAACGGCCTATGCCATAACTGAAACTTTCGAATCCGGAAGTAAAGGCGCTTATGCATTAGACAGTGTTCAGCTGTTAACCGGCAAATGGACACTGAGTGATGCCCTGCTAGGCAATCTTGCAGCTGATGCCAAGAACGGCGCAAAGTCTGTCCGGTTAAAAGCAGGTTATTTATCCATGAACTTTGATATCGCGGGGGCTAAAATGATTTATGTTTCCCATGCCAAGTATGGAACGGACGCCAATTCAACCTGGCAGCTTCTTGCTTCTACCGATGGCGGAAAGACCTTCACTCAGCTAGGAACGGATATATCGGAAACCGGCACTACACTGGTGACCGATTCCTTCAAGGTAGCTACAACAGGCAAAATACGTTTTCAGATCAAAAAAACCGGCACCACCAGGATCAACATCGATGATATTATCTTTAAAGGTACCGGCGATCCCGGCATTATCGTAGGTGCTCCGGATACGGATCCTGAGGATAATGGTGGCTCCACACCAACACCCGGAAGAGGGACCCCTGACGCAGGCCCGGATGCACCACCAGCAGGCGGCGACAATTCCAACTTACTTTTTGGCAACCCATCAGGCGCAACGGCCAACCTGGTTTCAGCAGAAAATTACCTGATCGATCAAAAATATTACACCGAAAGTTACAGCATGACCCGCGGTGTACCGAACTGGGTAAGCTGGCATTTGGATCCGAACAACTTTACTGGCGCGGCAAGTAGAAAAGACGATTTCGCTTCATTTACAGGACTTCCGGCGAATTGGTACCAGGTACAAAGCAACAGCTATTCAGGTTCCGGTTTTGACAGGGGCCATAACTGTCCAAGTGGTGACCGTACAAGCTCGAGCAATGCCAACTCAGCTACTTTCCTGATGACCAACATGATCCCACAGGCACCCAACAACAACCAGAAGACCTGGGAATCCTTTGAAAGTTATCTCCGCGCCCAGGCATTGAACGGGTATGAGGTTTATGTGATCATGGGCAGTTATGGTACAGGCGGCATCGGTTCGGCAAGCGCATCGGTAGTGAATACCATCAACAATGGAAAAGTGACCGTTCCGGCAAACGTTTGGAAAGTGGCAGTATTGTTAAAAACGGGAGATAACGATGTTAGCCGCGTGACGAGCTCAACAAGGGTTATTGCCATCAATACACCCAACATTAACAGCACAAATCCAAGCTGGAAAAACTACATTGTGTCAGTCCGCGATATAGAAAGTGCAACAGGTTATAATTTACTTTCAAATTTACCGCAGAACATACAGGACGTGGTGGAGAAAGTGAAAGACCCTGGCAACTAAAACCACCCCTTAACCTAAGGATCAGGCTCTTGATTCTGTATTGGCAAAGGGGTGTATCCAAAGAAACAGGCTGCATCAAAGAAAACTGATGCGGCTTGTTCTTTCTAAATTTGCATTTATTACTTCAAAACCAATCAATAAGGAGCATCAGATCATCGTTTTGCAAAATTTTACTCTTTAAGGGAATAGTCATCGTGATTAAAATATATTGTTGACGAAAGTCAAAGTTTCCCATTACCGTATTATTAAAGCTACGTTTTTAATTATATTTGCACATGAAAACGCTCTATTTGTCTAATGATGCCCAGCTTTTAAATAAAGCTATATTAAAACGGTTCAAAACTGCTTTGTCTGATCTTGAAATTGAAAATGATTTCATCGAAATTTCCACAAAATTTAAGGGGTTACAGATACAGGTCAGAATATTCGGTCAAGCCGATCTGACTGGAAACCTACACTGGCATGTGGTAAGAATTATTAATCAAAGTATTATACCCACGGATCCCTTTACGATAACCAGGATTAATTAATTTAATAACCAGGAGTTTTGGTCTGGCAGAACATCATCAAACTGTTTGAATCCGCCTACATGAATATCAGGGACATTGTAAAAATCACCCATAATACCGACTGGAAAACAGTGTATGGGCATGATGAGTTGTACGACTATCCGCATAAGTGTCAGTGATCAGGGAATAGGGATATCCCCAGCGGATCAGAAGTGTATGTTCCAAAATTCCATAGGGTTGAGAGCGAACACACCAGGCCGATCCCCGGTTTTGGGATAGGTTTATATCTGGTTTCACCGATCATTAAACTCCATGGTTCTCCCATTACCCTTTAGAGCGAACAGGGCATTGGATTCACTTTTGATCTAGAAAATGCCTGACCGAGTATCAGATCACATTATTTATGAACATCATCTGATTTTAAAACCGGTTCGGATTTTCCGTTGTGGCAGGTTGTGCATGATATTTCGGTCTGGCCTTTTCCATCTTTCATTTCGTGCTGAAAATATTTCTTATTAATTTTTGCAGTCATTCTCATCATATCCCTGGCAATATCCTTTTTTGCATTATCATCACTTGCAAAATCCATTTTTTTCGGATTATCCTTCATTGAGGCGTGACAGTAGTTACATCTTACCCCTAAGGATACCTTAAATCCATCCATTACCTTATCCAGATCTTCTTTGCTGATGTTTTTCGGTAAAACTTTTAGGTTCTTCGCCTTAAATGTGTCCTGTTGCTTTGGCATAAAAGCACTAAGCAGTACGACTATGCCGGCGAGCACGGCCATTGTTGCAGTTTTTTTATTGATCATATCTGTTTTTGTTGGTAACCGAATTTATAAAACAATTTACATATCCTATCATGAAGAATTTATGAATATTGCTTTCATTCATACACCCAGACTTATTGCGTTCGATCTTTTTTAGTAAGGCAAAATCAGAACAGCTTTTCATTAGCTGCTCCGCTTCGGGCTTATGATGTCGGCAAAACCCTTAATAAGGATTTCCCGGAGCGGGAACGTTATCCGGCGCATACTCCTTGTTCAGTGAACTGGTGGATTCTGTAAAAGGCTTTGCTATTTTCTTGTAAAAAGAGTTATCTACATTCTGAAATAAAAAAAATGCAGGATGTTTAAACAACCTGCATTGTAGTCCAAAATCTTGGAAAGAATTACACCAACTTAACGTTAACGGCGTTTGGTCCTTTTTTTCCATCCTGAACATCGAACGTCACTTCGTCATTTTCCCTCACATCATCTTTGAGACCGGAGACATGCACAAAAAACTCTTTGCCAGTACCCTCTTCCACAACAAATCCGAATCCTTTTGATTCATTAAAAAATTTTACTTTACCTGATGCCATAATAACTGTTTTTCTTTAAGATGTTTATTATGCAAGTTATTAAAATAAGTTGTAAAGTCCATATAGCTCTATTGACAGGGCGTGCACCTGACAGGGATTTACCTTGGTTCCAGCCAGCGTTCAGGTTATAAAGTTACTTTTCGG
Organism: Pedobacter psychrodurus; assembly: GCF_032678585.1. Taxonomy (GTDB): domain Bacteria; phylum Bacteroidota; class Bacteroidia; order Sphingobacteriales; family Sphingobacteriaceae; genus Pedobacter; species Pedobacter psychrodurus_A. The sequence continues at coordinate 64,744 of NZ_JAVTSN010000032.1, read as the reverse complement.
CACCTCCATTTCACAGGCGGCCTTTAATTTTTTATTATCTTTAACTAAACTTACCGTAATTAAAACCTATCAGACGAAATAAAAATGACAACACATCCATACTGGGGAAAGGTTGAGCAGGACTGGGCAGGTTTTTCTGCTGAAATTACCTTCTCTCACCCATTTTTTAATAATAGCGGCGTGGAAATTTTCCTTGGCGAGGAATACGATGAAGATGGTGAAGAAATAGACGAAGCACCAACCGAAAATATGTTATCAGCTTTTGCCGATACCTACAGGGACTTTTTGGATAATATAGAGAACGGGCTTAATGCCATCCAGCATGGTGCATTTGAGCGCTATCAAAAGTTATATGCCAAATATTATGAAGATCCACTTCAATCAGGACAGCCTGCCATGAACATAAACAATGTGGAACAGCATAACCCCCATATCAGAGAAATTATGTACATCCGCATTCTGGATGAAGATACGCTCAAAGTGTCTATACGTTATGCCCTCGACACCGAACATGGCCTTGAATTTAAGTTTACTGGCGGAAAGGTTGCTGCTCTGGGAGGCATTGCAGAAACTTAATCCCCGGGAATAAAATCCTGAGTATCGATACTGAAATATCTGAACTGGTGAAAAGTGAAGTAATGATTATTTAAGGTAAAGGCATGGGACTATTGAAGGCTACCCCCCTTATTTATCCTTGATTTTTACCAATCATATGACAAACTTAGTATCAGGTATAAACCTAAATTAAATGAGAACAAAAATAAAATCAGTGGCATTAACCACTATTGTAATAGCCATTCTGGTGGGCTGCAACCCAGATAGTAAAAGCAAACATACTATCCCGAAGAAGGATACTGTAGCCGCATCAACAAAAGCAACTCCATATTCGCCCCAAGACAGTATTGCCTTATTGCAACTTACCAAAAACCTGTACCAATGGACCCAGACAGATGATAACGACGATTATTTTAGTCCCTTACTAAAAGAAAAAACCGATACCATATATGTTGGGCTTGATATGAAGTTACACCAAAAAAAGCTGCAGAAAATAAGGGGCTCTGGATTATTCTCTGAAACCTTTATAAGCAGTTACAACAAAATTGCAATGACCATTGATGCGAAAATGAAGGATGGTACCCTACTATGGAAAGTTGGCGAGCTGCCGCCCTTTGGCAATGGTGCAAATCTTTGGTGCAATTGCCAGGATGTGCCGGATGATTTTTTAAGTAAACTATATATTATGCACATGCAGAGCGAAAAGGATGGTATATTTTATAACCGGGCCTGGGGAGACGGCATTGTGTACAATCTTAAAGCCGTAAAAGAAAACAACCAATGGATAATATCGGAAATGGAAGGTTTTGATTACAACAGTCTCCTGAGCACTTTTCAGAAGCAAAATGACTATACCGGTAAGTGGGCAAACGAAATGGTTACGCTGAATATCGGGGAAAGCTCGCTGGCTTTTGAATACCACGGCCAATGCGTGTATTTCTATCCCGTAAAAAAGATAAGCAGCACCGAATTCGAGATGATCTGGGCAAGGGATATGGACTGCAAATTCGACAACGGGACCAAAGAGACTTTTGGCTTAAAAGAGATACCCGAAGTGGGAAAGCCTTTTGCAAAATTCACCCTTAAAAATGGCACCTTGTATGCGGAATATTATTATGCCGAATGGGTAAAAAGATATACTGAGCAGGTACAGAACGATGTATTCACTCCAGAATATTCCAGAAAAAATAAAAATAATTAAACCCGTTCTCATCCGCTTTTTAATTATTGCAATGCCGTTATTAATTTTATATTTCTATGCACAAATGGCATTCAAAGCAAACAAGGGAACGAGAACATCAACAGATGCCTGATATACTTCAAGTCCTATGGATAAGAAATTCACAACTTTATCCTACAGATTGCATAGTTCAATGAAACTGGTACTCCCTCACTTTTGGTAGTGAAATTAATTTAAATATAATTCTCTCAAAAAAAAGTTACCTATAAAGCACTGTGAACATACCAAGGATTATTCATTTTTGGCACAGCGTCTGGCCTACCAACTCAAAGAAGCTCCGACATGTTCAACACAGATAATTAACTGCAGTCAGAATTTACCTCTGACCCGCCCCTCAATTTTGATCTCGACCGGATCCTGACTATCGCCGAATAGACCCTTGCCTGCTATTCTTACTAATATCCTGTAAGTTTTCTGATCTGGTAAAAAAAACGTTCGATCAACCTTAAATCCTGAGTCACGATTTCAGCATTCCCTTTAAGCTCTTTATCAAAAGGAAGTACTTTATGATAAGAAGTTTTTAGCCCTCTTGGAAGCATTACATCCACATAATAATTACCCTTTTCATCAGGTGTAAACGATATGTTCTGAACCCTGCCCTCTATAATACCGTATTCCTGATAGCGGTAATTGTCTAGTTTGATCAGAACTTTTTCTCCTTTCGCAATTTTCCCTGAATTAACCACCGCAACAGACAACCGCCCAATTAGTGCCTTTTTATGGGTTGGCAAAATAGACAAAATCGGGTCCCCACGTTTAACAAACTGGTTTTCGCCATAGAATTGCTGGAAACTGGCTACACCATCTGTAGAAGAAACAACCAAATAGTTTTGTTCCCAGCCCCTTAACGAGTGTCTAAGCTGCTCCAACAGCTGCAAAGTCTGTGAGGCAAAATTGATTTTGTCTTTCTCCGCATTTATTGTTGAGCCACTTTTTGTTTTATTGAGATTGAAAATCGCTTCTTCAGTCTGGGATAGTGAAATATCTATATTCTCCAGGCTTTGCTGTGCCTGCAAAAATTTAATTTTTTCATTTTCAAATTCAAAAGATGAGATTACCTTTTTATCAAGGAGCAGCTGTGCGCGCTGGTAATTTTTCTTTACCAGGTCATATTTGGAAAGTTCAAATGCCTTTTGGCGTTTGAGCGCAACTATCCTGTTTTTATTTGCCAATATATTCTGAACAGTGGCTACATTTTCTGGTGCATAAGGCTTAAGCCTGGCAAACAACCTTTCATCCTGAAACGCCTTTGCGAAATTATTGTAATCGCTCTGCAATTCTCCCAGCTTAAATCCCGACACCTTATCTACAGGAAATGAAACCAATTGATCAGCCGGAATAGAATCCAGAATATTCTTCAGCCTCAGAATGTCTTTATAATCTGCCGTAGACTGTAAAACCATTAATATCTCATCTTTTTTTACCTTTTGATAGTCGGCGATGAATATTTTTTCGATCCTGGAATCAGTCCTGACCTGTAGTTTTTCCGGCGGATTCTGCGAGGTGACGATGATGCTTGCGGGTACAAATTCCGGATATTTAATAAAATAACTCATTAACAGGATCATTAAAAGTATAGCGAGGATAACAGCGTTCCCCCAGCGGAACATCCAATGGGGCACTTCTGCCAAAACATCCTGTACCGCCTCCGAACGGAGCGTTACCTCATCCAATGTATCTTTTTTAGTTTCCAAGTTCGAGCTGATTTTTGATTAACCGGTAATATTCTCCTTTTTTTGCCACCAATTCGCCGTGGTTGCCTTCTTCAATAACCCTTCCTTTATCCAGCACAATAATTTTATCGGCATGTTTAACGGTCGACAGTCTATGGGCGATTACTATTGCGGTTTTGCCTTTAAAAAACTGCTCCAGGTTTTCGATAATTATCTTTTCATTATGGGCATCCAATGCACTTGTAGCCTCATCGAAAAAAATATATTCAGGCGATTTGTAAACTGCCCTGGCAATAAACAATCTTTGCTTCTGCCCTCCACTTACTCCTACGCCCTCATTCCCGATCTTAGTATTATAGTTTAGGGGTAAGCTTTCTATAAAATCCTGTATATTGGCAATCTCTACAGCTTTCCTCAGTTTCTGCTTATCGATAACATCTTCGCCAATAGCGATATTATTGGCAATGGTATCATTAAAGACATAACTCTCCTGCATCACCACTCCGCAGTGGTCGCGCCAAAACCGTGGAGAAATATTTTTCATATCGGTACCGCCGATTTTTATTTCACCTTTATCAGGCTCGTAAAATTTGGTCAACAACTTTAATAAAGTAGTTTTTCCACTACCGCTTGCCCCAACTATGGCCGTGGTTTTCTGAAAGGGTATAACAAGATTTAAATCCTGAAAAACAAATGAGTCAGTGCCAGTATATCTGAATGAAATATTGGTTAACCCGATATCTTTTTGCGCAATCTCAGTGGCGTATTGTTCCCCGCTACCTTCCTCGTCTTGTTTATCGTGTATTTCCCCCAACCTTTCCAGCGAAATTCTGGCATCCTGTGTTTGTTTAATAAAATCGATCAACTGCATCAAGGGGCTATTGAGCTGACCGATAATGTATTGTACTGAAAGCATCATTCCAAGGGTAAGGTTTCCACTCAAAACCAGTTTTGCGGCAAGGAAACTAACCAGGATATCTTTAATCTGATTAATGAAACCGCCCCCTACAGATTGCCATTGTTCTAAGGAAAGCGCCTTCATCTTGATCTTATATAACTTTACCTGTAAAAATTCCCAGCCCCAGCGCTTCTGTTTTTCAGCATTATGCATTTTTATTTCCTGCATGCCATTAATCAATTCTATCACCGTGCTCTGCTCTTGCGCAACCTGAGCAAACATTTTATAATCGAGCTCTTTTCTTCTTTTAAGGAAAAAAACAATCCACCCGACATACAAAAGCGCACCCACCAGATACACAATAAATAACCGGTAATCATAAATAAGGAGTATAATGCTAAAAATAAGCAGGTTTACCATCGAGAAGAGGGTATTGAGCGAGGAGCTGGTCAGCAGTTGTTCTATCCGGTGGTGATCGTTTATCCGTTGCATGATATCACCTGTCATCCGTGTATCAAAGAAACTGATCGGAAGTTTCATCAGCTTGATAAAAAAGTCGGATATGATTGAGATGTTGATCCGGGTAGATAGGTGTAGCAAGATCCAGCTCCTAATTATTTCGATGCCCATTTTACCCATAAAAAGCATCACCTGAGCAAGCAAAACCAGATAAATAAAGTTAATGTCCTGGTTTTGTATGCCTACATCAACAATACTTTGGGTAAGGAAGGGAAAAATAAGCGATAATAAACTTCCTGCCAGTAAGCCAATGGCCAGCTGCATAACGAGCGATTTATATTTTAGTAAATACCTGGAAAGGAAAGAGAAGCTTGTTTTCTTTTCTGTGTCTTCGAAATCACTGGTGTAAAATGCAGGGCTTGTTTCTAAAATAAGGGCAATACCTTCTTCTGTATTTTCGTGAGCATTTTCGCCAATCCAGTATTTTATGAATTCGGCTTTGCTATAGGTAATCAGGCCATAAGCTGGATCCGAAACATAGACCTTGCCGGCCTTGTCAATATTATAAACCACAACATAGTGGTTTTTATTCCAGTGTACAATGCAGGGCAATGGCGCTTCGGCAAGCAGGGTATTAAAATTTATTTTAACACCTAGTGTTCTAAAGCCTAAAGCCTCTGCTGCATTACTAAGGCCAAGCAAGCCACTCCCTTCTCTGGTGGTTTCGGCAAGGGTTCTGATCTGGGGTAAGGGGATGCTTTTGTTATAGTGCTTGGCTATAATGCGCAGGCAGGTAGGACCACAATCTTTACCATCGGGCTGTTTATAAAAAGGAAATTTTTTAAGCTTCATGTGCCTTTACCAGTTGTTGCATGCCGTAATGTTGTATTGCTTTTTGTTTAAGTGGGTTTGCGCTCCATTCTTCCCATTGATTTGTAGTGGGATTGTAGCCACATTTTAACGGTTTGGATATATCTAAACCTGCGTGGTTTGTATGTGTTCGTTCTGTAAATGCCCTGCAGTCTGTACATACATTTCTAAACTCACAATCCTTGCAAACCATAATATCATTTTTGGTGATGTTCCAGTAAGCCTTGAATTCTTTAACGTTTAGTGCATCTTCTAAAGAAATGTAGTTTATGTTCCCGAAAATCTGAGGCATTGCCGGACAGTTTTTGATATTGCCATTGATATCAATACCTATTTTTTTATTAAGACAAGAATTATGGTTAACGGCTTCTAAAACCTTCATTAGGTTTGTATCAAAATATTTTAGATCTACTTTCCCACAGGAATTGATTTTTAAATATTCACTGGTAAAAACCAGGTTAAATTGGAAAATATCCACGACCTCAAAAGGAGCTTTTTCGCATTTATGAAATATCAGACTGTAAATTCTTGTACATTTTTCATTTAGGGCTTTTATAAAATCCTCATCAACTCCCGAATGATAAAGAGAGAAAATTTCTATGCTTTCTAAACATGAGCCCTTCAATGTATCCTCTAAGGCCAAAAAAGATGTTAACGAAAGTTCACTTTCACAATAGACCACCAAATGTCTTATTCCTAAGTTTTTTATAGATTTCACCAGCTGTGGCAATAGCAATAAATCAGCAGTTTCAATAAATATATTAGAAATTGTGCTGGCGTCAGTAAATGCCAGGGATAGTGGTGGAAAATTTTCATCCCAATTATTTTCAGTAATAAAACCGTACTCTTTTTCCAATAAAAAGTTTAGATATTCCTGTACTATTTCTTTTGATTCTTCATCATAAAAAGCAAATACTTCCTCAATTGAATTCGATTTCAACTCTTCAACGATGCTATTCAGTTCTAAAGACTGTAACTCAGAACTGTTTCGCTGTAAATCAGAAATCAGGATTCTGTTAACACCTTTTGTGATCAAAATATCGCTAAATAAATTAAAGTACTTCATAACAATCTGCTAATTGGCTTATATGGTTTTACGAGCATAAGAAAGTTTGTTTTATAGTCCTCGCATGTGCCATAAAGCACATCATTGCTGTTTTGATTGATTTTTTTACCTCTGTATTCATCCACAAATTTGAATGTTAGTGGCAACTTATTTTTTTCTTCGATCTGGTATCTCATAAATATTCGGCTATAGCTTTCTGCGCAGCATAATTACACATGGATGTAACCCCTAAAAATTGGCCAACGGTATTTACCTCTAAAAAATAAAATTTATCCCCGCTCTTCATAAAATCTATTGAGCCACAGTTTACATCCAGCAACAGCATTAATTGATGTGTTTTCTCTTCAATTTCAACAGGGAGATTGTATCTCACATTCCGGTTTGGCTTTTCCAGATTATACTTTCTGAAATCGGTTTTGGTCCGCTCATCACTTTGAGACATTATTGCTGTAGAAAAGAACTTCCCGTTCAGATAAAAGCTCCTGATTTCGAAATCCTTCTCAATTTTTTCCTGAAAAAATGTGATAAAAAAACGATCTTCTTCTTTATGGTCTATTACGTTGGTGTACATAATACTTTCCGCATAATCTTTGTAAGTATTTATGGTTATGTTTCCGGTTAACGGCTTTATAATTGTTTTATCCAAAACCACCTCAGACGTATTTTCAGCCAAATAATACTCAGGAACATCCAGTCCTACTTTTTTTGCCTGCTCTAACACCAATAGCTTATTTACAGCACTATTGCTTTGCTTATTTATATGCTTTTTAGATTCAATTTTTTTGATTACATAATCCTGTAACCAATGTTGGTGCTCCCGCATATGGATATCTACAGAGGGATTTTCATATTGGAAACTTTTAAATTTTAATCCGCCTCTTCTGTACCAAACACTGTTTATTTCATCGATGTAAAAACAGTTTCTGTGACTTTCAATGTAGATACGTTTTTCTTTAGTTTTTATCTCAAACACTTCATCCTCATGTACCCGAATGAATTTCTTATCCATTGCCAAAAGCCATTTGATAACTTCATTAGTGGTAGTCTCTTGCTTCTTGGATATAATTAAAATCATCTTTATTTTCTTACGCGGTGAATGTTTTTGATATGGGTGCCCCTTATTAAAGAGGACAACCCATACTTTTTTTCAATGATCTTGATTAAATGGAATTTTACCGGAATTGATCGGCGAAATTACATTTACGCAGATTCTAGTAATTCATAATGGGTTCTCCAGGTGCAAGACGGCGGATCTCCCTGTAAAGATATCCACCCGTACCATTTTCGCCAGAATAATGGTCATATTCTATACAGCCCTCTCCTACGAAGACATTAGATTGAATTGAGGTATAGCCACCTAACATCCTACCTCCGTTAATCGACGATAAATCGGTAAGCTTTTGATTTTCAAGCGAAGAGAAATCCTTTTTTATTCCTTTTAAATTTTTCATTTTATTGGTTTTAATTGTAAGTAAAATCCCAAACCTTTTTGTTTGGGTTTGATGTATTTTTTTGGGATTGAAACCCTTAGGCTATGCTAATTGGTTCCGCTAGGCATTTCCTATATCAGATCCTGAGGCAGCCTGTTGGCATGTTCTTCCAATATATTTGCCTCCATTGCTTTCGTATGAGTCATATTCGACAGCTTCACTCGGGTACTGGCTTGGACAGGCAAAATTTGATCTGATAAGATATAAGCCGCCTTGTACAGCGCTTAAGTCCTGGAGTTTTTTGTTTTCTAATGAAGAAAGGCTCTTCTTCATTCCTTTTAAATTTTTCATTTTAAAGTTTTAATTGATTAGGTAAACTCGCCAACATACCCTGGCGTTTGGGCTTTGTTGATTTAAAATTCGGTACAAACCCAAGGGATTACAAGCGGCAGTTGATATGTGAGCGGTTTAAGCACCTTTTCGTTAATTCTGCATGCATATTCGTAAAACGGCTAGGCAACAACGGAGATTTACTTCTACCTTTTATAAAGAAAAAATCTTAAAAAACACAGCTGATAAGCCACATATCCGTATCCGGGCCATTGTTGGTATTATTGTTTTAATTTTCAGATAAACATTAAAGCGGTACAGATATAGAATGAAACCCGACAGATATTTGCTCACTGTTTTTTTTGGCCTTTACTATTTATACTTTTAGGGAATAATTAAAAGCAGTTCAGTTAATGAGGAATCCCAGTGCAAAAACCCTGTTTGCCCTTTACGTCATTTGGAGTTTTTTTACCGTTTCATCGTGTAAGAATAAAGAAAACAGCCATAAAAACCAGGAGCAACCTACCATAAAGCCATTTGTACAAAAAGACTATTTGTCGCTTATTATATCTTTCGATACTTTAACCTCTGCTATAGTAAGAAAAAAGGTCTCTTTAGAAGACAGCTTATTAAGTCTCACAGCTAATAAAGCCTCAAATCCTTATTATTATTACTTTAAGGCCAGGAACTTAGGTTTTAAAAAGAAAAGAGACAGTGCCCTAGCTACCTATCAAAAGATAAAAGGGCTTAGGCCGAATGATGAAATTGAACTTTTAAAAGCTGATGCGATCTTAACACAGAAAATGGCAAATGGACCGGTTGTTGAATCTGCGTTGATGAGCCAGATTTTCGCAGCTCTGGAAACAGCCGAGCAGGCACATAGCCGGTTGACCTATCGTTTTTATGATCTGCTGGCACAGGCTTATTTCCAAAACCATAACGAAAAAAAATCGATCGAATATGCTGCCATCTATTTTAAGCACCATCCCTTTAAAGATCATCCGGCAGTTAAACAGCGTTATTTCGATATTTCATTCCTCCTGGCATCCAGGCTAGAAGATTTCAAGAAGATGGCTCATTTTAATGCCCAGGCCCGGCGTCTGGCGATACAGATTGGTGATAGCCTGGCCATAGCCCGAACCTATGATAACGAAGCACAGATTTACAGTCAGCAGCAGCAGTCGGCCAAAGCATTGGCCAGTAGTAAAATCTATTTCAACTACCTTAAAAAGATCGATAACCTGAACGATATTGCATACAATAACCTGGCAACAGCATTTTTCCGGAACCATCAGCCCGATTCTGCCATTTTGTATTTTAAAGAAGGAATTGCCCTGGAAAAAAGTGCTACGCCGGGCAGGCAAAAACAGATGTACTATAATGGTTTAAGAAATGCCTATAAAATGAAAGGAGATTTTACACATGCCCTTGAAGCGGCAGATTCTGCTTATTCTATTGAACTGCGAAACTATCAGGGGATAGAAGCAGTTAAAGTGGCCGAAATACATGAGCAGTATCAAGCAGAAAAAAAGGATCAGAATATAGCGGAGCTAAATGGCCGCAACGCACTCAACGAAACCATTATTAAACAGCAACGCTGGACACTTTTTTTAGCCCTGATCATCTTTCTTAGTGTAGTTTCTTTCTTTTATATTTTCTACCGTCAGCAGCGTTTACGGGAAAAGAACAACTTATTAAAGTCAGAAAACCAGCGTTTTAGTATAGAACAAAGAATGTTACAGGCGCAATTAAACCCACATTTTATCTTCAATGCCATAGCCAATTTACAAAGTCTGGTAGCTTCCGGGAACGTAGAAAAATCTGTATGCTACCTCAGATCTTTTTCGGAGTTATTGCGCAGCACACTGGAGCAGAACAGAAAAGATTTTATCGAAATTGATGAAGAGATAGCTTCGCTAAACAATTATCTCCGATTACAGCAGATGCGTTATGCCGATGCCTTCGATTACAGAATTGCCATTGAAGATCAATTGGACAAGAACGAAACATTCATTCCTCCCATGCTGATCCAGCCCTTTGTTGAAAATGCCATTGAGCATGGTTTCAGAAATATCGCTTACAAAGGCAAACTGCTTATTTCTTTTAAGGTTAAAAACGATCTGCTTGCCATTGAGATCGACGATAACGGAAGCGGACTAAGCAAAAAGCCAGCTCGGAATCCAAAGAAACAATCGCTTGCCCAGGTGATCTTACAGGAAAGGATCGATCTCCTCTTTACCGCCAAGGGACAACAGGCCCGATTTACCGTAAAAGATAAAGGAGCGGGTGTGACTACAGGTGTAACTGTTGAAATACTGATCCCTATAATTAATGTTTAATTCCGATATTATGAAACTTTATATTTTAGAAGACGAAAACCTGATTTTACAGCATATCTTACAGATTGTTAAAAAGATAGATTATCTGGAGGTTGTGGGCACTGCCGGAGAAACTGCCACCGCAAAGAAAGAGATCCCGGTATTAAAGCCCGATATGATTCTCGCAGATATCCGACTAAAAGATGGCGATAGTTTCCAATTGTTTGATGAGATAGGCACTAGCGACTTTCAGGTTATTTTTTTAACGGCTTACGATCAATACGCTATTCAGGCACTTAACTTAGGTGCTTTTGGTTACCTGCTCAAACCCATTGATGCGATCTCCTTAACCACGCATCTAAATAAATGTTATCATCATCGCGAACAGGAGATTTTGGGGCAGCAACAGCTTGCCATTGCCAAAGAACATTACCTCGCCCAGGGCTTGACAGCCGCAAAACGCATTGCTTTAAAAAGCCTGGAATATATAGAAGTTGTTGCCATTGAGGATATCCTCTACTGTAAAAGTGATAAAGGTTACACAACCTTTTATTTAAATAATGGAAGCGAGATCCTGGTTTCGAAAGGATTAAAGGAATATGAAGCACTGCTTACACCATTTGGCTTCTTAAGGTGCCATCAGTCGTATCTGGTTAATTTCAAATACGTTAAAAAATACTACCGGGAAGGTTATTTACAGATGGAAAACAGAGAAAATATACTTGTTTCCAGCAGGAAAAAGGAAGAAGTGTTGAGATATCTGGAAAATATTGCCTAGCTGGAAAATCATCAGCAACAAACATAAATATAAACCCATCTTTTGAGATGTGGACCTAATATCTCAAAACATTAAAAACTGGACACCATTAATTGAGGTTTAATGCGCTGGCACATGAAATGCTGTCGCCAACAAATAATATCCCCCCCTCTCATCGATAGCCACGGCATCCTTCCAGAATAAAAGGTTTAGTCAGTGACCTACCTAAAGGAATCAGCCAGTTCACACAAAATAAACCTTACTGAACTTAAATGCTATCACCCCTCCACCGTATAATTCAACTCCGTTACCCCACTGGAAAACTGCCTGATGGATAATAGACTTAGGTCAATCTTCTCTTTTATATCCACAAACAATGGAATGCCCTGCCTAAGAATAACCGGATTTACAAACAGCCAATAACCATCAATCAAGCCTTGACGAATAAGAGAGTGCGTTGCCCCTGGACTGCCAAAAACTAATATCTCCGCACCATTCTCTTGTTTTATTTCATTTATCCTCACCGAAAAATCATCACCTATAACCACAGTATCAGGCAGATCCGTATCCTTCAAAGTTTTTGATAAAACAATCTTATGTGCCTTTTTATACCAGGCCGAATGTTCAAGGTCATGCTGACTTGCATCCGGCCCATCCCCCCGCAGTAGGCCAATAACCTTCCATCATTTCATATGTCACCTGCCCATAAATTGCCGTATCGGTACCACGGATGCGTCTGCCAATATGCTCAAAAAGTTCTTCGTCAACATTAATCCAGTTCATTTCTATGATGATTTTGGGATATTCGAATTCTTCTTCGGGTTTAATGCATTTCGGCCTATTGAAGGTATCCTAATTCGTGGAAGACAAAGACATATTAAGTTTATGATCAGGGGCTTTACCAAAGTGGCTGGTGTACCATTCAATCAGTTTAGGAGATTTAAACTGGTCATTTCCATTTACTCCTCTAATAAAACGTTTGGCAGATTTAGTTCCGTTTTCCCCTCCCATTGCCTGATAAAGAACATAATCTACAATAATTTTATCATCTGGCTTGGGTCCTTTGTAAGCCAGTATCGCTCCATCTTTCCCAATGATAAACGGTGCCGGATCGCCAATCTTCAAAATCTTACGGAATTTGGCCGACGAAGCATCGTCACCTAATTTATTGGTTGATGAGGTATCCGAACCTACATATAAATCCGCAAAAATCACATCAGGATATTTAGCAAAGCGTTCCTTTAGCAAGCGGTATGATTTTTCCTGCTGAGCTGAGCGTTTTTTATTTCCCCAAATATATAGATAGACCGTTTTCCCCTTGTACAAGCTGCCAAATGAATGATTATTCCCATTAGTATCTGCAATTTGTATATCGGAAATATAGGTATCGGTATAATCATTATAGTCTTTAACCAAAAGTTTGGCGATTCCTTTTACCATCATTGTGCAGGAACTACTGAAAACACAAAGGGCAAGAATAAACAGGTAAGTGGATTTCTTCATCTTTTTAAAGCTTTTTTGATACTGCTAATATGTATTTGAATTAGTTTATGCAGCAGAGACGACAGGAATTGACCGAAGGTTGCACCAACATTCTAAAATATTGTTATCAATGGAAATTGGAACCAGTAACCGATATCCATCAAACCTCTATATTAGTTTATAAATATTAAAATGGTGTTCATTCAGCAATTGCCGATTAATCCTTCAGTATCGGCTGTTTAAATACAAAATCTAATAATAGCAGAGTTAAAGAAATAGATAAATATCACAAACATGTGATATATTTGTATGCTACCTGGCTCTAAGAACATATTAATCCAGCTTCGATAGCCAGCATCATTCCAATAGATCGCAGCCCCATATTCAAAAAATTATGCTCTGGAGGAAGGCCTCTTCCTATCTATGCTAGAAACAGTAACCTCGCACACAACCATCCCAAACTGGGCATCCGAAAAGACAAAAGTTTTGAAACATTGTTCTTGCAGACAGCATTCCACAAAAAAAACATCGATTTTAACTTAAGTGAAAATTGCCTTAATGGAATACGCTGACCTTTGGAGAATAAGTTAAATTATCAATTTTCAAAAAATCGTTATGAAAGCAATCTTCAAAAAAGAACTATTGATCGGCCTGATCGCCGCAAGCTCTTGCGTTGGCCTAGGCAACACCGCAACGGCACAAGATACCCCAACAGAAATGACCACATTGAAACAGGGTGAAAAAGTACCTGACTTTAATCTGATGGACCAGAATGGAAAGCTTTTCAAACTAAGCAAATACAAAGGCAAAAAGAAGCTGGTTATCTTTTTCTACCCTAAAGATGAAAGCCCGGTATGTACAAAAGAAGCTTGTGCCTTCCGCGATGCTTATGCTAAATACAGTGATGCAAATGCATTGGTGATCGGGATCAATAACGGCACCGTGGCCAGCCATAAAGCCTTTGCCGATAAAGAACACCTTCCATTTACCCTGCTGAGCGATCCAGACAATAAAGTGCTGAACGCTTTCAAAATTAAAGACCAGGATTTCGGCAACAACATGAAAGTGAGCGGCCGAGAAACCTTTATCGTTGGCCTGAATGGAACTGTGGTTTACAGTTTCAGGGATTTCATGAAAGGTGATGAGCACTCTAAACAGGTGCTGGCCTATCTGAATAAATAGATCCAATTTCTTTAATAGCTAAAGTTGCTCACAGATATGTAGCAGCTATTTTATTGCCATTTTCTCACTGGATTTTAACTTAAGTTAAAATCCAGTGAGAAAATTAGGTTCACCTTTGAAAAAAACATTAAAAGATTAACTCATGACAACAACAAATCAATCCAATTTGAGCATTTCCAGCCAGGCTGTAGCAACTGCAATATCATTAAGAAAATTATACTTCACCCGTGCCGGCTTTTCCATTCTATGGGTGATCCTGGTATCGGTTTTAGCTAAAACAAATACTTCCATTGCGATGGTCCTGTTCATTATCTACCCGGCATGGGACATTATTGCAACTTATTTTGATATCCAGGCAAATCCTGCAAATTCAAATAAAATACCCCAATATGTGAATATAGGCATCAGTACCCTTACTACTATTGCTGTTGTGTTTGCACTTCAGCAGGGAATTCCACAGGCGCTTATCATATTTGGAGCCTGGGCGATACTAACCGGTCTGATCCAGCTGATCCTGGGGCTGAAAAGACGTAAGGCGCTCGGTGGACAATGGCCAATGATCATCAGTGGAGCGCAATCAATGCTTGCAGGCGGAGCCTTTATCGCGATGGCACACAAGCCCAACCAAGGCATCACAACATTGGCTGGTTACGCAGCTTTTGGCGCATTTTATTTCCTGCTTGCGGCATTTAGACTTTCGAAGACCGTTAAATCAGGAGCTGTTGTAGCATAAGGCCAGGTTAAAACCCTTTCACTTTTCATTATAAAATCATTCACCAAAATTTATGAGAATCAATAGCCTGCTGTTCGTTTTACTCATCTGGAGCGCGGGCCACTTATATGCCCAGAGCATGTCCGGTTTGCATCCTGCAGACATGCTCTCCAGCGAATCTCATGAACAGGCGATCCGCTATCCATCACTCCGCCAGGTTTTGGTAGCCCTAGCCCGTTCGGCACAGGTGGATTAAAGAGCAAAATGTATAATCTACTGCTTCACAAGATAACCCAGCGTAAGTGAATAAATAGGAAACCTGGAAATGAATTGTAGACCGTTTGGAAAAAGCATCAGGTAGCCGCAAGCAAAGAAAGATGTTGCTAAATGAAGAAAATTACCTTAGTTAAATGCCGTGATTGACTACTTCCTCACGTTAATAACCCAAGGAAAAATCAAATAAAACCAGGGAAAATAATGCTGGTAGCGATTACTGCTGGCTATCCTTTAATCTTTTCCTTATCCTACTCAACGATGGATTGGTAATACCTAAAAAGGAAGATATGTGATAGGCAGGAATCCGCTCTATAATATTGGGGTGTTCTTCCATTAATCTCTGAAATCTTTTCTCATGGGAGAAGAACATAAACTCTTCTGTGCGCGACTGCGCATAGGCGAAAAATGTTTCTGCCAGTAACCTGCCGAATTTTCCCCAGTTTGGATTGCTTTCATACAATCCGTTTAGATCCTGATAGGAAATAAAAATGACCTCCGAATCTTCCATTGCTTCGATGAAATACCAACATGGGTTTTGAGAGATAAAACTTCTAAAGGAAACAACGAACTGGTTTTCTGAAAAAAAGAAGAGGTTTTTTTCCTCATCGGAATTAGGGTCGCGGTAATAGATGCGAAAAATTCCTTTTACCACCAGGCCAAGGTCGTTACAAACCATGCTTTGCATATTAAAGAAATCCCCTTTAGAAATCTTGCGCGGCTTCCAGAGGGTCAGACTTTCAGCGATATCCTGGTCTGTTAATTCAGCGAAATTTCGTAAGTACTGGGTCAGGATTTCATTCTTTTCGATCATGGCGGATATTTTCATAGTCAATTGATGCATACCATTATAACCTTATAACAGTAAATCAAAACAAAGATCGTTATGGAGTGGCGGCAGAATTTTAACTTAAGTTAAAATTAGAAAAATATTTCTAAAATATCTTTGCACAACCAGCCTTATAGCCAATTCACGACAAAGAGGTTATTCAGCTGACAAGCATCTTTCTGACACGGGCAAATAAAAAAGTAGTGGGTTAACTTAAGTTAAAAATCTTGAAAATAGAAGATCCGAACTTTGCGACATCAATAAACCAACTATTAACCAAGCAGGCAGGCCAAGGCATTCCAGCTACAACAAAGATCATATGCCCTTATTTGAAAACCAACCTGCCCCCGACTTTCAGGCCACGGATATCTCGGGTAACACCGTCCGCATCAGTGCGCTAAAAGGGAAAAAGATCCTACTTACGTTTTACAGGCATGTAGGTTGCCCTTTCACCAACCTTCGTTTTCTTGAACTCCAGGAACTTGACAGTTACTTTAGCGAGATGGGCCTTGTGGTATTGGCCGTGTATGAAAGCAGCTTTGAGAATCTTCAGCGTTATGCCCGTAACGAATCATTTTATGGCCGGATGATCCCAAATCCTGAATATGACCTCTATACGCTTTACGATATTGAACTGAACAGTGTAAAAATACTCTTTTCAATGTACAAAGGAGCATTTTCCAGGGCAAAAGAAGGACAGCATAGATTTAAGGAAAAATTTTGTCCTGAAGGACGTGCCAATGTATTGGGCGGCGATTTCCTTATCGACGAAGATGGATGTATTAAATATGCTTATTATAATCAATATTTGGGCGACCGCCTGCCGGTAAAGGACATCATTTGCTTTTTAAACAACGAAAAAATGGAAATCAACAAAATCCGGTGTTAAGAGTTGCCCCAATATATTTTAAATCAAGAAGTGTTACGATAAGGTCTCAAGCAATCTTAAATAGTACTATATTGGATTATTTGCCGCTATACATCATCCGGGAGCTGAAAGTGCACATTTATCAAACCGGTCTGTTCCTTAATTTCACTTAAGTGAAAAAATGATGATTAAAAACGCACAAACTATTTTCCGGTTTAATCCACAGAACGCTTAAAAACACTTTAATTTATAAGAATATCATCAAATAAACGAGAATGAGTCCCTTAAAACGATTTCAAGAGCGCCCTAAGCTGATTTGATTATTCATGGCAATCATTTAATTTTTAACCCATTCCGACTTTTAAGCACATCATTCCGCCATTCGCGTACATATCGAAACTTTTGAATATCGAATTTTGCCTTATCAAACTAAAGATGATATGAACGCAACGTTAATTACAGGGGCCTCAGACGGAATTGGTAAGGCAATAGCCTTTCAGTTTGCTGCAAAAAAGCATAACCTATTGCTTGTGGCAAGAAACGAAGAAAAATTAGCTGCCCTTTGTGCAGCGCTTCAATTGAAATATAAAATTACAGCTCAATATATAGTGGCAGATCTGTATAAACCTGAAGCACCATTATTTATTTATGAGGAAACGATAAAGCGTGGGATATCCATAAATGTGCTCATCAATAATGCAGGAAAAGGATCAAGCGGAGAATTTTATCAAAACGACTTGGCTGGTGAGCTGGAAATTATCCAGTTAAATGATTCTTGCCTGGTTGCGCTTTCTCATTATTTTTTAAAGGATATGATTGCTAAAAAGTCTGGCACGATGATTAATATAGCGTCGATGATAGCCTTTATAGCAAGCCCTTATATGGCAGTATATGCGGGTTCCAAGCATTTTGTAAAAACATTTACTTATGCTTTGGCGGAAGAATGCCGTCCATATCATGTAAAAGTAATGTTATTCAGTCCCGGGCTCACCACCTCCAATTTCATGAATACAAAAGAAAATAATAATGAATGGGGTAAGGCCGTTACCAGCGATAGCAACACGCAAACACCGGAGCAAGTGGCTGTGGAATTAATGACCGCTTTTGAAAAAAAGAAAGCATTTTGGGTATCTGGAAGTAAAAATAGATTCTTTCAAAAAATATCTGCGTTATTGCCTCAAAGATTTATAGCTAAAACTATGGGCAAACAAAAACGTAAACAGATGGGATTAAATTAATTATCTTTAAAAATATTATTTAAGATGGAAACTGTTCACATTAAATCAATAACCCAATGCCATCAAAGTCTGCATATAGAAAAACCGAAACATCCATTATTCAGCATTTTCAAATTTGAAGATATACCTCAGGTACACATAGCAGAAAGGACAAAACTGATCTTTGATTATTACCAGATCGTATTTAAGAAAAACTGTCCCAATAAGATACAATATGGTCAAACAGCATATGATTTTGATGAAGGTGTAATGTCTTATTTTTCTCCCCGGCAGGTCAGCATTGCCGAGCCCGGTATTTTATTGCCTGTATCGGGATGGACAATAAACATTAGTCCAGATTTTTTGAGTGGATATGGACTTAATCAAAAAATTGACAGTTATGGTTTTTTTGAATATGAAGTGAGTGAGGCCTTAATCCTTTCAGAAGATGAAGAGAAGGTGATGGAGAATATTCTTCACCAGATATGGAGCGAATACCGTTTGCCCATCGATAAGTTCAGTCAGGATTTGGTTATAGCTAACCTGGAACTCTTGCTTACCTATAGCAACAGGTATTACAACCGCCAATTTGTGGTGAGAAAGCCCGCGAACGACACCGTACTTTCCAAATTTAAAAAACTCCTAAATGCTTATTTTGAGCATGAAATTGCAATAAACGGCTTACCATCTGTTCATTATTTTGCAAGTGCGCTAAACTTTTCCAATAAATATTTTTCAGATCTGTTAAAACAGCATTCAGGGCTAACCGCGCAGCAGCACATTCACGAAAAGCTTATTGAAAAAGCCAAAGAAAAACTTTCAGTTACCGCTTTATCCGTTAGTGAAATAGCTTATGCGCTAGGTTTTGAATACCCGCAATCATTCAGCAATTTATTCAAGTCCAAAACCAAGCAAACGCCATTGGAATTCAGGGCAGGTTTCAACTGATTAGACTGAAGATTTATTGCTATGCATATTAATCTTTCTCACAGTGCTGTCTCAATTGTTTAGGCCCTTGTGGCCAAATGAAGGCTGTGGTTTGTTTTTTCCACCCCATGCTCTTATAAAAATTATCCGCACCTGGGGCTGCGCTAAGATTAACAAAGTGGTAATCTATGAGCCCGTTATTTAGACTGCTCACAAGATATTTACCCAAACCCTGGCCCTGATATTCCGGATCGACAATGATATCGGCCAACATCGCATAATAACGTCCATCGCCAATTACCCTGCCAAAAGCAATGATCACATCAAAGTGATAGATAAATAGCGTTGTGGTACTCAACCTAAAAGCATTTTCGATCTCATCAGTAAGTCTGTGCTTCCAGTTAATCTTCTGGAATAGCTCATGAACCCGATGCCAGTTGATGTCGGATAAGTTGGGATCAGTAAAATATTGATAGGCAGGATTCTTTTCAATCGTGGTCATTTTTCAATTCAATAAAATAGTGCACAAAAATAATGGATATAATAAAATACTAAAACCTTTAACAACAGAAGTCAATAATTTTCAAATGCCTGAAGTAAACGGCAAACCATACATAGCGGTTATCTACTAACAGCACAAGGCCACAATGGGATACTTTACCTCCCTGGCATTGATGTCTTCGCTACGCTCCGGAGCAACAAAAAAGCCCGTGATGAAACTGGCCAGAATCAGGCAGATTAAAAGCCATTCAAAGGAATCAAATCTTCTCATATTGGCTATAACTGTATTAATGGCAGAATAGTTTTGAGATAGCGGAGAACTTTAATTTTGCATTGTGTTACGTAACAAACGAGGATACATACAACAGTACAGGATGGTTATTCATCTTAAAATAGATAACTTGATTTTTTTAACCAAATTTAACCTGATGGCAAATAACAGATACCCAAAATGTTTGTTTCTAGCAACCCTATTATTCGCTTTTTTTGCTTTGCCCGCAGCGGCTCAACTGGCAAAGGTACCCATTACACCTAGTCAACAGGAACTGCAACGCCCTTTTGATAAAACCGACGAAGTTTCTTTTCAAAACCCGTCTAAAATTTATCATCCCGAAACCTGGTTCCATTTTATTGGTGGCAATGTTTCAAAAGACGGGATTACGCGTGATTTGGAAGCCATTGCCAAAGCTGGTTTTTCAGGGATACAACTGTTTCATGGTCAGTTTGGTGGGCAATGGCCTGGAGTACAGCCGCAGATTACAAGTTTAAGTGCGAACTGGGATGATGCCGTTAAACATACTGCACTGGAGGCACGCCGCCTGGGCTTGAGATTTTCGATGAACAACTGTCCGGGTTGGGCAACCTCCGGTGGACCATGGATTACCCCTTCAAACGCCATGCGGAACCTGATCTGGAACCGGACCGATGTAAAAGGTGGAAAAGTCATCACACAGGTTTTGCCTGTACCCGATCCCAACACAGAAGAGTGGAGAGATTATAAAGATGTAACCGTACTTGCTTTCCCCACACCTCTTGGAGATACCGGAAAGCCCCTGGTGCCAAAATCCATAAAAAGCGATACCGATTTTAGCTGGGCGCCGTATTTTCAGGGACAGGGAAAAGATCCTATCCAGTTATCTCCTTCCAGAACCAGCGAGCCACATTGGCTTGAGGTTGAGTTCGACAATCCGACAGCTGTGCGCAGTATTGAATTTTCAAGTGTGCAACGCTTCAACCATGGCCAGTCTTACGAACCAGGTGTAAACATCCTCATCCAGGGCATCTTGCCAAATGGAACGGTTAAAGATATTCTCCGCGCAGATATGCCACAATCTAACTGGCAGGATGATCAGCCCATTACTTTGGCCTGTTCCGAGCTTGCAGGCGTAAAAAAGTACCGCATATCGATTGCTAACAAATACAACATGTCACTCAGCTCGATCCGTTTGTTTTCTGCAGCAAGAAAAAACAACTGGGAATCTGAGGCCGCATGGACTTTAAGAAGCATCCAGCGTAGCGGTGAACATCCTAAACAATCGCCCCGAACTTTCATCGAACCTGAACAGATTATCGATATTTCAGCAAAGATGGATAAGCATGGTAAACTGAACTGGCTCGCACCTAAAGGAAACTGGACAATTCTCCGTTTGGGGCATGTTAATGCCGGCAAACAGAATGGCCCTGCACCTGCTGAAGGAACCGGATGGGAAGCAGATAAACTTTCCAAATCAGGCGCAAATGCACATTTTGCCGGCTACATCGGTCGGCTGTCAGGAACAAACGGCCCCTTGGCACAAGGACTTTTAAATGGAATGCTCATCGACAGCTGGGAATGTCATACGCAAAGTTGGACGCCCGAAATGGAACGAGAGTTTAAACGGATTTCCAGTTATTCACTCCGTAAATGGCTTCCTGCCCTATTTGGTTACGTGATAAAAGACCATGAAACAACTTCCAGGTTTTTGACGGACTGGCGGAAAACACTAAATGACCTGATGACCAACAACTACTATGGCCAAATGGCGGCACTTGCAAAAGCCAACGGACTTTCGGTAGCTTACGAGACCGCTGCAGGAGATGTAGTTACGGGAGATATACTCGAATACTTTAAAAATGCAGATGTACCCATGTGCGAATTCTGGCAACCCTTAAGCGCTGGATTTGTAGGTTCTTTGAACTTCAAACCGATAAAACCCACAGCATCTGCCGCAAGGATGTATGGTAAACCGCGTGTTGCCGCAGAAGCATTTACCTCCATGTCGCTTACCTGGGATGAACATTTGGAAATACTTAAAGAAGTGGCCAATATCAATAGTGTACAGGGCGTAAGCCACTATGTATTTCATACCTATACCCACAATCCCCAGACTCCTTTTCTAGCCCCAGGAACCTCCTTTGGAGCCGGAATTGGTACTCCTTTTTTAAGGGGACAAACCTGGTGGACATATATGCCCGATTTTACAACCTATCTGGCGCGTTGCACCTATCTGCTCGAACGCGGGAAACCCGTTTCTGATGTGCTTTGGTATCTTGGTGATGAGATTGATCATAAACCAGATCAAAATGCGCCTTTCCCTTCGGGATATAAATACGACTACTGTAATCCAGATGCATTGCTCAACAGGATAAAAGTAGACCATGGAATGTTAGTTACCCCAGAAGGCATCCGATATCGCGTATTATGGTTGCCCGATGCACGGTATATGCGCCCCGAAACTTTAGAAAAAATACGGACACTCGTGCATAATGGCGCAACCATTATCGGTTCGGCGCCTGTTGGTTTAGCAACACTTTCTGGTGGTAATCTTGCAAAGCAACGCTTCAATACTGTAGTGAAAGACATCTGGGGCGGAGCACCAAAAGGCTTGAGGAAGACTGGCATGGGTTATGTAGTTTCAGGCTTAGCTATAAGTGAGGCACTTACTGCTTTAAAAATCAAACCTGATGTTATAGGCACGGAAGCATTATGGGCACACCGCCAGGTTGAAGGCGCCGATTGGTACTTCGTCACCGCGCCAGAAGGTAGCGGATATCAGGGCGAAATGAGTTTCCATGCCAGTGGTAAAGCAGAGATCTGGGATCCGGTTACCGGAACATCGCAGCCTGTTGAAAGCATGCAAAAAGCCGGATATTCGACTGTTAAACTCGATCTTGCAAAAGCAGGTTCCTGCTTTGTTGTATTCCGTAAGGAAGAAAGCAATCCCTTAACAGCCAAACAGCATATTCCTGATTCAAACATGATTGTCCCAATTGATGGAACCTGGAAGTTATCCTTCCCTGAAGGCTGGGGCGCACCTGCCTCGATACAATTAACCGAATTGAGGCCATGGAAAGACTTAGATATTTCACCTGAAGGAAAAGCATTTTCAGGCACGGCTACTTATACCAACACATTTAACATCGATAACCTTGCTCCAGAAATAGCTTATACAATCGACCTCGGTAAAGTAGACATGGCGGCCACCGTTATTTTAAATGGAAAAGAAATCGCCAGGTTATGGGCGCCTCCATATGCGGTTAATCTTAAAGATGGGCTAAAAAAAGGACAAAACGAACTGATCGTTAAAGTTACAAGCACCTGGCACAACCGCTTGGTTTTTGATGCGGGACAACCAAAAGAAAAGCGTAAAACCTGGACCATATCAGGCCCCGACAAGAATGCCCCTTTAAGGGAATCGGGATTATTGGGGCCGGTGAAGATTACTAAACATTAATCAAATTTGATATTCCAAAAAGATAGATAAATTTAACCCGCAAAAGCCTCGCTGATCAAATCCAGATAAGCCATTTTATTGGAGCGTTTAAAGACAATGTTGTGGCACTGGTTAAATGCTACAAAATCTTTTAAGGTTTGTATGAACTTTTTGATAACCGCTGGATTGATATCGATCTCTTCGAAATGGATGTTATGCACAACCATAAGCTTTTGCTTGCGGTCTGCCTTGGAATCCATTCTGGCAATAAAGATATCGCCAGCCAATACTGGCAAGGAGAAATAACCATACTGGCGTTTCGGAGCGGGCACAAAACACTCGATCTGGTAATCAAACCCGAAGAAATCTTTTAACCGGTGGCGGAAAACATTGAGGATATCAAAAGGTGAAAGAATAAAAACCTGATCTGATATTTCAACTTCAATAACCTGACTGGATAACATATGCAGCGGTCCTTTTATCCCATCTACGCCAATCAACCTCACCAAGCCTTCCTGTACCATTTTTTCGAGTTCGCTTTTAATCAGGTTACCTTTTACCCTTCTTCCACGCCATGCCATTTCCTTCACCGAGCAAATGCCCAGCGCACCAAGAGTCCTTTGGATGATAAATCGGGCAAATTCTTCGGCCGAGGGCATCGTCTGATCGGTTTCCTGCGGCACCAAATTCAATGGTATATCGTATGACTTATGAAATTTTTTATCGCGGCTGATCATTAACTTCCCTTCCAGATAAAGCCTTTCCAGCGCAACCTTTGCAGGCCGCCAATCCCACCAACCGTTACTGGCCTCTACCCTGTCGTTCTCGAAATCGCCCACCATTACAGCCCCCTCCCGTTCTACCTGGTCCATAATCTGTTGCATTAGATTTTGCTCTGGCCTGCTCATCTCTTTGCCTTGTAATCTGAAGGCCTCTTTTATGGGAAGCGAAAAACGAAAATCATGCATCGGAAGATAACCTGCATCAGAGGTAAAATATTCAAAGATCCGGCCATCCTCGCAAAGCTCAGCAAGCCAGGAAGTTTCGTAGTCGGGTACTCTGGCAAACATCACATGGTGATGCGCCCGCTCTACTACATAGTTGGTATCGAGCTGTACAAAGCCAAGGTGATTGATGAGCTGATAAACAGCTTCAATTCCTAAACCAAAGGGTGCGTAAGAGGCGAGTCCGGCAGCCTCAAGGATGATTTTTCTAGCCTGGGCCTTGGTAAGGAGAATAGGTTCCATTAAACGAATTTAAATAATAGTCACAGATAAACATAATTTAACCACAACCTGTCCCGATTTCGAGAGATAAAAAGGATAGGCACACCTCTTTGGTTAAAAACCATTAACTTAATGACATTGCCAAATGAGGCGCCATTAGTCCGCCACTCGATTTAAATAAAAAATGGAAAGGTTGATGTCTACAAGTTACAGACATCAACCTTTCCATTATAGGCGTTAATCATAGAAGATTTATTTGATCGATCAGCTACCTAGAAGCGCCGAAAGTTTTTCATCGATCAATTTTTCGTCGTCACTATACACCACGATTTTTCCTTCTTTATCTAAGAGTACATAAAATGGAATAAAATGTACCTGATACAAGCTTCCAACCCGTGCAGGCATCATCTTTTTAGGAAATTCGTCTATCACCTGAAACCAGGGCATTTGTTCTATATCCATAGCTTTAATCCAGTCGTTCCACTTGCTATCATCGGATACACTCAATATTTCAAAACCTTTATCATGGTATTTCTCATATACCTCTTTCCAATGTGGAATGGCTTCTCTGCAAGGCTTGCACCAACTCGCCCAAAAGTCGATCATCACATATTTTCCACGCAAATCCGAAAGTGATATTTTGGTACTATCTCGCTTCATCAAAGTGAAATCAGGGGCCATATTACCTGGTAAAAGTGCTTCCCTATCCTTCAGTTGTTTCGCAAGCGCTGTATAATAGTTACTGCTTTTGGCATCTCCCTTAAACTGGCTCAGAACCGCTTTTAAAGTAGCTACAGGCATGGTTGTATTAAACCTATAATAATTACCAAACGAATATACCGCTGATACAGCAGTTGGATGCTGATCAATAAATTGTTGGATTTGCTTCAACTGAGCAGCATTAATCTGTTCACTCAGTTTGCCAATATCAGCCTTGATCAATTCTTTTTTATCGGCGCTTTTTTCAGCGGTAAATTGTTTACCCAAGACCTCTCTTTTTGACTTGATTGCTGTAAGCGCAGGATTGTTCTCCAAGGCATCAAACTGGTCCTGGCTTTTAGATCCCTTCACAATTACCTTTCTTAAACGGGCACCTTTTCCCTGCCCGTATTTGGTATAATCATAATGGTCAGCTCCTGTGGTATCGATACTGATGTTAATGGCAGCATTTTCCAAAAAAAGATTAGCCGACCAGTTACCAGGTTTGATCAGCAGGCCCAACATTTCCGCACCCGCCAGTTTCCCTTTAAAAGCGAAAGTTCCATTCGCAACATCCGAACTATCGATATTGGTGGTGCTTCTATCTTCTTCGTTATATCTGGTAAGATAAATTTTTCCATTCTTAATGCCGTGGGCAGTTCCTTTTAAGGTATATTCACTTTGTGCCGATACCAATAGTGCGGAAGCACTACACAATAGTAATAAGCTTATTTTTTTTAACATGATATTCATTTTATATATGATTAATTAAAAATACTAGCCAACTTTTTATCCATTTCTTCATCACTATCCCCACCGCCGCCATAGCGTCCGATAATCATCCCATTTTTATCAATCAAAATTTTGGTTGGAAGCGAGTGGATGCCAAAACCCTCGCTGGTATCTTCAGACCGATCGTAGCCTGTTGAAGTACGTTTTAAACCGCGAAGTACATGTTTCCAAACACCGATTTTGTCTTGTTCAACGGCTCTCTTCCAGGCTTGTTGTGCACTGTCATCATCAGCAACACCGATAATTTCTAAACCTTTATCCTTGTATTTGCTGTATAAAGAAAGTAAATGCGGATTGCCTTTCCGGCAAGGCACACACCAGCTTGCCCAAAAATCGAGCAGCACATATTTCTTTCCTTTATAATCGGCCAGGCTTAAATCCTGTCCATTAATATCTTTTTTAGCAAAACCCACCGCTGTACTACCTGGCGAACCTGATTGCAGACTTTGCACCTCTTTTAACATCTTTTTACCATAACTACTCGCTTTAACTAAAGGCGTAAAGGCGTCGTAATATTTTTTGGCATCTGCCAGTTTTAAACCCGATATTTTAAAACTAAGCAGATAGGCAGCATAATAAGAATTAGGGTTATGGCTAATAAAATCAAGATCAATCTTATCGCGTTTTAAATTAGCCGGTTCGAGCTGGTCTCTGATTTCGGCTGCCTTTTCCCTTAAAACATCTTGTTGGGCATCAGGGCGGTTTTCTTTTTTGGCCTGTACATAGGCTTCACTTGCTTTTTGAAGCAGCGCCAAAATAGGTTTGGTTTCTTCTGCTATCGGTGCTTTCTTTTGCTCCAGCAGCACGTATTCATCGTGGGGTTTAGATCCGGTTAACTGAAGCGATTTAAATTGTCCTTCGGTAAGCACTAATTTTAATGCTCCAGGTGCTAAAAATAAGGTGCCAAAATTTGGTTCATCCATACTTAACCTCTTTACATCGCCCATAATATAAGCCATTACAGGTTCTGTTAGCGTACCTTTAAATTCAAACCTCCCTGCTGTTATGGCTGTGCTATCCTGCACCGGTTTACCATCTGGCTGGTTATATCTTAACTTTAATATTCCGGTTTCTTTGCCCTTTATCTCCCCCTTAAGGATAAATGTTTGTTGCGCTTTCAAGCTAAATACGGCAAACACTGCTGCCATAAATAAAATATATTTTTTCATGTTAATGCGTTTATTGTTGGTTTTGAATGATGTTTGGGTTTTCTGTTAACACAAGCTGAGAAATTCTCATGACGACTTTAGGATCAGTTGGATTAATGGTTAATGGCGCTGAATTAAATGAGCTATAATTCCTCACCATCGGGAGGCCATTTCTAAAGTAATCGTAGCTATTATGCCCTTCAAAGGCGAGTTCCAATCTTCGTTCCAACAAAATAGCATTAGATAAAGCCTGTCCTGACAAGCCAGCCAGCGCGGTTAAGCCTGCACGGGTATGGATCACATTTAAATCAGCAAGCGCAGCGCTGGCATCTCCTGCTTTTAACCGGGCTTCTGCCCTGTTGAGGTAAACTTCTGCCAACCTTAAATGGTTAAAGGCGGCATAAGAATAGTATACGCCGTTAACCCCATTAAAGAAACGATAACTGTATTTACTGGTGCTTAATACATCTGTGGTGTTGCCCGGATAAAGATCTGTGAAATAAAAGCTTTTCCGCAGGTCGTTGGGAGCCAGTTTGCTCAATAAATCTGGCGAAGGTTTAATCTGCCCGGTAGTATAGAGATTAACATAAGTTCCCTGTGGCTGCATCAATAAAATAGGTAGATTTGAGGTACTGGCTTCGTGATTAATGGCCCAAATGGTTTCTGTATTTAACTGATTGCTTGCCGCATAATAATTGGAATAAGCAACGCCCTGCAATAAACGGTAGCCCCCATTTACAATTACCGAGTCGGCAGCCTGCGCCGATAGCCTGGCATAATTGGCATTCGGCTGATCGAAAGTTCCGCTCATATAAAGGTATACTCTGGATAACAGTGCAAATGCTCCGTATTTAGAGGCAAAACTATTTACGCCTTTCGTTTTGAAAGTAGCGATAGACTGGTTTAAATCTGCAACCACCTGATCATAAGAAGCCTGTACTGTTGCACGTGCGGGTGGTGTTGCGGTCAGGTCGAGCGGTGAAGTAATGATCGGAATACCCAGATTGGTTGCCGGACTCTGATAATATGGCCTACCATACACCCTGAGCAGATTAAAATTGATAAAGGCCCTTAAAAAAAGGTTCTCTGCCTTTGCCTGTAAAATCACATTATTGGTTTCGGCAGCGGGTACATTTTTGAGCACCACATTTACACCCAATAACGCTTTATAGGAGGCAAACCAAAAGGCATCAGATAAGCCAAAATCTTTCGATTCGGAGTTATTGTATTTAAAGGCATCTGTGTTCTGCAGATCGATCGAACTGCTGGTAGATGTTACATCGATCACCTTTACATTGTTTCCGCGGTATTCGCTGATATTGAACCAAGGGGTTTCGTAAGTGCTGTATAAGGTGGTATAATTGCCGATGGTGGCTTTCGTATAGCCATTGGGTGAGGCAAACTGCTGGTCTTCAAAGTTTACATTATGCGGAGCGAGGCTATCCAACTGCTTTTTGCAGGCAGATGAAGCAATCATGATCAATAACGCGCCTATATATCCGATATTAAATATTGTTCTTTTCATTGTATTGTGTTTAAGTTAATATGGAATCAAGAATTAAAATCCGGCGTTTAAACCCACTACAAAACGCCTGGGCATCCCGCTGGCCACACCTGTACCGCTGTACGCATTGGATGTCCCGCCAATGGTTGCACCTTCAGGATCTGAAGCAAACAAATCTTTGGATTTGATGACGAATACATTGTCCATACTGGCGTAAATGTTTAGGGAGCCCAGATGAATTTTCTTTAAAACCGATGTCGGGATATCGTATCCCAAGCGAACGTTACGCAAACGGGCATAACTCGCATCAACATATAAGAGCGACGAATTGATATTGATGCCACCCCGCTGATCAAAAGCTAAATCATAGAAATTTGGATAATTGGCATCGGTATCGCCAGGGCCTTGCCAAAAGCGGATCGCACTATTCGGCTGTGGAATGTTAAAACCTGCCTGCCAGGCTGTTGGACTAACAAAACTCCGTACAGCATTGTTCATGATCTTATTTCCATAAGAAAAATTGAACAATAAGCTCAGATTGAAATTCTTATAACGGAAATTATTCGTCCAGCCCCCAAAAAACTTAGGCGTAGCCGAACCGATGTCCTGAAAACCACGTAAACGGTCGGCTTTTACAAGCGCAATACTGTCTACAATCTGAATCTGACCGTTAGGCATGATCCTTTCGAACTGAGGCCTGCCATTTGCCGGGTTTACACCAACGTATTTTATCGCTTTCAAAGTGTTGATATCATCACCAACGTAACGGTAATAAGATCCGCTATACCCGTCAATCAAAGAATCTCCTTTGATGGAAACCAGTTTATTTTTATTAAAACTGATATTGAAATTCATGGTCCAGCTGAAATCTTTTGAACGGATATTTTCAGTATTCAACTGTAAATCAATCCCCCTGTTTCTGATCTCGCCTACGTTGCGGTATTGCGAACTAAAGCCCACATAACTCGGTAGCGCAACATTCTGAAGCAGGTTTTTACTGTCTTTATCGTAAAGATCAATACTTAAGTTCACCCGTTTAAACAAACCGATATCCAATCCTAAATTGGTAGTATAGGTGGTTTCCCAGGTGATGTTATCATTGCCCAGGCGATTGATTGTTGAACCAGAAGTGGTTGTGGTATTATAGAATACAGCATCGCTATAGGTCGTGAAATTCAGGTAATCTGCCCCTGCTTCCCTTCCCGAGGTGCCATAAGAGGCCCTTAATTTCAGATTGCTGACCGCTTTCACATTTTGCATAAATTCTTCTCCAGTAATTAGCCAACCGCCACTTACCGCATAAAAAGTACCATTACGGTTATTCAGGCCGAAATTGGTAGATGCATCTCTACGGATGGACGCTGATGCAAAGTACTTCGATTTATAGTTATCATTCACCTCACTAAAAACAGAGAACGAAGCCTTATCAACAGGTGCGGTAGACGAAGGGATGGCCGGTGTACCCGTGAGTTTATTGATCCAGGTACCATAGGTTAAAAATGCACCTAAATTACGCTCTCCGGGATATGGCGTGTTGTAGGCCGAAACAGATACATTTTCTGAATGGGTACGGGAATATTCCTGACCAACAATGGCAGAAAGCTGGTGCTCG
This sequence comes from Pedobacter psychrodurus, assembly GCF_032678585.1. Classification (GTDB taxonomy): domain Bacteria; phylum Bacteroidota; class Bacteroidia; order Sphingobacteriales; family Sphingobacteriaceae; genus Pedobacter; species Pedobacter psychrodurus_A. The sequence goes on along the minus strand of NZ_JAVTSN010000032.1, from coordinate 34,484 downwards.
CCAAAGGTTTTATTGAAATTAACCAGGTTGGAGGTTAAAAAATAGGTGCTCTTGGTATCGTTAAGCGCTAATGCCCCGTTAACAAAAATCCGGTTGGAAGCCGCACCGTCATATCTTCCCCTATAGGTCCTCGGATCTTTATAACTGTTTACACTGTTGTTGTTATAATTAATCGTGTTTGATGATTGTAACGATAACCATGGCGTAACCGCATATTTTAAAATACCCGTTCCCATTAAATTTAAACGGTTCGTTTTTACCGTATTATATTCATGAGAGTATAAGGGATTATCGTAATATTGGGTTAAACGTGCACCTGTTGCCCTGTAGGTATAATTAGAAATAGAATCGGCCAGTGTGCCATTTGCATAATTGGGCGAAACCCAGGGTTGAAAAAGATAATACTGGTTTTCGCTATTGGTTGCGGTATAGTTATCCAATATCGCATTGGTATTTAAACTAAAGGTAAGTTTATCCGTAATCTTTTGGTCTACATTAACACGGATCGATTTACGGCTTACACCATCGTCCAGCAGCGTACCATCCTGTTTGTTCCAGTTTAAGGCCGTGTAAAACCTGGTTTTATCTGTTCCGCTGGAGATAGACAAATTGATGTCGCTCTGGTTACCATCGGTAAAAAAGGCATTGTTATCCCATTCAGTATTTACAGCCAAATCCGCATCTGAGAAAATTCTGGTGGCATTAAAATACTGGTCAAAAGTTGGATATGTGGTCCTTAACGACGCTGTACCAGTATACAAGGCCTGCATGTATTTGGTGATGTGTGCCGTGGCTTCTGATGTATTCATGAAGCGAATGGCGCGGTTGTTCTGTACTTTTCCGTAATTCGCGCCAAAATTTATTTTAGTTTTACCAACGCTACCCCGCTTGGTAACCACTACGATTACACCCTGAGCAGCCCTTGAGCCGTAAATTGCAGTAGAGGCAGCATCCCTTAAAATGTTTATGCTTTCAATATCCTGCGGATCAATTATGTCTTGAAGATTGGCGGCATTGGTAATTACGCCATCAATTACGATGAGAGGCCCGTAATTGGTATTCGAGGCATCGTTAAAACTGCTTTGTCCACGCAAAACCACCTGACCGCGATTGGCTACACTACCACCTTGTTCTACAATGTACAAACCTGCTGCTACTCCTTTCAACATGGCGAGCCCGTTTACGGTTGATACCCCGTTGCGCAGTGTTTCTCCGCTGATGCTTTGAACACTACCGGTCAATTCAGATGCCTTCTTTTGGGTATAACCCGTTACCACTACCTGCTCAAGATTAGAAACATCTGGCTGCATCGTAACAGACATATTATTCCGTGCGGGCAATTCCCTGCTAACATAACCTACATAAGAAAAAATAAGTATCGCGTCCGAATTTTCCACGTCAATGGCAAAAGCACCTTCACTGTTTGTATAAACAGCTCTGCCACCGCTTTTGGGCTTAATACTTACGCTACTCATCGGCGAGCCCTTTTCGTCTAATACCTTCCCTCTAATTTCGACGGCGTTGATCCTGTTGATCAGCCGATCCAAAAAACCAGGATCTTTCTTTTTGATTACAATGGTTTTATCGCCAATAGAATAAGTAAGGTCTTGCCCTTTAAAAATTTCTTCCAATGCGATATCCAACGTTACATTCGATAAACTTAAACTTACATTTTTAGCTTTAGGCAATATATCATCACCATAAAGCACATCGTAACCAGAGAGTTGTTTGATCTTGTTAAGCGTTTCAATTAAGGAAACATTTTTTTGAGAGAGTGTTATATTTTGACCAAATGTGCTGGCACTTACCTGCATACAGATGGCTAAAACCAGAAAAGTAGTTATTTTCATGGCCATGAAAATTTTAGCGCGCAGCCAGTTAAACGGCACACCTAGGTTAAAAGTAGATTTATTCATACTTTTGTAGGGTTTGGGTTTAGGTTCAAGATTGATATTCAGTCGGTCTTTTCGGGGTTTTTCCCGTTCAGAATGGTACCCAGACATTTGCGTAGGGGTGCTCTAACACCTCTGCGCTTTTTTGGTACCTGCTTAGCTGCTAAGTCAGCAGTTTTGTAGTAGATTTTTCTTCATTGTTTGGTTTGGATTAGTGATATATGGTTCTATTAATTGATAATCGTGTTAGGCTTTTGATACGATAATACTCTTGCCGTTTATTGTAAATTTCAACAGGCCAGTTTTCTCCAGTTTATCAAGCAACATGCTAATGTCTGCAAAGCGTGAAACTGAGCCACTCACTTTTACATGTTTAACATTATCCTGGAAAATAACATTTACGTTATACCATCTCGATACCTCACGCATAACCGTTTCTATGTCTTCACTGTCAAAACTAAATTTGTTGTCTTTCCAATAGACCGCCTCTTGCGGGTTTATCGTTTTCACTGTAATGATGCCTTTGCTTAAAACAGCCTGTTCGCCTGGCACAAGTATCTTGTACACATCAGCAGCAGAATGTTCAAGCGAAGAAACTTTTACACTGCCTTCCAGCAGGGTTGTTTTTGTGTTTGGTTCGTCGTGATAACTGTTAATATTGAAATGTGTACCCAATACTTCAACTTTTTGGTTCGCCGTAAGCACTTCAAAAGGATGTTTCTTGTTTTTTGCCACCTCAAAATAGGCTTCACCCTCCAGTTTAATTTTCCTTCTGGCAGTACGGTTTAAGCCTGTAGAATAGGTAATAGAAGAACTTGCATTCAGGTGTACCAAAGATCCGTCTGGTAATACAACACCATATTGCTGTCCCCTGGCGGTAGTTAAAGTATTGTAAACACCCGTATCAGCAGTATTTTCTACAATTGTGTAAATCAGTTTTCCATCAGCCGTTTTGCTTATGCTCAGCCCATGTTCGGTTATGGTTGTATTTAAGGTATTTGATAAGGTAATTTTCTTACCATTAGCTAAAGTAAGTGTTGCTTTTTGTTCGCCTGGTTTTATGTTATGACTGGCCAAAGAACCGATTCCGCCCTGCTGCGAGCGCATCCTGTAAAAGAACAGTCCCCCAAGTACCATAACAAATACAGCTGCAGCTACCCAGTATTTCAACATCGGACGATATAATTTAACGTCTTTTGTAATCTGCGTCTGGCCTGCGATCACATTCCACATTTCTACTTTAGCCTCTTCAAGTTCCTCCTCTCCCAACTTTACATCTTCGTCGCCATTTAACTGATGAAACCAGTTTTCTAATATTAATAGCTCTTCGCCTGAGCATTGCCCGGCTTTATATTTTGCTAATAGTTTTTCGGCGTTATTCATAGGTGTTATTTAGGCGCTAATTATAACCAAGACAGTTAACAGCGGGCCTACAGTGACAAGCTTTGCAGATTTATTTAAGAAAAAACAAAAAAAACATACAAACAACTGAAAATCAATAAATTAAAATAAAAAAATCAGTTATCAGATTTGATTTAGCATAAAAGTAAAAAATTAAGGGTTGAGACGCGGTTGGCTCGGACTTGGTTCGGGCCTCAGACGAAGTTGTGACACTTGCACCCGAACAAAACCCGCAATAATCGCGACACCACTACATCCTAACTGTTATCACAATCGGACCTTCATGCAGAGGTGTATATTTAAACAAAAAAATGAAGTGAGATTAATAAAAGAACCCAACTAAAATAAAAAGCGGGCCTAATTTATCTCTCATGATTTTTAGTGCCCGTTTCATCTGGGTATTCACCGTATCCTCAGAGATATTCATCGCAGATGCGATTTCTTTATAGGTTTTATTTTCTTTGCGACTTAATAGAAACACCTGTCGCATTTTAGGGGGGAGCGCGTTGATCTCTTTTTCAATCAATGCCGCAATTTCTTTCTCCCGAATGAGATAGTCGGTACCGGCGGTGTGATTGCCTAAGTAATCGTTTAAAGAATCGATATATTTTTGTTCGATCTGTTGGTGCGCAAAAATATTAAGCGCCCTGTTGCGAACAGATTGATAAAGGTAGCCAGCTAAAGAAGTATCTACCGATAGTTGCTGATGGCGGTTCCATAACTGTATAAAAACTTCTTGCACCACATCTTTAGCTTCTTCTCTGTTTCGAAGCTTTTTAAATGCATATATATACAATAAGCTATTGTAACGTGTATAAATTTCAATATAAGCCTGGCGATCTCCTTCTTTTAGAAGTAAACAAAGCGCCTGATCACTATATTCGCTATATACATCCATATTTCCCTTTCAAATTTATGTCTTAGAAACTACGAATACAATAAAAAATAGCTAAACCTTAAAAAAAAGACATCATAAGTTAAAAAAGGAATATTTTCATGGCATCATGAAACCTATTTAACTAGACGACAAGGGCTACTACAAGATATTTTATCTGTTATTTAGGAGTTTGACCAAATATTAAAACAATTATTCACGTTAATAAATTCTATTCATTCGGCAAAACAATTTATTTAAACCACAATAAATTTTGATTTCCACAATTATATTTTAAGCTTTACATATTGATATGATCGCTCGAACGAGTACCATGTTTCATCAATCTATATGGTGTGCCTGTTACAGAAATAGTATTCCCTAAAATCTATTTCTGTTTGAATAGAAAGCACATTATATAAATCATCCCATTTTTTTTGATCAGGTAAAATTTGCCGGTTTAGTACAACCACGAATATTCCTGCTATATATCTTTTTGTATTAACAATTAGGGAATAACAATATGAATAAAGATCATCAGCTTTTAGATTCAGAGTTGGTTGTGCGTTTGAAAAAGGGAAGTCATGATGCTTTTAATCAACTTTATAAAAGGTTTTTTAAGTCGCTGTACATCCATGCTTTTAAACGTCTCGGTAATGATGAAGATGCCATAGACATTGTCCAGGATTTATTCGAATTTCTTTGGACGAAAAGATATGCGCTCGAAATCGATAATTTTTCCGCTTACATGTACACGGCCGTCCGGAACCGGATATTTACTTTTCAGCTGCGTTCCGACCGCAAAAACCTTTATCTCAATTCTTTAAAAGCGTTTATCGATAACGGTGAATTTGTTACCGATGACCATGTTCGGGAGCGGGAATTAACAGCACTGATTGAAAAAGAAATTGCCGCACTTCCGCCCCAAATGAAAAAGGTTTTTATCATGAGCAGAACGGAGGGTTTGAGTCATAAAGATATTGCCACATGCCTGGGCACTTCCGAACATACGGTACGTACCCAGATCAAAAGAACCTTAAAAATCCTACGTGCCCGTATCGGGATCATCGCTTATCTGATTTTGATCATGTAAGATTAAACAAATTGTTTTTCACCTACAGTACCCTATTGAATGGATTGGATAGTCTTATCTGATATAAGGGATAAGATCTTTATTTATGGAAAAGCCGGAAACTGAAAAATTAATTGAAAAATACCTTGCTGGGAAAGCGGGTCCGGAAGAATGTACAATGGTAGAAAGCTGGTATTTAGATACCGCTGAGGAAGGGAAAGCACCTGAAATGTCGATGGTACTTGCCGCTGAAAATAAAGTATGGAAACAGCTTTCATTTAATCAGAAATATAAAAAGACCAGAAGGCTCTGGTTTGGAAGTGTTGCCGCAATATTGGTGACTACTTTTTTGGGTATTTATTTCTATTCCAATAGGTCAAAAGAAGTTATTGCTGCTGCAAAGATTGTAAATCTATCTCGCCAGATAAAACCAGGCACCAATAAAGCAGTACTCATTCTCTCAGATGGGAAGAAAGTGATTTTAACCGAGGCGATTAAAGGCAAAATTGCAAGCCAAACAGGCGTTCGTATCACTAAAAGTGCCACCGGACAATTGATTTATACTGCCATTCTTCCATCAGGACAACATACGGCAGAAAAAGCTGTTGAACTGAAATATAACACCATCCTAACGCCTGCCGGTGGCCAATACCAGGTTAATTTACCTGATGGCACCAGGGTTTGGATTAATGCGTCCTCATCCTTAAAATTCCCCATACAGTTTGCAGGTAAAGAACGGCGTGTAGAATTAAGCGGCGAAGCTTATTTTGAAGTAACAAAAGATGAATCTAAACCTTTTAAGGTCGCTACAGCCGAACAGGAAATTACGGTTTTCGGAACCCATTTTAATGTAAACGCTTATGTTGATGAGGACAAAACAAAGACAACGCTATTAACTGGAAGTGTAAAGGTTAGGGCTAACAACAATACCATTTTGTTCCTGAAACCAGGTGAACAATCCGTTCTGGCAGGAAATAATATAAAAGCCAGGTCAGTAGATGTATCAACAGCGGTTGGTTGGAAAAACGGACTTTTTGTTTTCGACAATGAAAAAATAGCCCCCATTATGCGAAGAATCAGCCGCTGGTATAATGTAGACATTGTATACAGGGGAAAGATATCTGATGAAAAAATCATGGGAAGCATTTCCAGGTATCAGGATATACATGATGTTTTAGAAATACTGGAATTAACTGATCTGGTACATTTCAAAATTGAAGAAAGGAGGATTATCGTTATGCCTTAGATCTACACGCCTGATCAATCAGAATACCATCGGGGATGTTTGCTTCACCCCGATCGATGTTGAGGTTGATCACTGAATTAAATTAATAAACAACCCATTACAAAAACCAAAACAACCAAATATGAAATTCAATAGGATCTTTTGGAGATCTGGTGTCTCCAAAAATAGAATAATGCTGGTGATGAAACTTACCGTTATTTTTCTAATTACAGCGTTTCTACCGGTTAAAGCGGCAGTAAATGCCCAGATGTTAACCATACAGGAAAACAATATCTCCCTGGGAAAGCTATTTACAGAAATCCATAAACAAACAGGTTATAGCTTTGTGTATACCGAAGAGATGTTAGCCGAATCAAAAAACATCAACGTTAAATTTAAAAATACGCCACTAAAAAAAGTATTGGCATTCGTATTTTCCAATCAGCCTTTAACCTATGTAATAAAGGATGAAGTGATTGTTGTAAAAAGGAAAAACGAGCCAATAAAAACTTTAGCTATCCCCCCTGCCGATGTAAAAGGTAAAATCCTCGATGAAAAGGGAATTGGTATGCCGGGTGTAACCATCAAAATCAAAAATACCAGTACCATAGCCACTTCAGGAAACAATGGAGAATTTGTGCTAAAGAATGTTCCAGAAAATGCGATTTTAATTATTTCTTATGTTGGCTACGCTACCCAGGAAATTAAAGCTGATGCACAAGCTGAGATGACCATTAAACTCGTGTTAAAACTAGATGAATTAAGCGAAATTCTTGTTGTAGGCTATGGCACCACTAAACGGGAGGATTTAACAGGTTCTGTTGCCACCATTGGAAAGAAGGAATTAAAAAATGTTCCGATTACCCGTGTAGATCAGATGTTGCAGGGCAAGGCAGCTGGTGTTCAGGTTACCTCTATTAGCGGAGCTCCAGGCTCTGGTTCCTCGATCAGAATAAGAGGGGGTAATTCCATCACGGCAGGTAACGAACCCTTATATGTAATTGATGGCCTTATTGGCGGTGGAGATATCAACCTGATCAATCCTGAAGACATTGAGTCGATGGTGATACTTAAAGATGCGTCATCAACGGCCATATATGGTGCAAGAGGGGCCAATGGGGTAATATTGATTACTACCAAAAAAGGTACCGTAGGCCAGGACAATATCAATTTCGATGCCTACACCGGTTGGCAAAAAATACCCAAACTGATTCCCATGCTCAATGCCAGCCAATTCGCACAATTGGCAAATGAAAGTGCGGTTGATGATGGCCAACCTGCCCCCTATTCGGATCCGCAATCGCTTGGCGAAGGCACCAACTGGCAAAAAGAAATCAGCCGGGTAGCACCGATGCAAAATATAACGTTAAGTGCTTCGGGAGGTAAAAGTGATTACAATTATTTTTTATCTGGAAACTATAACCGTCAGGATGGGGTAATCATTAATTCAGGTTTTAAACGTTATCAATTCAGGTCTAACCTGAATAAAAGCATCAAAGAAAATATAAAGATCGGCGCCATTTTGAATGTAGGAAGGGCGGAAACCAATAACAACACGGTTTCTTTAGGGGGATTGGATTATTACCAATCAGCTTTGGCTTTTGCTCCAACAGCTACAATCTATAATGCGGATGGTTCATTTAACAGTAAAAGGCCATACGACACAAATGTTTATGACAATCCTGTTGCACAGGGCACCTTGCCCACCAATAAAACCACCAGCACCAATGTAATCGGTAATTTATTTGCTGAATGGGAAATGATTAAAGATCTGAAGTTCAAATCAACCTTTGGCTCCGAGTTAAACTTTAACAAGAGAAATATTTATAACCCGGGCGCATTACCCTCCAGAGCGAATGCGAAAAGTGGCGGTGCTGCCGATGTGGCTACCGAAAATTCAGTGATGTGGCTGAGTGAAAATACCTTAAGTTATACTAAGGATATTACCAATGATCACCATATAGATGCCGTTATCGGAACTTCCTATCAAACAGGAAATACAGAAAGACTACGCGCCAATGCAGACCTATATGCTACTGATGCTTTTTTATACCACAACTTGGGCGCAACAGACCAAAAGAAGTTTAACATCAGATCTCAATATGAAAACACATTTGGAGATGATGAGTATACCATTATTTCTTATCTATCCCGATTAAACTACAGCTATAGAAGCAAATATTTATTAACCTTAACAGCCAGGATAGATGGTTCGTCGCGATTTGCAGAAAACCATAAAAATGCCTTCTTCCCTGCTGCGGCGGTGGCCTGGAAAGCATCTGACGAAGAGTTTGTGAAAAACCTGCATGTATTTGATAACCTCAAATTCAGGGCAAGTTTTGGCTATAATGGCAATCAGGCCATAGGGATTTATTCGTCCCTTCCCTCATTAAAGACGCAGTCGGGATTTCTAATCGGTGACGCCAAAATTTTGGGTTATACCTCTGAAAATTTACCTAATCCTGATCTAAAGTGGGAAACTACGCGCCAGTTTGATTTGGGCCTGGAATTTGGAATATTAAAAAACAGGATCACTGTAGAAATTGATTATTATTCTAAAAGAACAAAAGATTTGTTGTTAAGTGAACAATTGCCTACACATACAGGCTATAGTTCAAAAATCAGCAATATCGGTTCAGTGTCGAATAAGGGTTTAGAAGTGCTGATCAATACCCGTAATATCATCAGTAAAGATTTTACCTGGGAAACCAGCTTTAATATTTCGGGCAACAGGAACAAAGTGATAGATTTAGGCGGTGTAACGGGTTTTGATCTTGCCGGTACTGGTTTTGGGGGCTATTCTACCATTAGCAGGCTTGTGGTGGGCCAGCCGGTTGGTACGTTCTGGGGCGCAACTTACATGGGTACCCAGAAAACCACAGCAGTACCCGCAGGTTCGGTAAATCCACGGGCAACACCCCGTTTGGGTGATCCCTTATATAAGGATTTTGACGGCGACAATAAATTCACGCCAGCAGATTTTGGCATAATCGGCGATGCAAACCCAAAATTTTATGGCGGCCTGGGCAATACTTTTACCTATAAAAACCTGTCGTTAAATGTGTTCTTGCAGGGTTCTTTTGGTAACGACGTCATGAATATCTCTGATGCTTTTTACAATACAGGATCGCCTTTAACCAATCAGTTCGCCTCTAATGCCGACAGATGGACACCAAACAACCCGAATTCTGATATTCCAAGGGTAAACTCCAGGGATTATATAACGTCTACCAGATGGGTGTATGATGGCTCATTTTTGCGGTTAAAAACATTGTCATTAAGTTATGCGCTAAATGGAAAAGATATAGGGGTGAACTGGATAAAAAGACTGAATGTATTCGCTACAGGAACCAACCTGTTTCTGATGACCAAATATCCCTATTATGAACCCGAAACCAATTCGTACGGAACAGATACTGTATTAAGGGGTTTCGACTCGACCAATTACCCGCAGAACAGAACACTTGCATTAGGTTTTAATTTAACCCTTTAACTGTAATTACGATGAAAAAGCATTTATATATAATTGTATTGCTCAGCACAATTATTTTATTTGGCGCATGCCAGAAAGCATTAATAGAGGAACCCAAAAGTTTTTTAAGTCCCGATCAGTTTTTTAAAAGCGATGAGGATGCCAAGCAAGGCGTAAATGGCGCTTATTTTTGGCTGGTTGGTGCTCACCCGCAAAGATTATTTCAGCAGGAACTTTGGTCGTATCTGGATGAAGAATGCGACAATATTCTCTCCAAAACGGTTAGGGGTGCCCTAAATATCAGCCCGGTAAACCCTGGCGACTATACCCAAACCATGTGGAATGGCTGTTACAGAGGTGTTTATGCCGCTTCGCAAGTAATCGATAAAGTTGCAAAATCTGGCACGAGCCCCATTAAAGACCGATCGGTTGCAGAAGCCCGGTTTTTAAGGGCATTATACTATTATTATTTAACTGGTATCTTTAGGGACGTGCCTTTAGTTACAGATAAAAATTATTTAGCCATCGAAGAAACCAGAAAATTACCAAGAACGCCTGCTGCCGATGTACGTAAACTGATGATTGAAGATTTAAATGCTGCTATAGCCGTATTGCCTTTAAAGTATTCAGATGCTGGTGATAAAGGCAGAGCCACAAAAGGGGCTGCCCAAACCTTGCTCACCAAGGTATACCTATGGAACAAAGACTGGAAAAATGCAGCCACTACGGCAAAGACTGTACAGGGTTACCGACTGTTGGCCAATTATGCGGATGTATTTAAAAGTGACAATGAATTTAATGACGAATCTATTTTTGAGATAGATTTTAAAACAGATTTATTGAATAGTTATCAGCACGCATTCTATTCTCCCAACAGCACCGTAAATGTTGAGCCTTTTGCATCTAAACCATGGTATGGGGGTTATGTTCCATTTAAAGCTTATGCCAATAGCTTTGAGACCAACGATGCCAGAAAAGAGTCTATTATTGCCACGGGTTATAACGGGAAGGCATTTAAGCCTGAAACCGTTTATAATACCGACGTTTGGTTCGGGCCTAAATGGTGGCGGCTGGATGCTGGAGAACGCAATAGTGGTTTAGATATTTATGTTTTCAGATACGCTGATGTTTTATTAATGCTTGCAGAAGCGGCGAATGAAGATAACGACATCACCACAGCACTCAACGCCATCAATCAGGTAAGAGTGCGCGCAAAACTCGCACCTCTGGCCGGACTTACGCAGGAGGCACTGAGAACAGCAATCCGTAAAGAACGTTCAATTGAACTGGTAGGAGAAGGACACCGGAAGTTTGATCTGGTGAGATGGGGCATTTGGTTTGAAACCGCCAAGGCAGCAATGGCCACAGAGGCACCGTTAAGGGCAAATTCATTGCAAAAAAAGTACGAATATGCGCCAATCCCTGCAGGAGAAGTTCAAAAAGATCCTGCACTGAACCCTCAAAATGAAGGCTACTAATTATTTTAAGGTATCTTGCTTTGTGCAGGATACCTTAAAACCTTTTCTGTTTGCTATAATATACTACTTTGATGCCAAAAAGCTTTTCAATTCTTCGCCTTGCAAAACGATTTATTCCCTAACCAGGTTTAAACACCTGGAAAAAATGCACTGTAAACAGGTAGAATTAAACGTATCTTTACCGACGCCAAACGGAAAGGAACCTCTGGCGAACATTCTTATGGTTTGGGTCTGGCAATATCCAAGCAAATTGTAGAAGCACATGGTGGAAAGATATGGCTGGAAAGCGAAGTTGATCAGGGAAGCAATTTCTTTGTTTCATTACCCTTGAGCTGAGATCGTAAGATCAAAGAAGTACCCATTCATTAAAGACCAGCCATCTTCTAAATAGCCTTTATGCTACTTTAATGATGGGCAAACAAATGGTAGCCACTGTACCCCGATCATTTTCCCTCAATCGGATATCAAAAGTGGCCTTAAAACCATCATTTTGGCTGTTGATCATATCTACCCTTTCTAAAATAGATTTAAGCCCGATCGATTTCTCTTTTATCCCTTTCGGAAGCAATGGTTTAGTGTTTTTCTGATAACCAACTCCGTTATCTGTAACTGTGATAAAAACATGGTCTGTTTCAATATTTAAAGTTACATCCAAATGTGCACCGGGTTGTGGCGATTCGATTAACCCGTGTAAAATGGCATTTTCAATTAGGGGTTGAATCAGCATTGGCGGCAACAAAAAGTCTTTAAGGTCCAGTGCTTCATTTACCATAAAGGTGTAACTGAAAGCATTGTCGTAACGCATGGCCTCTAACTCGGTATAAAGTTTAATGGCTTTCCATTCCCGATCGGCAGTAACCAGACTTTTAGTTGAGTTTTCAAGGATCAAACGGCTCAAGGCCGCAAACTTCTGGATCAGCCGTGAAGCCATTTTTTTATCGTTATCCATAATGTATGATTCGATAGAATTTAACACATTAAAGATAAAATGTGGGTTCATTTGTGAGCGTATGGCTTTTAATTCGCTTTCAGAGAGCCTTTGCTTAAACAAAAACTGCCCGCGGATAAAAGCAATCCTCCTTCTCCATAAGAAAACAATAAACATCGCCACAAATAATACACAAATTACTGCAAACCAATTGGTCTCGTACCAAAACGGCAGAACGGTAATAAGTAAACGTTCTTCCAGGCTAAACACTTCGTCGTTGTTGCTGCCTTTAATGTAAAGCTCGTACTTTCCATTACGCGGGCTACCTAGTGCAATATCACCGTTTTTAACTTCCTGCCAATGGGCTTTTTTTCCTACTTTATAAAAATACCTGTTTTCTTGTGGCGCCGTGTAATTGGTGAGTGCAAAATGAATGTTGATAATTTTTGTTCCTGCTTTAACAACAATGCTTTGTTTTTCTGGAGTGATCGCTGTACCGTCGGCGCTTACATCCATAAAAATCACCTTTGGTACCGAGAGGTTTGTTTTGATGTGATAGGGATTAAATCTGGTCACATAGCCACTGTAGCTCAGCAGAAAATTATTGGATTGATCAATCTCAAAAAAACCATGCCCCTCATACTGAAAGGGAAGACCGTTGTTAATGTTAAAAAAAGTAAATTTCTTTTTTCTGTCGTACCTGATAATTCCCTGCTGCGAGGGTATCCATAAATTACCCAGGGTATCTATCAATATTCTTTTCAGGTAGTTTTCTGGCAATCCCGATTTATGGTCTATTAATAAACCTGTTCCCTTTTTCTTATCTATTTTAACCAGCCCCACATCAGAAACAGCCCATATGGTTTGTTCCTGATCTTCTGTAAGATCGGTTACCCAACTGATATCGCATACTTTTCCATCAACCCCTTTCACTACAATTTTACTAAAAGCATCTTTTGAAGGGATATAACGGCTAATACCCTTGGTGGCCCCTATCCAGAAATCGCCCTGTTTATCCATCAAGCCAGAATAAACTACACCATCTATATTTTTATGATCGGGTTTATATTGTTTAACGAATATTCCTTTAACGGGGTTAAAAAGATAAAGTCCATTTTGCCTGGCCCGGATCCAAAACAGGCCGTCTTTTCTTTTGTATACTTTTGATACGGCCAGGTTCTCCTTGATGTTTAAATCTACTGGCGGAAAATAAAGCTTGTTACGGCTTCCTGTCTGCTTTACCAAACCCGAATCAGTACTGAACCAAAGGTTGTTTTGTTCGTCTTTATAAATACTATTAATGGATTTACTCAACTTGCTCTTTGAATTTGCAGGCACTTGCAAAATATGCGACTGGAACTGCCAGTTCTTATTGAATACATAAACCCCTTTAGCATAATAACCGGTTACATAAAATTTATCGCTGGTTTCGAGCATATTATTGGGCAAACCAAAAAGCTTGGGATTATTGAGCTTCAGTTGCTGGTATAAAGGAATGTTCTCAAAATTCTGCAGGTTTGGATCGAGTATACTGATGCCGTTGTCTGTTGATAACCAAAGCCGGTTCTGCCGGTCTTTGTTAATGTGGTAAATATTAAATGCGTTCAAAGACGAAGGATTTAGCACATCCGAAACGTATTCCTTAATGCGATTGCTTTTACTGTCTTTAAGTATCAAACCACCTTCAGCGGCCATACAAAGCCAATTGCGCTGTTCATTATCTGTCCATTCTATAATATCATAAACATTTGCATCTACAAGCTTCGCAAAATCAGTTTGTATAGGCTGATAATCCCTGCGTTGCAGATCGAAGCTTCTCAGTCCATTCTTGGTTTGGCCAATGTAAACCGTGCCGCTAAGGGCCTGAAAAAAACAGAGATTATCATTGCCTTTCTGTGTTCCACCAGATATTAGTTTTTGTTGTTTTTCGTCTACCAGGTACAGTCCGGTACTGCCAACTGCCCAAAGCCTGTGCAAATTGTCTTCACGAATTTGCCTAAACGAATTTTGAATACCTTCAGTCTTTGGCAACACGTAGGTGGTAAATTTATTTTTCTGATAGTTAAACAACTGTATAGCACCTTCCATAGCCAACCACAGCCTGCCCTTGCTGTCAACAAAAGGCATACAGTTCCAGTTGCTGACCAAACTATTTCCGTTTTTCGCATCATGAAAAAAATTCACTGCTTTTCCGGTAGCAGGATTAAACCTCGACAGGCCATTTAAGGTACCCAGCCACAGCTGCTGCTCGCGGTCGGCCACAATAGACACCACAACATCGCTGCTAATGGAAGTGCTATCGGTATCATTGTGCTTAAATTCTTTAATGCCCGTACCATCATAACGGTTTAACCCTTTGCTGGTGGCAATCCAGATAATCCCGTTTTGGTCTTCGTAGGTACATTTTACCGCATTGGTACTTAAGCCGTCTTTAACGGTAAGCTGATTGAACCTGAGGTTGGGAAACGATTGCCCATTGGCCGAAAAACGACACAGCATAAAACAAAGCAGATATAGGCTAATTCGCAATTTCATTACACATTCATCAGGCCACCTTAAAATAGTTGGGCAGGCATAACATTGCGGTGGTTCCTCTTTCGCCCTGTCCAATTTTAATGTCGAAACGGGCTTTACTATCTTCATACTGCAAGTTAATCATTTCTATCCTTTCCCGAATAGACTGGATACCAATGGATTTCTCTTTAACTCCGATTTTAGGCTGTGTTTTATTTTGTGGATGGTAGCCCTTACCATTATCGCTCACCGTTATATACAGGCCGGTTTTGTTTTGCACCATTTTTACTGCCAAATGTGCGTCAGGTTGAGTATCGATAATAAGGCCATGCAAAATTGCATTTTCGATAAGCGGCTGAATGAGCATTGGGGGCAAAAGCAATTCTTCGAGCCTGATGTGCTCGTCGACCACAAAATCATAGCTAAAAGAATGGCTATAACGCATGGCTTCCAATTCGGTATACAGTTTAAGGGCCTTCCACTCCCGATCGGCCGTTACCAAACTTTTCGTAGAATTTTCTAAGATAAGCCTGCTTAATGAGGCAAATTTCTGGATCAGTCGCGAAGCCATTCTCTTATCGTTGTCCATAATATACGATTCGATGGAGTTGAGCACATTGAAAATAAAATGTGGGTTCATTTGCGAACGAATGGCTTTGAGTTCGCTTTCAGAAAGCTGACTCCGATAGCTCAGCTCTTTGTTACGCTGTTCGGCCTGTTGCTGCTGTAAGGTGTTTTTAAACCTCAGTTGCCGAATACGGTATTTATTGTATACAAACAGCAATACAGAGCAAAGTACAACCACAATTAAAATGGTATAAAGCCATAATTGTTTAAGTTCCAATCTATCCAATTTTTGTTCTTGTGAGAGCTGTTTTACCTTAACCGATTGGAGTTTTCCATTATTGATAGAAATCAGCAATAGTTTTTCCTTTTCTTTCTTTTGCAGCTTTTCGTTTTGCAATTGCACCTGCTGCAAGCTTCTTAAGCGAAGACTTGCATTAAGCTGCTCTGCATTTAGGGCCAGCTGTAACCTTTGCTGTTTCATCTGCTCATCGGCCAATTCCTGTTGCTGTTGATAAGTGGCCTCTTTTTTATCAAACTCGTATTGTATACCAAGCCTGGCTATTTCGTCTCTTTTTTTACTGTTATCGATGCTATCTTTAAACATGGCGTATTTTTTGAAATAAAAAAGTGCGCTATCGGTCAACTTCAATTTCTCATATAATTGACTTAATCCTTCACTGGCATTTTTCTGTATTTCAGGCATTTTTAAATCTTGCCCTATCCTTAATGAGCCTAATCCATAAAATTTTGCATGTTCCAGGTCACCTTTTTTGGCGTAGGCTTCGGCAACATTCTGCATATTAAAACCTATACTTTTGGTATTGCCCAATACTTTATTTAAGGCAATCGCTTTGAGGCCGTAGTTTAGGGCCAGGTCGTATTGCCCCATCTGGCTGTAATAAGAAGCCAGATTACCTGTTTCGCGGGCGTAACTTACTTTATCACCTAACGAATCGGCTAATTTTGCAGATTTTGACGCATAAAGAATAGCTTTACGAAAGTTTTTTTGCCGGCCGTATACATTTCCGATATTACCCAGAGAGGGTATAGTCGCTATTTTATTTTTCAATTTCTCTTGTAGAGAAATCGCTTTCTCAAAATGCTCAATTGCCTTGATGTAATCTGCAGTTTCGATATAAACCAAGCCGATGTTACTGTAAATAGCCGCCTCGTCACGCTTTCTATCTTTATAACTGTTTGGATCGCTTTCAGGAATCCTTTCCATGATTTTAGTAGCCTGCTGGTAATAGTTCAATGCCTGCGGAAAATTGGATTGATAGATATAGATGGTAGCCATATTGGAAAGATCACCAGCTACACCATACACATTTCCCGTGGCCCTATCATTAATTAATGCCGTATTTAATGCGGTTATCGCTTCAGGAAATCGGGCAAGGATATTCAAAATAGCGCCTTTTACCCTGTAGCAACTCGCTACAATACCTTTGTCTTTAATGTTATGCTCAAAAGAAAGCCCCTGATCAATATAATCTAAACTCTTCTTGGGATTTGAGTTGATAAAGCTAGCAGCCAGAAAAAACAGGTCGCGGGCCTTCCTATCGTCGTTAGCTAAATTGCCAGCTACAGCCCTTTCCAAAGAATCTATTTTGGTCGATTGTGCTGCAGTCTTCTCCTGCAATAACAAGAACAATAGGATAAAGATCAAGCAGCTGAGATTTTTCATGGGATATTTGTAACACTAGCTTTTCAAAAATAAATTATAGGCAGGTTGCTATTTCTATCCTTCGCTAATTCAAACTGGCACTTCACTCATTGAAACTGGCTGTTATTGCCTAAGCCGCCAAAAACTGCGCGTATTGTTTGGTTTTCTCCCAACACAAACCGCACATATCCCTTTAAATGAAGGTTTTGCAGCTTCACTCATTGTAAAAACAAGTTCGCTCATTGAGGCATGGCTTTCAATCATTGTCAAAAAATCTTGTTATGGCAGCAACTAAACTTGTATCAGCAAAAAGAAAACAAACATTTTATCACCCTAAAATATAACCATGAAAAAATTAACCATTGCGATTGCCTGTTGCATTATACTGGCCATCGCCTGCAAAAAAAACAATGACGAAGGCAAGGAAGTAATTAAGGGCGACCTAAAGGAAACTATTGAAACCGTAAACGGCATTACTTATAAAATTTTCACAGGCAAAGATGCCACAACCTTTAAAGGCATTTTGGTGATGGGCAGCGGTAACGATGAAAACAACCCTACCGAGGGCAGTTTAGATGGCGCCGCAGAAACGGCCATCTGTGAAAAAGCAGCCACTAACGGTTATGCCGCAGCCATTGTAAAATACCGCAAAACGCCCGGCAACTCCAATTCGGACGCCTGGAATACCAGCGCAAAAATGATCGGCGAAGATTATGATAAATGTATTGTGGCCATAGCTGGCAAATACAATATCAGCAAAACAAAGGCCGTGGTTGGTGGCTATTCTTTCGCCTCTTATATGCTCTTTAGTGACATCTCTGCAAACAATACGCTCAGTTATTGTAAAGGCGTATTGGCGGCATGCGGTGGAAGCGGTGCCTGGAACGCACAAAACTTCAAGATCCCAATTTTCGCCATCAACTGCAGTGGCAACAATGAAGGGGAATATTATGGAAAAAGCCTTTACGATCAGATCCCCGCAAACTCGCCCGTTAAAGCCAAAAGCGAAGGCATCACCGATAATGGCTGCAGTACGCATTGTGGTGGCGACTGGACCGACAAAATGTACAATAAACTGACTGTTTGGGTGAATTAAGACGAACCCATAATCGGTATCACATTAAATATAATATTAAAAGCGCCCCTCAATAATCACGATTTAATCAATCCATAATTTAAAAACCATGAAAACATTAAAACTTATGCTAAGCGTCTTGATGCTGCTGGCGACTTTCGCTGCCTGTAAAAAAGGCAACAATGATCCAAACGATCCCAACGATCCTGAAAACGTGCAGAAGGTAAGTAAAGCAGATTTACTGCCTTATTACATTGTTGCAGAACGTAAAACCGGAGACCAGAAGCTGGCCGTAATGACCTTCACCCAGGATGGTGATGGGGTAAAAGTAAACCTTCACCGCCAGGGCTACTTAAGAAGTATTGCAACAGATGTGACCGACAATACCTTAACCTTCGATTTAGACGGAACGGGCACCTATACCTACCGTTTTGCGCTCGAAAAAAATGCATCGGGGCAGATCACGCTAAAATCTTTCCTGTATACTGATAAAAGTAATGCAGCACAGGGTCTAGATTTTGCGGTTTTAGCCAATACCACTTCTGCTCAAACTTATGAAAATGCGGACTTTAAGACTGGAAATCTACTTTTTAGATTTACCGGATCGAAAAACATTGATTGGGATATTAAAGAAAGACAGATCGGTACAAAATATTATCCACCTCCAATTAACCAGACCCTACCGATCATGGCCGTTGCTCCAGAGGTATCTATACCTTATTATGCCTTAGCCACTGGCAGTTTTAAAGCCAATAGCGATTTCATCGGTGCAGTGGTGCCCAGCTGGAAAAATGTTAACAGTCCCATTCTGGTTGTAGAGCGTAACAACATCATCTACCAGGCCAATAAACAATAATTCATCCCACCTAAAATTAAAAAAATGAAAAACTTTAAACACATGTTGAAAATACTTATCGTATTGAGCGTTTTCTTCACCCTGGCTTCGTGCAAAAAAGATAAAAATGATGATGGAGGAACAGGTGCAGTAGCTGGTAAATTTGATTACCAGAACAACAGCAATAATATTAACTCGGGGGATTATAGAGGGGGAAATGGCGATGGCGCATGGCTTTATTTCCTTACACCTGAATTTAACTCGGTACAGATCCGCTTCAAAAACCTGGGCGATTATGTTATTCCGGTCGGCTCATTTACCTATAAAAACGGTGCGCCATACAATGCCACCACCAATTTTGCCGGCGGCGCAGTAACCATAAACAATGTAACCGATGAGATTAATGGCGGCACGGTTGTAATTGCCAAGGATGGCGATAAGTACACCATTACCATTAACGCCAGCACCACAAAAGGCCCGTTAAAAGGCAGTTATACAGGTGTTTTGAAAAAAATCTAATCAGACCGATCATGAAAAACCTTAAAACATTCGCTCTCTTATTGTTCCTGTTGACAACAACAGGAGCAATTATTTCTTGCAAAAAGAAAGACAAGAGTGAGCCTGCCGATAGCTGTGGCATACCTGAACTGAAGTTAATAGCTTCAGTTGATGTAGCAAATCCCTGTGGCCTGGCGGTATCTGCCAGTGGAAAAGTAGCCACTACAGAGTATAAACAACCTTATGGCTCTACCGGAATTACAAAAATCTGGAACAGTTATAGCGATTTATTGACAAAAAAAGCACCTGCGCAGACTTTTCAAAGTGTGGGTGCCGAAGCCATCGCTTTCGATAATAATGAAAACCTATACATCACCGAAACCGAACAAAATGCGAGAGTCGTGATTTATAAAAAGATTACGGTTAACGGCGTGAGTACTTATCAGTATTTAAGGGTAATTCAGGAAGGCTTTATTAATCCCCGGGGAATTGCTTTCGACAGCAAAAACCGCCTATATCTTGCCGATGATGGCAAAGATAGATTACTCCGTTTTAATGACCCTTTAAACAACAGTACATTCAGTGTTGTGGCAGCTGTATTTGGTAGTCCGAAGGGTTTGGCCATTGCCAACGATACGCTTTACCTCACCGGTTACAGCACCGATCGCCTTTATAAATGTGAATTAACGGCGGCGGGTGGCCTGGGTAAAACTGTGATTGTAAGTTTGCCAAAACTGGTTGATGTTGCAGCCTATGGGAATATTGTTGCAGCGGCTTCACCAGGCAATAAACGGATCACCTTATTAAACAGCAACCAGATCCAGGCCACTGAAGTTAATTATACCGGCTGTACCAAAACGCTAACAGGCACTGGCGATATCTATGGTTTGGCCTTTGTAAAAACGCCAACTGGCTATGGACTCTTAGCCTCGCATTATAACCAGAACAAAATATTATTCTACCAACCCTAACCCTACATCAACCATGAAAAAGATCTTCACCATCATTTTATGTGCCGTTGCTTTAAATGTAAGCGCACAGACCAAAAAAACACCAGCAAAAAAACCGGCTACGAAAACGGTTGCCAAACCGACCGTAAAACCAACACCTGCAGCCAAGACCAGCACCAAACCGGCTAGTTATAGCACTTCCGAAAACTATAATACCGCAATTGGGGTAAAATTTCTATATGGCATATCGCTCACAGCAAAACATTTCTTAAAGGAAAAACATGCTTTAGAAGGCATATTTACCTACAGGGGTTTTAATGGTTTGGGCACCCAGATTGGCGTGAGCGTGGCTTACGAATATCATTTACCTATTGGGGGCGTGCAAAATCTAAAATGGTATGTTGGCGGCGGTGGTCATTTCGAATATTTTTCTTTTGATGATGATGTAGTTGATCCGACCACCACTATCGGAGCCTTAGGTGTTTTAGGACTGGAATATAAATTTAAAGGTCTGCCCATCGCCATTAGTGCCGATTGGCAACCTGTATTCACTTTTAACAGTGGCGGAGGTTTTAGTGCCGAAAACGGTGGTATTGGCGTCAAATATACATTCTAAAAAAACAGGTCATGAAAAAGATTATCATTATTTCCTTTCTAGCCCTGGCCTATCTGGGCAGCAAAGCTCAAATCCAATCGCAGGTACCATTAAAAATACAGATCGTGACCAGTCAGAGCGATACCGAAAAAATTAAGATCTCCTTTCCCCAGCCACCTACCCTACATGATGACGGTGGTTGGGAAAAAGGACCCAGTAATTGGCTTGCGGCGGTAAAACATCCGGTTACTTACCGGAGCGGATTATTATTTTTAGACCGCAAAACCAATGGTTTGATCAAATATTTTATGGTAGAGCTCCGTTTTGCAAAAGCGGGGACAATAGATTTAACAGCAAATAGTATGACTGGTAGTAAAGCTGGAAAAAACACCTGGAAAACTATATTTGGTAAAGAAAATGAGGTGGTAAAACAAACCATTATGTGTACCGAAAGCGATTTTGGCACAGAAATGTATCTTTATCTTAAAAATTTCAGGCCATACAGGCGAAGTCAGGTTAACTGAGCGGTGGATAACATCACTCGCTCCATATAATACTGAAGAAAATCTCCCAATAAGTTTTGGCCATGCGGATTTAAAACCCGAATTTTATCATTAACACATTCCCCTATGTTAAAGGCAGTTATTTTAGACGATGAAACCCGAGGAAGTAAATTGCTTTCGCAAAAACTTCAATCTTTTGAAGACGAACTTCAGGTGGTGGGCATCTTTAACGAGCCTGCCAAGGCCTTAAGTGCCATTATTGCGCTCGATCCCGACGTACTGTTTCTTGACGTAGAAATGCCGGGCATAAATGGCTTTCAGTTTCTGGAACGCCTGGGAAGTTTTAGCTTCGAAGTGATCTTTACCACCGCTTACGATAGTTATACCCTGGAAGCATTGCGTTTAAGTGCCGTAGATTATCTGATGAAACCTGTAGATGAGGACGATCTAAAAACCGCCATCACCCGTTTACGTAAACGGGTAGCCGGAAAAGTGAAACAGCGGAGCCAGAAGTCAGCGGTTTTAAATGCCCGGTTAGCGTTACCTACCGCCGAAGGTGTTTATATTATCGATAAAACAACCATTATCAGGGTAGAGGCCATGAGCAACTATAGCGTTTTCCTGCTCACCGATAATAAAAAAATCATCGTTTCTAAAACTTTAAAAGAGTATGAAGCGCAATTGAGCGATGATTTTTTTATGCGTATTAACCGCTCGGTAATTGTAAACCTGAGTTATGTGGTGAAATACCGCAAGGGTGATGGCGGCACTTTAGAGCTTAGTGATGGTGCAGAGGTGGAGGTTTCGCCACAACGTAAAGACACGTTATTACAGAAATTATTCTAATGGTTTAAGCTAAACAGTTACTTAATAACATAAAGTTAACACCTTTTATTATCGGATATGCTAACTGCCACTTAAATTTGAAGGCTGATACCAAACCGCTTAAATGAAAAAAATAATTTTATTCCTCCTTTTCCTTACTGCATTCATCCAGAGATCACAATCTCAAACCACAAACTTACCTGATTCGATATACTCAGGAAAACAAGGCGGCTTGCATGTGCAGGGCGTGGTGGTGGATCAGGCAAAGGGATATGTGTATTTTTCTTTTACCGACAAACTGATCAAGACCGATCTCTCGGGCAAATTGATCGGTAGCGTAACCGGTTTTGTTGGTCATCTGGGCGATCTCGATTTTGCGGATGACGGAAAAATATACGGTTCATTGGAATATAAAAATGATGCCATTGGTAAGGGCATAAAAAAAGAGTTGAGGCTGCAAACGGTTAACGAGGATGGCTTTTATATTGCCATATTTGACGCGTCGCGTATTGTGCGACCAAATATGAATGCAGAAAAAGAAGATCTGCTGCGCACCGTGTATATCAAAGAAGCGGTGAATGATTATACCGCAAAGGTTAAAGTAGGTGATCAAGAAATACCACATCGCTTTGCCTGCTCAGGTATAGACGGCCTTGCCTTTGCACCTGCAATAGGAAGTACAAAGTCAGCTAAAAAGTTTCTATATGTGGCCTATGGCATTTATGGAGATCCAGTTAGAACGGATAACGACCACCAGGTGATTTTGCAATATGATGTAAGCGATTGGGATAAATATGCCCAGCCATTATCACAGGAAAAACTGCATCACTCCGGACCAGAAAAACCACTGGAGAAATATTTTGTAAAAACAGGTAATACCCGTTATGGTATTCAAAACCTGGCTTATGATCCCTCTACCGGGAATTTATTTGCAGCGGTATACCATGGCGCCAAAACGCAATTCCCGAATTATGATTTATTTGTGATCAATGGCAAAAAGAAACCTAAAGAAGATCATATATCGTCGGATGGCCAAGACATAAAAATTAAAACACTTTCTTTATTGGAGGCTGGGGTTAAAGATGCCAGATCGGGTATTCGCGGATGGTTTTTTCCATGGGGCGCCACCGGCTTATGTCCTCTGGGCGATGGCTTGTTTTATATCTCACATCAGGAAAAAGCAAAGGATGGGCAACAACAAAGCACTCTCCACAAATATAAATGGACGGGCGACAGTCTAAATCCATTTGTGCTTGTGAAATAGAACACTCTACTGTTTCAGCTCATCTTCCCTGCTCAGATATTCGCTTGGCATACAGCCATAATACTGTTTAAATGCCGTAGAAAAATAAGAAGGTGAATTAAATCCGCACATATAGGTAATCTGTGCAATGGTGTAACGCTTGCTCTGCATCAGTTCTACTGCTTTGGTAAACCGGATCCTTTTAATAAAATCTGTGGCCGATTCGCCGGTTATGGCCTTAAATTTCAGGTAAAGATTCGACCGGCTCATGCCAATCTCCCTACTAAATTTATCTACGGAGAATTCTGAATCAGCCAGATATTCTTCCACTATAGCAATGGCATGTTTTAAAAACTCTTCATCGAGCGTATTAAAAGCAATATTCTCCGGTACCATTTCTTTCCCGGTAGAATAATATTCTTTTAAACGTTTACGTGAACGTAGCAAGTTGGCTACTTTGGCCGCCAATAAACTGGTAGAAAAAGGTTTGGTTACATAATCATCGGCACCCATTTCCAGACCTTTTATTTGCTGACTGGTTTCATTTCGGGCCGTTAACAACATCACCGGAATATGGGAGGTATTGATATTCTGTTTTACCCTTTTGCAAAAATGGAGCCCATCAAGTTCAGGCATCATCACATCACTGATAATGAGATCATATTGTTGTACTTCAAGCATATCTAAAGCCATTTGTCCGTTGATAGCTACCGCAACCTGGTACGTTTTGCTAAAATATTCCTGAAGGTAAGACAGGATTTCTTCGTTATCATCTACGATCAAAAGTCTGGTAGCCAATGCATTCCCATCCAGTTCATCCAATAATGGCTCTGGCTCTTCCCAGGTAACTGTATTTTCTGTTTGCGTAACACTATCTGGTACAATAGATAATTCGTACATTTTATGCGCATTGCTTAAATGATTGCCGTAAACCACATCGGAGGTGGGTATAGTAACGGTAAACACACTGCCCTGTCCTTTTGCACTTTGCGCGGTAATGTGGCCATGGTGCAACTCCACCAATCTTTTGGTAAAGGCCAAACCAACACCCGAGCCCAGGTTCATTTCGCGGTTATTTACCTGGTAAAAACGATCGAATACTTTAGATAAATCCTGCTCTCCGATACCTACTCCAGTATCGGCTACTTTGATTAGCATAGTATCATGTTCCTTAATCAGCTCAATACTTACCTTATGGCTTGCTTCAGTATATTTAAATGCGTTAGACAATAGGTTGAACAAAATCTTTTCCATAGCATCCTTATCGAAATAAAAGGAGCATTTGGCTTCGCTAGAATGGAATGTATAACTGATATTGTTTTTGTCTGAAAGGGGCCTGAACGACTCGTAAACCTCGTGTACAAAACTTACAATATCGCTCTTATCTACTTTAAGCTGCCGGGTTCCCATTTCCGTTTTCCTGAACTCAAAAAGCTGATCTACAAGATTGTACAGCCTTTTGGCGTTGATCAGCATCAGGTCGTATTTCTTTTTCACGATTTTATCAACCTGGGGTAATCTTAAAAGCTCTTCCAGAGGTGCCAGAATCAGTGTTAAAGGTGTTCTAAGTTCGTGCGATACATTGGTAAAAAAATCCATTTTTACCTGATTGATATCTCTTACCCGTTCTTTTTCAATACGCTCAATTTTAAGCTGTTGTAAAGCCTTAATGCGTTCTGCTATAATTTTATAACCAAGATATGAGGCCACAGCCAGCACAACAAAAAGCAACAGATAAAACCATAATGTTCGGTACCAGGGTGGCAGCATGGAAATTTTCAATTCCCTAACCGGACTTACCTCGCCATTAGGTCCTACCGCTTTAATGAGGAAAGTGTAATTACCGGGAGGCAGGTTATTGTAACTCACTTTAATATCGTTGGCTTTCTGCCAGATGTTATCAATCCCTTCCAGCTTGTAGTAATACTGGGTGCGGTTTGCTGATATGTAATTAAAAGTATTAAAAAGGATGCTGAACTGTTTAAACTCGGGGCCAAGTTCCAGTTTCGCGGCCTGATCGATATGCCCTTGCAGAATATCTGTTCCATCGCCCGAGGCAACCGTTTTATTAAATACCTCCAGCCCCGTAAAAGTTAAGTTTAAGCGTAGCGGCTGCTGGTTCACCATTGATGGATAGAAATAAGAAATTCCTTTTATCCCCCCAAAAAGAAGCATACCATCTTTGGCTTTATAAAAAGAATATTCATTAAACTGGTTGTTCTGCAAGCCATCACTTTCATCAAAGGTTTGTACCAGGCTTTTGTCTGCATTAAATTTTGTCAGTCCGCTATTGGTCGATATCCATAAATTTCCATCGTCATCAGGCTGGATA
The DNA here is from genome assembly GCF_032678585.1 of Pedobacter psychrodurus. Classification (GTDB taxonomy): domain Bacteria; phylum Bacteroidota; class Bacteroidia; order Sphingobacteriales; family Sphingobacteriaceae; genus Pedobacter; species Pedobacter psychrodurus_A. Next base: position 8,542 of record NZ_JAVTSN010000032.1, on the reverse strand, counting down.
CCATATATGGTTCCCTTAACAAAATCTTTCCGGGCTTTAAAGCTGATAAAAGATTGCTGCGCTTCGTTGTACAAACTCAGGCCTTCGCGGGTACCCATCCATATCCGGTGTTTTTTGTCTTCAGTAATGCAGGTTACAATATCTTCGCTTTCTTTGCCGTTTACAGTTGTGCCGAAAAGCATGTTATCAGGGTAAAAAAGCGTTACACCGTTTGTGGTACCAATCCATATGCGGTGCTGACTATCTTCAAAAAGGAAAGTAATATCATCAGAAGTAAGGCGTTTACCTGCCTTATCCAGGTGAATATGGGTAAAAGACTGTGTTTCGGGATGAAACTGATCTAAACCCGAACGTGTGCCTATCCAGATGCGGCCTTTATAATCTTTTAATATGCTATACACCAGGTCTCCGGCAATGCTATTCGGGTTATTTTCATCATGGCGGTACCGCTTAACGGCACCTGTGCCAGGGTTAAGCGCATTGAGTCCGCCGTTGTGGGTACCAATTAGTACATTACCAACACCGTCAAATGCGATAGCTTTTACATTATTTGAGCTTAAGCTGTTTGCATTATTTTCCTGGTTAGAAAAATAACTGATGGTATTGGTGTTCCTGTTCCAATAGTTTAGCCCTTTATCGTTTGTGCCAATCCAGAAATTTCCTTTTTCATCCTGTTTAATTACCCCGATTACCTCGTCGTTTAAAGAGGTTTTACCTGTATTCTGACTGAGCAGGTTAAATTTAATATCGTTTTTATGGTAATAATTTACACCTCCATAGTATGTGCCCAGCCACATCGCCTTTTGCTTATCCTGATAAATGCAACGAACAGAATTCTGACTGATGGTATAGGGCTGGGAGATCTGATGAAAATAATTATCAAAACTGAGGTTAGCCAAATTGAATACCGAAAGTCCTTTAAATGTACCCAACCACATATTGCCTTCCACATCTTTACCGATACACCTTACATTGTTATCGGCAATGCTGTTTTTGCCCGCCTGATGATTAAAAAAAGTAACTTTCGCACTCAGCGTTTCGTATTTAATCAACCCATAACCTTCTGTGGCCACCCAAAGATTTTCGCCATCGATGTATACATCATTTACAGCTGGCTTATCTACCCCCAGGTTTAGCTTGGTTAAATGGTGGCCTTGGCCGGTAAACTTAAAAAGACCTACTTCGGTACCAATCAGGAGGTCCTGATTAGCGGAGCTGATGTACGAAATCTTTTTTATACCGTGTTCGAGGGCATTAAAATTAACCTCTTTAAACTGGCTTGTACCTGCAGCCAACTTAAATATACCGCCCGAAATGGTAGTTGCCCAAATGTTGTGCTGTGCATCTTCCGCTATCGACGATACATACCATTCGCCCAAACTGCGCGGTAGTTTATAGTTGACAAAGTTATCGGAAGCATAATTATAGCGGCTAATACCCTGATTTCCACCCACCCACATACTTCCTTTATGATCGATAAACAGGCTCCGGATATAATGCGATTGCAGCCCGTTATTATCGCCCTCAACCGGGCGGTATACCCGAAATCCCTTACTATCGTAACGGTTTAGCCCATCCTGTGTGGCCATCCAGATAAAACCAAGGCTATCTTGTTTGATGGAAAAAACCGTACTCTGCGATAATCCCTTATCAACCGAAATATTTCGGAAATAACGGTCCTGAAATTGTGCATTTGCGTTGCTAAAAGTAAAAAGCAAGCCTATACCGATTACCAGGACAGTTAGCCAGCGTTGAACCGTGGCGAAATCCGTTATTTTAAAGGTTGTGCTTTGAAACATGTTTTCAAATTTAATAATTCTAATCCAATGATCGTCCTCGTTGTCACATAGTGATTCCTATGGAACAACGAGGATGCACGAGCATGGCGATTTTATCGCCAATAAAAAACAATGTTTAGGTAAAAAAACCACATTGCAAATTTGGCTCTCGATAAATCCTCGTTACAAACGAGGACTATGACTATTCCTTATCATAAATCGCAACATCTGGCAGTTTATCTACAACTTCTTGTTTATCCAGTTTTGCACCGTTCAATTCTAGTAATATAGAACTTCCTGATAAAGCCGGCTTAAATACTTTACCATTAAAACTGATCGGTAAATCGCCATAATTAAATAAAGACCCGGCCTGTTTACCCGATACCTGTAATGATGCTTTTTTATTGCCATCCAACTGTGCCTGTATATCCCAATCGCCAACCTGTAAATGGTAAAGTCCGTTTGCGGCCGATACCGTTTTAATCACCTCAGTTTTTCCATCCTTAACCTGTAGAAGGGTTAAAAACCTGAATTTTTGTGCAGCTGGCGAAGTAATACCTGCGTGCCATTGATTAGAATAGATACGTAATTTATCTCCGTCTGTCAATTTCATCCAATTTACAGCTGGTTCAGCAAATTGATCTGTAATGGTCATCTGCAAAGGCAGCGTTGCAAAAACAGAAGCATTTACTTTTCCCAGATCCGTTTTCACCTCAAAATCCTGTCTTGTGCTTTTATCATTTTTACCAGCCTCGATCTTATCATATGGTGTATGAAACTGGGTAGTCCACTTTACAGGTTTTTTGGCTTCCAATTCATCATATAAAACAATATAACCACCATCTAACTGCAACATATGCCTGCGGTAAAGTGTTACGCCCGGATCGCCGAAACCGTTTGCTTCATTGGGTTTAAGATTAAGCTGGTCGAAGCGGTTTAGCCAAAACGAACTTTGTATATTTCCGTAAGCATTACTGGCATCGCCAAGGGCATATTGTATGTGTGTACCGTGCATTGAACGCGGTATCCAGCCATAACCTTCTTCGCCAATTTTTTGGCTAAGGCTATCGGCCAAAATGGTGCAGTAAGCCCTAGTATTCCGATAGTATAATAAATTATGCTGATCACTAAAATTACTATAATATCCGCTGGCACCAAAAACAGTTTTACCTTTATAATTTAGGGTAAAAGCATTTTGGCCGGCATGCCCGTGGCCCGACGAGCCAAAGGGGTTACTAATGAGATAACTACAGATATTGTTCCCAGCGTTGGTTATATCATCGGTCATGGCCGCCAGACCAATATCTGCAAAAGTGCGTGAACGGGGCAAACTTTTAGGTGAGGCTGTTTCTAATTTTCGGTTAGGATTGTAATTGAGTAAACGGAAAAACAGGTAATCATCAGTACCCTTAAAAAAATCCGGATGCGCAGTCTTTATTTCCTTAACATACCAATTAAGATAGGGATTGCTGATTTTATAAGTAAGCGCATCAGCAAACAAGGCATATCCGGCATTTATACCATCACGCAAATTTTCCCATTGATCGCCATAAGCGGTTGATGTACCCGTGGGCGGATAAGAATACAACAGATAATTAGGCAGATTTTGCATCCATGGCAACTGAAAATAATCAACGCCCGAAAAATCGCCGAATAGTTGCGACAGGTATATGGTGGATCTGAAATTTACGATAAAATAGCCGTTACCCTCGTGCCAGCCACCATCAGTGGTCCCTAAAACCGGGAACCTGGCACTCCAAACTTCGTACAAGTACGTTAACCATTCGTTCGCTTCAGGGGTTTCGCCCATTAAAGCTACAGTGGCTATGGCCAGTTCGCGAAGTGTGATTTGCCATACGTGATTATCACTCACATGCAATTCAAAGCGATTGGGCAGATGATCATAAATTACATGTGCCCTTTTTATCATTACCTTTTTAAAAAGGGCTTTCTCTTCGGGATTTATATCATTATATCCTAAATCGTAAAACCAGCCCAGCGCTTCCAGTACGGCACCATTGTTAAAATCACTTCTTGTGGCCCAGTTTTTTTCCGGATCCATCCTGGCCAGATTTAATGCCCTCCGCTTCGCATCTGCTATAAACCGTTTATCTTTAGTTAAGTAATATGCGATACAGAGGTTGCGGACTGGATTGCCAATATTATCGCCAAAACCGTGGTACATTCTATCCATTAAACCTTCCAATACCTTACCCGTTTTTCCGGTGGTATCTATCTGGCGTATCGGGCTTTCATCCGGTAAAGGGGCTTTCATTAACTTTTCTGCATACACAATAAATTTTTGGGCTTCCGGGTTATTTAAATTGTTTTGGTAGAAAGATTCGTTTACCTGGTGCAGGTTCCACAAATGGGGGTGTAAACCTTCGTTCCTTTGAATCACTTTGGCAACGGGTGGAGAAACTTTTTCGTTCGCATATTTGGCATCCACGATAAAATTGTAAACTGGCGACCAGCTCCATTGGCTAGTTCCTTTTAAGGCGTAACCATATTTCCAATACCAGCGCCCTGGTTTTAATGCCTGATGTAATGGATATACCGCCCAACTTTGCAAACCACTGGCAATTAAATTACTTTTAAAATCCTGATCAGTTGCCAACATTACCTTGTAGCGTACATTTCCAATATTAGGATCCTCGGGCACATCGCTACCGGTTTCCATCGATTGTACCGTGTGCGTACCATTAGTGGCTGGCCATAGTAAAGCTGGCGCATTGGTAGGTACAGTGATACCGTTGGCCGGATAAGGCCATTCGCGCACCCGTGAGTGCAGTTTTTCTGCCGTTAATTTAATCACGCCAGGCTGTTGCTGGGCAAGAACGTCTAGTGAGAGTAGTGATAAAATTAGGATGATTATGTTTTTCATCAGTTATGGTGCTGAATTTAATATTTTGTCTCTTTATTGGTTAGTTCTCACGTAGTAATTGTGGTATCGGTTTAACGCATTATTCTTCTTTATCTGGGCGTGCCCCTGCGGGTCGGGCTATTCGCTACAAGTCCGCTCCCGGATGAAGGATCGGGATCAGGGCTTTCCGCTACTATCCCTGCCCGACTACGTCCTTCCCATCCAATCCGCTACGGGCGGGCAGGCGGTCCTCACGCAGTTTAATCTCCCACTGCACGGTTCAGTTTTAAATATTTGCACGCTTTGATAACTCTGTAGATAAACCTAAGCATAACGAATTTACCAGCTTACACTATAAAACACTAACACTAATGTTTAAAAAACTTTCAATTTTGATGAATTTGCAATTAATTACGGAACTCATGCACTATTTTTTTACTGTAATCCTCCTTTATATTGTGACCTGGGCAATTTACAAAACTGGTAAGGGCCTATGTTTTAGCTAAAGGGTCAAATGCTGAAACAATACAACGATATGTTTTGCCTTCAACATCAAATGTTTCCTACTAAATAACGATTGTTAGGCATAAACAAGGCTTTGTTTGGCTTCCAGCTTCTTATGTTTTACTTCCAGTGTGCTTTGCTAAGTGTAAAGACGGCTATGTTTGCCTAACAGTGACAATTGGTCAGTATACAGAGCCCTATGTTTCTATGCAACTGTCGATTGGTCAGTGTACAATCCCTTATGCTTCGACGCCACTGGTCTTTGCTTTGCTTGCAGATATCCCGGATCTTTTCAATTCAACCGATAGCAGGATGATGAAGTGAAAAATTACGTCCTAAATTGTTCTGACAAAAACCTTTCACGAATTGTATAGCGATCATTTTCTTTTTCTTTTCAGTCTGATCCGATAGCTACCGGATGTAGTTGAAGACTCTTTTCCTGCAGTTAAATCAAAAAAATTGTCCTTCTGCTATGCTCAGGATAACATCTTTTTTAAACCGCTACTTGTTTTACGAAATCTGCCCCTACAAATTCGCCGTAAATTTGTCTCCATTTATTTTACACCACCGTTTTAAATAATCCCGCAAGGCAATCAGTTTCTTTTTATAAGCGGTGTTTACGGCGAGGTTATTCATTTCACCAGGGTCTTTATTTAAATCGAACAATTGCTCTTTAATATCGCCCTTACTGTAAACAATGTATTTAAAATCCCTGGTCATTACCGCACGGCCGCTAATGCCTAAAAGTTCTTCATTGTCGGCAAAATCGGTTTCGATTACTAGAGTATCGCGCAAGCTTTTGCCAGGATCGGTTAATCTTTTACTGATATCAATTCCTTTTAAATAACCCGGTTTCTGTACGCCAGTTAATCCACAAATGGTTGGAATGATGTCTGTTCCGTTGCACACCAACATATCATCGGTACGGCCCTTCCATTCGCCGATTTTCGAAATAATAAAAGGCACTTTAGCGGCTTCTTCATATAAAATCTGTTTCTGGTTCCAGCTATGGCCGGCATAACCATCGCCATGGTCGGCAGTAAAAATGATGATCGTATTTTTTTCTACACCATATTTTTTTAGTGAAGCCAGCACCATTCCGATGTAATGATCTACTTTTTCTACCAAACGGTTGTAGGCCCAGCGGTACTGGCGCCATTGACCGGCATTCCAGTTTACACTTGGGTAGGTACGGGCACTCACCTTTTGCTGCTCACGCACAATTTTTGGTTCGTTTGCCGGAATTTTCCAATTGGCAGGTAATGGCGGACATTGATCTGCCGGTGGTGCATCAGCCAAAATATCCATTTTTAAGGTCTCGCCCCTCGCCCACTCGCAAATATCGTGTGGATTTAAAAACGAGGCCACCAATAAAAAAGGTTTGTCTTGATTCTCTTTTATAAAACGGGCACAATAGGCCGGTGTACCTGCATCGTTATAATCTAAAAAATTGGTATTCTGGATATATTCAAAACCATGCTGACTCACTTTGGCGGTGGGTACAGGTAAGTGCCATTTACCCACATAACCAGTTTGATAACCTCCATTCTGAAAAATCTTGCCCATCATGAGCAAACTATCAGGCCATTGTCCGTCTTTTTCGGTTGCATTGCCTACAAAACCCGTTTCGAAAGGCATTTTTCCACTAAAAATAGCAGTGCGAGAGGGGGTGCATAAAGGTTGTGCACAATAGGCTTTGGTAAAACGGATTCCGTTTTTGGCTAGCTTATCCATTGCCGGGGTATGCAAATCTTTATTGCCTGCAATGCTCATTGCCTCTGCCGTTTGCTGATCGGTCATGATGATCAATATATTGGGCTTAGCTTTGGTTTGGGCAAATATTGAGAAAGCTATTGTTGTCAACAGTAAAAAGCCAGTCAGTTTTTTTATCATCTTATTTTAAATCAACAGGTGAATTCAATTTTGCGCTTTAAATGTTCTGATTAATTTTATTTAGCATAAAATGCAAAGGCCAACGCCGCAGTCTTTTTTCCGATCAGCTCTGCAGGTACAGTGACCACAACTTCATCTCCCGCTTGTTTCCAATTTACATTTTTACCGGTAGCGAGCAGCTTAATTTTTGTTCCTTTGCCCGGGATATTTCCTTTCCATTGAATTGTTGTTGGCACTGTGCTATCTTCTTTAATACAGGCAATAGCATATTTAGTTTTTCCATCTTTGGCTTGTGTAAACCAGGTTAAACCATCGTTATAGTTTTCGGTAATGCGGGTACCATAAATGGCTTCACCATTTACTTTTAGCCAGGCACCAATGCTGGTTAACGGGTTTATGCTGGCCACTGGAAATTCGCCCATACCATCTGGTCCGATACCCAATAACAGGCTCCCCCCTTTGGCTACTACCTCAGCAAGTGTATGAATAATTTTTTCGGCCGATTTCATTTTGTCGCCTTCACGGTAACCCCATGCTTTCCCTAAGGTCATACAAGTTTCCCAAGGCTCTTTAATCTGTTCTTTCGGCACCGCCTGCTCCGGGGTGCGGTAATTTTCGTAAGGCCCATGCACGGTTCGGTCTACCACTAATATACCAGGTTGTGCTATTCGGGACATTGCCGCAATTTTCGGCATATTTACATCCTGACTAAAGTCTGGATAAAGCGTAAATCCTTCAGCTCGTTTTTTATTGGGTTCCAGCGGACGTACCCATCCTCCATCTAACCAAAGGATATCAATCTTACCATAATTATGCATCAGTTCGCCAATCTGATTGTAGGTAAAATCTTTAAATTTTTGCCAACGCCATGGATTCTTGATCCCATCGTAGTTTACGTTCCGATCGGGAGTAGCATAACGCGGCCACCAAAAGTATTCAGAGTGCCAATCTGGTTTAGAAAAATATGCCCCGATCATCATTCCTTTTTTACGGTAGGCATCAAAGACCGCTTTGGTAATATCCGACTTTGGATTTTTACCAAATGGCGTGTTGGTAATTTTGAAATCGCTCTGTTTGGTATCGAACATACTAAAGCCTTCGTGGTGTTTGGTGGTAAATATCACATATTTCATTCCTGCTTTTTGCGAAATTTCAGCCCACTTATCGGGATCAAATTTTACAGGGTTAAATTTTTGCGATTGCCCCCAGTACCATTTTTTATAATCATCATAAGCAATGGTGCTATCTCGTACAAAACGTGGCTCGTTACATAACAACCAGGACTCTCTTATGCCCCCCACACTGTATAATCCAAAGTGAATAATCACTCCAAACTTTAAATCCTGCCAGGCATCGAGCTTTTTACGCACCAATGGGTCTGTTGGGTATTCGTAGCTAGTTGAGGCATCGTAAATATCGGCGGCACGTTTTTCCTGGGCATTTCCAAATAGCGGCGCTGCCAATAGCACAAGTAAAATTATTTTTTTAACCATCAGCTAAATTT
>NZ_JAVTSN010000031.1:0-93492 GCF_032678585.1 Pedobacter psychrodurus | reverse complement strand
GTAACCGGGATTTTGTTCGAGTGAATTATTCTTATTTACTTCATCGCGGCTAAATGGCCTGAAATAAAGTTTATCATTCCAACTCCTGCTCTCTTGCGCATTTTCTTCTACCGGGCTATAGGTATAATCGTAAATGGTATTATCGTAATGATAAGGGGCCGACATGGTTTTTCCCGGTTTAAATTTACCGGTAACCTTAATGTAGGTCGTTTTTCTGCCCAATGTTTCGCCTGCAATTAACCACCTTCTGGTATCATGATAACGTTGCTCTTCGTAAGCCATCTCAATACGGCGCTCATGACGATAAACCTCCCTTAGTCCGACCTGGTCTGTTGCAGTAACCGCTGGCATACCAGCCCTAAAGCGGATTTTATTTAACCAGTTCGTAGCATTAGTCAATTCGCCAAGCTCAATACTGGCTTCGATATAATTAAATACCGCTTCGGTATATCTAAAGAAAGGCCAGGGCACATTCTGCGACATTGAAGCATCTATAATTGTTGGATCCGGATCGATAAACTTGTGGTAATAATAACCTGTCCAGCTGCCGTTCCAGTTTTCGATAGAACTTGCACGGGTATCTAATCCTTTAAAATCGATTCGAGCACCATTATCCATTAAATCATATACTCCAGTTTGGATCTGGCTGGCCGGATCAACATTACCAGATGCTTTATCGCGGGGTTTCCAACCAGCACCATCATATAAAACTGTGGCGTAAAAGCGTGGATCTCTGTCTTGATAAGGGCTTGCCTTTTGTGCTGCATTTGTCCAGCTAAACTTGGTACCATCTTTCATCTCATAATCATCAACCAATAAACCGATAGGTGTATTACCTGCCCAGTTATGGTAACCGTTCGGACCATTTTGCTGTGCATGTTTGATATTACTCTGGATGATAAAATAGCGAGCAAAAATCAATTCTGATGCCGCAGTAGCATCTACACCAGGCGCTTTACTGGCTCCGCCCATTGCGATACTTTTATAGTTTAATCTCCCATCGGTAGTACTGGCTGGCGCTGTAAGTCCGAGTTTATAACCGGTACCTAAATCCATAACCGCTTTTGCTGCTGTTTGCGCTAATCTGTACCGATCTGTTTGGTTGCCACTTGCATAACTTAAAAAATCTAGTTTCTGAGCGGCAATGCTAGTTATTTTTGCGGTAAGTTTTGCCCGGTCGTGCAGGTCGCTCGCCGCATAAATCAATACTCTCGATTTAAGTGCTAAGGCTGCAAGCGCAGTACTACGCCCTTTATCTAATGTTTTACCCGTTAACAATCTATTGGCTTCATCGCAGTCTTTTACAATAAAATTCACACATTCCTCGTAAGTATTGCGTTTAATTTTGAAATCATCAGTTAATGCATACGTTTTGGTAATGATGGGCACCGCCCCGTAATAACGCAATAATTGCTGATAAAAATAAGCACGCAAGAAATACGCTTCACCAAGTAACTGATCCTTTAGCGCTTGGCTTGTAAGCCCATTATCGCCACCAACAATTCTTTCCACTGTAGTATTGCAAGCCCTGATGCGGTTATACATTTGTTTGTATGCCCAGGTATCGTCAACCCAACCTAGTGTAGAAGGGTTAATGGTGGCGTTATTAACTAAGTCAATTCCACGTGTGGGATGTGTAAACAAGGCCTCGTCAGAAACGGATGCCAGCATTTGTTCCGAAAAACCACCGTTACCGAGCCCATTATAGATGTCATTTACAAAGGCCTGTGCAAGTGCAGGGTCTTTCCAAACCAACTCCGATGATATTTTATCGGGCGGATTTACATCCATAAAATCTTTCTTACAGGAAGCTGCAAGAAACGTTATAAAAACTAATATATATAGATTTATATTTTTATTTATTGTTTTCATATTCATAATTGTAATTAATAAGTAGCTATACATTTATTAAAAAGCCGCTTTGATTCCCATGTTGATTACTCTGGCCTGAGGATAGTATTGACCACTGTTATTGGTTGATTCAGGATCCCATATCTTGATTTTATCAAGAGTGAATAAATTAAGGCCATTTGCATAAACCCTCACGCTGTTTAATCCAACTTTTTCAACCCAATTGGTTGGCAATGTATAACCTAACTCCACATTCTTCAGCCTGATGTAGTTATTGCTCTTTAACCAATAGGTATTGTTTAATGCATTGTTACTATCGGTATAATAGGTTGCGCCCCTGTTTGATAAGCGGGGATTTACCGAACTTGGATTATCAATACTCCAGCGGTTTAGGTACGACCAGTCCAGGAAATTACCGATGTCACCCGACTCTGTTATTCCCACAATCTGCATCCCTCCTGTAGCACCTTGAATAAGTACTGACAAATCGAATCCTTTGTATTGAACATTGAAGTTTACACCACCTGTAAAAGTTGGCGTGCCATTTTTATCTAAACGGATTTTATCATCTGCATTAATTTTACCATCGCCATTAATGTCCTTAAACTTCATGTCGCCAGGCCGCAGGTTATTCGTAAGCGCACTGTAATTAAGTGTATTCGCGCTGATTTCTGCCTGATCTTTAAAAACACCATCATAATCGTATACCAACCATGAACTGGTTACCCTACCCGTAGAGCGCTGCCATTCGGGAGCACCAGGTGTTTCATCCCAAAAGATGATTTTATTTTTGGCATAACCACCGTTCACACTTACTCCATAATTCCAGTCACCTGCACGGTCGTTATAGCTTAGTTTAAATTCGAAACCTTTGTTGTTTACCTTGCCCAGGTTTACAGGCGGTAAACGGTCGGTGATACCTGAGCTTTCTGGTACAGAACTTCCTCTATTGATCAGGATATTTGTTCGTTTATTAGAGAAGTAATCAAATTCAAGTGATAGTCTGCTTTTTAGAAAAGAGGCATCCAAACCAATATTGGTATTATTGGCTACTTCCCATCCAAAATCTAAATTGGGCACATTACCCTCGGTTAAAGATTTCGTAATCAAATCATTAAACACATAACTTCCAAAATTCATTAAACTGAGGTATTGATATTCTTGTAAGGCATCTCCAAAATAGGCTTCAGCTCCCATTTGCCCCCAGGAAGCTCTGATCTTTAAATTATCGACGAACTTAACATTCTCTTTAAAAAAGGGTTCCTCAGATAAACGCCATCCTACCGATACGCCAGGGAAGAAACCAAACCGTCTGGCGGTTGGAAAAATATAAGAACCATCAACCCGCCAAAGAAATTCGGCCAGGTATTTTTCTTTATAATTATAGCCTGCACGTCCGAAATAACTTAACCTGGCACGATTGAATAGATTGTTGGGATCGCCAGGGTTATTTCCTAAAGATTGCTCTTTCTCATCGCCTGCCAGCAACTGCTCAATAGCCGATGAAAGGAAATACCTTCTAAAAGCAGTAAAACCATCGTTAGTGATTTTCTCGCGGGTAACCCCTGCCATTAAACCTATGGTATGATCATTAATCTTTTTATCATAATTGATCATTCCCGTCAAGTTTATCGCCAATTGTCCGCCTGCGGTTTCTCTAAGTCTTGGGTCGGTATATTGAGACCGTACGGTACCCGCAAGTACTGGGGTTACGCCATCGGCTTCAAAAGTTTTTTTGTCCCAATCGTAAAGTGTCCAGGGCAATTGCCAGTTTTTTTGTCTGCCAGAGTACTTGTCGATAGCAGCTGTTCCGGTTACTTTTAATCCATCAACACCAGGAATTTTAATTTCTACCTTACCTGTGGTTTGGAAATAATCTCTAACATCTTTATTATAACCAGTTAAATCAGTTGTAGAAACCACCGGATTGTAACCATATTCGATATCCCTACCTGGCAAACCATTAGGCCATATTGCGATTTCATTGGGTCTTCCTCTCATTAAAAACCTGAATATATCACCTGCGCCAACGGTAGGGAAATTACGGGCTTCTTCTCTCGCAGTTACCCCTAAGGTGGTGGTGATGTATTTGCTTAATTTTGCCTCCAGGTTAAAACGCATATCATATTGTTGATAGCCTGTAGCAGAATTTTTATAATAAGCGTCCTGATCGAGATAACCAAGCGACATCAGATATTTCACATTTTCACTACCACCGTTAACCTGTACATTATGTCTTTGCTGTGGAGACCAATTTTGGAAAGTGGTTTTAAACCAATCGGTATTGGGATACCTTAAGGGATCTGATCCATCACCAAATTTTCTTATTTCATCTGGCTTGAAAGCTGCATTGATCGTTTTTCCTCCGGTAGAAACATAAGAACCTGTATTTTTAAAACTATTCCATGCAGCCGACCATTCATTTGGATTGAGATCGGAACCAAAAATATTTAGCTCATTTAAAATCTCTGCATATTGTACAGAATTGGCCATTTTAGGTATCCGGGTAGGCTGTTGTAAGCCGTAGCTAAAATCATAAGAAAATTGTGGTTTGCCCAATTTACCCAGCTTGGTCGTGATGAGGATTACCCCATTTGCAGCCTGCGAACCGTAAATTGCTGCAGACGCATCTTTTAGAACCGATACACTTTCGATATCGTTCGGGTTTAGCCTGTCAATTCCTCCTGCACGGTTAGGGATTCCATCAATCACGATTAAGGCATTGTTATTCCCAAGAGAATTAATACCCCGAATCCGGATTGTTGAGCCATCATACCCTGGCTCTCCGCTTCCTTGCAATGCGGTAACGCCAGGTAAACGGCCAGCCAATGAATTGGTTAAGTTTACAGAAGATGATTTGGCCAGTTCTGTACCTTTTACCGAAGCCACAGCGCCCGATACAACTGCTTTTTTCTGGGTTCCATAACCCACCACCACTACTTCTGATAAATTTTGATTATTTTCTAGTAAACGGACATTTATAGTGCTTTGGTTTTTTACCTGAATTTCCTGATCTACATAACCCACGTAGGTAAATACTAGGGTAGCATCCTCTGGCACTTTGATGCTAAATTTACCAGAACCATCTGTTACCGTTGTAGCAGCACCTCCCTTTAATTTAACACTTACGCCAGGAATCGGCCCTTTGGCATCGGTAACCTGTCCTTTCACGATGATATCCGCAAGTGGAGGTTTGTAAAAATCAAGGGGTTCCTTTTCGTGTAACACTGCTTCAGCTGATCTGCTGGTAAACGGAGAAAAAATGAGACCACCACCGCAAATAAGAAACATGCTACTTCTGGCAAAAGTCCTCAATAGATTTTTTTTCATAGTTTTTAATTTATTTTGGTTAGATATTGATTGTAATACAATTTAACACTCATGTGTATTCATGAATACATCATGAGCTACATCATTAAAAGCTGATCAACTGAAATAATTAACTACACCATTCCTCTATACAGGAATTATCAATCGATTTCTATTTGATCAGGAAATTGTTATTAACCATTATTACCCCCTTATCTGATAAATAAGCTGCCTATGGGCTAAAAATTACTGTGTACGGCATACCATGACTTAGACTTGCCGACTAAACAGTTTACATTTGGTTACACGCAAGATAGGAATATTAGGAATTTAAAAAAGGGGGTAAAATAATAATTATGAGGGGCTGAGTCGTAAAAAAACAATTACAAAACTACTCAAAGTAGAACAAATAATACATTGTTAAATATTATTGCAAAAAGAGGTGAAAGAAGTTAAAAATATTTCAACTGATTGTAGCACTAGCTTATTTTGTCAAAAGAGATGCCTCTTTCTAATTTTTGCAAATAAGCTTTTAAAGTTGCATTTTCAGGTTTTAGCAATTGCGGATCATCTTCGAAAAGTGCAATTACTGTATTTCGCGCTTCGGATAAAATGATCTGATCTTTTGCCAGATCGGCAAGTTTTAAATCTAAAACCCCACTTTGTTGTGTTCCGGTAATATCGCCAGGACCACGGAGTTGCAGATCGATCTCAGAAATTTCGAAACCATTATTAGTCCTCACCATGGTTTCTAAACGGATCTTCCCTTCCTTGCTCAGTTTATTTCCACTCATCAAAATACAGAATGACTGCTCTGCACCACGGCCAACCCTACCCCGCAATTGATGGAGTTGCGAAAGACCAAACCTTTCGGCGTTCTCAATTACCATTACAGAGGCATTAGGCACATTTACGCCCACTTCGATTACCGTTGTGGCCACCATAATCTGGCTTTTGCCTTCAATAAACTGCTGCATTTCGAACTGTTTATCTGCATTTGGCATTTGCCCATGCACAATGCTCATTTGGTAATCAGGCCGGGGGAACTGATAACTCAATTGCTCAATACCCGCTTCGAGATGTAGAAGGTCTAACTTTTCGCTTTCCTTAATCAAAGGATAAACAATGTAAACCTGCCTGCCCTTGGCAATTTCCTGCTTCATAAAGCCGAACATCCTGAGGCGCTGGCCTTCGAAAAGGTGTTTGGTTTCAATGGGTTTCCTACCCGCAGGTAATTCATCAATAATAGAAACATCCAGATCACCATATAAAGTCATGGCCAAAGTTCGGGGGATAGGTGTAGCCGTCATCACCAAAATGTGTGGAGGAATGATGTTTTTCCGCCAAAGCTTGGCGCGCTGTTCAACGCCAAAACGATGCTGTTCATCAATCACTACAAGCCCAAGATTCTTAAACTGAACTTTATCTTCAATCAAGGCATGTGTTCCGATTAGAATATCAATTTCGCCACTCTCCAATTGTGCATGCAAGAGGGTACGGTCTTTCTTTTTTGTATTTCCGGTAAGGATAGCCACTTTAACCAAATCGTCGGTTACCAATTCAGTCATTGATGCATAATGTTGACGGGCCAAAATTTCGGTAGGAGCCATCATACAAGCCTGGTAGCCGTTGTCATTTGCCAGAAGCATACTCATTAAGGCAACGGCTGTTTTACCGCTTCCTACGTCGCCCTGTACAAGCCTGTTCATTTGCACCCCACGCTGTGTATCGATCCTGATTTCTTTAACCACACGTTTTTGGGCATTGGTTAGTTCGAAAGGTAAAAACTCCTTATAAAAGCGGTTCACTTTCTCGCCGACCTTTTCGAAGGTTACCCCTTTAAACTTTAATTGTCGTAAGTGTTTATTATGTAGAAGCTGTAACTGGATGAAAAATAATTCTTCAAATTTCAAACGCCGCTCTGCAGCACTCAAATCCTTTTGATTTTTGGGGAAATGGATATTCAACAGTGCCATTCTTTTATCTGGCAACTGATATTTATCTATGATATATTGCGGTAAGGTTTCCGGAACCTGGGGAATAATCTGATCCAACAAGCCCGCAATTAAACGTTGCAAACCTTTAGAATCGAGATTAAATTTTTTAAGTTTTTCTGTTGAGTTGTAAACTGGTTGCAAGGTGAGGTTTCCTCTACCTACCTGTTTGCGCTGATAGAGTTCCATCTCCGGATGTGAGATGCTGAATGATCCGTTAAAGATAGTAGGCTTGCCGAAAGCCACATAAGCGGTACCCACGGTAATGTTATCATCAACCCATTTCAGACTCTGAAACCAAACGAGTTCCATTATTCCGGTTTCATCCTTAAAAACCGCCACAATCCGCTTTGCTCTTTTATCGCCGATTACCTTTTTACTGATCACGCGGCCGATAATCTGGATGTATTGGGAATCAGGATTAATCTGATTGATCTTAAAATATTTTGTACGGTCTATATACCTGAACGGATAATGCGAAAGCATGTCCGCATAGGTGAAGAGGCTGAGATCTTTTTTTAAAACATCGGCACGACTAGGGCCAACGCCTTTCAAAAACTCAACAGGTGTATCTAATACCGAATTAAACAAAATATTTTACTGTTTCTTGTAAATAACACTCTTCAGCAATTGCGCATTAAAAATAACGATCGATAGCAGCAAAAGCAAATAGGCGAATACCTGATGTAGATCGATTTTCTCCTTAAAATAGAAAAATGCAACGGTAAAAGCAACAATTGGATTGAGATAGATTAAAATACCCAAACAGAAGAAAGCATTCGCAACAGCGCATAAGAATTTAAAAAGAGCGGGATAATGGCAGCACGATTGCAATCAAAAATATATCAAGAAATAAGTCTGACTGCGATTTGCATCATAATGCACTAACAATGCTTTACATATGCTACACTCTATCTATGCTTTATCATGCCCGCTATAAAATAATTGCTTTTGTCTGTTGCCAAATTATCCTACAATGGCAATTACAGAAATTTCTACATTAACATTTTTGGGCAATACAGAAACTTGTACCGTTTCGCGCGCAGGAAAATCAGCTGTAAAATATTGTCCGTAAACTTCATTAACCTGAGCAAAGGTGCCCATATCACTTAAGAAGATGGTTGATTTAACTACATTATCGAAACTTAAACCAGCCTCAAGTAAAACCGCTTTAAGGTTACGCATTACCTGATGTGTCTCTTCTTCGATATTGCCAATGTTTAATTCGCCGTTTTCAGGATTAATGGCTACCTGACCTGATACGAATAAAAAATTACCAGCTTGTACCGCCTGGCTATATGGTCCAATAGGTGCTGGAGCATTCGTTGTTTTAATAATCTGTTTCATAAAAATTTGGGGTTATTTGGCAAGCCATTGGATTAGCTTATAGATGATACCTGCCAGAAAAATCAAGATGGCCAGTGCATTTATAAAATGCATGATTTTAATATTGATATTATTAGGCCTGTTGGGATCTTTTTTTCTAAAGAAGTACATCATACAAACTTAGTTAAAAAGCTTAATACAGAAAATTTATAGGCATAAAAAAAGTCCCGATTTTCCTCGGGACTTTTCTAAATCTTATATTGAAATACTAGTTTCTAGCAGTTTCAACACGACGGTTTTGGATACGACCTTCTTCAGTATCGTTTGAAGCAATTGGATTAGCTTCGCCATTACCTTTAGTAGCAACTTGACTAGCGTTAACGCCAGAGTTTACTAAGTAAGTTTTAACAGAGTTAGCTCTGTCTTTAGATAACTTCACATTATATGCAGCAGTACCTTCGCTTGAAGCGTAACCGTTTACAGTTACTTTACCACCGTTTTCACGTAATACTGAAGATAATTTATCTAAAGTAGGGTAAGACTCAGTTTTTAAAACTGAAGAGTTGAAATCGAAACCGATTTTTTCGAAACCAGTTACATTGCTAGTTGCAGTCGAATCTACAGTTGGTTTTGGAAGAGGACAACCTGAACCATCAACAGCAGTACCAGCAGGAGTTCCTGGGCATTTATCGAATTGATCAGAAACACCGTCTCCGTCAGTATCTTTTTTCAAATCTTCAACAGATTTTTCAACAGCAGAAACACGGTTTTTCAATGCTTCAACTTCTTGACGTAAAGTTGGATCTTTTAACTCATCGTACATAGTAGCTAATGGGTTAGTCCATTCTAAACTTGGTTTAGCAGAAGAACCTAAAGAGAATTCTAAACCAGCATAACCGTAAGAGAATTTATCTTTAGTTTGACCTTTTGCATAAACTCCGTCTAAGTTATCAGCATCAACAAAGTTCATAGTGTAACCTAAGTTAAAGTTAACACGCTCAGAAACTTTGAATTTAACACCAGCACCAACTGGGATATAGAATCCTTTTACGTAGTCTTTAGCATCATGTTTGTCATCAGAAGGACCTGTAGCGTTACCTTTCCAGTCAATTACTGAACCATTAGCTAAAGTAACCTTCGGAGCATAAGCCATATAACCAGCACCAGCAGTTAAGAAGAAACCTACTGAGTTCTCACGACGTAAGAAATCGATTGAACCTAAGTTTACAACACCACGTAAATCTACAGCATATTGTAATTCAGTTTCGAAATCTTTAACAGCTGGGTTAGTAATACCTTCGTTAGTGCCAGAAAGTTTACCACGAGTTCCGTTTAATTCTAAACCGAATGAGTGACCTAGTTGTTTACGGATGTTTAAACCATAACCTAAGTTAGCGTCCCATTTGTTGAAGTCGTTAGTACCACCGATAGCAACAACTGGCATTAAAACACCGCCATGAACACCGATAGACCAAGTTCTGTACTGACCTCTACCGCCAAATACCTTGACAGCAGAAGTTGTTGCAGGAGCATCCTGAGCGACAGCAAGAGAAGCAACTCCTGTTAATGCCACTAAAGAAAGCGCAACACTTTTCTTTAAAGTAGAATAATTCATAATCTTTTTTCTTTTTTAAGGGTTAAACAATTTAATTGATTAATTTTTCAGTAAAGGCAAAATTAAACAAAATTTTAAATTTTCAAACTTTTATACAAACTCCGTTCCAAACTTCACAGTAAATAATCATTTTATTACATTTGGCCATTGCCTATATAAAAATACCATTTTCATGAAATACCCAACTATTGATCAGTCATTATTTATTTTAAACAGGAAAAATTTTTCTAAACACCTAAAAAACAATTCATTAGCCATATTTAATTCAAGCGATGAATTTCCTAGAAGTGGCGATCAGAGCTTCGTTTTTAAGCAAAATCCTGATTTATTTTATTTATCAGGAATTGATCAGGAACAAACAATTTTACTATTATATCCTGATTGTCCTAATCCTTTGTACAGAGAAGTCCTGTTTTTAAGACAGACCAACGACTATATCAAGGTTTGGGAAGGATACAAGTATACGAAAGAACAGGCCAAAGCTGCTTCGGGCATACAAATGGTATACTGGTTAGAAGATTTTGACAACATATTACATAGTATAGTTAACTATGCCGAACATATCTATTTAAACACAAACGAAAACGACCGATATGACCATGAAGTACCGTACCGGGATGTACGTTTCATTGAGAAAATGAAATCAAAGTACCCCTTACACCACTATGAGCGGGCAGCACCAATTATGCGGAATTTACGTGCAGTTAAATCTGATGTAGAAATTGAACTCACGAAAAAAGCTTCTGCAATCACCCGAGATGCCTTTATCAGGGTGTTGAAGTTTACCAAACCTGGTGTGAAAGAATATGAGATCGAAGCAGAAATCATTCACGAATTTATCCGTCAGGGTGGAACCGGGCATGCCTACACGCCAATTATTGCTTCAGGCCACAACGCTAATATCCTGCATTATAACGACAACAACCAGGAATGTAAGGATGGAGATGTGATTCTTTTTGATTTTGGGGCAGAATATGCAAATTATAATGCAGATATGAGTAGATCTATCCCCGTTAATGGTAAATATACCCAAAGACAAAAAGACGTTTACAATGCTGTTCTAAGTGTAATGAAACAGTCTATTCAGTTAATTAGCGAAGGTACAGTGTGGAATTTATACCACGAACAAGTTGGGGAAATTATGACCGAACAGCTCATTAATCTTGGATTGATATCTACAGCGGATGTAAAAAACCAAAACCCGGCTTACCCAGCTTACAAAAAATATTTTATGCATGGCAATTCGCATCATTTGGGTATCGATGTGCATGATTTCGCAGGAAGATATACACCATTTGCAGCAGGCAATATTTTAACTGTTGAACCAGGAATCTATATTCCAGAAGAAGGTTTGGGTATCCGTCTGGAAAACAATATCCTGATCACTCCGAATGGGAATGAAGATTTAATGGCCGATATTCCCTTGGAAGCAGAAGAAATTGAGGAGATTATGAATAGCTAGTTCAGTTCCCAGTTTACAGTTCTCAGTTTACAGTTTTCAATTTAAAGTTTTCAATTTAAAGTTTTCGGTTGGCAGTTTCAGTTAACCGGTTTCAACAATTAACCGTTCCTAATAAATTCGTCGGCAAAACGATAGATATTAAAATCATCACTTTTCAAGGCTGCCTGGATTTTTTCTCGCAGCCTTTTTTTATCGATATGTTTCATCTTATCATGCTGAATAAGTTTCCACGCTTTTTCTGCAAATAAAAATGCTCTTCGGCTACTATCAACAGGAAGGGGCTTGATTATCCAGTCACATAATTCAGTAATACCTATGTTTTTATCGGCTACCGTTTTGAGAATCGGGATGGATTTCACTCCTTGATGAACAATTTTCTTTAGATTATTGGCAAAAGTATCAGCGCCTTCCCTATCTGCCTTGTTGACCACAAAACAATCTGCAATTTCCATCAGGCCAGATTTTATATTCTGAACCTCATCTCCTGATTCTGGCACCAGAACAACAACTGTCTTATCAGCCAAACCCGCAATTTCCACTTCCGATTGACCAACGCCTACTGTTTCAATTAAAATCAAATCAAAGTTAGCAGCCTTTAAAACATCCACCATTTCGATTGTTTTTGCCGAAATCCCCCCCAAAGCGCCACGAGTAGCCAACGAACGGATAAAAACATTCGGATTATTAAATTGACTGGCCATCCGGATACGGTCGCCCAATAAAGAACCAAAATTAAATGGAGATGTCGGATCTATCGCCAATATGGCAATGCGTTTTCCTTCAGCTACAAAATGATTGGTTATGACATTAACCAAAGTACTTTTACCTGCACCCGGCGGCCCCGTAATACCCAAAACAGGCGTATCAATCTTACTATCCAGATCTCTTAAAATCGAATCGGCTGGTTTAATATTATTTTCAACAAGGGTTAATGTTCTTGCCAAAACTTTAAAGTTGCCCGCTTTTACTTCGCTTAAAATGGATAGATGCGTATTCATCAATAAAACTATCTTTGTACAAATAAACAAAAATTATTAGCTACAAAGCGCCACCAATAATGAAAGTTACCGGTTTTACCTTTTTAAGAAATGCAATTGTAAACGATTACCCTGCTAAAGAAGCCATACTTTCTGTACTGCCTTTATGTGATGATTTTATAGTTGCACTGGGAAACTC
This sequence comes from Pedobacter psychrodurus, assembly GCF_032678585.1. Classification (GTDB taxonomy): domain Bacteria; phylum Bacteroidota; class Bacteroidia; order Sphingobacteriales; family Sphingobacteriaceae; genus Pedobacter; species Pedobacter psychrodurus_A. The sequence continues at coordinate 80,759 of NZ_JAVTSN010000031.1, read as the reverse complement.
AACAGACGAAACCTCTGAAATGGTTAAAAGCATCGATTCGAAAATTAGGACTATCGATACCGTTTGGGATGAAAGCATACGGGAAGGGGGGCGTGTTTTTGCTGATGAAACCAACAAGGCCCTGGATGAAATAGCAAATGATACCGACTGGATGATCTATATCCAGGGCGATGAAGCCATCCACGAAGATTTTCTCCCACTGATTAAAAAAGAAATGGAGATGGAGCTTAACAATAACAAGGTTGAAGCACTGCTGTTAAAATATAAACACTTTTACGCTTCTTATGATTATCTGGCAGAATCGAGGCGCTGGTACAGAAGAGAGGTTAGAATTATCAAAAACTTGCCAGGTGTACGGTCATACCGTGATGCACAGGGCTTTAGAATTAATGATAGAAAACTTAAGGTTAAATTAATCGAAGCCGATATTTATCATTACGGCTGGGTAAAACCACCAAAAGGGCTTCAGGGCAAAGTGCGCAACTTCAACCAATTTTATCAAACTGAAGAATGGATTGAAGAAAACTATCCTGTTCAAGATACTTACGACATGCATAATGCCGACCGTTTAGTTCATTTTAAAGGCAGCCATCCGAAAGTAATGCAGGCAAGAATTGCAGCTGCGAACTGGAAATTTGAGAAAGATTTAACCCTGGAAACACCAAAAATGAATTTCCGCAGAAAGGTTCTACAAAAAATTGAAGATTTAACCGGATTACGTTTGTTTGAATACCGCAATTATAAAATTGTAAAGTAGGCTACAATTTAAATCTATCTATATTTGCATTATCTTTCAATTAGTAAAATAGTATTTAATGAAAAAACCGAATGCTTTAGTAACTTTTGATTCGATGAAAGATGCCAATTGCGGCTATTTTTCATTTGGAAAAGGATTGGGTGATGCATTAATCCAGGAAAACAAAGGAAGATTTAAATTAAAGTTTTATCTTTTTAAGCATACTCAATATCTTTTTAACGGCCTGGTTGATATCATTTATCTCTCCAGGTTAGACCGGTTATTCTTTAAGAAAAAAAATGATTTCGATGTTGTACATCTTTCTGATCAAACCTGCAGATTAAGGCCAAGTAAAGTAAATGCAAAAAAAATAATGACCGTTCATGACATGAATAAGGTTCATTTAAAGTTTAGCAAGCCACATAGAATCCAGGCATACCTAAAAAAATTAGGTAAGCTGATAGCACAGTGTGACAAAATTGTGTGCATATCTCAATTTGTTGCCAATGATGTATTACACAACTTCCCAGAGGCGAATGGTAAGGTGAGTGTGATTTATAATGGTGCCGATAAACTGATATCCGATGAAAAACACAGCCCCGGCTTCGTTCCAGCAAAACCTTTTTTATTTACAATAGGCCTATTATCGGTCCAGAAAGGATTTCATCTGCTGCCAGCTTTATTAAAGAGGAACGACTTTCATCTTGTTATTTCTGGCAGAGAAACGCCACATAAACAAAGGATTTTAGAAGAAGCCGAAAAATACAACTGCTTAGATAGGGTACACATAACAGGGCCCATATCTGATGAAGACAAAGCCTGGTATTACAAGAATTGCGCTGCTTTTCTATTTCCATCAGTTGCTGAAGGTTTTGGTCTTCCTGTAATTGAAGCCATGCATTTCGGAAAACCCGTTTTCTTATCAAAATTCACTTCACTTCCTGAGGTTGGTGGTGATGTTGCTTATTATTTTGACAACTTTAAACCTGAACATATGCAGGATGTATTTGAAGAAGGAATGGTTGATTTTATTCAGAACAATCGCAATAAAGAAGCAATTGCCCAGGCTGAAAAATTTTCGTGGGAAATAGCGGCCAAACAATATCTGAATTTGTATCAGGAATGTCTGGAAAACAGAAATGAAAAATAAGTTTTCTTGGCAAAACATCCGTATAAGGAAATTTCGTTACAACAATCCCTAAATTCCATTCAATTGCAGGAACTCAAATATTGAGGCTCAAACCGTAACGGTACATCACTCGTAAAAACTGCATATCCATTCATCCTAACTATTATGAATTGTAATTTAATCAGGTAAGATTCCCTTCATCTTATTGATATGTGTGAAAAACCGTACATTTGCCTGAATTTTATTATATTTTTCTACTAGGTAATCCCTATTTTCCGTTATATATACAATACTTAATGAAAACTTATTTTCGTTTATTATCATTTGCCAAGCCAATTGAAAAGTTTGCAATACCTTATGTTATTGCCACCCTGCTTTCTATTCTATTCGGAACCTTTAACCTGGCATTGTTATCGCCATTATTCGAAACACTCTTAAATGCGAACAAGCAAGCTTGCCAAACGCCAAGCTTAACAGACAAAGCTGCTTCTTCATTTAGCTTACTGGGCAAATTAAGAGATTTTGTTAACCACTCCATCAAGGTTAATACCATAGAAACTACGCTAATGTATATTTGCATTATCATTGTGATATCTGTATTGCTTTCCAACCTGTTCAGGTATTTTTCTCAACGCTACATGGAAGATTTAAGAGTGCATACATTGCTAAACTTTAGAAAGCAGGTATTTAACAATGTGATGAATCTTCATGTGGGGTATTTTAACAATGAAAGAAAAGGTGATATTATTTCTAAAGTAGCCTCTGATGTACAAGTGGTTCAATTTACCGTAACCAATACCCTTCAGGTTGTTTTTAAAGAACCTGTGACACTAATCGTGTATGTTGTCCTTTTATTTAATATATCCGCCAAGCTTACCCTGTTTTCGTTATTGGTAATCCCAATTTCTGCATTTATTATCAGTAAAATTGTAAAAAGGTTAAAGCAACAGGCTAAAGAATCTCACGAATCTTTTGCCAAAATGATCGGCTTTTTAGACGAAGCGTTAAGCGGGATCAAAATTATAAAGGCCTTTAATTCTACAGAGCGAATTAAAGACAAATTTAACCAGGAAAACATATACTATTCTAACTTAACCCGAAAAATGGTTAGACGCCAACAGCTTGGCTCACCTGTTTCTGAATTTCTCGGCGTTTTAATGATTTCGATCATCGTTTGGTATGGTGGATCATTAATTTTGCACAACGATAAAAATGCCTTAACTGCATCAGATTTTATCGCTTACATCGCTATTTTTTCTCAGGTAATGCGCCCAGCGAAAGCATTAACAGACTCTTTTAGCGGAATCCATTCCGGAATCGCAGCAGGTGAACGTGTTTTAGACCTTATTGATACTAAGCCATTGTTGGTTAATCAGCCAGATGCTGAAGTACTTGATGGCTTTAACAGCAAAATCACCTTTCAGGATGTATCATTCAGTTATGGAGAAAAACAGATTCTGAACTCGATAACTTTCGATATTGATAAAGGGCAAACCGTAGCACTTGTGGGTCCCTCTGGTGGTGGAAAAAGTACATTAATGGATCTAATTCCGCGTTTTCATGATCCAAAATCGGGCATAATAAAAATTGACGGGCATGATTATAGGGACCTTACTGTTGAAAGCATCAGGGCACAAATGGGCACCGTGAATCAAGAATCTTTTCTATTTAATGACACCATTTTTAATAACATTGCATTTGCAAAACCAAGTGCTACAATGGAAGAGGTTGTTGCCGCAGCAAAAATTGCAAATGCACACGATTTTATCGAAAATACAGAAGATGGCTATCAATCTTTTGTTGGTGACAGGGGCAATAAACTCTCAGGAGGACAAAAACAACGCGTTTGTATTGCAAGAGCAGTATTGGCTAATCCTCCAATCATGTTGTTAGACGAGGCCACTTCAGCATTAGACACAGAATCTGAAAAATTAGTGCAGGATGCCTTAAATAACCTGATGAAAAACCGTACCTCAATTGTAATTGCGCACCGATTAAGTACGATACAGCATGCCGATAAAATTGTGGTGATAGATAAAGGTAGTGTAGTAGAAACCGGAAGCCATAATGAGTTAATGAATAAAAATGGCTTATACAGGCGTTTAATTGACATGCAGGCCTTTAACGACTAAATATCTAGATGAGGAGAGTATTATTTTTTATGCCCGATAATCCGCTAAAAAAAAACGCGGGCAATAGAACCAGGGCTTTAAGTATGTTAAGCTATTTTAAATCAAGAAATTTTGAAATTGATTTTGTAAGCGAGTATTTTACCGGACGTTGGAACGAGACAGATATTAAAGCATTTGAGCAATCAGGTCTGGCCAATAATACTTATGTCATTAAAAAAAAACCTTCTAAAAAGAACATACTTTATTATCTCCTTTTTTATAAACTGCCAAATTTTTTCTATCAAAATAAGGCCTGGTTCTTTCCACTTCAATTCCCCGAATTGGTAACCTTAAGGTTTAAGAGGGCTTTCAAAAAAATTTTAAAAAACAACGATTACGATTACATTTTTATCAACTATGCCAGTTGGGCTACATTGGTAGAGAACAACCCCCTCATAAAAAAATCTATAAAAATAATTGATACACACGACTTTATAACTGCTCAACTTCAAAAAAGGAATAATATCGGCCAATCTTTTAAAGAAGAAATCAGGAGAATTTCTTTATTCGATATTGCTTTAGCCATTTCTGTAGAAGAACAATATATCTTTAGTCAATTTTGCAAAAACAAGGTGGTGTTGGCCCCAATGATGCTGGATAAACCAGAAAACCTTCATCCTATTAAAGAAAAACCGTTTGATCTGATCTATGTGGCAAGCGATAATATACACAATCAAAAGTCGGCCAATTGGTTTTTTAACGAGGTATATCCATTGTTACCAAGCAATATTCAGATATGCGTTATTGGACAGATAAATGAGCATCTTTCTATAAAAGCACCTAATATTGTTTCTGTAAACTTTGCGGAAGACCTATCAACCTATTACCAAAATGCCAAAGTAGCCCTATGTCCAATGTTAACGGGCACAGGAACCAAAATAAAAGTAGTAGAAGCATTATCTTATGGCTTACCCATAGTTTGCAATACCAGAGGCATTGATGGGCTGATCGACAAAACTAACAACGGATGTTTAGTGAGTGATGATCCTGTTGAATTTGGAAAGAATATCATAAAACTACTTACAGACGAATCGGAATATAAAAAACAGGCAGAAAATGCATCGGATGCTTTTAGCCTCAATTATGAAAAGGAAATCTGCTATAAAAAACTTGATAAACAATTTTTGAAATGACCTTATTTTTTACAGTTGTCACTACGAATTACCTGCCTTTTGCTGTATCACTCTTAGATTCAGCTAAGTTATTCCACCCAGAGTTTGAGTTTTGCATATGCCTTGCAGATTATTTGGATAAAGATGAAATTGGGACAAACAATTTGATGAAAAAATATCCAATTCTTCAACTTCATGAGCTCGGTGTTGAAGAATTTGACTTCATTACACAAAATTATAATCCCATGCAGTTGGCTAACAGCTCAAAAGTATTATTTGCAAGGCATTTTTTGAATCAGGAAAATATCGATCAGGTTATTTTTTGTGATTCTGATACTTACTTTTTTGGGGAACTACCGTATAGTACACTAAATAATGGTGACATTGTAATTACACCTCACTTTACACATCCGCCAGATATTAACATGAAACGCCAAGAGCTAGAAGTATTAAATGCAGGGTTATATAATGGTGGCTTTTTTAAATTGAAAAAATCTAAAGAAACTGACTCTTATATTTCATGGCTAAGAGAAAGATCAGTTAAGGAGTGTATATACGATTTTAAAAGAGGATTTTATGGAGAGCAATTATGGTTAAATCTTGTCCCATTGTACTTTAAAAACGTATTCATAGAAAATAGTCCAGGAATGAATGTAGCTTATTGGAATTTACATGAACGGCACATTTTAGAACATGAGGGCATTTTTTCTGTAAATGGAACAACTCCATTGTGTTTTTTCCACTATAGTGGCTGGGATTATCAAAACCCATCTGAAATTTCCAAATGGGCCTTATTCACAGCAAATATGCGCCCTGATTTAAAACAATTATTAGAAAAGTACTACTCCGTGCTAAAACATAATGGATATGCACTTTACATCAATAAGCCAAATTATTATACAAGTAAAAATAATTTAAATAAAAAATCATTTTTAAAAACTATAAAGCATAAGTTTTTAAATAGATAAATTTGATTGTACAGAGAGTGAATATGATAGCAATTCAGGAGACTTGAAATTAAATGATCCTTTCCAAAAGTTGTTCGAATTTTGGCAACTGTTCATTTTTACTAAATCTCATAGCCTCATCTCTTAACTTTTCTTTATTAATAGAGCTATGCTCATGAATTCTAACCATCCCATCTACCATCTCCTCCAGCGTATTATTATATGCTACAAAACCCATTTCATTTTTTACAAAGTTGGCAGCAATACCTACATTAAAAGCTACAATTGGGATTTGAAGATAGGCAGCCTCTAACATTACTAACGAAAATGTTTCTTCTCTTGACAACAATAGAAAACCATTAGCTATAGCCATATAGTTATAATAATTTGCGGCTTCGGCACCAATACATATTAGTCTACCTGGATACTTTTCATCTGCAATATGTTTTACGTAATAAGTCAGTCCATTTTTAACCTCGCTACCAAGCCATAATATCTTAATATTTTGATTGCTGAACCTATCTAAGATAGGTAATACCAAATCGAATCCTTTCATATATTTTGTTCCCCCAGAAACAACCCAAACAAAATCCGTTGGCAAAATATCGTGCAGTTCTTTTAGCTTATCTACTACTTTTGTATCAATTTTTATCGTATCTGTATCTATAAAGCTATATTGCTTTTCCACAAATTGATGTATTGGAAATAATGCATTACAAACAACATCAGAACAGCCAATGCAAACATCAGAATAAGCTATGGCTTTTTCGAGCGTAGTGCGTTTAATCTCGCTAAAAGCATATAATAGTTCGTGAACATAAGTAAAGAATTTTACATTCTTTGGCTTATCAATTTCAAATATTTCAGGGAAAGCAACTGTATTTACAAACCATACATCTGCTTTACTTCTTTGTTGAATAACATTTAATTGATGTTGGATTGGATTTACGCCAAAGAATTTAATAAGCTTTCTGTAAAATCGCAACCACTTTTTAGGGCTGTATTTATACATAATATGCTTTTCGATATGAGAAGGTAAAGAGTCAAACATCTCACCTTGACTTTTACAAAAAAGTGTAATTGAATATTTATTAGGATCTAAATCCTTTAACAAATACCAAAGTACCATTTCTGATCCAGTTCTGCCTAAATGCTGGGTGATAAATAATATACTTTTTTTCATTAAAAATAGAATGGCTAAAACATCTTACTGATTACAGAAATCAAAGAATAATTAATCTTCAAATATTACTAGGCAATTTGAAGATTATGTTGCAATATTTGTAAAAGAAGAACACTAAATAATGCATGAATTGCTACTTCATTCAAATTAAGCCTTTTACATTAAATTGTTTACTATTAATTGTGAAAAGTACAACAGAACTATTTATTAAATAGTGATTTGAAAAACTTTCTGATTTTTAGAAAGTTTTTTATCTTTTTCATTTCTGAAGAAAGCTTTTCAAGCTCTAAATAATCATCTAACATAAAATTGAACTCCCTTCTTAATACCTCATACCTTTCTGCGTCAATTTTCCTAAAGTTTTCTTCTCGAGAGCTTATTCCATCATAGCTATATTTAGTAATTATTTTATTTATGTGCACATAGCTTGCACTATACTTAGTTAATGCTAAGAGAAAAAATTTCCAATCTGATACAATTTTTAATGTTTCATCATATAAACCAACTTTATTAAATAGTTCGCGTTTAATGAAGGTGCCAGGATGCGGAATTGTAGAATTATAAAAGTCTCTAAACGTTAATTTATCAGGTAAGTTCCAAGTCCATTGTTTTTCTGCATCAAAAAGAAGTAGGTTTCCATAAATTAGATCTTCTACTCTATTTTCACTCATTATTTCAGTCAAGATATTTGAATCAATAAGACTGTCCCCGCTATTAATAAAAAGAAAGTAATCGCCAGTTGCTTTATTTATCCCTTTATTCATTGCATTATAAATACCACCATCTTTCTCACTTACATAATAATTTATCTTTTCAGCATATTGTTTAATGATCTCAACGCTTCCATCATTAGATCCACCATCAATAATTAAGTATTCAATATCATTATGGGTTTGGTTGATAACAGATTCAATAGTTTTTTCTAAACCATTTATATTGTTATAATTAATTGTTATAATAGAGACCTTCAATTTTTAAAAGAATAAATGGAATAAGTTATAATTTTATCAATTAGAGAATTTAATTTCCAATTTCCTCGAAAATACTTTAAACCGAATAATTTGTTTAATATTAAGGGGAAACCAGTAAGAAAAAGAATAATCATAATTTAGGTTATCTGTACCTGACTGGCCTTTTAATCTAGGTTTATATTTAAAGGGTAAATATGAATATTTCCCTTCCATTATAGAGAATAATACAGCTCTATTTAGTGCATGCTCTAAATAGTAGCCTTCGCTATCATTAATCAAGTCTATAGTTGAAAATAAGAAATCAGTAAAAAAAGTATTATCAGCGATAAATATCCTAGAATCGGAATATTTTAATTGACAAAGTAAGTCTACCATAACATTACACTTATATTTTTCATAAGTCTTTAATATTGACTTAATGTTTAAAGCTTTGTATCGGCCTGTTATCTTACAAATACTATTATTTGTTCCTATAAACCTTGAATGTTGAAAAGCATGTTTTAGAATTATCATTTCTCCATAACCTTTCCCTAAACGTTTATCAAAGCTATTTCCAAAAAAAGTAATAACTTCTAATCTTTCTCTATGAGCTGAGTTTTGAAATATTTCAGATATATCAATCCCTGAGTTTTCAACAAAAACAATAAGGTTATTCGTATTGTCCAGATAAAAGTTAATAGTTTCAATGTATTGGAGTCTTCTCGTTTCGGGATTTTGCAACTTTGTAAAAGTCATTCCCTCAGGGTTTATGCATCCTGTAAGTAGAATCACTGGTTGTGTGGCTCCCACGCTAATTTCCTCCATCGTAAATAGTAACTATTTATTTAAATTTTGTGCTAATTTATAATAGCTTTTATAAAATAAAATTTTATATCTGCCAATTTAATGCAAATGTATCAACTTATGTCAAAATATTTACCTTACATTTCTATTCAAATCAGTACAATTTCCTTCCAGATTAAGAAAAAACTAGATAAGCACTAAACTACAAATGAATGGAAAGAATTTCATTATCAGATTATTGCCCAACGGCCCATCTTAATCTCGTTTTTAAAATTAAAGAAGTTATGATAAAACTCAACGAATAAGTAATTAAAAATCTAATTAAAAGGATTGCAGTATTTGTCCAAATTGATAAATGTTCGTAATCCAATTTCAGTGGTTGAAATATTAATGGTAAAAACCTACTGATTAATAAATAATGGATTAAATAAATGCCAAATGTTGTTTTTCTTGGTTGAAGTTTCTCTTGTAGAGTTGGTATATTTCCAATTTTGAGAAGAATTGAAAAAATAACGAAAGAATATAAAATATTCGAAATACGTAGTGTATTATAAGCATCTTTTGAGCCAAGATCTAATAATTTAAATGATTCAGCAATAGCAAACCCGAATGACATCATTCCTAATAATATCAATAGGTACCATGGAGTTTTATTTAAAAAGACGATAATCTTATCGTAATACTTATTTAAATAAACGCCTAGCCATAGGTAAAAAATAAATCCAAATAAGGCAGCTGAGTGTAACGTAATAAACCAGCCATGATATAAATTAATACTATATACAATTGAAATACATCCTAAAATAACACCAAACCAAATCCTATATAAATACTTCTTAAATATTAGTAAAATAGTAATGCAAATTAGAAAATTTAATATAAACCAATAAGTTGTATAAAATAGTGCGTGATTTAATAACCCTAAAAAATACTGGAAAAAATGAGTGACCAACAGCCCATCCCCACCTTTGCGGTAAGCGACATATCGATCTATAATTGTAAGCACCATAAATACAGAAACCCAAAACAACCAGGGCCTTATTGTATTCTTAAACCTATTTTTTAAATACTGTAGGGAATTATATTCCTGGAACTTATAGTTTATTAAAAAGCCACCAATTAAGAAGAAAGCAATTGTACTAAATTTGAAAAGCTGAATAAATGATGCACCGATAAATGTGTCGAAGGTATTCGAATAGATATCATTTCCAACGGCAGGATTATGTTCAAGAACTATTCCTATCATGGAGATGCACCTAATAGTATCAACAAAATCAAAATTCTTTTTTTCAGGGACTGTTTCTTTCACTAGTTTATATTGATTAAATGGCTATAGTAGTTGAGCTGACAAATGTCTATAAAAAAAAAGCCTCAACAATAAGTTAAGGCTCTTTTAACATTTATGTACGTAAAATATTACAGACTAACATTTTCTAATCAGTATTCCGAAATGCATAAAACTTCACTGTGTTTTCAATCCAGCCATTTCCGGTGGGATTATGCGTAAAATCGTAAAAGTATCCATCGCCGAGTTTATTTGGGTGATAGTATTGATATACAGGTGCAGTTCCTTCTGCTTGGTTTTCGTACGCATAAACGATAGGATAATTAGTAGGAGCCCATATATCAAGATCAATAGTATTATCTCTTGTTAAACAATATACCGAGCTAGTTCTATGTTGCACGATATATAAAGGTACGGATCCAGCAACCTGACTTTCATAAACATAAATTGGATCATTTATAATGCGACGCCAAACTCCAGGATTCTTTGCAGGAAAATTAGCATCAACAGTAAAAATATGGCCTAATTGAGGTGAATAAAAATCATAAAGCTGCAATTTAGGAGAGCTTTAGTACTTTTAGCCAATACAGCTTCACCATCGGCTATACCAGCATGGATACCTCCGCTTGTTCTACCTAACTGCAGATAAGAATATTTTGGTGTGTTATTATAGTATGGCATTTCAAATGGCTTGCCAGTTGCATGATTTAGTTTAATTTGAGAAATATCAAAAAGCTCGTTTTTAAAAGCACTAAATCCGGGTTCAACAGTGCCATATTTTGCTCTGGGCGCAAAACCGCTATAATCAGGCAAAGCATCATTCCATAAATAAATCTGTTTTGCATAGAGAAAAATAGAATCAAGTGTAAATTCAGTTCTTGTTCCGGTAGTTGGTGAAACAATTTCTTCATTTAGATCGGCATGCTTATCCTTTTTACAGCCTATGTAAGTTACTGCGATAAATAAAATAATAATAACCTTTATCCTTTTAGGATATAGCGCATCTGTTATGTTGTAAATTTTCAATTTTTAAAAGTTAAAGTTTAAATAAAATGCAATGATTTATCTAATATGATTAATTTTTTATAAAAAATTTTAATACTACAAAAATTACTTATTTTATTTACTAAATTTGACAATCCCAAAACATTATTTGTATTTATTAAATATACAGAAATATACAATAAAAAATACATTAAATTAAGGCTTCTCAAAATGTTAGATATAGGGACCAGCTTAAAAAGGTATAGAGACAAGTACAATTATACACAGCAATACGTTGCTGATGTAATCGGAATCAGCAGGGTTGCCTACAGAAAGTGGGAAAACAATGAAGTAGATTTTTCATTATCGCAACTAAACAAAATCGCCGAATTATATGATATCCCAATCCACGAGATCATCATCCAGTCTGATTTTAGAAAGAACAAAATAATTTCTATCCAATTAAAAGAGCTCCAATATTATTGATGCTGTATGCTAATTTACTTGTTCGTCAATCGAATACATCATGCAAACGGCCTTCGATAATGATAAATATCATATACAAATACCGATATTTTTAAGATTAAAATATTGTGAACATAAAAAAAGTGGCCTTTTTGAGGCCACTTTAAATTCTATATCTTAAAAACCATTACAGTTTTCTAGCTACTTCTACTTGCTCGTAAGCTTCTACGATATCGCCAACTTCGATGTTGTTAAAGTTCTGAATGTTTAAACCACATTCATAACCTTTATTAACCTCTTTCACATCATCTTTAAAGCGTTTTAAGGATGCCAATTCACCTGTGTATACTACAACACCATCTCTTACGATACGGATCTTGCTGTTACGGGTTATCTTACCATCTAGTACCATACAACCTGCAATGGTACCCACTTTAGTAATTTTGAAAGTCTCACGAATCTCAACGTTAGCAACAATTTTCTCTTCAAATTCTGGATCCAACATACCTTCCATTGCCGATTTAATCTCATTGATTGCATCGTAAATGATGGAATATAAACGGATATCGATCTGCTCTGCTTCAGCAAGTTTACGTGCACCTGTTGATGGACGAACCTGGAAACCGATAATAATCGCATCTGAAGCCGAAGCCAACAATACATCGGATTCTGAAATCTGACCAACACCTTTACTGATGATATTGATCTGGATCTGCTCAGTAGACAGTTTCAATAATGAATCGGCTAATGCCTCGATCGAACCATCCACATCACCTTTAACAATGATGTTAAGCTCTTTAAAGTTACCGATAGCCAAACGACGACCGATCTCATCCAAAGTAATGTGTTTCTGTGTACGTAATCCCTGCTCACGTTGTAACTGCATACGTTTGTTTGCAATATCACGTGCTTCAGTTTCACTTTCTAAAGCATTAAATCGATCGCCTGCTGTAGGTGCACCTTGCATACCCAAAACCTGTACGGGTTGTGATGGTCCTGCTGATTCAACTTTAGCACCACGTTCGTTGGTTAACGCTTTTACACGTCCGCTGTAACTACCTGCCAGGATTGGATCTCCAACTCTTAACGTACCGGCCTGAACTAATACCGTTGTTACAATACCACGTCCTTTATCTAATGCCGACTCAATTACAGTACCTGTAGCTCTCTTATTCGGATTTGCTTTCAGTTCTAATAATTCAGCCTCTAATAATACTTTATCTAAAAGTAAATCAACATTTAAACCGCTTTTGCTTGAAATTTCCTGCGACTGATATTTACCACCCCAATCTTCAACCAAAATGTTCATTACCGATAGTTGCTCACGCACTTTATCTGAGTTGGCACCTGGTTTATCAATTTTAGTGAAAGCAAATACCAATGGTACACCTGCTGCCTGTGCGTGATTAATTGCCTCTTTTGTTTGAGGCATCACTGCATCATCCGCAGCAATAACGATAATGGCAATATCGGCAGCCTTAGCACCACGTGCACGCATCGCTGTAAAGGCCTCGTGACCTGGCGTATCTAAGAAAGTTACTTTTTTACCTGTTGGCGTAGTTACCATGTAAGCACCAATGTGCTGGGTTATACCACCCGCCTCACCAGCAACCACATTTGCTTTACGGATATAATCCAGCAATGAAGTTTTACCGTGATCGACGTGACCCATAATCGTAACAACCGGAGCTCTTTCGATTAAATCTTCTACTGCATCTTCCTCTTCTATTACGTTTTCTTCATCCTCATCTGGTTTCACGAATTGAATTTCGTAACCAAATTCGTCAGCAACGATAGTTAAGGTTTCAGCATCTAAACGCTGGTTAATGGAAACGAACATTCCAAGGCTCATACAAGTACCAATAATTTTGGTAACCGGCACATCCATCATGCTCGCTAACTCATTAGCCGTAACAAATTCTGTTACTTTTAATATTTTCGATTGCGATTCAAGCTCATTTGCTGCCTCCTCTGCATTATAAGCTACATCATCACGTTTCTGACGACGTAATTTAGCACGCTGTGCAAATTTACCAGATTTACCTGCCCCACTTAAACGGGCAAGTGTTGCTTTAATCTGATCTTGAATTTCTTTCTCAGTAGGTTCTTCTTTAGGTCCGCTTGGTGTAGCATTTCTATTTTGGAAACCTGGTCTGTTATTATTGTTGTTTCTATTTCCCTGATAAGGAGTTCCACCCTGTCCGGCTGGCCGGTTACCCTGGTATGGCGTACCGCCACCTGGCCGGTTGCCTTGATAAGGTGTACGCGGTTGCCCTGGCGTACCAGTTTGACCTTGTCCCTGGCCTTGACCTGCAGGATTATTCTGTCCTTGCTGGCCTTGACCACCGTGTTGACCTGGCTGGCCTGGTGCTCCTGGAGTTTTTTTGCGTTTACGTTTACGTTTAGCTGCTTCACTATCGCTAGATGACGCTACCGGACCGTTTCTTCTATCCGGAACTGTTGGTAAAACAATTTTACCAATAATATTCGGACCAGTTAATTTAACGGTACGTGCTTTAATTACCTCTGGCTCATTGCTAACCGGTTTTACTTCAGCTGGTTTTTCTTCCACTTTCGGTTGTTCAACTGCTTTCACAGGCTCTGGTGCCTTAACCACTGGAGGTTCTACAACAGGTGCTGGTGTAGCAGGTGTTTCTTCTTTTTTAACCTCAACCGGTTTTTCCTCAACTTTAGGTTGTTCAACTGGTTTTACTGGCTCAGGTGCTTTAGCAACCGGTGCTGGTGCAGCAGGCGATTCTTCTTTCTTAACCGGACGTGTTTTTGAGTTCAGATCATTTAAATCGATCTTTCCTACAATTTTAACACCTGGCAATCCAGTTTCTTCAACCTTATCTTCTGCCTTAGTTTCTTTTACTGGCTCTACTGCTGCCGCAGGTGGTGCTGGTGTTGGCGCTGGCGTTTCTACCTTAGGTGTTTCAACCACCTTTGGTTTCTCTACCGCCGGAGGTGTAAATGATTGAGCATTTTTTATTAAAATCTCTTCATTTTTCTCAAAATCGGTATTCTTCTTCGGCGCTTCTACTGGCTTTTCAGTCTCAGGCTCATCACGACGTATTTTACCAATCACTATTTGTTTGGCTTCTTCTCTTACGATCTTATCTCCCTGATACTCTTTCAACAAGGCATTATACATGTCTCCCGTAAGTTTAAACATAGGGCTTTTCTCGGCAGAGAACCCCTTTTTGTTTAAAAACTCAACGGCCGTACCCATGCCTATATTAAGTTCTTTAATAGCTTTAATTAAAATGATTGGTTTGTCGTCTGACATTTAGCTCCTGTTATTGTTTTTTATTTAATACAAAAGTAGTGTTTATTTGGCAATTACACCACTTATTCAAATTCTGACTTCAAAATTTGAACCACTTCTTTAATGGTTTCCTCTTCAAGGTCGGTGCGTTTCACTAAATCTTCCACTGTAAGTGCTAATACACTCTTTGCAGTATCGCATCCGATAGCCTTTAATTCATCAATGATCCAGCTATCAATCTCATCTGAGAATTCTTCTAAATCTACATCCTCATCACTCTCTTCTCCGGCTTCACGGTACACATCAATTTCAAAACCGGTTAATTTACCTGCCAATTTAATGTTGTGTCCGCCACGTCCGATGGCCAATGAAACCTGATCTGGTTTTAAGTAAACCGATGCATGTTTGGTTTCATCATCCAATTTAATAGAAGTGATTTTTGCCGGGCTTAAAGCACGGGTAATGTATAATGAAACATTATTAGTGAAGTTAATCACGTCAATGTTTTCGTTTTTCAATTCGCGAACGATACCATGGATACGGGATCCTTTCATCCCCACACATGCGCCAACCGGATCAATACGGTCATCGTACGATTCAACCGCAACTTTTGCCCGTTCTCCTGGTTCACGTACAATTTTTTTGATGGTGATTAAACCATCGAAAATTTCGGGAACTTCCTGTTCGAACAGGCGTTGTAAAAATTCTGGTGCTGTTCTTGAAATGATAATTTTCGGATTCGCGTTGATCATTTCTACTTTAGAGATTACTGCTCTTACAGAATCGCCTTTTTTGAAATAATCTGCAGGAATCTGCTCTGTTTTAGGCATTAAAAGTTCGTTACCTTCATCATCTAAAACCAAAGTTTCTTTTTTCCACACCTGGTAAACTTCACCGGTTACGATTTCGCCTACTCTATCTTTATATTTTTTGAAAATCTCGTCTTTCTCTAATTCCAATACTTTAGAAACCAAAGTCTGGCGTGCAGCTAAAATTGCTCTACGGCCAAAACTTTCCAAGGTAATCTGTTCGATATAATCATCGCCAACTTCTAAAGTGCTGTCTAATTTAGAAACTTCAGCAAGCTCGATCTCTAAATCATCATCCTCAGAAAAGCCATCTTCCATTACTTTTCTCGTTCTCCAGATCTCCAAATCTCCGTTATCTGGATTCACGATAACATCACAGTTCTCGTCTGTTCCGTATTTTTTACGCAACATGCTACGGAAAACTTCTTCCAGCACACTGATCACCGTTGGGCGATCTATATTTTTGAAATCTTTAAACTCTTGGAAAGAGTCGATCAAATTAATTGTTGTAGTACTCATTTTTACTTAAATGAAATTAACACACTTGTTTCTAATATATCATTAAACGGTACAACTGTTTGAATTGTTACCGCCTTTTTCCCTTTTTCTTTAACCGATTCTTCAATCAGCAGTTTATCTTCTGTTACTTCCAGAAGTTTTCCTTCTTTTTTTAATCCTTCTTTCAGTTTAATACTCACTGTACGGCCAATATTTTTATTGTATTGACGGATTAATTTTAACGGTTCACCAACACCAGGTGAAGAAACTTCTAAATTATAAGCCTGTTCTATTGCATTTTCTTCTTCAAGATGAAAACCAACATGCCTGCTTATGGCCACACAATCCTGGATGCTAATGCCTTCGTCGCCATCAACATGAATAATTAATTTATTGTTTGGCAACATTCTTACTTCAACCAAAAACAGTTCTGGCCGATCTGCTATTTTTTCCTCAACGAGGGCTGCAACTCTCTTTTCTACCTGCATATTTTAACCTGATTTCATAGAAAAAGGGGACACTGTCCCCTTCTCTTTTCTTCGATTACGATGCAAATGTAGTAAATTTTTAGGAAAAATCAAACAGTTACTGTAATTATTATGCTGATTATTACCGCTTAAGTGTTTGTCTTTGTGCCTGTAAGTTATGCTTGGCATTACCCGAAATAAGGTTTCCCACCGTTGCAAACTTTACACCTATATAACTTTCCACTACATAATCTTTCCCTTTTACAAAGGGCTGATCAGGACTAAAGATTACTGAATCGCCACTAACTTTAATCTTTCCGGGCATTTCCAGCTCATCCTGTATACTGTCCAGATCGCCAGGTTTTATTAAAACTGAAATCAGATTAAGTGTATCTGCATTAGCCTGATAAGCATTTTTAACTTGTAAGAGGCTTGCCTCATCAATATTTTTAATTATTATTGATAAACTATCTCTAGAAAACTTAATGATTGGTTTGTTGTTTGTATTCGAACATGAAAGGGCGAATAGGACAACAGCAATTACAGCCAGGTATTTAAAAAAACATTTAAACATTTACAAAAATAAACAATTATGAGATTTATTATCGAAATCCTTTTGATGGGATTAGCCTTTTTTATTGGCGCACGAATAGTACCGGGTGTACATGTTGATAGTTATACTACAGCCATTATTGCTGCAGTATTGGTTGCACTGGCAAACTCAACAATCGGGTTCATTTTAAGACTATTAACATTTCCCGTTAATTTCTTAACGCTTGGATTGGTATCGTTTATCATTACCGTTTTAATGATTTTATTGGTAGACAACATGATGACCTCTTTTAATACTTCAGGATTTATCGCCGCGGCTTTCTTAGCTATCGTTGTAGCCTTGATTAAAGCAGTGTTCAGTGCTGTGGTAGGAGAGAAGGATTAAGTCGGGAGTCTTGAGTTTGGCGTTTGGAGTGCATTGCGCTTAAACTTAAAGCGGAGTTTTGAGTTGGGAGCTTGGATTAACAACTCCAAGCTCCCAACTCCAGGCTCACAACTAACGGATCACTTCCCTCGAAATCACCATTTTCTGAATTTCAGAAGTACCCTCGTAAATCTGGGTAATTTTAGCATCGCGCATCAAACGCTCTACGTGGTATTCTTTTACAAAACCATAACCACCATGCACCTGTACGGCTTCAATGGTTACATCCATCGCCACCTTAGAGGCAAATAACTTCGCCATAGAACCTGCCTGGGTATAGGGCTGCCCCTGATCTTTTAACCATGCGGCTTTATACACCAATAACCTGGCCGCTTCAATTTGGGTAGCCATATCGGCCAGTTTAAAAGCGATGGCCTGATGCTCTGCAATTGGTTTCCCGAAAGATTTACGTTCTTTGGCATATTGCGTGGCCAACTCGAAGGCTCCCTGTGCTATACCCAAAGCCTGAGCCGCAATACCGATCCTGCCTCCTTCCAGCGTTTTCATGGCAAACTTAAAGCCGAAACCATCTTCACCAATTCTATTTTCTTTAGGCACCTTAACGTCATTAAACATTAAAGAATGCGTATCAGATCCGCGTATGCCCAATTTATTTTCTTTTGGTCCGATGGTAAAACCTTCCGTTCCTTTCTCCACAATAAAAGCATTGATCCCTTTATGCCTTAATTCGGGATGTGTTTGCGCAATTACCAGATAAGTTGATGCGGTACTGCCGTTTGTAATCCAGTTTTTGGTGCCGTTTAACAAATAATAATCGCCTTTATCTTCCGCAGTAGTGCGTTGCGAGGTGGCATCAGATCCGGCCTCGGGCTCCGATAAACAGAAAGCGCCGATTTTTTCTCCAGCAGCCAATGGCTTTAAATATTTTTCTTTTTGGGCTTCGTTACCATACGCTTCCAATCCGTAGCAAACCAACGAATTGTTTACCGAAACCACTACAGAAGCAGAAGCATCAACTTTAGAAAGCTCTTCCATTACCAAAACGTAAGAAATGGCATCTAGTCCGCTACCGTTATATTTTTCGCTCACCATCATGCCCAAGAAACCAAGTTCTCCAAGTTTCTTCACTTGCTCGGCAGGAAATTTTTGATGTTCATCACGTTCGATTACTCCAGGCTTTAATTCTTGCTGCGCAAAATCGCGGGCAGCCTGCTGGATCATTAACTGTTCTTCACTTAATTCAAAATGCATAACATTTATGTATAAAAGGTTAGTAAATCAAATGTAGCATTTCTGATCGAAATTACTATGGCTGCATAGCAATTTATTTTGTCTCGAGTTACTTTTATGATTTATTAAATCAATTTTTAAAAAATGATCCCAGTTAAAATGAAAATGAAAGTATTAACAATAATAGGCTTTGTGTTAAGGTAAGATTATTATTTTTGTTAAATGAACCTAGGGCAGCAAATATTATTTTTCTTTAGTGCCCTGGGCGCATTTAATGGTTTTATCATTAGTGCTTATTTGTTATTCTTCAAAAAACCAAAATCTACAGCTTCTTTTTTTCTTGGGCTTTTGCTTTTTTCTCTTTGTTTAAAGATTAGCAAATCACTTCTCTTTTATTTCTATCCGGCTTTACCTGGCATCTATATCCAAATTGGTATTTTGGGAAGCTCATTGGTTGGTCCATCACTTTTTTATTTTATTCAATCAGCATTAGGACAAGACGCAAAGAATACAGCTTTACAAAAAGGAACTTATCTCTTTTGGGTCTTGGCAATTGTAATGGCCAGCATTATTGCACCTTACGGCAGCGAACCCGGGGTGTGGGAAAATTACATGGGTAGCGTAATCTCTATGCAATTTACAGTTTATATAATACTGTCGGCCTGGTTGCTTAGAAATGTTTTTGTTAAATTTTTCAGTAAAGGAGAAAAAATCTCTACAACTGAGCGGCTGTTGTTATCTGTATTAATCGGTAATATCATCGTTCCGGTAGCGTTTAAATTACCGATCTTCTCGTTTTTCAATGGCCACTGCATCAGCGGGGCTTTGTTTTTCTCGGCCGTTCTCTACCTAAATACATTCCTTTTTATTAGCAGGAGGAAAACCAGCAATCTTTTTTCCGACAATCAGGATTTGGTGCGTTATGCCAACAAGAAGATAACCGAAGAACAAGCCACGGCACTAACGGACAGACTGCAGAAAATTATTTTGGGAGAAGAACTTTATAAGAACCCCGATCTTAAATTAAATGATCTTGCCAAAAAAATTAACATTTCAGGTCACCAGCTTTCGCAATTGCTGAACGATAATTTAGGCAAAAGTTTTGCAGCCTATATTAACGGATTTAGGATAAACGAAGCTTGCGAACTGATTGTTAACGATAAGGGCATTAAGCTCGAAGCGATTGGGTATGAGGTTGGTTTTAACTCCAAATCTACTTTTTACACTGCTTTTAAAAAGTATAAACAAACCACCCCTATGCAGTACAAGGAACAGCTTTTAGTTGTTTCATCAAACTAAATCTGGTCTCGTTTTATAATTCCGAACTCCCAAATCTGAGATTCAAAACCTTTTCACTATCCTTCTATTCTAGTTTTGGTTTATTCGATAAAAACCAAACACACGAAGATGAAATCGACATTGTTATTATGCCTATTCTTATTTAACTCTCTATTTTTAAGCGCACAGGTTATTAGGGGAAAACTAATTGATCACAAAACCAGGCAAGCTATACCTCTTGCCAATTTGGTTTTGACAGATCAAGGTCAGCCCACGGTGATCAAATATGCCAATAGCGACACTACGGGTTTATTCGAATTTAAAGATCTGCCAAATGGGAATTACATTTTAGCCATTACCTTAACCGGCTATCAAAAAGTACAAAAAGAGTTATTGATAAACGAGAATAATACAACGACAATAGATCTGGGCGATGTTTTAATGGCCGAAGATGTTAACCTACTCCAGGAAGTAACCATAACAGGGGGAGTGCCAAATTTTAGCACACAAAATGGCCAGATTAAAATCGGTATTGCCAACAATGTATTTTTCAAATCGGCTTCTAATCTGTTGGATGTATTTAAGAAACTGCCCGGCCTTCAGGTTAACCAGGATGGCACCATGGTAATGGCCAGCAGAGCAACGCCAACATTATTTGTGGATGGTAAACCCGTAAACATGAACAATGATGAGATCTTGTCCTATCTAGGCAGTTTATCGTCTGACATGGTCGAATCGATTGAAATGATTAACCAGCCCTCTTCCAAATATGATGGCGAATACCAAGGAATTATTGATGTAAAATTGAAGAGGAGCCAGTCTTTAGGCTTAAAAGGCAGCTATAACGCTCGTTTTCAGCAGAACAATTACAGTTTATTAGATAATAATCTATCCTTATTGCTTAAAACAAGTCGATTTGTTTACGATTTAAGATTAGGCAATACCAGTGGGAGTACCTTTTATAAGTATTATTCTTTGCAGTATCTAGCCAATACCAACGCCATGACTACCGACACCAGAACCATTACTTCCAATCAGAATTATAACGCACAGGCAAGAATAACTTATGAGGTGAAAAAAGGGCAAAACCTGGAGGCTTTTATGCGCACTTACCAAATGGATAGAAATGCGGTATCTGGCAATCAGCTGCTTACTCAAACCAATAACTTAGATCAAACGGTTACACTTGTTAAAAGCGACAACAATGCCGTTCCCAAGCAATATAATTATTCAGGCGGAATCAATTACGATGCACAATTTAAGAACAGCGAACTCCATATCATGACCTCTTTGGCCCAAATTGATAACCGACAAACAGAAGACATTCAAAACCGCAATGTACTAAACGATCAGTTGATGAACTACTGGAAAACAGCTTCTAAAAATGAGATTATGATCCGTGTTGCGCAGGCAGATTACACACAAAAAATAGGTAGCGGGAAACTAGAATTTGGTGGAAAATTTGCCCATACCACCACTCAGAACGACCTCCGTTATGATACCTTAGCCAATGATGTTTTTAACCCCGATCCGAACCGGAGTAACCAGTTCCATTACCAGGAATACATTGGGGCGGGTTACCTTTCCTACAATGCGCAGTGGAACAAATTTAATTACAGCTTGAGCTTAAGAACGGAGTATACGCGCACCGTAGCCAATTCGATCACTACCGGCAACATTACAGAAAAAAAGTATACAAAATGGCTCCCAAGCCTTAATATTACTTATGCCATTAGCGAAAATTCACAGCTTAGCTTCAGTTACAGCAGGCGGCTAACCAGGCCAACTTTTGCCATGTTAAACCCATTTCGTTTTTATTATAGCCCCAGGCATTACTGGATAGGCAATCCTTACCTACAAGCTTCCACAACTGATCTTGTTGCTTTGTCTTATAGTAGAAAGAGCCTTAATATTTCGCTAAATGCAGGGAAAGAAACAGATCCAATGAGCCGTTATCCAGAATATAATCCAATAACCAATGAGCTTATTTTTTTAGGTAGAAACCTTCCCTACAGAAAATTTGCGAACTTACAAATCAGCGCCCCTATATCCATAAACAAATGGTGGCGGATGAACAACAACATTACTTTTTATTACAACAAGGAACTCACACCTTACTTTGGAAATACCTACGAAATACCGGTATATAGCTATACAATTAATGGTAGTCAGGTTTTTTCATTAAAAAACTGGCTACTGGATGTAAGTTATACCTACGAGTCGAAAAGCGGTAATGGCCTCTATATTTTTGCTCCGGTTTACGGAATTGATTTTGGTGTACAAAAAAGCTGGTTAAATAACAGGCTTAATACTAAACTTACGCTTTACGATGCATTCGACAATATCAAGAGAAGGCTTATTTTTAGAGAGAAAAGTATTATCAATAACGATTTCTACCACTATTTCGCTTCGCAAAGGTTGGTTTTTAGTTTAACCTTTAATTTTGGAAGTTCGACTTACAAGACTAAGGAAAACAAAAAAAGCGATGAGGAGAACAGGGCCGACTAAGAAAATCAGTTATCTATTTAACTTTTGAATAAAGCAAGGATAATGCTCAAGGCAACCTGTCGGATCATTAACGATTCTTTACTTCATTCAAAATTGTTATATCCGTATAACAAAGAGAAAAACTATAGACAACCTAAGGGCTGAGACGGATCCCCTTCGGAGCCGCTTCGGATCCCAGACGGAGCTGTGACATGCACCCGAACAAAGCCTGTTGTATATATCCGATGTAATTTTCTTTAATCGGTTAAGATCATACCTTTAAATAGGGGGGCTTATCAGAACAAAAACATGGCGGATAAACCTTATTGCGTTTTGTTGAATAAGATTTTGCATAAGCTCAAACTGCCCAAAACCAGAATGAGCAGTACTTGTGAAGAATGAATAATGGTTGAATAGGCTAAACCATCTTTAAAAGAAATGGCATAAAGCACTAACGATTGGGCAACCATCCAATGGAAAACACCAATTCCGCCCTGAACGGGTGCTGCCATGGCAAAACCAGAAAATACAATGGCGGTAAATGCAGCGTTAAAATGCAATCCGGAAGTAGCCTCTATAGAAGAAAAGGCAAAATACATAGAAAGTGAGTAGAAAATCCATATTCCTAATGTATAGGTCAAAAATAATCCCTTTTGTTTCAGCTTGCTGTAGGAGCCAAATCCCTGGCGCAGGCTTACAAACGTGCGCAAGAATTTTTTACTGAATTTCTTGCGAAGCAAGTAGACTGCTATAGCAATAAGTACTAGCATAAATATACCAATGCCAACCAACCATAAGTAATTAATGGCACTTAATTTTTTAGTGAGATTAATATAAATGGTTTCGTAAAGAAAATCGGCCACAATATCATGCTGAAAAATCAGCATCGCCAATGCAGTGAGAAAGAGTACAAGCACATCAAATAGCCGTTCGGTAATGACGGTGCCTATTGAAGCAAACATGGGTACCTTTTCTGCTTTGTGGATAACCGAACAACGGCCAATTTCTCCGAAGCGTGGCAAAGCCAGATTAGCCAGATAACCGATCATAACAGCATGGTAAGCATTCCAGAAACTCACTTTATAATGGATGGACTGGTATAACATTTGCCAACGCAAAGCACGTAACACATGGGCAATCCATACGGCAAATGCAGAAGTAATTACCCAAAAGTAGTTGGCGGTTTTGATTTCCTGCCAGATCTTTCCTAAATCCTGACCTCTAAAAGCTAAATATAGTACCCCTATCCCGATTAAAAACAGGATGATGTACTTTAGCGCTGTTTTGAGGTCGAATGTCACAAGGTTATTTTAGCAAGTGGTTGTTATCATCAGGGAACACCAATATAGGATTATATTTTTTAGCTTCGTCTATCGGTAATGCGCCGTACGACATAATGATCAGAATATCGCCAAGCTGCGCCAAACGAGCCGTTGCCCCATTTAAGCAGATGGTTCCGGTACCGCGTTCGCCTTTAATTACATAGGTTTCGAAACGCGCACCATTATTATTATTTACAATCTGCACCTTCTCATTAGCGATAATGTTTGCTGCATCCATCAAATCTTCATCTATCGTAATACTGCCTACATAATTTAATTCGGCTTGTGTTACCCTAACACGGTGTATTTTCGATTTTAATATAGTAATAACCATTTGGCAAAGTTAGTAATCAGTTTGGAGTTTCAATAACGGAAGATATAATATGGAAAACGGATGATGGTTGACAGCGTTTATCACCCATATTACATCTTCCATTTTACATCATTTAATGATCATATTATCGATCAACCTGGTAGAGCCTACTTTTGCGGCAACCAGGGCAACCAGATTGTTTTCTTCTTTCGATTTGGCAGGCTCAAGTGTATCGCCATTGGCAATGGTAAAATAGTCGAGCTCAACGCCATCAATATCATGGTAAAACGCTTTGGCCTTATCTTCCAATTCGGTTAATGCATATTCATTAAAATGATCGACGACGAATTGTAATGATTTACTCAGCACCAAAGAATGTAAACGGTCATCGGCCGATAAATGGATATTCCGGCTGCTCATGGCCAAACCATCGTCTTCTCTAATAATGGGGCAGGTGATGATCGAAATCGGCAGTTTAAAATAAGCCAACATGTTTTTAATCATCAAAACCTGCTGAAAATCTTTTTGACCGAACATGGCTACATCTGGTTCAACGGCATCAAACAGTTTTTTTACAATCTGCGTTACGCCTTGATAATGCCCTTTCCTAAATTCGCCTTCCAACAAAAATTCGGCATTGCCTAAATCAATATGCCAGGCTTCATCTGCTCCTTTGGGATACATTTCATCCACATTTGGCATAAACACAGCATTGCAGCCTGCAGCCTCCAGCATAGCGAGATCATGCTCAATCGGGCGGGGATATTTTTCTAAATCTTTGGGATCTGTAAACTGTGTAGGATTTACAAAAATGCTACAGATAATGATATCGGCATTTTGTTGAGCCAATTTTATCAATGATATATGGCCATTGTGCAGAGCACCCATGGTAGGTACCAATGCTATTTTTTTACCTGATGCTTTAAAAGGTTTTAAAAAAGCCTTAAGCGCTGCTTTGGTTTTAAATATTTCCAATTTGGACAATCTAAATTAAAGCCGTAAAGGTGTAAATTAATCTAAACGAAACCAAACAAATGCTTGCTATATTGATAAATAGTATTATTATGCTTACCTTTGCAGCTCATTATCTTTTATTTAACTTAATATTTTCTTAGAATATGGAGATGGCAAAAACGAAGCTGCTGATTGTTACACACGAGATGTCGCCTTTCCTCGAGCTTACTAAAATTTCTGAAATCACGCGCCAATTACCTCAGGCAATGCAAGAGAAAGGATTCGAAATCCGCATCTTAATGCCAAAATTTGGTAATATCAACGAAAGAAGAAATCGTTTACACGAAGTAATCCGCTTATCGGGAATGAACATCATTATTGATGACAATGATAACCCTTTAATCATTAAAGTAGCCTCCATCCCAGCTGCACGCATGCAAGTTTATTTCTTAGACAACGAAGAGTATTTCCAACGCAAACAGGTATTTAGAGATGCTAGCGGAAAATTTTTCGACGACAATGATGAACGCACCATTTTCTTCTGCAAAGGTGCATTAGAAACGGTTAAAAAATTAGGCTGGGCACCAGATATCGTTCACTGCCATGGCTGGATGAGCGCATTGGTACCTGCTTACATTAAAACAACTTATAAAAACGATCCTACTTTTAAAAATTCGAAAGTGGTTTATTCTATTTATGAGGATGGCTTTACAGAAAAATTAAATGCTGATTTCGCGAAGAAAGCCGTAATGGCAAACATGACGGAAGAGGATACAAAAGCATTCTTACCATCTGATTGCGACAGTATGCACATTGGCGCGATAACACACTCAGACGCAGTAGTTTTAGCAGACGAAAACCTGAACAAAGATGTGTTAAAATTTGTTAAAGATTCCAATAAGCCAACATTAGCTTTTAACTTAACCGAGAATTTTGAAAACTTCTATACTTTTTATGAAGAAATTTCAAACGATGAATTGGTTTCAGTTGCTTAATTAGGTATTATTATTTTAAATATGAAATTTACAAAACAAGACTTATTAACCCTGTTGATAGGTCTTTTTCTTTTTGCATCATGTAAAAACCCCGATGGTGTTGGTTTAGATGTTGATCCGGGTAACGCAATTACCGGAACCCTGGTTGTGTCTGATGTAAAATCTCAACTGGTTGAAGAAACACCAGCGATTACCTCAGAACTAAACCGTTATCCATTAGGCTACATGACTGATCCAGTTTTTGGTAAAACAGAAGCTGGCCTGGCCATGACGGTTTATCCGGTAAGTACAAGTTACGATTTTGGAACAACTCCAGTACTCGATTCGGCAGTTTTGGTTTTAAAATTTGATGAATCCAGCACCATAACCAAGTTTTACGGCGATACGATCAATTCTAAATATAGTATTGATGTTTTTCAACTGACAAACAAAGTTGAGAACTACAAAAGTTCGGATGTGCAGGCAATCAACAATACTTTGTTAGGGAATTTTACCGGCAAATTGGCACCAAATACTAAAACTAAGGTCTTTGATGTTATAGCAGGCAAAGACACCCTAAAAACCGTTCCCGCACAGATCAGAATTCCTTTAAACAAAGCGTTTATACAAGCCAATATATTAAATCTTGGCACAGCAGGAACAGCAACAGATACAAAATTTATCGAGGCTTTTAAAGGCTTGTATGCAAAGGTAAACAAAACATCCTCAACTGGTGTTGGGGGTATCGGCTTCTTTAATTTTACGGGTACAGACTCTTACTTACAATTGGTTTGGAAAAAAGTCAACTCCTCTAGCGGAATAGATACAGCAACGGTAAACTTCCCGGTAGGTGCATTAAATTCAAACAGTAAAACTGTGGGCATAGCAGCAAACATTAAGCACGATTATACCGGTACGCCTATACAAACCCAAATTTCAGCCCCTACAGCTTCATATGATGTAACTTATTTACAAGGTTTGGCTGGTGTAAAAACAAAACTTACTTTCCCTGAGTTGTTAAACTTTACAAGCACCTATGGAAAAGTAATTGTGAACAAAGCAGAATTAGTAGTAGAGTTAGGTGATGGAGCACCTGTGTATCCTTTCAATGCTTCACAAAGACTTTCCTTATACCGTTGGGATATTGCACATCAACCAGGAAGTATTCCTGATTATACTACTTTTACAGGTAGCACAGGCGGAGACGCACTATTTGGCGGTTATTTTGATGCCTTAAAAAACCGTTATATTTTTACCATAACGAGTTATGTTCAAGGCATAATTGATAAAACCATAGAAGATTATGGTACATTCCTTGCGCCAACATCTTATACTGATTTTCAGGCTATACCTACTGCAACTTCTGCAGAAAGAGCAATTATCGGAGCTTCCAGCTCAACTACGAACAAGTTGAAACTGAATATTTATTATACAAAGATTAATTAATCACTTTAATTTCTTTTTTAAAATCTCCTGTTTCAAAAAACCAGGAGATTTTTTTTTGCCTTTTTATTACCAGAAACAGTAGCATTTCAAGTGTTGTTTATCCTCAGATCGTAATTTAGCGTCCATCAGAAACAATGCACACCTAAAAGGCGTATTAAGCCCTGGGCGTCATCATGTAGGCGCGCACGATGTAAACCATTAAAAAGTTCATTTAAAGCTCTCGTTAACCTTAAAACAGGACCTGCTTGGCAACATCTGAATATGGGCTTAACCAAAAAAAGCTACCTCTTATCCAGGTAGCTTTTTTATGTAGTAATCAGCGTGTAAATTAAAAAGGAAGATCTCCACTTTCATCAGACGGGCCGATTGTAAATTCGTCTTCGATTTTAGCCTCCGAGCTTTGATGTGTTGGTGTAGTTGGACTCTGTTCAAAATCACTTTTCCGGCCCAACATGGTAAAATTCTCAGCAACAATTTCCGTTACATACTTTTTAACCTTTTCTTTGTCTTCGAAGGATCTCGTTCTCAGTTTCCCCTCGATGTAAACAAGTTTACCTTTTTGCAGGTATTTAGAAGCTACCTCGGCCAATCCCCGCCACAACACAATATTGTGCCACTCTGTTTGCTCTACTCTCTTACCGTCTTTGTTGTATGTTTCCGATGTAGCTAATGGAAAACTGGCTACTGTTACGCCACCATCTAAATGTCGCACTTCAGGGTCTTTGCCTAAGTGGCCTACTAAAATAACTTTGTTAATCCCAGACATAAATATTTTTGGTTAGTTGTTTCGTTCTGTAAATGTGCACCGCTAAGATGGTTAGTTACTCCATTTTTTGCTTATAAAAGTATTCTTGGATAAAATCGTGGATTACTTTTGGCTGCGGTAACTCATCTACCTTATTTAAAGAAACCCAATTAAGTTCCTTTTGTTTACTAAAGTTAAATATATAATTTTTTAATATAAAAAATTGCAAATGGATTATTTGGTGTGTTAATAAGTGCTTTTTACTGCTGACAAACTCAAAATCTACATCTTCTCCAAAAGCACCTTTTATCTGTTCGATAAATACCGGGTGATCTAATCCGTATGCCTCAATAGTCTCTAAGCTCGGGAAATCGTATAAATGCTGCCATATATCACCTGCCTGCCTTTCTCTGATGAGCACCTTTTCATCATTAAAGCAAACCAAATAATTAATATAGCGGTGCTTTTGTGCCGCCTTCTTTATTTTAACCGGAAGGGTGTTTACCAGTTGATGATTAAAAGCATAACAGGTTTGATTGAGCGGGCAGATAGTGCAATTGGGCGATTTGGGTTTACATTGTATGGCCCCAAACTCCATAATGGCCTGGTTATATAATGCAGGATCATCCTGGTAAAGCAGTTCATTTGCCAGGGCATAAAACTCTTTTTTACCCGCCGGAGAATTGATTGCTGTGTCAATCCCATAGTATCTTGAAAGAACCCTGAAAACATTTCCATCTACCACAGCCCGGGCCTCACCAGAAGAAAAAGAAGAGATTGCAGCGGCCGTATATTCGCCAATTCCTTTCAACTTTATCAGCTCATCGTGAAGATTTGGGAAGATTCCATGGTAATCCCTTACCACGATTTGTGCGGTAGCGTGCATATTCCTTCCTCTGGAGTAATAGCCCAAACCTTGCCAAAGCTTCAAAACTTTCGCTTCGGTAGCACTGGCAAAATCGGAAACGGTTGGAAAATTCGCTAAAAATTTATTAAAGTATGGAAGACCTTGTTCTACTCTTGTTTGTTGTAATATAACCTCTGATAACCAGATGGTATAAGCATCATTAGTATGCCTCCAGGGCAGATCTCTCTTGTTTATCAGATACCAATTGATGAGTTCATTTTGAAATGTCATTACTGCAAATTACGGTCTATTTATCCGATTAAAAAAAAACTTGCAATTGGCTGATAAGTCTGGAGATAAAAAAATCATCTTTTATTTCCCTATCTCATTAAAAAGCAATACTTTTGCAACCCCAAAACAGTAGTAATATTAAAACACAATAATATAATAAATAATAAAATATGACTAAGGCAGATATTATTTCAGAAATATCAACAAAAACCGGAATTGAGAAGGTTGATGTACAGGAAACAGTTGAGGCATTTTTCAAGGTTATCAAAACCAGCATGATTGGCGGTGAAAATGTATATGTTAGAGGCTTCGGAAGCTTTGTTGTTAAAAAGAGAGCGCAAAAAACTGCGAGAAACATCTCAAAAAACACTGCAATAATTATCCCAGAGCATTTTGTTCCAAGCTTTAAACCAGCAAAAGTATTTGTTGACAAAGTGAAAAGCAATTCAAAAAAAATTAACGTAGAAGCCTAAGTCTTACCGATATGAATAGCAGCATCAGATCAAAACAAACCATTATTATTGGAGCGATTGTATTGCTTGTTGCATTTTTATTTACAAGAGACATTAAGGGTTTAGTGAAACCAACAGAAGAAAATGGCAAAATGCCTGCGAGTGGCGAAATGGCCGGAGCAGCTTCTTCGTCAACTTTGTCGGCACTAAACATCGAAACTTCATCTACGGCTGCAAAAAATGTAATCAATAAGAATTTGGCTACTGATATCACAGCTTTAGAAAATACCTACAAAGGCGCAAACGGTGCTGAAAAGATTGAGCTTGCAAAACAACTGGCCCAGAAATGGGACGATGTAGAGCAAATCACTCCATCGGCACTTTATTTAGAAGTTGTTGCACAGGCTGAGCCATCATCAAAATCATGGTTGGCATCTGGCAATCAATTTATAAAAGCCTTCGAAAGTACACAAGATAGTATCGCTCAGCCTGCTTTATTGCAGAAAGCCAATACATCTTATAAAAACGCATTAGAGAAAGACTCTACAAACATTGAAGCCAAAACAGGCTTAGGTGTAACGATAGTAAATGGCCTGGGTGCACCAATGCAAGGTATTGCAATGTTGCTAGAGGTGGTGGCTAAAGAACCTAAAAATGTAAAGGCAAATATGAATTTAGGATTGTTCTCCATAAAATCAGGTCAGTTCGACAAAGCAATTCCCCGTTTTAATACGGTAATAGCTGCTGCTCCGACCCCTGAAGCCTATTTTTATTTAGGAACAGCTTTAGAAAATTTAGGCAGAAATAAAGAAGCAGTAAATGCTTACTTATCAAGCAAAAAATTAGCGGCTAACCCAACCTTATCTTCTTTTCTTGATAAGAAGGTGGCTGAACTAAAGAATAAAAATTAATTAACAGATTAATAAAAACATTTAAAACTTAAAACTATGCCAAGCGGTAAAAAAAGAAAGAGACATAAAATGGCTACGCACAAACGTAAAAAACGTTTAAGAAAAAACAGACATAAGAAAAAATAGTTTCTTATTTTGATTAAGCTAATTAAACCTCATAGTAAACACTATGAGGTTTAAACCATTTATATGATTTTTAATTATATAGGCGGAGGCTATATCAATGTTTTTTATTTACTATCCATTTGTTAATAGGCGAAAGCCTTAAATCTGTAGCTGTTGGTAAAAGAATTAATTATCAATTCGACTCCTGCCGGAGTTACCATAGCATTGATTGAAGACAAACAACTTGTTGAGCTTCACAAAGAACAAATCAATAATAACTACGCCGTAGGCGATATTTATTTAGGCCGCATTAAAAAAATTATGCCCGGCTTGAATGCTGCTTTCGTGGATGTTGGTTATGAAAAAGATGCATTTTTGCATTATTTTGATTTGGGCCCTCAGGTGCAATCTTTAATTAAGCTAACGAAGATCAAGCGTAATGGCTCGGTTACAGGCACATTATTAGATAATTTAAAGCTAGAAGCCGATATTAACAAGGCAGGCAAAATTTCTGATGTGCTCAGTAAAAACATGCTCCTCCCTGTACAAATTGCCAAAGAACCAATTTCTACAAAAGGACCACGTTTAAGTTCCGACATTTCGATTGCCGGCAGGTATGTGGTACTGGTGCCATTCTCCAATACCATATCTGTATCAAAAAAAATAAAAAGTAATACCGAACGTAATCGTTTAAAAAAGATTATCGAAAGTATTAAACCTCAAAATTTTGGGGTAATTATCAGAACTGTTTCTGAAGGCAGAGGGGTTGCCGAAATGCAAAAAGATCTTTTAGATTTAATTGCTAAATGGGAAAACTTCATTAAAAAAGTGCCTTCTACCGAACCTTCAAAAAGAGTTTGGGGAGAAATGGACAGATCATCAACGTTAATCCGCGATATTCTGAACCCTGATTTTACAAACGTTTACGTAAGTACACCAGAGTTGTACGATGATATCCGTTCTTATGTACACGATATTTCTCCGGAAATGGAAAAAATCGTTAAACTGTACAAACAGAAAGAACCCATCTTCGATCACTTTGGGATAGAAAAGCAGATTAAAAATGCTTTCGGAAAAACAGTAAACTTACCAGGTGGTGCTTACTTGGTTGTAGAGCACACTGAAGCACTTCACGTAATAGATGTGAATAGTGGAAACCGTACTGCCAGTAAAGAAAACCAGGAGGAAAATGCTTTACAGGTAAACAAAGAGGCGGCTAAAGAAATTGCCCGTCAATTGCGCTTGCGCGATATGGGCGGTATTGTGGTAATCGATTTTATCGATATGCACAAACCAACAAACCGTAAAATGCTATTCGATTATTTGCGTGAGCTGATGTTATTGGATAGAGCCAAACACACCATTTTGCCTCCGAGCAAATTTGGCTTGGTACAAATTACCAGACAACGTGTTCGTCCGGAAATGAATATTGTTACGGTAGAAAAATGCCCGGCCTGCGGTGGGACGGGAGAAATTAAAGCGAGTATCGTTTTAATGGATGATATTGAGAACAACCTTAATTATATTTTAAGAGAGCAGAATGAAAAAGGCGTAACACTTTGTGTACACCCATACATAGAAGCTTATATTACAAAAGGGATTTTCAACCTTCAACGCCGTTGGTTCTTTAAATATGGCCAATGGATTAAAGTGAAGGCACAATCATCGTATTATTTAAATGAGTTCCATTTCATCTCCGCAAAAGATGAAGAGATTAAATTATAACTCAAAACACATTAACCTAATGCCTGGATTTAAAAGTCCGGGCTTTTTGCGTTTTAAACCGCGCAGGTTTTAAAAGCGGCGGCCTTCAGTGAGACCGTTGAAAATAATAAAACAGCGAATTAAACCTGCGGGGTTTTTAAGCGAGAAAGGTTAAATTCGTAATCTAAATTTTAATCAATTGGCAAAATCAAAAAGTGCATTTTTCTGTCAGAGCTGTGGCTACGAATCGGCAAAGTGGTTGGGTAAATGCCCATCATGCAACCAATGGAATACCTTTGTAGAAGAAATTGTAGAAAAAAGTTCCGCATCTGTCCCAACCTGGAAAAGTGATACATCAAGCCGTAAATTAAGCAAACCAAGTAAGGTTGATGAAATACAGTCGTCAACAGAGCGGAGAATATTAACCGGCGATAAAGAACTCGACCGTGTTTTAGGTGGTGGTTTGGTAGAGGGATCATTAGTGCTAATCGGTGGTGAACCCGGGATCGGAAAATCAACCTTAATGTTGCAACTGGCTTTAAATTTAAAAGGTAAAAAACTACTTTATATTTCTGGAGAAGAAAGCGAGCAGCAAATTAAAATGCGGGCAGAAAGGATCCAGGAAAGTCCATCGTCTAACTGTTATATTTTAACGGAGACATCCACGCAGAATATTTTTAAACAGATCGAAATTTTAGAACCAGAGATTTTGGTTGTAGATTCTATCCAAACGCTTCATTCTGCCCATATCGATTCAACCCCTGGCAGCGTATCGCAGGTTAGGGAATGCACCGCTGAGCTCTTACGCTTTGCAAAGGAAACTGGGGTACCCGTTTTTCTCATCGGCCATATTACCAAAGATGGCGCTATTGCAGGTCCGAAAATATTGGAACACATGGTTGATACCGTTTTGCAATTTGAAGGCGACAGGCATCATGTTTACCGGATATTAAGATCGATTAAAAACCGTTTTGGTGCAGCCGCGGAACTGGGTATTTACGAGATGCAGGGGAGTGGTTTAAGAGAGGTTTCCAATCCCTCAGAGATCTTACTTTCGCAACGAGATGAAGAACTCAGTGGAATTGCCATTGCCGCCACTTTAGAAGGCGCCAGACCGATGTTAATTGAAACACAAGCATTGGTAAGCTCGGCAGCTTATGGAACGCCTCAGCGATCGGCCACAGGTTTTGATACCAAGAGGATGAACATGCTATTAGCCGTTTTAGAAAAACGTTGTGGTTTTAGGCTAAGTACACAAGATGTTTTTTTGAATATTGCAGGAGGAATAAGGGTAGAAGACCCGGCAATTGATTTGGCGGTGCTAATTGCCATTATTTCATCGCACCAGGATATTGCTGTTTCTTCCAAGAATTGCTTTGCGGCAGAAGTAGGGTTATCAGGAGAAATAAGAGCAGTAAACAGAATTGAACAACGGATTGCGGAAGCTGATAAATTGGGCTTCGAAACCATTTATATTTCTAAATATAATTTAAAAGGTATTGCAATAGAAAAATATAATCTTGAAATTAAAGCGGTAAGTAAAATAGAAGAGGTTTTTAGCCTAGTTTTTGGATAAATATTTCCGTAAAAAACGTTAAAACTATATTAAACGATGGTCTCGAAAAAAGTTAACGCCACCTTTTTAACCCTATTCATTTTATTAGTTTCAAATCTGACTTTTGCTCAGTTTACAATGACGGGTAAAGTAATAAATCTGGCAGATAATGAACCTTTAGAAAGCGTAACAGTATTTGTAGATAAGACTAGTTATGGAACAAAAACAGATAAACACGGTGATTTTACAATCCGTAATGTGCGTCCCGGCCATTATGAACTGATCGTATCAATGTTAAGTTTTAAAACTTATAAAGTTCCAATATCAATACAGGCAGATACAAAAGTACCCACGATTGGCATAGAAGAAAAAACTCTGTCTTTAAATGAAGTCAAAATTACGATTCCCAGAAAAGTAGACAGTAAATATCTCAATATGTTTATGCGAGAGATATTAGGCACTTCGAAATTTGGAAGGCAGTGCCGTATCGTTAATCCCAAAGTAATCCGGGTAAGATACGATGAAAAAGAACAAAAGCTTACCGGCTATACATCGGATTTTATGATAATCGAGAATAAAGCTCTGGGATATCGCTTGAAGTATTTGGTCGAAGACTTTGAACGGAATGAGAAAACGGAACTTATATCATATATAGGCTATGCCTTATTTGAACCGATGAAGGGAAATGATCAGCAACAATCAAACTGGCATCAAAAACGCCTTGAAGCATACGCAAGTTCATTACAACACTTTCTCCGTTCTGTTCTCGGAAACATCGTTAACAAGGAAGAACCGGGTTTCTTTGTGGCTTTAGATTCACGATCATTAAATAAGTCTCGCCCACCCGATACGCTGATCAAAAAAAAAATTCGCTTATACGGCTTAGACAAAGATTCACTTCTGTCATGGAATAGAATGCTTCGGCAACCCCAGTATATTGAAGTAATAGATACTACAAAATTAAGCGCAAAACAGATCGTGCAGCTAACTGATCAAAAAGGCACGTACTCACTTAAAATAAACAACGACACTAACTATATTAATAAGTGGGAGGCTATAAACGTGCCCGGTTTAAATGGCAGAATAAAATTCAGATGCGATACATGCCAATTTAAAAATTCATTGTATGTTACTTATACTAAGGAGATCCCCAAGAGGTTTCGAAAAACCTATAAATCTAACAGTTCACGCATTGAGGAATCTTTTATTCCTTCTTCTGAAATGAATAAGATGGCAAGTTTGATTTCCATTATTGATAACGATGTTTTTTTTGACTGGAATGGAGTAATTATTAACCCTTTGAGTTTAAAAATAGAAGGATATTGGGCCAATCTGCGCCTTGGAGACCTGTTACCCATCGACTATATGCCTAATAATTAATTATTTCTAAAGGCGAGAGGGTAATCTGTTACTGGAAATTGAGATCGATCAAAAACCGTTTCGATTGCAACAGGCGAACAGCCTTGTTTTGGATAGGTAACACATTTGGGGAAACAGATCAACAATATTCCCCATATAGACGATAAAATTCCACAGTTCCACAATTCACCGAATTTTAATCACAATTGCCGACACATACATAAATAACTGATTATTAATGACTTAAACACAAATCAACTAGAAATAAAAGTTTTGGTTTGAGCTTTGCCTTGTAAATACTGTCTGGATCACGACATGGGATCTTTACGAAAATGGGATGATTTCCTCGTTGGTGAAAACCAGCGAGGATTTTTTTTGCAGTTCACGATTTAGAAAAATTTTAAATAACTTTGAGTTAAGGCAGCAACCAGAACAATTATAAATTAATAGACGATGAAAAAGATCATTTTGAGTGTAAGCTTTTGCCTGTTTGTGGCATTTGCGTTTGCACAAACAGCTTATACCGGCCAAAAATTTGGAGAGGAAGTTAAACCAGGAGATGTAAAACCTGCAGCAAAAATGGAAGCCGCCATGGGCGACAAAAAAACTGTCGATATGAAAATTGAAGGCAAGGTGGTAGATGTGTGTAAGAAAAAAGGATGCTGGATGACTTTGGAAATGCCAAATGGTGATCCGATGCGGGTAACCTTTAAAGATTATGCTTTCTTTATGCCAATGGATATTGTAGGCAAAAAAGTAGTTTTAGATGGTTTGGCAAAGAAACAAACCATCTCAGTAGAAACTTTACGCCACTATGCCGAAGATGCAAAAAAAACACCTGAAGAAGTAGCAAAAATTACCGATCCTAAAAAAGAGCTGGCATTTGAGGCTAAAGGTGTGGTAATTTTAGACAAATAAGTCCGAAGACGGAAAGTCCGTCGTCCGAGGATTAGAAACCCATAAATGAAACAAAAAATAACCCCGATACATCTGCTGTACCGGGGTTTCTTATTTTATATAGGATTTTCTATTACAAAACCCAGTTCCATCCAAACTCGTCTGGCACTAAACCGTAACGGATATCGTTTAATTTTTTAGCAATGCCATTAGAAATGTGCCTTGTTGAAGGATCGGTTAATTTATAAATCTGCCCGTTATAACCCATTTCGCCTACATGTGTAACCGTAGCAGCGGTTCCTGCAGCAAAAGCTTCAGTTAAACTACCATTTTCGATTCCTTCGATCACTTCTTTAACAGAAACCCTGCGTTCTTCCACTTCAACACCAGCATCTTTCGCTAGTTTGATAATGGTATCGCGTGTTACGCCATCTAAAACCGTACTGCGTACAGAAGGAGTAACCAGTTTACCGTTAATTACAAAAAGTAAATTCGCTGTTCCGGCTTCTTCAATAAATTCGTGTGTTACCGAATCTGTCCAGATCAGTTGATCGTAACCTTCTTTTTTAGCTTGTTCGAAAGGGTATAACGAACGGGCATAATTTCCGGCAGTTTTAGCAAAGCCAACGCCACCTTCATCTGCACGTGTAAATTCAGTTTCGATTTTAACTTTTAAAGCGCTGCTATAGTATGGTCCGGTTGGTGTAGTTAACAAAGCAAATTTATAAGTATCTGATGCCTTAACACCTAAATACGGATCCATTGCAAACATTACCGGGCGGATATATAAAGCATAATCTTCCTGGTTGGGCACCCATTTTTCATCAACATTAATCAATGTAGCCAAACCTTGCATAAAAACTTCCTCTGGAATACCAGGCATCGACATCCTTGCCGCTGACTTGTTAAAACGCTCGAAATTTTTATCGGCACGGAATACGCTAATCTTTCCATCCGGCTGGCGGTAAGCTTTTAATCCTTCGAAAATTGCCTGTCCATAATGAAGTGCAGAAATTGCCGGGCTCATCGGAATTGGGCCATAAGGAAGGATCTGTAAATTTTTCCATTCGCCATCTTCGAAGTCGGCAGTAAACATGTGATCGGTAAAAACCTTACCGAACGGTAATTGCGAAAAATCAGTAACAGCCAAACGGGTTTCATTTGCTTTAGTGATTTTTATATCTAATGTCTCGGTCATATTATTGAATTTTGAATGAGTGAATGTCTGAAATGATAGAGTGTTTTTATTGCTCATTCTCTAATTCAATAATTCATTCATTCTGTCATTAATTATTTTGCGCAAATTAGTAAAAAACGGGCTTTTTTAATAGCTTTTTGCAATATTAATCTTTGCTTTTGAGTGTTTTAAGTACACTAAGCACCCAACCTCTGCCCCACTCTTCCATTTGTGCATCCGTCCATAAGAAAGGATAAAAAATTCTTTTTTGAAAACGCGGAGGCAGGTATTTCTGCCAGTTGGTACCGCCAGTTGCTGCCACATCAATAGGATCTTTCTCCAGATAACGTACAGCTGATTTGTAGTGCGACAAAGGCCACTCTACATTGACATATAAATCCAGCTTGCGCAACTCTTCTGCAAGTGCCGAAACATCGGCTCCATTTGCCTGTAACCGATGATATAACGCGGAGAAATTGGTTAAAGAACGGTCTTTTGCCAACTGTAAGAATTGTGCCGCATACTTTTTTATAAATTGTTTTAAGGTTAAGGTTTGTTTGCCCGAAGCCAGCTCAGTTGCACCAAATTTCCAATAGATGTTTTCAAACTGTTCTTCTATCGTTGCGGTGCGTAATTCATCACGTTTAGATTTATCTACCAGACGGATAAAATCTGTGGCGCAAATTTCAATCATCCTGTACTGACCAGACTGGAAACCACTTGCAGGCAATAACGACATACGGAATTTCAGGAACTGTTCTTTCTCCATCCCATCTACCATCACTTCGAAAGAAGTGGTTAAGGCATTGAAATAAGCATTGATGCGTTTTACACGGGCTGTAAAAAATTCGGCGGTTAAATTTTCATGTTCAGCAATCTGCCTGCACTCGTGCAGTGCAAGCTTAAAATAAAGCTCTGTAATCTGATGGTACATGATAAAGATTTCTTCATCAGGAATTGGTGTTTTAGGGCTCTGCAGGCTCAATAAGGTGTCCAGATGGATATAATCCCAGTAGGTTAGGAAATCGGCATATAACAGGCCATCAAGGTATGAGGCCATATCCTGCCCCATTGCCGTGTATTTTTCTTGTAATTGGTTTAGTTTGTCTTTTATTTCAGGTGTGAAATCCATTGTTTGAAGTTAGCTGCACAAAGGTGATAAAGATTTTGCAACAAATAACTAAATTTTATACATTTGAAACGACGGCGATGGGGTACCGCCAAAACCGCCCAAACAGGCTGATGACTCCTACGATTTTTATTTAAAATTGAATTCAAATGCCTGTTAAAAGACTAACAGAAGGATTTCTTCTGTCTATTCACCGCTTTATTAAGTTCGACTTCGGATTACTCCTCATGAGTACTTTAAAGTGGTTGCTGATCTCTGCCATATTGGGTGGAATTATTGGTTCTGCCTCGGCTTTATTTTTAGCAACTTTAAACTGGGCAACCAACTACCGCGAGCAGCACCTCTGGATGATTGCGTTTTTACCTTTAGCAGGTATTGTTATTGGCTTGGCTTATCATTATTGGGGCACAGCAGTAGTAAAGGGCAACAATCTTTTGATCGAAGAATTGCAATCGCCTAAAAAAGTAATACCTATTGTGATGGCACCACTTATTTTTGCCGGAACAATTATAACCCATTTATTTGGTGGGTCGGCCGGACGGGAAGGCACAGCTGTTCAGATTGGTGGAGCCTTTGCAGATCAGTTTACTAAATTGTTCAAACTTAAAGCCAGAGACAGGAAAGTGATCCTCATTTGCGGCATTAGCGCTGGCTTTGCCTCTGTTTTCGGAACGCCTTTGGCTGGCGCGGTATTTGGACTAGAGGTTTTTGTTGTTGGAAGTTTGACCTACAGCTCAATTCTTCCATCATTTATCACTGCAATTATTGCCGATTATGCCTGCAAGGCCTGGGGTGTTGGCCATACCCACTATTCCATATCTGCAGTACCTGAAATGAATTCGATCAATTTATTGTTATCTTTAGGTGCTGGAATATTATTTGGCTTGGTGGCCAGATCTTTTTCGGCCTTAAACCATGCTTTATCAAAACTTTTCAGTAAAATTAAATATCCACCACTACGACCATTTATTGGTGGAATAATTTTAGTCGGCATTATTTACCTGATCGGGAATACCAGATACATTGGCCTGGGCATCCCTGTGATTTCAGCATCATTCACCCAACAAGACCCCTATTATACCTTCGCTATTAAATTGTTTTTAACAGCCCTTACGCTGAGTGCCGGGTTTAAAGGTGGTGAGGTAACCCCACTATTCTTTATTGGCGCAACATTGGGCAGCTTTTTAAGTTTCTTTATTCCATTGCCGTATGGATTGCTTGCAGGAATGGGTTTTGTAGCCGTTTTTGCTGGTGCAGCAAATACACCATTGGCCTGTATTTTTATGGGCGTAGAGTTATTCGGCACCGCATCTGGAATTTATATCGCATTAGCGTGTGTTACGGCCTACTTGTTTTCAGGTCATACCGGGATTTACCGATCGCAAACGGTAGGAGCGCCTAAACATTTACTGTTAAAAAGGCATCAGTTTTTGAGGTAGGGGAGAGCGTGGGGCGTTAGGCGAGGGGTGGAATACGAAGAAACACATTGTCATTCTGAACGCAGTGAAGAATCTGCAACCAACGACGCACTGAGCAGACAGCACTTTATGGGAGCCTGTATAAAGATACAGAGATTCTTCGTTGCACTCAGAATGACAGCATGAGTACTTAATTCAGCACCCGAATGAACTCGCTTTGACAACTTCCTTTCTATTTTATTATTAAAGTTGTCAAAGCTGATCCAAATCGCAAAGAGCGTCAGGCGAGGGGCGGAATAATAAGAAACACATTGTCATTCTGAACGCAGTGAAGAATCTGCAACCAACGAAGCACTGAGCAGACAGCACTTTATGAGAGCAAGTATAAAACACAGAGATTCTTCGTTGCACTCAGAATGACAGCATGAGGACTTAATACAGCACCCTAAACTTTATCGTATGTTCGATCTTTTTAAGCGATTTAAACAACTGTTTATCGTACTGTGCATTAATATCGGTAATGGCATAACCTATTTCGGGGTTAGTCATTAAAAACTGGCTTACAATATTGATATCGTGTTTGGCAAAAACGGTATTAATTTTTGCCATAATACCAGGAACGTTTTTGTGGATATGGATTAAACGATGCGATTTCTCAATTTTTGGCAATTGTAAATTTGGAAAATTGCTGCTCAGATAAGTGGCTCCGGTATTCATAAAATCGGCCACACGTTTTGGTATAAAATCGATATTACGTGGATTGTTCTTGGGATCGTCGAAAACCACAATGCCTTGTTTGGTGCAAACATCCAGATCGATTTTGTTTTTCGCACTCCCTAAATAACCGATAGTTTTCAGCTTTGCTGCATTTTTTAATTGTTCCTTATCTATCTTTTCACCATCAGCCAACAGGATAATTCCTACATCTTTTACATATTTCTCTTCGAAAGAGGTTTTATGACGAATGGATAAACCATCATTTTTCAAGATCGAGATCGTTAAGGGATCAACCTCTCCAATTACCAGACAAAGAATCCTGTTTTTGGGATAAGAAATTGCACGTGGAAGATCGTTTACGTATAAAAATTCGTCGAAACTAGGTGTAACGTGGTCTGCTTTTGAAACGATGCTTTCGCGGGCAATATTCTCGGTAAAGGCAAAAAACTTATTGATGATTCCGCTTTCGCGCAACTGGAAATCCGAATAACCAT
The DNA here is from genome assembly GCF_032678585.1 of Pedobacter psychrodurus. GTDB lineage: Bacteria > Bacteroidota > Bacteroidia > Sphingobacteriales > Sphingobacteriaceae > Pedobacter > Pedobacter psychrodurus_A. The sequence goes on along the minus strand of NZ_JAVTSN010000031.1, from coordinate 39,209 downwards.
CTCCGATCCCGAATAGTTCGCCCTCTAGTTTTAAATGACGGAGCAACTTTACTTTACCACCTTCTTCACTTAAAGGATTAGCGTGATCGTAATCAATAATTTTACCGTCGCCTGTGGTTACAAAGGTATTGGCATAAATATTTTCTTTCTTAATGTGATACTGACTTACCACCGGGGTAATAAACTCCTTAAATCCACCAGAAACAATTAAAACTTCGTCGGCATGTTTTTTAAAAAACTCTGCATTACGCGAAAAAGAGGTAGACACTTTCTTTTTTAAATGTTTGATCAGCTGTTTTAAATGCTCTTCATTTGCTTCGAGCAGTTTAACACGCTGTGCCAAACTTTCGGAGAAGGATAGTTTTCCTTCCATGGCAAAATTGGTATAATCTTCAATTTTTTGGAAGATCGCTTCTTTGTCTGGGTGGTTCTTAAGCGAAATTCGGGCAAGTTCATCAAGTGCTTCTACCTGGGTAAAGGTACTATCAAAATCGATGATGTAATAGGCTTTCTGTTTGGGCATTATCTTAAATGTTGGGTAATTTCTTTTATACTTTCGGCAACAGGCTTAAAGGTTATACCTGTTTCCGCTTTTACCTTGTTGTTGTTATAATAGCTTAAAGTTAAACTGCTTTTTGCGGCATCTTTGGTTATGGAAGGTTGTTTACCCGTAAATAATGATGCAAACTTTAAAGCCCGCCAGGCTATTCCCAGCATCCAGGGCTTTGCTTCCTTTGTTGGGGATTTAACGGCAAAACCATGTGCAATTTCGCCGAACAGGTCTTTATAATGATAGTCATCGGCCGAAATAATATAACGTTCTCCCGAAACCTCAGCATCCATCAACAGGACCATTGCTTTGGCTACATCTTCTACATCCACGAAACCTGAGGCACCATCGGTATAAAAAGGAAAACCTCCTTTAACCAATTTAAAAATTGCTCCGCTGCCTTCGAAACCGGCATTTTTACCAATAATTACCGATGGGTTAACGATAAGTGCATCTAAACCTTCGGTTATGCCCCGCCAAACTTCCATTTCGCCCTCATACTTAGACAAGCCGTAAGCATGGGCTTTTGCATCATATTCCCAGAAATCTTTCTCGGTAATTTTATGGCCTTTTTTGGCATTGCCAAGGGCCGCTACAGAGCTTACATGCAATAAACGGCAGTTATTTTCGGCACAAAGGTTTACAATATTCGAAGTACCTTCGATATTCACATGAAAAAGCTGCTTTTTATCTTTGGGGTTAAAGGATACAAATGCGGCACAATGATATACTTTAGTTATGCCTATAAAGGCATCTTCCAACACAGAAGGCTCATTGATATCGGCTACAAACCACTCGATCAATGGATTATCTTTAATCAGTACGGGGATTTTAGATTTCTCCCGCCTCAGCGCCCGCACCGTTAAACCTTTGTCAGTTAACTGCTTAATTAATTCAGATCCTAAAAATCCAGTTCCTCCGGTTACCAGTATCATTTTATTTTTTTCGGGCTATATGTGGAAATACGCATTCAAAAATAGATATTTGAGCCGAGAGTTTTAAATATATGTCATTAACGGATTTCTTTTCCCCAATAAACCCCGATAGTTTTACACCTAGCCAAGGATTTTTCACAAGTCAGCTGGGCTTAAAAGCGCAGATTTACATCGAATCGTTTCCCGATTTTGAGGAGCACACCTACGATCTGGCTATTTTTGGGGTGCTTGATGGAAGAGGTGCGGTAAATAACGAAGGAACTGCCCTCGCTCCAGATTATTTTAGAGAGAAATTTTATAAACTCAACGAGGGTGCTTTTAACAGCAGGATTGTTGATTTAGGCAATATTAAACACGGCGCAACCATTGCCGATACTTATATTGCCATCAAAATGGTGGTTTCAGAACTGATCAAAAAAGACATCATCCCGATTATTATTGGCGGTGGACAGGACTTAACCTACGGCCAGTATTTGGGTTATGAAGATTTAGAGCAAAAGGTAGACCTAGTTGTTATTGATAATCAATTTGATATCGGCGATGATGATAACGAAGGAATTACCACCCGATCGGACTGTTATCTGAATAAAATTTTCCTGCATCAGCCCAATTACCTGTTCAATTTTAGCAATGTGGGTTACCAAACCTATTTTGTTAACCAGGAAAGTTTGAGTGTGATGGATAAGTTATACTTTGATGTGCATCGCCTGGGTGAATTTGCGCAGGACATTACCCTAACAGAGCCTATTATCCGCAATGCAAACATGATCAGCTTTGATATGGGAGCTATCCGCTCTGCGGATGCTGCTGCAAATGCGAATACTACACCAAACGGTTTTGACGGTGAGGAGGCCTGCCGTATTGCCCGTTATGCCGGTATGAATGATAAACTGACCTCAATCGGCTTTTATGAGTTTAATCCTGCCTACGATAACAATGGGCAAACGGCTTTTTTGCTTGCGCAAATGGTATGGTATTTTATGGAAGGATTTTATGCCCGTAAAAAAGATTTTCCACTGACACCGAAATCGCAGTTTATGATTTACCGAACCAGTTTAAAAGACGGTTCAGGCGAAATGATGTTTGTAAAAAGCAAAAAATCAGACCGCTGGTGGATGCAGGTACCTTATCCATCTGGCCAAACAAAAAACGAGCGTTACCACCTTGTACCTTGCAGGTATGATGATTACCAGATGGCTGTTAATGGCGAAATGCCCGATTTGTGGTGGAGAACCTATCAAAAACTAAATTAAAAAGTCTGTGTAATTTCAAAGTAGATGCTGTGTAATTTCAAAGTAGACGCTGTGTAATTTCAAAGTCGCTATTATATATCTTTATATTTTTTTGGTATATTTGAACCAAATAAATAACTATGCAAGAACTAGTTAAAAGAAATATCACTAAACATATCGAAGCTCAAAAAGGTAAGTTTCCGATTATCGCTATTACAGGACCAAGGCAATCGGGAAAAACTACCTTGTTAAAAAATATATTTTCGGATTACAGGTACGTTTCTCTAGAAAACCCTGATGTTAGAGCCTTTGCAACAGAAGATCCAAATGGGTTTTTAAGCGAATATGATGATAAAGTAATTTTTGATGAAGTACAAAGAGCACCCTTGCTCTTTTCTTACCTGCAAAATATTGTTGATGAATTTAAAATAATGGGGCAGTTCATTTTATCGGGCTCACAAAATTTTCATTTAATGCAAGGCATCACACAGAGCCTTGCAGGTAGAGTATCCTTATTTAAACTCTTACCGTTTGATTTATCAGAACTTAAAACTAATGACCTACTAAAAGATTCATTTACAGAAGCCTGTATTAAAGGTTTTTATCCAGCCATTTATGACCGCGACATACAACCGAATGTTTATTTCGCCAATTATATCCAAACTTATGTAGAGAAAGATGTCACTGAACTCTTAAACATTAAAGATTTACGAACGTTTAGAACATTTATTGGCTTATGTGCTAACCAAGCAGGACAGCTACTTAATTTGAGCGCATTGGCTAATGCTTGCAATATATCACAACCAACTGCAAAAAACTGGCTCTCTGTTCTGGAAAGCAGTTATATTATATATCTTTTGCAACCATATCACGAAAACTTCAATAAGCGATTGGTAAAAACACCAAAACTTTACTTTTACGACACAGGCTTATTATGTCATCTCTTAAAAATCAAGAATAGCAAGGCTTTAACAGGAAACAGACTAAAAGGAAACATCTTTGAGAATATGGTGATTGCAGAATTTCAAAAACAAAATTACCACAACAATCTAAATAACGAATATTATTTTTGGCAAGATAGCCATGCCAATGAGGTAGATTTACTTCAGCAAACGGACGATGGCTTCTCCGTATTTGAAGTTAAAGCTTCACAAACCATCACCTCTGAGTTATTTAAAAACTTAGACAAATTTGAGTTAAACGCAAGTCCGCAAAAAGTGGAGAAAACATTAATTTATGGAGGTTTAGAAAACCAAAAACGTAGTCGGTATAAAATATTAAGTTGGAGATCAATAGCGTAATAGATTAGGATAACATACTAACGAACATTGTGCGCTAATAAATAATCTTTCATAATTTTACACAGCTATTTACGTTTTAGCGGTACAGATTTCTATATTTGAAGAACGATTAACTTATCCCAATTATCCCACATGAAAAAAATATTATTATCTGCGATGGCTTTATTGCCACTTGCAGCATTGGCACAAAAGCCATTTACAGTTAATGGCGACATAAAAGGATTAAAAACCGGAAACAAGGTTTATTTAATTTATCAGGGTGATGGTAAAAACATTACCGATTCTGCAACTGTAACAAACGGAGCTTTCGCCTTTAAAGGAACATTATCAAACCCAGCTCAGGGAAGTCTTTTTTTAAATAAAAACCCTTACGTTAACCGTCCGGCACAGGGTGAGAAGTTAGATGCTTTATCACTATATGTGGAGCCTGGAAATATTAAACTGGCCGCAGCAGATTCTTTAAAGAAAGCAACCATTACAGGCTCTGCTGTTAATGATGATGCAGCAAAATTAAAAGCATTAACTAAACCGGTAAGCGATAAACTTGCGGCAATTAATGCAGAATATGCGGCTTACACGCCTGAACAAAAACAAGATAAAGCTGGAATGGCTGCTTTAGGTGCACGTTATGAAAAAGAGGCTGCTGGAATGACCCCATTGTTATTACAATTTGCAAACAGCAACCCAAAATCTTTTATCAGCTTAACTTCAGTTAGCCAATTGGCTTCAGATCCTGATCAGATAGTGGCTGCAGAAAAGGCTTTTAATGGATTGTCGCCAGAATTGAAGACAAGTTCGAATGGTAAAAAAATTGCTCAAATATTCGAAGCTGGAAGAAAAACAGCTGTAGGTGTTATGGCAATGGACTTTACACAACTAGATACTGCCGGAAAACCTGTAAAATTATCTGATTTTAAGGGTAAATATGTTTTGGTAGATTTTTGGGCATCATGGTGTGGCCCTTGTCGTAACGAAAACCCTAACGTAGTGGTTGCCTATAATAAATTTAAAGATAAAGGCTTTACTGTATTGGGCGTTTCATTAGACGGTGGAAATACAAGAACAACTAAAGCAGCATGGGAGAAAGCCATTGATGCGGATAAGTTAACCTGGACGCATGTATCTGACTTAAAAGGATGGAGTAATGAGGTTGCCCAGATGTATGGCATTCAATCTATCCCGGCTAACTTCTTAATTGATCCAACAGGTAAAATTATTGCTAAAGGATTGAGAGAACAAGCTTTACAAGATAAACTTCAGGAATTATTGGGAAGTAAATCTAAATAAGAATTATTTGTTAAAGACACTCAAAAAGAAAGCCCTCAGATCTAGTGATCTGAGGGCTTTCTTTTTTATATAAGATTAGTTTAAACTAAATCGAAACCAATATCTTCTCTGAAATATTTTCCGTCGAAATAAATTCTGCCGGCATCAGCGGTTGCTGATTGTAAAGCGGTAAACAGATCATCTTGTAAACTGGTAATCGCAATTACCCTGCCGCCGTTTGTTTTTACGACATCATTTTCTAAAAGTGTACCAGCATGAAAGGCGTTCGAATGGCGCAGGTTTTCAATTCCGCTGATCGCTTTGCCCTTTAAATAATCACCCGGATAACCACCAGCCACAATCATTACGGTCGCTGCTGTTTTTTCGGAAATCACCAGATTAACTTCATTTAATTTTTTATGCGCTGTAGCTAAAAACAGTTCAACCAGATCGTTTTCCACCCTAGGGATAACACTTTCGGTTTCAGGATCGCCCATCCGCGCATTGTACTCGATCACAAATGGCTCTTCTCCTATTTTTATCAATCCGAAAAAGATGAAACCAGTATAATCAATGTTATCTTTCTTCAGTCCTTCAACTGTTGGTTTAATGATACGCTCTTCTACCTTGGCCAAAAATTCTGGTGTGGCAAATGGAACCGGAGAAACCGAGCCCATACCGCCTGTATTTAAACCGGTATCGTTCTGGCCAATCCTTTTATAATCTTTTGCCGAAGGGAGGGTAACATAGTTTTCTCCATCGGTTAAAATAAATACGGAAAGTTCTATTCCGCTTAAAAATTCTTCGATTACCACTGTTGCACCAGCCGCACCAAATTTACCGCCAAGCATGAGTTTTAATTCTTCCTGAGCCTCAATAGTTTCGGTGCAGATTAATACACCTTTGCCTGCTGCCAAACCATCTGCTTTTAAAACAACTGGTAATGCATGGTTTTGCAAATAAGCTAATCCATCCTCTAAAGTTTCGGGGGTGAAAGATTTTGAAGCCGCAGTAGGAATACTATGGCGCTCCATAAACTGTTTAGAGAAATCTTTACTTCCTTCTAAAATGGCACCTTCTTTTTTAGGTCCGATTACAGGAATGTGCGCAATGGCTTTGTCGGCAAGGAAAAAATCGTGAATACCATTTACTAAAGGTTCTTCTGGCCCTACTACTACCAATTCGATATTTTCGGTAAGTACTACTTTTTTGATCGAATCAAAATCGTTTACATTGATATTGATGTTGGTACCATAAGCTCCTGTACCGCCGTTTCCTGGAGCAATAATCAATTTATCGCAGTGCGAAGACTGGCTCATTTTCCAGGCAAATGCACTTTCTCTGCCGCCTGAACCTAAAAGTAAGATATTCATGTGGGCAAAGATAATAAATGAGGGATGGAAAAGGTAAGATGGCGGATGGAAAATGGAAAAAGATGTATAATTGAGGAGGTAAGATGGAAATGTATTGAGCTATCGGAAAGCTTTCCATCACCCATCATCCGTTTCACCTCTTACATCATTTGGCGCTTCTTGTCATTTGTTCCAGCATATCCCACATTTCGTTGGGGATTGCTTCCAAACCATTCATCTGGCCTGCACCTTGCAACCATTCGCCACCATCAATGGTGATGACTTCTCCATTAATATAGCCTGAGAAATCGCTCACCAGAAATGCGGCTAAATTGGCCAGTTCCTGATGATCGCCCACTCTTTTTAAGGGCACACGGTTTTTAAAATCGAATTTTTTAGCCAAATCGCCAGGCAATAAACGTTCCCAGGCACCTTTAGTTGGAAACGGTCCTGGTGCAATTGCATTGGTACGGATGCCATATTTACCCCACTCTACTGCCAAAGATCTCGTTAAAGCCAAAACACCACCTTTTGCACAGGCCGATGGCACAACATAGGCAGAGCCAGTAAAAGCATAAGTGGTAATGATATTTAAAACGGTTGCAGCTTGTTTCTCCTTGATCCAGTGTTTACCAAAGGTAAGCGTACAGTTCACGGTTCCTTTTAACACAATATCAATAATGGATGAAAATGCATTGGCCGATAAACGCTCTGTTGGCGAAATAAAGTTACCCGCAGCATTGTTTAATAACACGTCAACAGCACCAAATCTTTCTATGGTTTTGGCCAATACGTTTTCTACTTGTGACACTTCTCTCACATCACAGGCCACAGCCAATACCTTACCGCCTGTTTTTTCTTCCATCTCGTCGGCAGTTTTTTGCAGCACGTCCTGTTTGCGACTCGTAATCACTAAGTTTGCCCCTAATTTTAAGAAATAAACACCCATTGCTTTCCCCAGCCCGGTTCCACCACCCGTAATGACAATGGTTTTTCCTTTTAAAGCGTCTTCTCTGAGCATTGGTGAGTTATAACTGAACATAATGTATTGGTTAATCGTTGAAACTGGTTAATTGTTGAGCGTGGTTAATTGGTTAACTGTATAAACTGGTTAATTGTCCATAGCGAATTGCAAACTGCCAATTGAAAACTACTTCCGTTGCAGGTTAGCTAAAATCGTTTTTAAAATATGGCGTGTTGCCGGCGACCACCATTGCGCCAACATTTTTTCTAACGCAGCAGATTGATCGGCCGTTACCGCAGCAATGAGTTCTTCGCGGATATTTAATTTACTCTGCGACCAGGTGTTGCTTTCGAGCTCCATGTATTTTTTAATCTTGCGTTCAGCTGCTGTTAATAAACTTTCGTTTCGTACCAGCTCATCTACCAAACCCACTTTCAAGGCTTCATCAGGGTTATAAAGTTTGCCCGAAAGCAGACTACGCGTAGCTTCTGCTTTTCCGATCCAAAAGCTATATAACTGAAAAATACTGTTCGGAACAATAATCCCTACCGGAACTTCATTTAAACCAATAATATATTGCCCTTCGGCCATCACACGGTAATCGCAGGCCAAAGCCATCACACAGCCACCAGCTGGACTATGCCCACTGATAGCGGCTACCATTGGTTTTTTAAATGAAACCATGTTTGCTGTAAAGCCTAAAAACAACTGCCAGAAAGATTTTGCTTCTTCCTCATTATAGTTATAAAGTTCTACTAAATCGAGTCCGGCAGAAAAGAAAGGAGCCGTTCCCGTTAAAATTACACCGCCAATGTTATCATCGGCGGTGATATTTTTAAGCATGTCATCCAACTCGGTAATCAGCTCGCGGTTTAAGGCGTTCGATTTTCCTCTATCTAATGTTATGGTGGCTAAACGGTCTTTAACACTTACTTTTATTGTATTCATGTTTTAAATAGTATCGAGATTTGAGTATTAGTATCGAGATTCAGGTATTAAGTATCAAGACACAGGTATCGAGTATCAAGATTCAAGTATCGAGTATCAAGACTCGGGTATCAGGACAATTATAACAAATATAATTATGCATGCATACTAATTCAAATTTATCTTTTTTTCCCTATTTAACATCATAAGTATAAACTTTTCTGCCCAAATGCCCCATTGCATCTATTCCTTCGATCACTACACGATAGCTTGCAGGTTCGTCGGCATTATAAAATTCGAACTTGGCTTTTCCTTCTTTATCGGCAACTACCTGTGGATTCCAGTAAATGGTTGTCCTTAAATCAGCTCTGCTGCTTGAACTTTCAGTATCATACTTTGGCGAATAAAATTCTCTGGAGATCGTAAATCCTCTAGGATTAAACGTTACAATTCCCGGAGCATAACGGTTGCTACTTCTACCACCATCGCCACGTTTAGTGGTAATAATGATTACACCGCCGCCACCTTGAGAACCATAAATTGCCGTATTACCGATACTTTTTAACAGTTCGATAGATTCTACATCGCTAGGGGTAACGTTATCCAGAACATCGGCATCCATTTGCATCCCATCCACAATAATACGAATTGGCGTGTCTTGACTACGCATTAAAAATGGTATGTTCCCCCTAAATATTACACCTGGCAAACGGCCCTGCAAACATTGAGATAAGGTAACACAGGTAGATAATTGATCGGCTGTTAATATAAAATCGGCCCTACCGGCACCATTTAGGTTTGATGAATTTTTGGCTGGATTTTTCTTTTCAGTAATGGTTACCTCTTCCAGTTTAATTGTTCGTTCGAGTAAGCCCAAACGTGTCATTTCGTTAAAATAATTATCACTTTCTTTGATATACTTCATCAAGGTATTGTTCACATTAATGTCGATATCGGCACCATTTTTATTTTTGGTTACAATCTGATTGGGAACTACATCAAGGTTAATATCAACAAATTTCCTTTCGGTTTTCGTTCTTGCCTGAACCACAAATTTTGTACTGTCGCCAAAACTCAAGTTATCGAAAACAAATTTTCCTTCGGCATTGGTTACCGTATCCAAAATATACATAGTTCCTTTTGTGGCCATAAGCATTACTTTGCCACCGGGTACGGGTTTATTTCCTTTGGTAATCGTTCCGCTTATCGTAATAGACTGTTCGGGCTGATAGGTAATATTAGGCCCAACATTATTGATGATGTTCTTCCAGATAAACCTTCTCCATCCTTGGGTAAGCATCAGGTTATCGAGCTCTTTTTGTGTTTGAAGATCATTTTTTAAAAAATAATGGTTGGGTTTTTCTACATACCCGATCAAATCTGAAGTAAGCAGTAAAGAAGTGAGAATATTGGTCTCATTATCTTCATCAGGCGCCACTTTAGTGGAATTGGTAACCGCAACAGAGAAGCTGCCTAAAACGGGTTCACCTTCATTTGCTGCATCAAAAGCAAAACCGGCTTTTCCTTTCCTTGCAGATGAAACATCGGAGGAGTTAATTGATAAATCAATTAAGCCAGCTTTATTGTTTACAAAAATTAAACGTTCTGCAATAGGCTGGTTGCTACCCGAAAATAAGGTAAACTGAACAATCCCGGTTGGTAGATTCTTTTTGGGGATATTGGCCACCAAAACCTGCTTATCCATCTTCGCTTTCGAAACATAGTATACGTTTCCGCCATGCTGCGCCACCACCTTTAGTTCTTCACCATTAACCAGATCGGCACTGGCCATAATTTTAAGTACAACTTTGCCGGTATCTAAACTGTTTAACGAAATGGCATAACCACTTTTAGCTGCTACAGGCAGTTTTATGGTTTTCTGCGATCCGTCTTTAAATTTAACTTTAGCAGAATACGATTTTCCTGCCTGGCTATTGAACACCAGGTTGCCCATGCCGAGGTAACCGGTTGTAAAATTGGTGATTTCTGCACCAGCTTCGTCAACAACTACCCCTTCAACATCTTCGCCCTTTCCGGCAGAATTAACGGCTTTAATGGCCACTTTTTGTGGCAATTCTTCAACCAATGTTCCTCCTTCGGGCATAAACTGCACATCTACGTCATTGGAGGTTGCAGTAATCGGGATTGATTTAACCACCTTTTGTTTGTTATCAAGGGTAATAGTGGCTACAATTTTGCCCGATTTATTCTGGAACGATTGGTTATTGGTAAAATTGATTACCGCATCGCCTGTTAAACTGGTTTTAACCTTTCCTTTGGCCACCGAGCGGAAATCCAGCTGAACATCATAACTGATGTCATTTTGGCTATAGGCCACCCCGTTTTTATCTTCGAAGTGCACGGTAGCGGTTACTTTGTCGGTATTGTTCTCTTTTGTAAAATTATAGCTGGTTTTTGTAAAAACTTTGTTAGCCCAGCTATTTCCGATCTTAATTGTTTTGTCGAAGAAGAATTCTGTACCAAAATTGCGCATATAATTGGTGTAGGCCCTGATGCGGTAATTGCCTTCTCCGAGCGAATCGGTCAGCTTAAAATCACCCCACGAAATACCCCCCATCACAGGCAGTTTAACTACTCTTTTAAGCGAATCTTTTTCGTTGATCAGCTCTACATAAAGGATTTTACTAATGCTCGATGGTGCTGAGGTTTTGGTATTCACCACATAAGCTTTGAACCAAATATCGTCTCCAATGGCGTAGTATGGCTTATCTAAATGAAGGTGAACTTTTTCCTGAGGGTATTTGCTGGTGTAATCTTCTAATTTTTGTAAGAGCTGACTAAATGGATCATCGTCCATTTTAAATGCCGTAAAGCCGATCAATAAACAAACAAAGCTGAGTGCGAGAATAATTCTGGGTTTCATGTGGTTAGGTACAATTAAATACGCCTCAAGGTACAAAACCTAAGGCATACTTTTATGAAGTTAGTATGAAAATTCGTTTTACTTCTAAGCTTTTAGTTGATGGTTTCCTTTTACTGCAGGAAAAATTGATATGAATGGTCCCATCATGCTATTGATTGGGAAATGAAGGGTTCGGAACATTTGGTTTTTTCAGCCACGCTTTTGTTTCTGCCGATGAAAAACCGGCATCCACGACAATCGCCCGCCCGCAACGGGCAGGGGTTTAGGTGGCCACTGATGTGGGAATATTAAGGAGATCACCAAACGTTCCTAACGGAACGAAACGCCAATTATACAATTGGCTTACCCACGAGTCGTCCCGATGGGCAATGTCATTAATGAACAGAACATTATTAATTAACCCCCGACTGCACGGGCAGGCGACAGCAGCGGCGGCTCCCGATTTTTTCTATCAGGAGCGGGGCTACAGGCGGACAAAAGAACATGACGCCCGTTTCCAAAACAACTGTTCAGCTTTCGGTTGGCAATTGGCAATTGGCAGTTTAACAATCCCCTAAATATAACATCTACAGTTAACCGATTTAAACAATTAACCGCTTAACCAATCTTTAAAATTTATTCTTCCACATCATGCTTTCTACCGGTCTGGTGGTTTTATTGTTGTATTTGGCGTTGCCTTTGGTATTGTACATGGTTTCGATCTTGCCTTCAACCACAAAATAAATTAATTGACCGATCGGCATACCCGCATAAATTTTTACAGGTTGTGCTACCGATATTTCCAGTGTCCAGGTATTACAAAAACCAACATCACCCTTACCCGCTGTTGCATGGATATCGATCCCTAAGCGACCAGTACTGCTTTTTCCTTCCAAAAATGGAACATGGCCATGCGTTTCGGTATATTCAACCGTTACCCCAAGATATAGCGTGCCCGGATGGAGGATATAGCCATCTTTGGGAATCTCAAAATGCTCAATTTCATTATGTGCCTTAGCATCCAGCACACGGCTTTTATAGGTAGCCAGATATTTCCCCAAATGAACATCATACGAGTTGGTGCCTAAACATTCGCGTTTAAAAGGCTCAATGATGATTGTTCCCTTCTCAATTTCTTCTAATATCCTGCTATCAGATAATATCATTTTTATACGTATTTTTGGCCTAAATTATCATTTATTTAAGATAATTTTGCATGTAATCTCCAATTTAATCAATGCCAATAATTTACAATAAAAATATTGATCAGCATTCTGTTTTAGCAATTTGGAAAATTGAGGAAACCGAGGAAGAATTGTTGGCCGGACTGCAGCTTAAGCAGCATGAACGTGATATCATTTCATCATTAAACAGTGGCAAACGTTTATTGCATTGGTTAAGTACCAGACTGCTGTTGAGAACAATGCTCAACACCACCGAGTATATCGACTGCCAGTTTGATGAACATGGAAAACCTTATCTGGTTAATTTCGACTATCATATTTCGTTAAGCCATTCGTTCGATTATGCCGCCGTTATGATTAGCAAAGATCATCCGGTAGGTGTTGATATTGAACTGATTAAGCATAAAATTAAAAGCATTAAACACAAGTTTTTGAGCGATGTAGAACTTGCCCAAAAGCAGATTGGCGACAATACAGATGGTTTATATGTGGCCTGGTGCGCCAAAGAGGCGATTTACAAATGGCATGGAAAAAAAGGATTGGAGTTTAAACAACATATCCACATCAAACCTTTTAAATTAAAAAACGAAGGTTCTTTAAGTGCAATTGTCGAACTGCCCAATGGCACCCGCGAGCTGGCCGTTAATTATTTTAAAACCAAAGATGGTTATATGCTGGGTTATGTGGCAAGCAACTCTTAAAAAAATACTGAGATGAACGAGATAGTGGAAAAAGTGATTGCAGCAGATTTAATTCCAACCCTATTTACAGATTGGGGTTTAACAGATTATCAGGAAGCCTGGGATAAACAGGAAGATTTATTGAATAAAACGGTGGCCATTAAAACCGAAAACCGCGTAAATAATAGCCATAAACCGACCCCAAACCACCTGGTATTTTGCGAACACCCACATGTATATACTTTGGGCAAAAGCGGGCACCCCGAAAACCTACTATTAGACGAGCAGGGCTTAAAAGATAAACAGGCCACTTATTATAAAATAAACCGTGGTGGAGATATTACCTACCATGGTCCCGGCCAGATTGTAGGTTACCCCATCCTTGATCTTGATAATTTCTTTACGGATATCCATTTATACCTGCGCACACTGGAGGAAGCGGTGATCCTTACCTTAAAAGATTATGGAATCGAAGCTGGCCGTTACCCAGGCTTTACAGGGGTTTGGTTAGATGCCGATAACGAAAAAGCCCGTAAAATTTGTGCCATGGGCGTACGTTGCAGCCGTTGGGTAACCATGCATGGCTTTGCTTTTAATGTAAATGTAGATTTAGAATATTTTAAAAATATTGTTCCCTGTGGTATAGATGATAAAGCAGTAACTTCTTTGGCCAAAGAACTGGGTTATCAACTGGATATGGAAGAAGTAAAAGGGAAATTAAAAAATCACATTGCTGAACTTTTTAAAATGAGGCTGATTTAATGATCAAACAACTGTTGATTTGCTTATTCATCATGATTACAAGCGGAGCTTATGCACAATCCCTGCAAGAGGTAATCACCTTTATAAAGAACAATCCTCAAAAAGCATCCATTGTATTAACGGAGAACGACAAAACCTTACTCAATTTCAATGGCAACCAATTAATGCCTCTGGCCAGTGCGGCAAAAACCATTATTGCCATCGAGTTTGCTAATCAGGTTGAAGCTAAAAAACTCGACCCACAACAAAATGTTCCAGTTAGTGAACTCAATAAATACTACATTCCCTTTACAGATGGTGGCGCACATATAGAATGGCTAAAATCTATCAGGAAGAAGGCAGGGGATGATGTTTCATTATTGCAGATAGCCCAAGGCATGATCAGGTTTAGCTCTAATGCGAATACCGAATACCTTGAGGATTTATTAGGCCTTGAAAATATAAACAGAAACATCAAAACACTAAAACTGAGCCAACATAGTCCCTATTATTATTTTACTGCCGGCGCATTAATGACCTGTTTAAAACCTGAAAAGATTGATGAGCAAACATGGACGGCTCAATTGAAGGCCATGCCGATGAACGAATACAGGAAAAGGTCTGAAATTAATCACCTAAAATTAAAAGCTGATCCGGAATTTATAAAAACCTTCAGTTTCAAAAACCTATCTTCAAAGTTGCAGAAAATATGGTCAGACAGATTGGTGGCCTCAACAGCTGCTGATTATGAGCGCATCATGCAAAAGATCAACAGCAGACATTACTTTAGTACTGGGGTGCAGGATATACTGGATCAGGTAATGGAATGGCCAATGACAAATCCAGGCAACCAGGCCGTTTTTAAACATTTAGGACAGAAAGGCGGATCAACAGCATTTATTTTAACTGATGCTTTTTATGTAACAAACAAAAAAGACTTTAAATTATCCTGTGCATTTTTCTTTAACAACCTTACCGAAAATGAAAAACTGATGATTGAACGCAATTTTGGGATGTTTGAAGCCAGCATTATTACCGATGATGCTTTTAGACAGCAACTGATTAGTGCATTAAAATAAAACTAAGTTTAAGCTTACTTCGTAGATTACAACTATGAAGATTTTATTGAACGTCATTTTATTTTCTTTGCTAACTTCGGGCTGCACAAAACAAACACCCATGTATACCGAACCCACTACTGATAAACCTGTAACCAACCCCTCTACAAAGGGCGATTACACCTATCTGGCACTTGGCGATTCGTATACGATTGGCGAATCCGTTAAACAGGCAGAATCTTTCCCCTATCAACTTCAAAATCTGTTAAAAGCCAAAGGTAAAAATGTAAGCGACCCAAAAATTATCGCGGTTACCGGCTGGACTACCGACGAACTGCAATCGGCCATAAAAAGAGAGGCCTTAACCGGAACCTACAGTTTTGTTACGCTTTTAATCGGGGTAAACAATCAATACCGTGGCTACCCGATAAGCACTTATAAAAAAGAGTTCTCAGAATTGTTACAAACGGCAATTGCTTTTGCCGGTGGTGATAAAAGTAAAGTTTTTGTGGTTTCTATACCCGATTGGGGCGCTACGCCTTTTGGCAAAAACTCAGGCCGAAATCCTCAAACCATTGCTACTGAAATTGATAGCTTTAACGCCGCAAACCAAGAAATAACGCTTGCAGCGGGTGTAAACTATACCAATATTACACCGGCCTCGAGAAATGCCGCAACCGATATTGCACTTGTTGCCAACGATGGACTGCATCCCAGTGGTAAAATGTATGCCGAATGGGCCAATGCGTTATCCACAAAAGTGGATGATGTGTTGAAATAATTTACCTCCTTATTTATTCTGTTTTTAAATTAAAAAATTTACTTTAGTTTAGTTTAACTATTTAAATTAATCACCCTTAAAAACATTAAAAAATTATGAATGAGTATGAAGGAGGCGGGTTAGCCGCAGGCATTGGCGTAGTAGGCGGAATTATTTACCTGGCGATTATTGTATTGGCGATTGCCGGAATGTGGAAAGCGTTCGAAAAAGCTGGGAAACCAGGATGGGCGGCTATTATTCCGATTTACAACATTATTATTTTGCTTGAAATTATTGGCAAACCAATGATCTGGATTTTATGGATGCTGATCCCTTGTGTAAATATTGTCTTCGGAATCTGGGCAACAAACCTATTGAGCAAAAGTTTTGGTAAATCAGAAGGCTTTACCGTTGGTTTATTGATATTTCCATTTATATTCTGGCCAATTTTAGGCTTCGGTCCGGCAACATATTTAGGTCCATCGGCTGCAGAAGCACAAAATGGCGGTTTTGGAAATAATCCTTTCAACAATCCAAATAACCCGTTCAACAGCCCAAACAATCCTTTTAACAAACCAACTGATAATCAGAATACGCCTAACGATACCCCTCCACCGGTAGTTTAAGTCAGGATGTTTATCATATTTATATTTTGCAGCGCAATCAACTTTGTTGATTGGCTGCAAAATCATTTAATCTCCTGCCCATTTAAAGCCTTAACAGGTATCGATTGCCCCGGTTGTGGCTTTCAAAGATCTTTTATCGCGCTTCTACAAGGCGATTTATCAAAAAGCTGGTCGCTTTATCCACCCACCATCCCTTTATTGTTTTTGTTTATCACTACCGCTATACTGTATAAAATCCAGTTGAGGCAGCGTGCACTGCTATTTAAAATCCTGGTTATTGTAGTCGGTAATTTTGTAATGATCAGTTATCTGCACAAAATGTGCTTTAGCTAAACATTCATATTTGCCGTAAGGTGGTTATAATCTTTTAACACCGCTTCTAAAAACTGTAACTCGTTCATCCCGCTGGGAATGGTAACGAAAATATGTTCTTTGGTTTTAGCAGCCATGGTATAAATTAAATCCGCATTCCCGGTTTGATAGTAACCCGTTAACACTTCGTGGATCAGTTCGATATCCCTATCGTTTAAATGCAAAACCTCTTTAAATTGCGGATTGTACTCTTCAGGCAGATTAAAGCTGAAGGCTACATTGGCAAATTCGGTGCGGGGTTTAGTTTTGATCAAGGTTGTTTTGGCCAATATATCGCCCACCCGTTGATGGTTTTTGGTTACTGCTACCGAAACTAAGGCAACAACACCCCAGCCAAAGGGAAAACCAAAATCGATTATCCTGAATATCCACCTGAAAATATACTGACCAAAGGTAGGTTGCGTACCATCAATGCTGATCACCTTGATTTTTAACACTTTTTTGCCGAGGCTCTGTCCGTCCATGGTGATCTCGCAAACCAGATCATAGAAAACAAAAATAGCCAGAAAAATAAAAAAGACAACCATGGATGCATTTCCCGACATACTCATCTGCGCCACGCCCATTAATACCAATCCTATTCCCCCGACAACCACAAAACCAGCCAGATCGATACACCTGGCGGCTATACGCTCGCCAAGACCAGCAATTTCATAATCAATATCAATATTTTGAGCAGTGCTAATTCTGATGCTATCCATATTCAAACATAATTTTTTTTAAAGATAATTGCTGTATATCCCTCCTTAATTTTTTTAACTAAAGTTTCCTTATGTTTTCAGTTTACACTTTCCATCTCTGTATATTTACAAATGCAACGAAAATGATGTTAATTTCATTTCCATAAAAAATTAACTATTTTAACCCAAGATTTGGTAACGCCTTAAATGAGAGAAGCATTATTTGTTAAACAGAATTCTGAGAAGTGGCGACATTACGATGCCATGCAACAGGCAAACCCTGATGAAGTGGCCAATCAGTTTATCGAAATCACCAACGATCTTGCCTACTCCAAAACCTTTTACCCCAATTCTAAAACCACGGCTTATTTAAATGGCCTGGCTTCCAAACTGCATCAATCTGTTTATAAAAATAAAAAAGAGAAATCGAACAGGTTTATCCATTTCTGGAAAACAGAACTGCCTTTAATCTTTTTGCAGCACCGGAAACAGATCTATTATGCGCTTGCTTTTTTCCTGATTTCGTGTGCCATTGGTGCCTTATCGGCGAAATACGACGATACTTTTGTGCGCCTGATTATGGGCGATGGTTATGTAAACATGACCAACGAAAACATTGCTAAAGGCGATCCCTTTGGTGTTTACAAACAGCAGAACGAGTTTATGATGTTTTTCCAGATCGGCGCCAACAATATTTTTGTGGCCCTATACACTTTTGTTTTAGGTATCCTGTTTTCATTTGGTTCGGTTGTTTCATTATTCAGAAACGGCGTAATGCTCGGTTCGTTCCAATATTTCTTTTTTAGTAAAGGTTTGGGCATCCAGTCTGTTCTGGTGATCTGGATCCACGGAACATTGGAAATATCGGCCATTGTACTGGCAGGAGCAGCAGGATTAATTTTAGGCAACAGCATTTTATTCCCGAAAACTTATACCCGGATGGCCTCTGTAGGCAAAGGGGCAAAAGATGGATTAAAAATCGTAATCGGTCTGATCCCCATTTTTATTGTCGCCGCATTTTTTGAGAGTTTTGTTACCCGCCATACCGAAATGCCGTTGGCTCTCAGCTTACTCATATTACTATTATCTGCAGCTTTCATCATTTGGTACGTATTTATTTATCCCATTAAAATTTATAACAAACAATCTATACTAAATTAACATGATCGGCAACATTGAATTTAAGAAAAGAAGGGATTTTGGGCAGGTGATAAACGATACCTTCACCTTTATGCGCCAAAATTTTAAGCCGTTAATTAAGGTATACTTTACCTTTTGCGGTTTGTTTGTGCTCGCCAGTATGTTAACCATGTTATTGCAACAGTACAAAATGGTCAACATCATCAATAACATTGGCGATGTCAGAAACACAGGTGGCTTAGGCTTTGGGAGCATGTATGGATTTGAATATTTCTTATCTATCCTATTCTCGCTGGCCACTTATGCCAGTATGAGCGTAGCCATACTTTCTTACATTGCCATATATGTTCAAAAAGGCAACCAAACACCCACTACTGATGAAGTTTGGGGTTATTTTAAATATTACTTCCTGAGGATTTTTGGCAGCTCTTTCCTCTTAATGCTGCTGTTGGGTGTTGCCTTTATCTTCTGCCTGGTACCTGGCTTTTGGTTATTTCCCTATATCGCCATGATCTTTCCGATTATGGTGCTCGAAAACGCTACCCTTGGTTATGCATTTAACAGAAGCTTCAAAATTATTAAAGACAATTTCTGGATTACCTTCGGTACGCTGATCGTGGTGTGGATTATTGTTTATGCCTGCATGAGTATGGTGATTTTACCCACCAGTATATTCAATATGATCGGTATGTTTACCCATAAAACACCACACATGTCGGTAACGCTTACCATGATTACCACGGTGCTGCAGTCCCTCTGTCAGGTTTTTACCATTATCCCCATTATTACCATTTCGTTGGCCTACTTCAGTTTGGTTGAGCACAAAGAAAGTACCGGATTGATGGAACGGATCTCTAATTTTGGCAATACAGAAAAACCTATCGATACCCGACCTGAAGAATATTAAGATGCAGCGTGCTTTATTCCGATACCTTCTCGTTTCCCTATTGTTTTTTATTCCTGTAATGAGCAATGCGCAGGCTGTAAAGCCTAAAGCAAAACCTGTGGAGATCCCGATGGATAGCGCCAAAATTACGCCATCAAAATTCGACAAAAACGCTATTGGTGAATATAAAACGCAAAAAGAATTTCAGTATGATGAAATAGGCCAGCAACAACTGTCGCTATGGGATAAATTCTGGATGTGGTTCTGGAACATGGTGGGCAGGCTGTTTACCGGTGCGGCAACCAACTCTGTTTCGAGGTATATTTTTATCGGCCTGGGCATTGCGCTCATTCTGTACATCGTAATCAAAATCGTTGGTGCCGAAAACATATTCAGGAGAAAATCAAAAGAAACCATCCTTCCATACGATGTAATTACCGAAAACATCCATGAAATCGATTATGAACAGGAATTACAAAGATTAATAAGCGAAGGGAAATTCCGTTTAGCCGTTAGGCTTTTGTATTTGAGGGCACTAAAACAACTGAGCGACGCAGATATCATCCAGTGGCAGCCCGATAAAACCAATTATAATTACCTGATGGAAATCAGTAAACCCGAACTTAGAAACGATTTTAGTCAGCTTACCTTGCAGTTCGATTATATCTGGTATGGCGATTTCCCTGTTGATGCGGGGAAGTTTGAGCCCATCAACCATTCCTTTAACCAGTTTAACAGCCAGATTAAATGAAAGGTTATAAAGTATATCTGATTATTGGCGCCCTGTTAATTTTGGGCTATCTGGTGGCACAGTATAACAAACCCACACCCACCAACTGGGCACCCACTTATGCCGCAAAGGATAAAATTCCCTACGGAACATTTATTTTGTACAACAGGATAAAAGATATTTTACCCAATTCAAATATTCAGCAGGCGAAAACCGCCATTTACAATACCATAAAAGGTAAAAAATTTACTAAAACAGCTTATTTAATTGTGGCACAGAAGGCCGAGATCAGTAAAACTGATTTCGAACAATTGGTAAAATACATGCAAAGCGGCAATGATGTATTTATCGCCAGTTACGAGCTGGGCAAAATAGAGAAAGACCTTAAAATACAAACTTCCACTTCGATGTCGGCCGAGGGAAGCAACCTGAACTTCACCAACCCAAACCTAAAAACCGAGGCCAATTACGGCTTTGAGCGGGGCATTGGCAGTCAGTATTTTAGCAAAGTCGATACCACTAAAACCACCATCCTTGGGGTAAATGCAAATGGCCAGCCCAATTTTATCCGTTACCGCTATGGGAAGGGCAACCTTTACCTGATTGCAGAACCTGGTTTTTATACCAATTTTAACCTGCTCGATAAATATGGGGCAGAGTATGCCGCCAAAACACTGAGCTACCTGCAGGGAAACAATCAGCTTATTTTTGATGAATATTTTGCGCTTCAGAAAAACGCCACTACCGATGTGCTGAGGGTATTCTTTAAACACCCCGAACTTGAGTTTGCCTATTACCTGAGTATTTTCAGTCTGATTGTTTTTGTACTGTATGACATTAAACGCCGGCAACGGATTATCCCGATAGCAGACCCATTGAGCAATTCGTCGTTAGCCTTTGTTCACGTGGTGGGCAGTGTATATTATCACGAAAGGAACAACTTGGATATCGCCTTAAAAAAGATCAACTATTTTATGGAATATTTAAGGGCGAGGTATTACTTAAAAACCAACGAGATCGACAGCACATTTGCGCAATTGTTAATGGAAAAAACAGGCATTAACGAAGCCTTATCCAAAACCTTAACCAGGCATTTTATGCAAACGCCCAGCATGGCCGACATGAGCGATACCCAATTGATCAATTTAAACGAAAGCATAGAACAGTTTTATAAAAATACGCAAAGCAATGGAACAAGAACAGTTTAACCCACGTACCGATTTAAGTGCACTTAATGCGGCTGTAAATCAGATCAGAAACGTACTGGGGAATATCATCGTAGGTCAAAAACAGGTGATCGACTTCCTAATTGTAGGCCTGCTTGCCGATGGGCACATCCTCATTGAGGGGGTACCGGGTGTAGCCAAAACACTTAGCGCCAAATTGCTCGCCAAATCTATCGATGCCCAATTTTCGAGGGTGCAGTTTACGCCCGATTTAATGCCCTCTGATGTTTTGGGAACCCCAATATTCAACACTAAAACAGGAGATTTCGAGTTTAGGAAAGGTCCGATTTTTGGCAATATTATTCTGGTTGATGAGATTAACCGCGCCCCTGCAAAAACCCAGTCGGCCTTGTTCGAGGTAATGGAAGAACGCCAGGTAACCATTGATGGCCACACCTATATTATGGACGAACCTTTTATGGTATTGGCCACCCAAAACCCTATCGAACAGGAAGGCACTTACCGTTTACCCGAAGCCCAGTTGGACAGGTTTCTTTTCAAGATTGAGGTTAAATACCCATCATTAGAAGAAGAAACAGCAATTTTGATGGCACAGCACACTTTGGTGAACAAAACCTTATTAAGCGAGGTTAAACCAGTATTGTCTGTACAGCAGATACAAGAGGCAAGGGCGATTATCCGTAATTTATTTGTAGAGCCGAAGTTATTGGAGTTTATAGCGAAAATCGTAAACGAAACCCGCAACAACTCCTCGCTTTATTTAGGCGCATCGCCAAGGGCATCCTTAGCCATTGTACACAGTGCAAAAGCTTTTGCCGCCATCCAGGACAGGGATTTTGTTACCCCTGATGACATCATCGCCGTCGCCGGACCTGTATTGGCGCACCGGATATTGTTATCGCCCGAAAAAGAAATGGAAGGACTCACGACAAGCGATATCGTGAACCAGATTATTAAAAAGATTGAAGTACCTAGATAAGTCTTGAGTCTCCAGTCTTGAGTCTCCAGTCTTGAGCCCGCAGTCTTGAGCCCGCAGTCTTGAGTCTTAGTTAATGATTACAGTTAAACAATTAACCACGCTCAACAATTAACCATTTAAGCAATTAACCCAAAAGTGAAAAAATTCTTTCAGCAATATTACACCAATCTATTCCTAACCGACCGTTTATTTACGGCTTTGGGCTTTTGTAGTGTGCTTTTTTTGTTGAAGTTCTTTTTTGCCTGGCTGGGCGATATTCCCGAAATTGCCATAGGGGCAGTGGTGCTTTTGTTCTTTATCGATATTTTTATTTTATACCGGATTACCCAGGGCATCGAAGCCAAAAGATTTACATCGAAACGGTTGAGCAATGGCGATGAAAACCCGATACAGATCGAGATCAAAAACCGTTATGGCTTTGGCGTAAATGCAAGGGTAATTGATGAGGTCCCTTTTCAGTTTCAACTGCGCGATAAAGATTTTAAACTTCACCTAAAACCTGCCGAAGTAAAATCGATCCATTACAATTTGCGTCCCACCAAACGCGGGGAATACGATTTCGGCTTTATCAGAGCCTATATCAGTTCACCATTGGGTTTAATCACCAGGCGGTATAATTTCGATGGCGCTAAAGTTCTGCCCGTTTATCCCTCCTTTATTAACCTCGGGCAGTACGAATTGATGGCCGTTTCCCGCTACTTAACCGAATTTGGGATTAAAAAAATCAGAAAGGTTGGGCAGAGCAGCGAATTCGACCAGATCAAAAATTATGTTGGCGGCGACGATATCCGTACCATCAACTGGAAAGCCACTGCCAGGAAAGGTGGCTTGATGGTGAATACCTATACCGACGAAAAATCGCAGAATATTTATTGTGTAATCGATAAATCGCGTGTAATGCGTATGCCTTTCGAAGGCTTGAGTTTGCTCGATTATGCCATCAATGCAACGGTTGCCCTTTCGAAAGTGGCCATGCTCAAAGAAGATAAGGCGGGTTTAATGACCATATCCGAAAATATCGGCTCTGTAGTTCCGGCCGACCGCAAAGCTTCGCAGCTGGGCAGTATCATGAACGTACTTTACAAAGAAAAAACCAGATACCTGGAAAGTAATCTTGAGGCTTTATATTCGGCAGTACGCTCGGTGGTCAAACAGCGCGGGCTCCTGGTTTTCTTTACCAATTTCGAAAGTTTATCGGCACTGCAACGTCAGTTGCCCTACCTCAAAAGAATTGCCAAATACCACTTATTGGTGGTCGTATTTTTCGAAAATACAGAACTGAAAGGATTGAGTACAGATCCTGCAAAAGATGTGGAAGGCATTTACCATAAAACCATTGCCGAGAAATTTATCTACGAGAAAAAACTGATGGTAAAGGAACTCAATAAACATGGTATCCTGGCCATCCTTACTCCACCACAGAAACTAACCATTAATGTGATTAACCAGTATTTGGCGCTGAAGGCACAGCAAAGGATTTAGCATTTAGTCGGAAGTACAGCGTCAATTTATCCCTGATTGTCATCCTGAGCGTGGTCTAAGGATCTTTAATGGAATGATCAATGTTTAATAATCAATTCGCAATGATCAAAAGCGAGTGCGTAGTCATTATTGATAAAACCATAATTACCTTTAATAATGGAAAATGTAGGATGGATGATGGAATGGGTTCAGCGTAAATCTCCGTAATCCGCGGGAGATATAGGCCGCAGATTATAGAAGATAACGCAGATAAACTACGCGCCCAACTCTGTGCCCTCTCTCTCTTTTCTTTGTGCACGCTGTGGTAAAAAAACGGAAAATGTAAAATGGAAGATGGAATTGGATCTGTGTAATCTGTGGCAAACCATTGGGCTATGGGTTTGTTCCCGCAGATTAAAACGATAAACGCAGATAAACTACGCGCCCAACTCTGCGCCCTCTGTCTCTTTTCTTTGTGCACGCTGTGGTAAAAAAACGGAAAACGGAAAATGTAAGATGGAATTGGATCTGTGCAAATCTGTGGCAAACCATTGGGCTATCGTAAATCTCCGTAATCAGCGGGAGAAACAGGCGGTTGCTTTGTTCCCTGATTGTCATCCTGAACACAGTGAAGGATCTTTAAAAAAATGGGTTTGAGTCCAAAACGTAGTTGATACGTAACAATGTTTAACGTTTTAAAATTTTACCTTTCTGATATCGTTCCAGGTAATTAATTTTATATCGTTCCTTCTCACCAGCGCTTCAGTATCTCTATGGGTAAAACTTTCGAAATCAATTTGCCGCCATTTAGAACCAAAATTAGGGTGATTGACCGTTATTCCCTGCATCTCCATATCATCAAAGGCGGGATGAATTAAAATGATGTTTAAACCCGATACCAGGTTTTCAAAAACTTGCTGATAATAATCGCTTAATCCACCTGATTCATAATATTCCCAAATTCCGTAATGCGCTTTATCAATAAGTAAGTCGCCTTTATTGATGTTATCTTTTGGATCAAGCCCAACCATCTCCATCAACTCTTTGCCAACCAGTATAGGCAGATTATATTTTTTGCCTAAGGCCCTGTATATTTGAAAAAATTCCGGACTTGAACCGACGCTATACATATGAGAATCGAGATGTGTAGGTTTTAATCCAAATCTGAGTGCTTTTTCAATCTGCGCCTCAAGTTCTTTCTTAACATCTTCAAGTGTAGCATTTTCCTTCAGAAGCGCTCTTTTCTTGTAAAAATAACCATTTCTGTCGACTAAACTTGGCACTTCGGCGACAGGCAAAACAGGTCCAAATTTATAATTTTCCCATTCGCATGTTAGTGTTAAATGAATCCCATTATCAAACTGGGGATTATCTTTGGCAAACATAGCCATTTCATAAAACCAGGGGCAGGGGATCATGATGCTATACGAGTTAACAATTCCTTTCTCCAGCGATTGAATTGTAGCTAAATTCTCCGAATGAGCAAGACCTGCATCATCTGCATGGATGATTAACAGCTTTGCATCATCAGCGAAGCCCATTTTTTCTGCTAAGTTCATTTATGCGAATAATCTGTGTGGAAATGGTTAACGTTAGACTAAGGCCTTTTATCCGATCTGACTCATCCAAATTTATAATTTAATTCTTTAACAATCCTGCTTTAGTCGAGCGTGAAATTAATGTTCATATTATATTTCATTTTTACGAGTCCGATGGTATGCGCCTTACGATCATCGCCCTTGTTTAAACGCTGTAAAATAATTAAGGATTGATTGGGTTGAAGTTTAGTCTTCCTTTTTACCTCATAACAATTACGGCCTCCCTGGTCGATACTATCCCTAAGATTAAAAGAAACTTCCGATATGACCTGATTGGTTATGTTCTTGATGGTAATTTTAGCAAACTTGTTAAATTTAGCATCCTGTATGTATTTGATTTCTTTGATGTATGCTGTATTTTGGCGATTTGTAGTATCAACGGGTATTGATTTAGACCGTTTAGGATCTGGCGACGCGGATACTTTAGCTGGCCTTTCCTGAGGTGTAGATTTCAGGGGCATATTCGAAAGTCCGAAACAAAACACCATTAGTATTGCAAATTCTTTTGTGAGCATATTGAGCGGTTTAATCTGTATCTCTAAGTTATTATTTTTTTAAGCATTAGCTTGATAGGCAAGGGATATTATTTTTTCAGTGTTGGCGGCGAGGCGTAATCAACTACCGTCTTTAGTGGCCTTCATTTTAAATAAATACGAGTCTTTGAAAGCCGGTAGCCGCATACACCCATAATGATATACACCAAGCATTTGTTTGTGTATTTCAACGAAACTGGTCAGTCCGTTTCGGACCAAACTGTACGCGAATTTGACTGCCGAGCAATCGCCTAAATTGTTCCTTTCCCTCTGAACGCATAGGATCACCAACCTCAAATTTCTCTCCTCCGGTAAGCTCCTACCTTAACCAAGTTCAACACGATATCAGATCCTTTCCGCTAGGTCAGCAACTCACCATCCCAGGCAAAGGCAGCTGAATATCTTCAAAAAGACGCCCTAAGACGCTCAAAACCTATCCCATAGACCAAACATCATATCAGATACGATTTTATCATCTGAGGCCTCATTCTGGCCTGAACTTAGAAAATTAAAAGGAATTATTCCCAGAGAAAAGTCTGATCCTTCGATCAGCACGTACAGTTTGGTCCGGAATAGACTGTCGCTTTGGAACGAAACAGGGTGTCAGCTTAAACGCGGAACGCGCATACACTTTTGCCGAAATACCCACATAGTTGGAAGGATGATGTTAGATGGAAAATGGATGACGGAACCGGCCTTGCGTTCAGCGACATTAACCGATTGCATAGTCCGAAGTCCTTAGCCCGAAGTCCGAAGTCGATTTATTCATATCAACTATGCACCCAGCTCCGTGCTCTTTGCGCCTTCCTTTTGCGCACTCCGTGGTTAAACGGCGGTGGCCAGTTAACCAATTTAAACAATAATACAGTTTGCAATTGACAGTTTGCGGTTACCAATGAACCAATGACAAGTGAACCAATGACGAATGAACTAAAATCCCCCTTTCAAACTAAACAACTCCCCCTCATAAATCCCATTCAATACCTGCACCGCCATTTTGCTCCTTTGCCCCGTTTGGCAATAACAGATTACTTTTTTATGCTTAGGTATATTTTCAAGCGCATCTGTTAATGCATATAAGGAAATATTTACGCCACCAATATTGCTTTCATCGTGTTCATAATCTTCGCGCACATCGATCAGGAAGACTTCATCTGCAGCAGCTGAAAGCCATTGATCTAAAAGTGCTTTATCGATTTCTTTGATCTGATGATGCACCATTTCGGGTTTAATGGTTTGCGGTTGTTTTTCTGGTGCAATGTTGAATACCATCATGGTATTGTTCAGTGCATTGATGGTCATGAGTTTGCCAGATAAGGTTTCGCCAATGCCACAGATGATTTTGATGGCTTCGTTGGCCATGTACAAAGCAACAATACCGGGTAAAACCCCAATCACCCCACCTTCTGCACAGTTGATATTTTCAGTTGGTGGTGCCGGATAAAGATCGCGGTAGTTTGCGCCTCCTTCGTGGTTAAATACGGCAACCTGCCCTTCAAAAGCCAAGATGGAGCCAAATAGGAGTGTTTTCCCCAAACTTACACAGGTATCGTTTACAAGGTAACGGGTGCTAAAGTTATCTGAACAATCGATCACCAGATCATAATCCCCGCAAATGTGTATTGCACGTTCAGCGGTAAAACGTTCGTGATACGCCTTAAGCTGAACATGGGGATTGAGTAAGGCGAGTTTCTCAGCGGCAACTTTGGCCTTTGGCCGGCCAATATCGGTATGGTTGTACAAAATCTGGCGGTGCAGGTTGCTCAGTTCTACCACATCATCATCTACAATTCCCATTTCGCCTACTCCTGCAGCAGCCAGGTATTGCAATATCGGGCAGCCCAATCCGCCTGCACCAATGATCAGCACTTTGGCCGCCTTCAGTTTTTCCTGTCCGGCCAGCCCCAGTTCGGGCAAAATCATTTGCCTGTTGTACCGGTTTAATTCTTCTTTTACTAACATGATTTATGGATCAAACTCATATCCCAGTCTTTCCAGATGGGTTCGTAACCTTGTTTTCTGATCATGGCCGCAATTTCCTGTGCCGGGCGTTCATCAGATATTTCGAACTGCTCCAACGATTGTGGTTCTACTTCATATCCGCCAGGATTGGTTTTAGAGCCTGCACTAATGGCCGTAATCCCCAATTTGATTACCTGGTTTCTGAAAGCCATGGTTTCGCGCGTAGAGATAGACAGTTCTACTTCGCTGTTGAATAAACGGTAGGCGCAGATCAGTTGCACCAGCTCTTTATCGTTCATCACCACTTTGGGCTCTAAACCACCGCTAAAAGGCCGCAGCCTGGGGAAGGAGATGCTGAATTTACTTTGCCAATACTGTTTTTCGAGATAGGATAGGTGTAGGGCCGTAAAAAATGAATCTGTCCGCCAGTCTTCCAGTCCGATTAAAACGCCAAGGCCCATTTTATGGATGCCTGCCTGTCCTAACCGATCGGGGGTTTCCAGGCGGTATAAAAAGTTAGATTTTTTGCCTTTGGGATGGTGTTTGCGGTAATCGTCCTGGTGGTAGGTTTCCTGATAAACCAGTACCGTATTTAAACCATGTGGAATCAGCGTTTCGTAATCTTCGGTGTCCAGGGGTTGAACTTCCATGGATATATGGGCAAAATGTGGACTAATCAGCTCCAATACCTTTTTAAAATAATCGGTATGTACGCTTTGATTGGCCTCGCCTGTTACCAGCAGTACATGGTCGTAACCCATACCTTTGATTACGGCCACTTCCTGCATAATTTCCATCGGGTTGAGCGTTCTGCGCCGCACTTTATTGTCGTAACTGAAACCGCAATAGGTGCAAATGTTGTTACACTCATTGGAGAGGTAAAGCGGAATGTACATCTGGATGACGCGGCCAAAACGGTCTAGAGTTAAACGTTGACTGATCTGCGCCATATCTTCGAGATAAGGCATTGCGGCAGGCGAAATCAAGGCTTTAAAATCTTCCAGGCTGCGCTGTGGATTGTTTAGTGCCCGCTCTACATCGGCCGCAGTTTTATCGTAAATACTGGCTTTGGTATCATCCCAGTTGTGGGATTCGAATACCGTGTTAAAACTACTCATCTAAGAATGCGGTTAGTGGGCTGCTGGCTGTGGCATAATGCTGCTGACCGCCGAGTTTAGCTTCGAAAGCCATTCTACCAGCTTCTACAGCGAGTTTAAATGCAATGGCCATATTGGTGGGGTTTCTGGCGATGGCGATGGCGGTATTCACCAAAACAGCATCCGCACCGATTTCCATGGCTTTTGCCGCATCAGACGGTGCACCGATGCCTGCATCAATAATCACAGGCACCCTGCTTTGGCTGATAATAATTTCTAAAAAATCGATAGTCCTCAAACCTTTGTTGCTGCCGATGGGCGAACCCAATGGCATTACCGCAGCGGTACCCACATCTTCCAAACGTTTACACAAAACGGGGTCGGCATGGATATAAGGCAGCACCACGAAACCCAGTTTAACCAGTTCTTCGGTGGCCTTAAGCGTTTCGATCGGATCGGGCATCAGGTATTTCGGATCGGGATGGATTTCCAGTTTGATCCAGTTGGTTTCTAAGGCTTCGCGAGCGAGCTGAGCGGCAAAAACAGCTTCTTTCGCATTGCGTACGCCAGAAGTATTGGGCAATAAATTAATGTGCGGGTGTTTAAGGTGGTGCAGGATATCATCATCCTTACCTTTTAAATCGACACGTTTAAGCGCAACGGTAACCAGTTCGGAAGCCGAGGCAATTAATGCGCTTTCCATCTCTCTGGCCGAACTAAATTTTCCGGTTCCGGTAAAGAGGCGGGAGCTAAAGGTTTGATCTGCTATTGTTAACATATCTCTAAATTGTTAAAGGGAATGGATGTTAAATTTGCTGTTAATTTCATCGAGAACTTCAGCAGTTTGTATCTGGTTGGTGAGCGCTGCCGAGATGGCAATTCCGTAAATTCCGGTTTCGAGTATCGCCGGAATATCTGCAGCCTCGATACCACCGATGGCCACAATGGGCGTTTTGATACCGGCCTGCCTTACTTTTTCCATTAATTTGTAGTATCCTTCCAAACCCACAATCGGACTCAGGTTTTCTTTGGTACGTGTAAAACGGAAAGGGCCCAGGCCAATATAATCGGCACCCTCGGCTACCCTTTGTTGGATATGTTCGAAGGTATTGGCCGTACCACCGATAATCTGCCCGGGATTGATGGTTTTCCGGGCTTCCAGAATCGGCATATCCTGCAAACCCAGATGCACGCCATAACTGCCCACGGCTTTGGCCAGGTGCGGGTAGTCGTTTATAATGAGTTTGGCACCATAACTTTCGCATAAGGTTTGTGCGGCTTGTGCAAAAGGCAGGATGTCGGCTTCCGATTGGTTTTTAATGCGGAGCTGAATCCATTTTCCACCCGCCTGGAGAACCTGCGCTATGGCATCTAAATGGGTGCCTGTTCGGGGCGCTTGCGAGATATATTGTAAGGGCTGAATCATGTTTGTATTTTTTAAATTTTAAGTGTGAGCCTGGCATTTGGCCTGTGCTTTTTTAAAAGTATTTAGTGCTTGAGAAGGATCGTTCCAGATCGCACCCAATAAGGCAATGCCATCAAAATCCATTTCTTTTACTGCATCAATTTGGCTTAAACCGATGCCACCGAGGGCGATGATTTTGGTATGGCCAATTTTCTTTTCCAACCGAAAACCTGAAGGGATAACACCTAAATAACCCGGTTTAGAAAGACTGTTGAAAACGGGCCCGAAGAAGCTGTAATCGTATTCTTGGATATCGCCGATAGCTGATAACTGATGGATAGACGTACTGAATATCTTATTTCCATCCACAACCTGATCATGATGGCTTTCCCTGAAACTTTCGGTATGGTGGATCCGGTTGATGTTGTAATCGTTAGCCAGCGAATGAAAATGGTGTAAAGCGATCTGCGGATGATATTCGGGTAAAATCCCTTCAATAATCTCTCTATAGCTAGCTTCATCTGCATTTTCCTTGCGCAAGTGAAATACCGCTAAACCCGCTTCGAAAAGCTGGTTTAGCAAATGGCTTTCTTCCTTAAAAATGGCCGGTTTAGCGATGACGATCAGTTCCATTGATGGTTTAAGAATAAATTTCGCTTCCTTTTTCAGTAAATTCTTTCGATTTCTCCTGCATGCCTTTGGCCAAAGCATCTTCTGCTTCTACGCCCTGTTTTGCAGCATATTCGCGTACGTCCTGCGTAATTTTCATCGAGCAGAAATTGGGGCCGCACATCGAACAGAAATGCGCAATCTTGGCGCCATCTGCCGGAAGCGTTTCGTCGTGGAATTCTTTTGCGGTATCAGGATCGAGCGACAGGTTAAACTGGTCTTCCCATCTAAACTCAAACCTCGCCTTGCTCAAGGCATTATCGCGGTATTGCGCCCCCGGATGACCTTTGGCTAAATCGGCCGCGTGGGCAGCTATTTTGTAGGTAATTACGCCATCTTTTACATCTTTTTTGTTCGGTAGCCCCAGATGTTCTTTAGGTGTTACATAACACAACATCGCCGTTCCGTACCAACCGATCATGGCCGCGCCAATGGCCGAGGTAATGTGATCGTAACCCGGTGCAATATCGGTAGTTAACGGCCCCAATGTATAAAAGGGTGCTTCACCACAATGGTCGAGCTGTTTTTCCATATTGGCTTTAATCAGGTGCATCGGCACGTGCCCAGGGCCTTCGATAATGGTCTGCACATCGTGTTTCCAGGCGATTTTGGTCAGTTCGCCAAGGGTTTCCAATTCAGAGAACTGTGCGGCATCATTGGCGTCGGCAATACAGCCTGGTCTTAAACCATCTCCTAACGAAAAAGCGACATCGTAAGCCTTCATAATTTCGCAGATTTCTTCGAAATGGGTATACAGAAAATTTTCTTTATGGTGGGCCAGGCACCATTTGGCCATAATGGATCCGCCACGCGAAACAATACCCGTAATCCTTTTGGCGGTTAAAGGCACATAACGGAGCAGCACCCCGGCATGGATGGTAAAATAATCTACCCCCTGCTCAGCCTGCTCAATTAGGGTATCGCGGAAGATTTCCCAGGTGAGGTCTTCGGCTTTTCCATTTACTTTTTCCAGGGCCTGATAAATGGGAACGGTCCCGATGGGTACTGGCGAATTGCGGATAATCCATTCGCGGGTTTCGTGGATATTCTTTCCCGTTGATAAATCCATGATCGTATCGGCACCCCAACGACAAGCCCATACGGCTTTTTCGACTTCTTCTTCGATGGTAGAGGTAACGGCTGAATTGCCAATATTGGCATTGATTTTCACGAGAAAATTGCGCCCGATAATCATCGGCTCCAGTTCGGGGTGATTGATGTTGCAGGGGATCACCGCCCTTCCCGCAGCCACCTCTGCCCGTACAAACTCGGGGGTGATATATCCTTTTGGGGTATTGGCGCCAAAACTATTGCCCTGATGCTGGTGGTTCATTACCTCATGCTGATTGCCCAACTGTTCGTTAAGCAATTCAATCTGTTGGTTTTCCCTGATGGCAATGTATTCCATCTCGGCGGTAATCATCCCCTTTTTGGCGTAATGCATTTGCGATACATTGGCACCAGGCTGGGCTTTATAGGGTTTATTGATAAAATTAAAGCGTAAGGCGTCGAGTTTCTCATCGGCCAAACGTTGTTGCCCGTAAGTAGAGGAAAGTTCCTGGAGTTCTACCACATCCTGCCGGTCTTTAACCCATTGTTCCCTCAATCGTGGCAATCCTTTTTTAACATCAATAACGGCATTCGGATCGGTATATGGGCCACTGGTATCGTAAACAGTTACTGGCGGATTAGCTTCAGTTAGGCCAAATCCGTTATGGATTTTGGTTTCCGACAAACTGATTTCGCGCATGGCGACCTGTATATTGTGGATTTTTCCGGGCACAAGTATTTTGCGTGATGCCGGAAAGGGACTGCGGCTAATGACTTCCTGGTTCGGTGTTTTTTCTTGTTTCATATGTAAATGATTGAATGAGAGAATGATTGAATTTTGAATGAGTGAATGATTGAATGACCGAATGAGAGAGGGACAGAATTAGAGAATGATTGAATGAGGGAATGTTGCCATTCAATCATCCTATAATTCAATCATTCAATTTTATCCCCCCTGCGTGGCTTTGATGAGTATAATCTGATCGCCGGGATTTAATACATGGGTAGTCCAGCCCGATTTAGGAATGATGCTTTGATTGACCGCTATTGCAAGGCCATCGGTTGCTAAAAATAGAACTGTAGCCAATAGCTGTTCGATAGAACAGGCTTCGGTTAGCGAATGATTTTGATTGTTGATCGTTATTTCCATATTTAAAAAAATTGGAAAAACTATAGAGATTGCCCCGTAACGGGGATCGAAAAGACAGCAATGGTATTGCTTTCACTTTTCCCTTCGGCAGTACTAACTGCATCAGGTTCAAAGGGTATTTCTCAGCACGGCGGCACCCCTAAAGTTTTTTGTAAATATATAGGATTAAATTTCTATTGCAAATAAAAATTGATATAGATAAAATCTATATGACAATATTGTTTGTATAGGATTGAACAAAGAGGAATACTAAATTGTCATCCTGAGGGTAACGAAGGATCTTTTCTAATTAGAGGTAACATCCGGAAAAAGATCCTTCACTGCATCCGATAGCGATCGGATCAGGATGACAATCGTGGTGATTAAAACACTAATTTTTATTTTCCAATCTTTGCGCCCGACCTCAGACTAATCCATCCATCCACGCCAACCGCCTTTCGCAAAACGCAAAAATTTCTCTATCTTTGCCTCATCACCAAAACCCCCAATCCATGTAAGATTAATTTCTTTTCAGAAAATAGATAACAAGCAGAGCGATACCGCTTTTGCAATTATTTACCATTAAAAAAGAAATTCATGCTTATTCTACAAGGGGTTACTTACAACCATCCCAATAGAGATTTATTGTTTACTGATTTAAATCTCGCCATCCATAAATATAATAAAATTGCACTCATTGGCTACAACGGCGCAGGGAAATCTACACTTTTAAAAATTTTAGCGGGTAAACTTGCACCCACTAGCGGGGATGTAAAAGCCGAATCCGTTCCTTATTATATACCGCAGCTATTTGGTCAGTTTAATGCGCTCACTGTTGCGCAGGCCATCGGGATCGACAATAAATTGAAAGCCTTTTACGAAATCTTAAATGGTGAGGTAACGGATGAGAATTTAAGCCTGCTTAACGACGACTGGACAATAGAAGAACGCTGCCAGGAAGTATTAAGCCATTGGCGCTTAGATGGACTCGATTTAAACCAAAAAATGGAAACGCTAAGCGGCGGACAAAAAACCAGTGTGTTTTTGGCCGGTATAGCCATACACCAGCCAGAAATCGTTTTGCTTGATGAGCCTACCAACCACCTTGATCTGGAGGGTAGAAACATATTGTACCATTATATCCGATCGACCAGAAATACCGTTATGGTGGTGAGTCACGACCGAACCCTATTGAACCTCGTTGATCAGGTTTACGAACTCAGTTCAAAGGGTTTAACGCTTTATGGAGGCCATTACGATTTCTATGTCGCGCAGAAAAAAATGGAAAATGATGCATTAAACCAGGAGGTAAAGGCAAAGGAAAAAGCGCTGCGTAAAGCCAAAGAGGTTGAGCGTGAAGCTTTGGAGCGGCAGCAAAAGCTTGATGCCCGGGGCAAGAAAAAACAGGAAAAGGCAGGCTTACCCACCATTTCGATGAATACATTGAAGAACAAAGCCGAAAAAAGCACTTCCAGGATGAAAGGTGTGCATGCCGAAAAGCTCGGCCATATTTCTGCTGAACTGATACAGCTCCGCTCGGCACTGCCCGATGTGGATCAAATGAAAATAGGCTTTAATCCAACTGTGCTCCATAAAGGGAAAACGATTGTAGAAGCCAAAGGAATTAATTTCGGTTATCAGGACCAGATGCTCTGGGAAGAGCCGCTAAACTTCCAGATTTTTAGCGGTGAACGTTTGGTAATTAAAGGGCGAAACGGTTCGGGTAAAACGACTTTGATCAAGATTATTTTGGGTGCGCTTCAGCCTTCAGTTGGATCGATCAATAAAGTACCTATCCAAGAAACGTACATCGATCAGGATTATTTATTGATCGATAATGAACTTAGTGTATACGAACAGGCGCAACAGTACAATCCGGGTGTTTTGCAGGAACATGAAATCAAGATCCGTTTAAACCGGTTTTTATTTGGCAAAGCCGACTGGGACAAGCCCTGTTCGGCCTTAAGCGGTGGAGAGAAAATGCGTTTAATCCTCTGCTCTTTAACCATCTGCAATCAATCTCCCGACCTGATGATCCTGGATGAGTCCACCAATAACCTGGATGTTCAGAATGTAGAGATTTTAACCGCAGCGATTAACGATTATAAGGGAACACTCCTGGTGGTATCGCACGATGAATATTTTTTAAAACAGATACAGATAGAAAACACCATCAATTTATAGCTGATCTTTTATTAAAATGAGTCATATAGCCTTATCTTCGTTTCTTACTATTAAAACCAACGTAACCCATGCAAAGTCTGTTAGCACTTCAAAGCGGTAAACTTAAAGGAGCAGTATCCTTAAAACTTTCTGAAGATCTTTCCGATTTTCCAGCGGAAATATTTGAGCTGGCCGATACGCTGGAGGTGCTCGATCTTTCTTTTAATAAACTAAGTTCACTGCCTGCAGATTTTGGCCGTTTAAAGAAGCTGAAGATTTTCTTCTGTTCGGAAAACCTGTTTACGGTTTTACCGGAAGTATTGGCCGATTGCCCTTTGTTGGATATTGTAGGTTTTAAATCTAACCGGATTAAAACCGTACCGGCAAAATCGCTTCACAAGAATCTACGCTGGTTGATTTTAACCAATAACAATATCGCCGAACTGCCGAAGGAAATCGGTCATTGTGCACGCATGCAAAAGCTGATGTTATCGGGAAACCGTCTGGCAACATTGCCCCAAGAACTGGGCAACTGCAAAAACTTAGCCCTATTGCGGATACCGGCCAATAAACTGCATGAATTGCCAACCTGGCTGGCCACGATGCCAAGACTATCTTGGATTGCCTTCTCTGGGAATAATTTCAGCAAAACGCCTGCTGTAGAAACACTTTCTTTGATCAATTGGCACGATTTAGAAATCAGTCATTTATTGGGCGAGGGAGCATCGGGCGTCATTTCTAAAGCCAACAGAACTATGGGCGACGAAACCAGTGAAGTGGCTGTTAAAATATTTAAGGGCAATGTAACCAGTGATGGTTTACCAGAGGATGAGATGACTGCCTACATTGCTGCAGGTTACCACCCTGGCCTCGTGAACCTGATCGGACAGATTGCCCTGCATCCTGAAGATAAAAAGGGCCTGGTGATGGATCTGATCCCGCATCATTTTTATAACCTGGGTAATCCACCAAGTTTAGAGAGCTGCACCAGGGATGTTTTTTCTCCGGAGATGCGGTTATCAGAAAAACAGATACTGAACATTGCCAAAACCATAGCCTCATTAGCGGCACAATTGCACCAGGCAGGCATTATGCATGGTGATCTGTATGCACACAATACCTTGATTGATGAGGAGGGTAGTACCCTATTTGGCGATTTTGGTGCGGCAAGTTTTTACGATAAAACAGCTGTTGAGCTGGCTTTCGCGTTAGAGCGGATTGAAGTGAGTGCCTATGGCTACCTGCTTGATGATCTGTTATCGTTAAGTAATAAGCCACACGAAGGTACTTTAACCATACTCGGCGAACTTAGGGATAGTTGTTTAGATACGATTCCTTTAAACCGTCCAGGTTTTCAGGATCTGGTTGATGCACTGGCTAAGGTTTGATCATAACATTTGTCAGCCTGAGCTTAACGAAAAGCTTTTGGCTGTCCTTCTACAAGCTCAGGCTGACAATGCATAAAGTTAATCCATCTTAGTTCTCTTGTTTTTTCGCCCAATCTAACCTGCGCTGATCGGGAGTAGGGGTTACTTTGAAATTTTCGAAGGTGGCGTTAAAGCCTTTACCATCCGGGCAAGCCGCCACAAGGCCAACCATTACCGGGGTATTATCCTTAAAATAACAGGTACGGAGCATCGTATATTTTTTATCATCCAACGAATAGAAAATCTCAACGGCATCAAGCTTTCTAACGGCCTTCATCCAGATGGATGCAGGTGCCTGTGCCAACTCCACTACGCTCCAGTCGCTGGTTTTATGGGTAACCACTGCACTTACATTTTGTTTACCGTTTACGAACTCTACCCCAGCTTTAATCCACTCTTCTTCATTAATACGGAGCATTAACCCCATCTGGTCGAAGGTGGTTACATAGTTTCCGGTAATTTTTACTTTCACCTCAAATTCACCACCATAGGTGGCATAATAAAAAGGGGCATCATCAACAGTAAAGCCATAATGCGAAATGCGCCAGTAATCTGTTTTGGCTGGCACAAACATACTGAATGTGTTTTTATCCTTGATTTCCCATTTCTCAGGTTCGTTAAACCAGTTCATTTTGGCGAGGCTCTGGGCAGCTAATCTCTGTGTGTTTAATACGGCTACCAGAGCCATTAATAGAAGTAATTTAAGTTTCATTTGTGTGTTAGCGGTTGGTTTTGTGTGTTTGTGTTTTGCAAACTTAATACAAGCATCAACTTTTGTAAAGGACATACATCACTATTTTAACGTGACCATTATCACGTTTACTGGCTAAGGATAATTGCAACAGGTTTATAAATCTGCAATAAACAGTACATTTGTTTTGTTGCATCAGAAACATGGAAACAAATTTTTTAAGGGCGCATATAGATCAGATCGTTTGTTTAACAGATGAAGAATTTCAACATGCCGAATCTTTTTTCACCAGGCGGAGATATAAAAAGCACCAGTACATTATTCAGGCAGGCGATGTAAGCAGCTGCGAACATTTTGTGGTGAAAGGAATTGTAAAGTCTTCCTATACCGACCATGAGGGCAAAGAATACATTTTACAGCTGGCGATGGAAGAATGGTGGTTTTCAGATCCAAATGCTTTTAATACCGGGATGCCGGCCACGTTGAATGTGGATTGTATTGAAGATACCGAAACCCTCTCCATCTCTTTCGAAAACAAGGAGAAACTTTGTGCATCTTCACGAAAAATGGAATACTTTTTCAGAAAAAAGTACACTACAGGCAATATGGCTTTACAAAAACGGGTACTGGCACTGTTGAGTAATAATGCGGGCGAGCGTTATAAACAATGGCGCAATCAATACCCATCTTTACAAAAGAGAATTTCGAAAACCCTTATTGCTTCTTATCTAGGTGTAACCAGAGAAACTTTAAGCCGATTATCTCTATAAAGAAAATAATAAGGAATTTTGTCTATTTATAACTGCCAAAGTTAACCATCCACTGGATGCCAAACCTATCTTTAAAACTGCCGAAGTAATCGCCCCAGAACATATCTTCCATAGGCATTTCGATCTTACCACCAGTAGAAAGACCATTAAACAAACGATCGGCATCTTCGCGG
Source organism: Pedobacter psychrodurus (assembly GCF_032678585.1). Lineage (GTDB taxonomy): Bacteria > Bacteroidota > Bacteroidia > Sphingobacteriales > Sphingobacteriaceae > Pedobacter > Pedobacter psychrodurus_A. The sequence continues at coordinate 668 of NZ_JAVTSN010000031.1, read as the reverse complement.
CTTTCGGCATTGATGTTGATGTACATGTTGTTGCCTTCTTTGAGCACATGCCCTAAAGAAGGCACACAATTGAAGCCATTAAGATGGTATGCTCGTTAATGGGTAAAGCCACATGCATTACGCGGTTTCTTTCTTCTTCAGATAATTGATCAGATTCAGGTGCATCGCTCATTTTTGCGAAGAATATAAATTCTCCACCAAAAACCGACTTGTAAAAATTAAAAGCTTCTTCGGCCTTGCCATCGAAGTTTAAGTAAGGGTGCATGGTTGCCATTATCTTATCTGTTTTGTTTATACTAACCTGAGTTCGATAATTAAAATGCGTACAGCTGGTTAGTTTTAATAGTTTGGTATTTGATTGATGGCTTTTTAGGGAAGAAGCTATATGCTGCCAATCCAGCCAGAATATTAACGACAAAATTGATGAAGGAACGATGTCTTGAATGTTCAATCTGGCAGATGTTCTTAAGCTCATCGTTTACGGTTTCTATGACCGATCTTTTTCTCAACATTATTTTGTCGTTCATGCTCATTAAGCTGTTCTTCATTTGTTACGTATTCCTGTTACCAGATGTATACCGTCAGTAAAAAGTATTTCGAACAGATTTTTGGATATGTATCCCTTGTCCCCAAACAGCTTTCCAAATATTTTTTTAAGAAACCCTTCC
>NZ_JAVTSN010000030.1:0-95014 GCF_032678585.1 Pedobacter psychrodurus | reverse complement strand
CTTCACATCATTTCTTTTGTTGCTCTTAAATGATATTTATCTGCCAATTTCCGTCTGTTTTATTGTACTAAATAAGAGGTTTTTGATTGTAATGTTACGTTTAGAATAGTTTTTGGTTGACGTTTTATCTGGTTTACTGTGTTTAGATGGCTTTATTGACTGATTTCCGGTTTTTTTTACCATTTTTCTAAAAATATTTTTGTTTTTATTAGGTTGTATTTCGCTTTTCTATAAGTTTTTTATTTTTTACTCTTCATTATTTGCATTGTTTGGTTATAAATAGTATTTTGGGTTAATCATTAACCAAACTAAACTAAATTTCATGAAAAAACCTCTAAAAGGTTCGTTTGTGTCGGTATCTGTTGCGCAATTTGCAATAATCCGCTGCCGAACGGGCATAAAAGAACCGCCTGAATCAAATTATGACTCAATCTCCACGCTAAAAGTCTAATGCTAGAAAATTGCTGTTAGAACCACCACAGTAATGATCAATTAGAACAATAACATTAGAATTCCTGTAATAAATAATTAAGAAGCCTTGCCCCATCAGATGGTTAGGTGGCTTAATCGCATTAATTCTAAATGTTTAAGAAGATTAGGGTCTCTATTTTCGGATTTTATAATCGATTCATTATGAGTTATTTATTTCTATTGGTAGAAGTGAGGCTTTGATCATGTAAAATCTAAATTGCAATAAACTAAATCACATATCGGGTATTATTAACTAAAACTAAACTAAATTTTTTATGAAAAAACTTCTACAAAGTTTGTTCATACTGCTATTTATTGCTTCCTCAGCAATAGCGCAGGATCGAACAATCACAGGAACAGTTACGGGTCAGGAGGATGGATTACCACTCCCTGGTGTAAGTGTTAAAATGAAAGGTGCATCAGGCGGAACCACAACTGGTGCAGATGGTAAATATTCACTTAAAATTTCAACGAAAGCAACAGCATTGGAATTCTCCTACATTGGCTTCCTAAGTCAGACAAGATCTATTGGCGCGAGCAATACAGTTAACGTACAATTGAAAAGCGATTCCAAAACATTATCTGATGTGGTGGTAACAGGTTATACTACACAATCGAAAAGAGATGTTACTGGCTCAATTGCAAGTGTAAGTGGCGAGAAACTTAAAAACCAACCCGTTCAGAGTTTCGAGCAGGCATTGGCTGGTAAAGCCGCAGGCGTAAACATTATTCAGCCGAACGGCGTACTGAACAACCCTCCTGTTTTCAGGGTGCGTGGTTTTAACTCCATCTCGTTAAGTTCTTATCCATTGATTATTGTGGATGGTATTCCGGTATTTACGGGTGATCAATCGTCCAATAGTGCAGCTGGCAATGCTTTGGGAGATATTAATCCGGCTGATATTGAATCAATCGATATTCTAAAGGATGCAGCTTCATCTGCAATCTATGGTTCAAGGGCCGCCAACGGGGTTGTGGTAATTACCACTAAAAAGGGTAAGCAAGGCATAACCAAAGTTAACTATGAGGGATGGGTAGGAACAACAAAGGCCCAGAACCTTACGCCCTTATTAAATGCATCAGAATATGTGCTGATCAAAAATGAATCAAGGACCAATAACGGCCAGGCTCCGGCATTCTTCTTGCAAAATAAATCTGACGGCTCTCAGGTAGAAACCAACTGGTACGACTACGCTTATAGAACCGCAACCTCTCAAAATCATGCCCTGAACTTTTCGGGTGCAAATGATAAAACCTCATATTATGTATCGGTGGGTTATAGCAATCAGGAAGGTTTTATTATTGGCAACTCTTTCGAAAGAAAAAACGGACGTGTTAATTTAGATCATAAACTATTTAAAAATGTAACCATTGGAACCAACTTTTCGTACAGTAATACTTTAAACCGTGCGCCCAATACAGGTTCATTGGCAGGTCAGGCCTTTTCAACGGTAGGTTTGGGTAGGTTGGCCATTGTACTTCCTCCAAACGTAGCCGCTTATAACGAGGATGGCTCTTATAACATCAATGCTCCGGCAGGTTCAGTTGGTTTAGGTGCGAATACTATTGCATCAAACTATCCTAATGCGGCTGTGTTGGTAAATGAAGATAAAAATACTTCAGAGAGCGACCGTATTATTGCGAATGCCTATGCTTCAATCCAAATTGTAAAAGGCCTAACTTTTAAAACTACCTATAGTTTAGATAATCTTAAAATCGATAACAACTCTTTTGTAAACCGTTTACAGGGTGATGGCTTTTCTTATGGTGGTGGTGCAACCAGTAATTTTGTGAAAAATAGCAGATGGAACTGGTCTAACACTTTAAACTATAGCGGCGTTTTTGGCGATCATACCCTAGGCGCATTTATTGGTGCTGAAGACCAGTATACTAAATCACTTGGTTATGGTGCAACCAGGCAAGGTGTTATTGATCCTTTTATCGAAGTTTTTCAGGGTGCCTTTGGTGCCATTACTCCTGCGGGCTTAGTGCAGGGAGATAATGCTTTCCGTTCTTACTTTGGTAGTGTGAATTACGATTATAAGAAGAAATATTACTTAACTGGATCCTTCAGGCGTGATGGTTACTCGGGCTTATCGGCTGGAAACCAGTATGGTAACTTCGGCGGCGCATCAGTTGGTTATGCCATCTCTGAAGAAAATTTCTATAAAGAATTGGGCATCAGTAAAGTATTAACACGCATTAAATTACATGGAAGTTATGGAGAGGTTGGAAATATCAATATCGGTAATTACCCGGCCCTATTCTTATATAATCCAGGGCTGTACGGCACATCTCCAGCATTGTCATTTTCTCAGGCAGGAAATCCTAATTTAAGATGGGAAACCAGTAAAAAAGCAGATATTGGAATTAATCTTGAATTCTTAAGCGGGCGTTTCTCATTGGATGTAGATTATTACCATAATGATATCGATAACCTGGTTCAAAATGCGCCTCAGGCACCTTCAAAAGGTATTCCTGACAATGCCATCACAACAAACATTGGTAAGATGTATAATAAAGGTTTTGAGTTTACTTTAAATTCAAGAAATTTTGAAGGTGATGACTTCGGGTGGACAACGAGTTTTACTTTCAGTACCTTGAAGAATGAAGTTACTGCATTAGGTAATAACAATGCCGACGTTTTCGGTGCAACTTCTCTTGAAACGGCGAACATTACACGTGTTGGCTACCCAATCGGCTCTATTTATACTGTACCTACCGCAGGTGTTGACCCAGCAACTGGTGAACGTATATTCGTGAATAGATTTGGACAAAAACTGAGATTCAGTTTTGGGCGTGCTACTGCTGCACGTTATCAATATCTTGACGGTCCAAATGCAGGACAGAATGCTCCAGCCATTGACGCGGCATTAGATGCAACGATCACCGGTCAATCCATACCAAAATGGTTTGGTGGTTTAGATAATAATTTCCGCTATAAAGCTTTTGATTTAAGTTTAGGATTAACATTCTCTGGTGGTAACAAAATTTACTATGGATCGCTAGCCGGTCTTCGCGATCAACGTTTTTGGAACAATGATGCAGGGATGTTGAATAGATGGACCACGCCAGGCCAAATTACGGATATTCCTCGTGTTGTTTATGGTGACAATACTTCAAACGGATCTGCTTTTGCACAATCACAAAATGTTTTCACTGGTAATTTCTTAAAAGTTAGAAATCTGGCATTGGGTTATACGCTGCCAAAAACACTTTTAAGTAAATATGGCGTTTCGAATATTAGGGTGTATGCACAATCAAGTAATCTTTTGATTATATCTGGTTACCCAGGCCCAGATCCAGAGGTTTCTGTAAATGGTAACTCTACTACGACAGGAAATAGTGGTAACCTGGCTCCAGGTGTAGATAGGAATTCTGTGCCATCGGGAAGGACATTTACGTTTGGTATTAATGTTGGATTTTAAAATTAGAGATCATGAAAATTAAAATAAACAATAAATTAAAATATCTTTTTATAGCTGCCCCCTTGCTATTTGCATCGTCGTGTAAAAAGGATTTCTTAACTACAGCTCCAGATACCTCCTTGCCAATTGAAGATGCGTTTGCCAACCCGGATCGGATCCTTTCACAGGTAAACGGTATTTACGCAGGCGTAAAAAACGGACAGTTTTATGGCGGAAGATACTTAATCTATAATGATATCCGTGGTGAGGACTTTGTCGTAAACAAACCCAATGGGGTAACAGGTTTAGATACCTGGAGGTTCAACCTGGTTTCCAATACGAATGAAGTCGTAAATTTATGGGGTGCAATTTATGCTGCAATTAACAGGGCAAACCTGGTTATAGAAGGTGTTAATGCCAATGCCTCCCTGCTTACACCGGCAGTGGCAAAACAATATATTGCAGAAGCCAAATTTTTGCGGGGCTTATGTTATTATAGCGCATTGCAACTATATGCCAAACCTTATATTACAGATAACGGCGCTAGTTTAGGCGTTCCCTTAAGGCTTAAGGGAGAGAAAGATTTAACTGGTAACGACTTAAAAAGAAGTACTGTTGCAGAGGTGTATACACAGATTTTAAAAGATTTAAATGAGGCAGAGCCAGACCTGGCATTAACTTTACCAACAACAGCGATATCCACTAGGGCTTCCAGAAATACGGCTATTGCATTGAAAACCAGGATATATCTGGCGATGGGAAATTTACCCTCAGTTGTTACTGAAGCCGATAAAATTGTTAGCGCAACAGCACCATTTAAAGCAACAACAGGCACGCCCTTACAGTTAGAAGCCAATATCACTAATGTATTTGGCGGTGCTTATGTGGGTAATGCAACTGCTACTGAAGCTGTGTTATCATTCCCAATGACAGATTTAAATGCGCCAGGCACCCAGAACCAGTTGGCCTATTATTACAATGTTTCGCCAAATCAGGCAGGTGGCAATGAAGAATATTTCTTAAACCCTACTGGAATTTTGGCCAATCCTGTATTCGCAGCTGGTTCGACCGATGCCAGAAAAGGTTTAACAGCAGTTTCTGGTGCCAATACCTATTTAGCCAAATTCAAAAAACCTTCTCCTTATACCGATTACATTCCGGTAATCAGATATGCCGAGGTTTTATTAAACCTGGCGGAAGCAACTGTGGTAACAGATCCTACAAGGTCTATCGCATTATTAACGGCAGTTAGGCAGAGATCCAATCCAGGTTATGTGTTTCCGGCAACAGATTTATTGCCAGCTAATTTGAAAAACACCATCCTTACCGAAAGAAGAATTGAGTTACTTGGAGAAGGTTTTAGATCTCCGGATGTAATGAGATTAGGTGCAGGCTTTACCGCGAAAAGTGGTCCTCAGGGTACCGCTCCTGCTATTCCATTTAATACGGCAGGTTATATCTGGCCAATATCGGCTAATGAGGTTCAAAACAATAAATTGATTGTACAGAACTAGAGCTGCTTTAAACAACAAAAGGCTGGGAAAAATTTCCCAGCCTTTTGTTATTATCAATGAATTTAAATGTTAAACTACTTCTTATCCACACTATATTTCCCCGGGCCGATGAAAATCAATCCAAAAAATGCAATGCCCAATTCAATCGCATGACTGGCGCCTCCTAATCCATCGCCCTTGCCAAAATGTACCAAAGCGGCTATTACCATGGTGAAGATTAATAAAATTAAGGCCGGACGGAAGAATAAACCTACAATTAAAAGGAAGCCACCAAAGGTTTCAGTCGCTGCGGCCATAAATCCCCAGAATATGGGTAAAAAGTTTATGCCAATTACTTTCATGCTTCCTCCTAAACCAGTCCAGCCGCTTGGGCCGCCCGCAAGTTTTGGGAAACCATGGATAATAAACATTACGCCTAAGCCAATGCGTAATAGTAACAACCCGGTATTTCGATATTTTCCTAAATTGTCTAAAATTGCCATCTTATAAATATTTAAATTGAACGTTATGAGCTTCTACTTTTAGGTTCACCTCGGCACCTAAAGTCATACATAAATTATTGTCGATATGGCCAGTCGGGAAATTAAAGCAAACCGGATAATCGTACTCTTTCACAATGTCCCAGATTACCTGATCGGCTGTTTGTCCGAAAGAAATTTTTTCCTCTTCAATTTCATTAAAAGCACCAACAATCAATCCTTTTAATTGGTCGAGTTTACCTGCTCTTTTTAACATGCGTAACATGCGGTCGATGCTGTATTCGTGTTCTCCAACATCCTCGAGGAAAAGAATTTTATCTTTAAAATCCATTTCCGAAACCGAACCCTGTACCATGGCCAATAAAGTTAAGTTACCGCCAATTAAAATACCATTGGCCTCACCTATCCTATTTTTGAATACACTCTGGTATTCATAGGTCTGTTTTTCGCCAAATAACGCCTTCCGTAAAGAGGTCAGTGCCTCTCCGGTAGATTCATCAAATGTATAGGGCATCTGTGCGTGTAAGCATTGCGTGAGGCTTTGGGCAATCAGATGCGAAAGTATTACGGTAATATCACTAAAACCAACAAACCATTTAGGGCTTTTGTCGAATTCTGTAAAATCTAAGTCATCTATAATACGGATGGTACCGTACCCTCCACGACCAGAAATAATAGCTTTTATGGAGGGATCGTCCAAAAAGCGTTGGATATCCTGGGTTCTTAATATGTCGTTCCCGGCAAACTGGTGGTGGCTGGCATATACACTATCCCCAATAATAACCTCTAGTCCCCAGCTTTTTAATAGCTCAATGGCCTGGTCGATCGGTTTGGGTAATTTCTTTGCCGGACAAACCAGGGCAATCTTATCTCCTTTTTTTAAATACGGGGGCTGCTTAATCATCTTCAAAACACTTATCTTTGCCAAATTAATAAAAATTGTTTTGGATAATAGTAAAATAAAAAGATATACCGTAACTGCAGCACTTCCATATACCAATGGACCGGTTCATATTGGACACCTTGCTGGTGTTTACATCCCTGCAGATATTTATGCCCGTTACCTAAGATCAAATAAACGCGATGTGAAATTCATTTGCGGATCTGATGAAAACGGTGTGCCCATTACTTTAAAAGCCAAAAGAGAAGGGATTACCCCTCAGGAAGTGGTAGATAAATACCATAAAATTATTGGCGATTCTTTTAAAGAATTTGGGGTTTCTTTTGATATTTATCACCGTACCTCTTCGCTTACGCATCATCAAACAGCAGCCGATTTCTTCGAAACCTTATATGATAAAGGTGTTTTTACTGAAGAAATTACCGAGCAATATTATGATGCGACGGCGAAACAATTTTTAGCCGATCGTTATATCACCGGTACCTGCCCAAAATGCGGTAACGAAAATGCCTATGGCGATCAGTGCGAAAACTGTGGCTCTACCCTGAATGCTACCGATTTAATCAATCCCAAATCGACATTATCAGGGGATAAACCCATTTTAAAAGAGACTAAAAACTGGTTTTTGCCACTTGATAAATATGAAGACCGTTTAAGAACTTATATCGAAAGCCATAAAGAGTGGCGTCCGAATGTATATGGCCAGTGCCAAAGTTGGTTAAATGCAGGTCTACAGCCAAGGGCGATGACGCGCGATTTAGATTGGGGGGTGCGTGTTCCACTTCGCGATGCCGAAGGTAAGGTGCTTTATGTATGGTTTGATGCCCCTATCGGATATATTTCGGCTACGAAAGAGCTTTGCAATTATGCCAAGCTTGATGTGTGGAATCCAAAAGCTGAAGAATATTATATCAGCAGTTATGAAAGCGATAAGTGTGGTTGGGAAGAATACTGGAAAAGTGACGAAACCAAATTGGTTCACTTTATCGGAAAGGATAATATTGTTTTCCATTGCATTATTTTTCCTGCTATGTTAATGGCGCATGGCGAATATACTTTGGCCGATAATGTTCCTGCAAATGAGTTTTTAAACTTAGAAGGACAAAAAATATCGACTTCTAAAAACTGGGCAGTTTGGCTGAACGAGTATTTAAGAGAATTTGAAGGTAAACAGGATGTATTGCGTTATGTGTTAACTGCAACCGCTCCAGAAACAAAGGATAACGATTTTACCTGGAAGGATTTTCAGGCGAGAAATAACAACGAATTAGTCGCCATATTGGGGAACTTTGTAAACCGAGTAGTTGTGCTTACGCATAAATACTTTGGAGGTACCGTGCCTACCTGTATGGAAATTACGGATGTTGATCAGGCTGTTATTGACGAATTGGCTGGTTATCCTGCTAAAATATCGGCTTCGATCGAAAATTATCGCTTTAGAGAAGCTTTGTCTGAGGTCATGAATGTTGCCCGTTTGGGTAATAAATATCTTGCTGAAACAGAGCCTTGGAAACTGATTAAGACAGACGAAGATCGCGTGAGGACCATATTACATATTGCGCTCCAGATCACCGCCAATATTCAGATCCTAATTGAACCTTTCTTGCCTTTCACCGCAGAAAAGTTAATGAAGATGCTAATCAATGGTGGACATGATTGGGAAAATGCCGGTGGTGTAAACTTATTAAAACGCGGGCATCAAATTGGTGAGGGTGTTCTTTTATTCGAAAAGATAGAAGACGCTGAAATTGATTTTCAAATCGAAAAACTTAATCAAAGTAAGGCAAGCAATGCTGCTGCGAATGTAGCAGAGGCTGTTCCGGCAAAAGAGAACATCCAGTTTGATGATTTCTCTGCAATGGATATCCGCGTAGCGACGATTATTGCTGCAGAAAAGGTAGAGAAGACTAAAAAGTTGCTAAAATTGACGGTAAATACAGGTCTCGACGAAAGGACTGTGGTTTCTGGCATCGCTGAATATTATAAGCCAGAAGATATTGTTGGTAAACAAGTAAGTATGATCGTTAACCTGGCGCCAAGAGAAATTAAAGGCATTGTATCTCAGGGAATGATTTTAATGGCCGAAAATTCGGAGGGGAAACTCACTTTTGTGGCCCCTGCAGAAAAATTTCAGGAAGGTAGCGTAATCAGGTAATCCTGCTGCCAACTAAAAACAAAAAAGCCATTTGATTAAATTCAAATGGCTTTTTTGATCATTTATTTCGGTGCAATAGCTTTAATACTTATGGATTCATCCGGTTGAAATAATCCGCTATCACCTCATTATTTGCTTTTGCCCTATCACCACTGGTTCCAAAGGTAAGCTCGGTTTTTCCTGCTTTCATCTGTTCAAAAACCGACTCTACAAAGTCGCTCACCTCAGGATGTGCATCATGTATACCTTTTCCACCTAAATCAGTATTTAAAGCGGGTGGTATCATTTCAATTACCTCTATAGGAGAAGCTTTAAGGCTGTGGCGCAAAGAGAGCGTAAAAGAACGCATAAATGCTTTTGTACCACAATAAACCGGTACAGCTGATAAGGGTACAAAAGCCAGTCCGGATGTTACGTTAATGACCGTATCTAGTGAATCCAATCCTGTAAACAATTTTGTTAAATGAAGTGGAGCCAATACATTGGTGGTAATTTCGTCATTTGCTTTTTCGTAAAAATCGCTGTCGGTAATGTTGATCCAGTTCTGGATGCCGGCATTATTTACGAGCACATTTAAATCGCTATGGTTTTCAGCAATCCAGTTGTATAGCTCAATCCGATCAGCCTCAACAGCCAAATCGCATACTTTGGTAATTACCGATGGTAATTTTTCTGCAGCTTCTTTTAAGGCCGATTCGCGTCTGCCACAGATAATTACCGTATTGTTTTCTTTGATAAACCTTTCTGCTAGTCCGAAGCCGATGCCACTTGCACCACCAGTGATGAGTATTTTGTTATTTGCTAATTTCATGTTCTTAATCAATTTGTTAAGACAAAGATGAAGCTATTCAAAAGATTTATTATGGTGAGTAGTACAGTTTTTTCCAATAAGCTTTTCAGTGTACGCTACTTTTAAAAATAGCTTTTATAAAAGCCGTAATATTAGTTTTTATATAGTTTGAGGTTAATTTTATATCTGTAAAAGCTTATTAAAATGAATTCTCTTGCGACAAAACTTTTGTTATATTTGCGCAACAAAAAATAAAATGGTCCCGTAGTTCAACGGATAGAATAGAAGTTTCCTAAACTTTAGATATGAGTTCGATTCTCGTCGGGACCACTTCCTTAGATTCAAACCAGAACATTGTCGCGCAAATCGTTGATTTTCAAGGCTTTGTTTTGGTTTTTATAACACATTAAGACTCGTTTTCGACCATTCTGAATGGTTAATCTTAGTGAGTCGAAAACTGACTATTTTTTGTAAAACACTGTAGGTCAGTGGATTGATTGAAGCATCAAAACCAGAATTATTCCGAAATGTTCGGGTGCTGGATTGTTTTGTAAGATATTGATTTACAGCTCGTTCGACTGAAGAACATCTTGATGACTCACTGGCTCAAATGTACATTTGTTTAATTTTAAATGTATCATTATGAGTTACAATTTTCATCTTTTATTTTATCTGAAAAGACCAAAAAATTTTACCAAGGGCGAGATGATGCCCATCTATTTACGGATTACCGTGAAAGGAAAACATTCGGAATATTCTGTCGGCAGGGAAATTGTTCCCAGCTTCTGGTCTGCGCTTAAAGGAAAAGGCACCGGTCTGCGCGAGGAGATCCGTGAACTTAATGATTATCTGGACACGCTGGCCTCAAAAGTTCGACGGTTTCATACCGCTCTTGTTGAGAAGGAAGATGAGGTGACAGCGGTGATCTTACGGGATCATCTTACCGGTAAGAATACGTCTAACCATAGCCTGCTGAGAGTTTATCAGAAGCACAATGACAATATGGAAAAACTGATAGGTAAAGGATACAGTTATAGTACGTTTCAAACCTACCAAAGTTCCATCAGACATGTTAAACAATTTCTTCAGCTCAAATATGAGGTTCAGGACATTAACATCAAAAAGGTGGATTTTAAATTTATCACCGATTATGAGCTATTTCTTAGAATAGATCGAGGAAATAATGCAATGTCTGCCCGGAAATATATTGTTCACCTCAAAAAAATCATGCTGTATTGCTTGGGTGCCGGATGGATCGTTGGTAATCCATTTATAAATTATCATAATACTGCTAAAGCTAAGGCAAGGACTTTTCTAAATATGGAAGAGTTGGATAGGATCAAAAGCAGGGAATTTCCACTTGAGCGTTTAAACATCGTTCGAGACATTTTTATTTTCAGTTGCTATACAGGCTTGTCTTATATAGACGTGAAACAGCTTCGCCCGGATCAGATTACAAAGGGTGATGACGGTAATTTATGGATATTCATCAAACGGCAGAAAACGGAAACTCCCTGTCACATCCCCTTGTTGGATGAGGCGAAAGTAATTCTTGACAGATATAAAAATCACAGGATATGCAGATGGAGAAAAGTGGCATTGCCAGTGCTCACTAATCAACGCATGAATGGTTACCTGAAAGAGATCGCCGATCTTTGTACCATCACTAAAGTACTCACTTATCATCTGGCTCGTCATACTTTCGCGACGACTATTACGCTTTCAAATGGTGTTCCGATTGAGACCGTATCCCATATGCTTGGCCACAATAGCTTAAAAACCACCCAACATTATGCGAAGGTGATCGATACGAAAGTTAGTACTGAGATGTCTGCATTACAGGAGAAACTTCTGGAACGGAATAAGGATGAAGAGGATACTGGGGATATGAAAGTTATGAAGCTCTTTAGGTAAAGACGAAATAGTTACTGATGGATAATATTATGCTCATTTAGGCTATTATTGGGCATAATATTATCCATTTAGTTTTATCAATCTTAACTTTTGTTAGAAAATCGTATGATATGAGTATATTAATGAGTGTTATTATATCCATTATTATTATATTTGGGTATAATTATACTCATTATGAGATCGAAGAAAGTTGTTGTATTTCCAAAATATAAAATGATTTGGGATCAGTTAGGCGAAAACATCAAACTTGCCAGGAAGCGCAGAAAATTAACTGCAATTCAACTTGCAGAACGCGCTGCTATTGAAAGAGCAACTCTTCGTAAAATTGAACGGGGGGACCCTGGAGTGTCTATGGGAGCATATTTCAATGTACTTAAGGCACTGAATCTGCATGAAGATTTCCTCAAGCTGGCAGTAGATGATGAACTTGGGAGAAAACTTCAAGACTTAGATTTGTTAAAGTAATGGCAGCAACAAAGACAGATATATGGGTATACGCTCACTGGAAAGGCATGGATGCCCCACGGTGCATAGGTGTGATTTCTGCTCAGCAGAGTAAAGGACATAGGATATTTGGATTTGAATACGACCGGCGTTGGCTAAAGTCTGATCAGTTGTTTTTGCTTGATCCTGAAATCGGTTTATATTCAGGAACCCAATACCCTGACAAAAAAGACAATTTTGGTATATTTATGGATTCGATGCCGGATACCTGGGGACGAAAACTTATGTTGCGTCGTGCTGCGCAAACTGCTTTTGCTAAAGGGGACGCGACACCGAAACTATACGAAATTGATTTTTTGCTGGGCGTTCATGATGCTTCCAGGATGGGAGCATTAAGGTTCAAGCTAGATCCCAACGGATCTTTTCTTGATGATAACAAGAATAATCCTACTCCACCAATTACTCATCTTCGGGAGCTACAGGCAAGTGTCAAAGCTTATGAAGAAGATGAGGAAGGGAAAAATGGTAGTGATTGGATTCCAATGCTTTTTGCGCCAGGGTCATCGCTGGGTGGAGCAAGGCCAAAAGCAAATGTTGTTGATTTGGATGGTCATTTGTGTATTGCAAAGTTTCCCTCAAAAGCTGATATAATTGATAAGGCTGCATGGGAATACTTAGCTTATAAACTGGCGACCAAGGCTGGAATCAATATGCCAGTTTGTACACTTGAAAAGGTAAAAGGACCCTATCGTACATTCTTATCCAGGCGGTTTGATCGGGATATGGGTGAGCGTATTCATTTTGCTTCGGCTATGACTATGACAAAAAATAGTGAGGATAGCATTAGGGACGCTACTCCTAGTTATCTTGAGATAGCAGATTTTATACAGCGTTATGGATCGAACATAGAAGAAGACCTGCATCAATTGTGGGGAAGGATAGTATTTAACATAGCAATCTCCAACACGGATGATCATTTAAGGAATCATGGCTTTTTATTGAGAGCAAATGGATGGAGGTTATCGCCTGCGTATGATATCAATCCCTCAGTAGATAAAAATGGATTGGCTCTTAATATTGATATGGACAATAATGCGTTGGATTTCGATTTGGCTTTAAGTGTTGGCGAATTGTTTCAGCTAAAAGAAAATCAAATGCACCAAATCATTAAAGAGATTTCAATAGCTGTAAAGGATTGGCGAACGATAGCTACTAAATTGGGAATATCCCGGGCGGAACAAGAAGAAATGTCTCCCGCATTTAGAATAATTACTAAATAGTGAAAGGAAAGGAATCATTATAAATACGTTGACCAATTAGAAGGAAACACGAGTATTTAGATAGATTGCTGGCAATGTAACAGGAAATCGGATGTAATTTGTCTTGTCAACCTTAATCTAAATATTTGTTTTCAATCATTATGATGTATTTGATTGAAGTAACAATCAGATTAAGAAAATTTTAAAATACGGTATCACAACTGACCTACATTGATGTCGGCCAGTTCGATCAAGATTGAGATTTCGCTTGTTGAAGGGCAAATGATTAGATTCTGATCCGATATGGACCGATACGAGCCGATTCTGATCCGATCACATTAGTGTATAACAAGACCCAGGTCCAACCCCATGATGTTCTATAACTTTTGTTTAATCAATTCTCAACCATCCTTTTTATAGTTGAGCCAGATGAACCAGTTTTTACGGCTAGATCGCTGGTTTTGATCCCTGGATTGCTTTCAATAGCAAGCAGTATCTTGTCTTTTGGTGATAGTGATTGGTTAACGTTTCGACTTTCAGTTTACGCATCAATGCTTCTTGAATATTTTTAAGACTTTCCAAGAAAAAAGATACCCATGCAGATATATCTTCATTTGGCCTTAACGCTTGGCAAGACCTAAGTACACCATAATACTCTGTTTTTTACTTTCAATCAGGGCTTGGGATCATGTATATTTAGTGAGGCTCCCGACCCTACCCCAAAAAGTGGGGAAGAACCACTTTTTGGGAAATTTACACCCTAGCTGCAGAATAAAATTTCTAAGCTTGAAAGAGTATTATTTTAAAGTCAGATATAGAATTAGCGAAATCCCCAAGGTAACTGCAAATCGGGATGGGAAGATAGGATTATCTAAATAAAAGAGATGGATTGAAAGCTGTGCTGATACGAATAATAGTTTATTGCATAAATGTATTTCTTTAAGCAAAATTCAATTGCGTCCCATAATTGAGTAGGTGTTCCCAAGCAATATCGATATACTTATCCTTGAAGAGCTTTTTCTTTCTTTCTGACCATTTTACAGATACAGCGGCCTCTTCTTTGCTAATACCGGGATTTTCCTTTTTGACAAAATCCAAGGAGGCCAGGATCTCTATAGAAAGTGCGGACTGAAAGCCATCCAGAAGCTTAACCAGCTGCTTGATAATATTCTGTTGATCTGATGTCAGCTCTCTCTTTACAAAGTCTGAGACCTCCGCCAGCCTGGTATATTGAAGCTCAAATGGCTCAAACGCCTTAAGCTCGTTCTGTTCGAGTCCCCTGATGAATTTACCATTCATGGCCTGAACCATATGCTCGACCTGAACACTATATGGACCGTAGTGAAGCGCCTGAAACTTTAACCTTTTGAAATTGCCTTCCCCTAATCTCTGAAGAAAATAAGCAAGTTTGTTTGCTATAAACAGACTGGTATTTTCGCCAAGGGAATCATAGTAAAACATTGCGTAAAGCAGTATGGCCTTTGCGGGCGTCAACTTAACATCCTTATTTTGGTCCTGCTGTTTTAATATCTGCTTTACCTGGTCATTCGGTTCGTAGACGATAATATCCACACCCTCAAGGCGACCCATATATTCCTCTATCATTGGCTTAACCTTTTCCCATTTTAAGCCACCATTGCCGCAACCTAGTGGCGGTATTGCGATACTTTTTATCTCTCTTTCGAGGATAATCCTGGAAAGGTCTTTAAGTCCTTCCTCTATATAACTATATTGGGATTTCTTGTACCATTCGGTCTTGGTCGGAAAGTTAATTATAGTGCGCTCCCCTTCAAGTGTGCCGTCATTAACTACCAACAGTTTTCCCGGGACAACTGACCCTTTCTTGCATTCTTCCAAATAAATCTTGAAGTTCAAGGGAAACCGTTCCTTAAACTGCAGGGCAATGCCCTTGCCCATTACGCCAACTGTATTGACTGTATTGACCAATGCCTGTGTCGAGGCGTCCAGCAAATTACCTTTAATATATTTCATTAGTAATAATATTTGCCTTTTGGATTTATGTGTATGTTTAAATCTAAATTAAGCTCTTTTTTGATCTCTACTACCTGTGCCTGTCTTTCAGCGTCAAACACAACAACATTACTTATACAGCCCGGCGGAACGGAATGTTTGACCAAAAACTCAGCCTGCTTCTTTCTCATTCTGTCCAAATCCTCATCTGTTGCGTGCCAGTAACGCTCGTGTGCAAGCCCTCGGTCAACCTGATCAATATCGTCTGTGTTATTATAAAACGTTGTAATGGCTGTTTTAGCGTGACCATCTGTGAAGCACCATTCTCCGCAATTACTGATTATGTTCCGTAGATTGCAGCAAAGGTACACAATATCTTTTTGAGGACGTTGGGTAATATTTCTCTGACCTGTTTTTATATTTAGCAACATCGGGGAAAGCGGGCCAAAATAAAAAGGTATGTAGTCACCCAGTTGGCCGTTAGGCGGATTGATTTTGACCTGATGGTCATGCCTTTGCTGGATCAGGTTTGAATCTCCGATATTGATGTAATCAGGATCTGCTTGGGCGTGCCCATAACTAAACAGCCCATTTAGCAGAGCATATCTAAGATTATCAATATGTGTAATCCGAAAAATCCAGATTTTATCAAGTTCAGGCTGAGGCATCAGTACAAAAATATCAAATTTAATGAGACCTTATAATATGGGCAGAATTTAAATTCTGTAACATAAAAACATTTGCAAAGAAACAATGCAGATTTTTTTTCTGAAGGAAACCAATATCTTGTATCCAGCCCAGCATCTGTTTTTAAATTTGCCAGGCAAAAAGAAAATTTGCATCTTGAAAACAAATTCTAAACCGCTATCAAAACATTTACATGACCATTACTATTAAAGATGAAACCTTTGCTGGTAAAATCCTTCAGGAGATCCAGCTTCATTTCCAGTCCAGCACCGTAAGCGTATCAGAGATTATCTCAAGCCGCGTAAGAAAAGAGGTCGAAAACTACAACAATAAACTCCCTGAATATTTTAATGGTCTGGTTGAGCCGACAGATGCTGAAAAGACACTTAATGGATACAAGCTTAAAAACCGGAAACTCATCGATGCCGAAAAACAGGTTTACGTTGCTTTGGATGCCTTTCAGAAAAACGGCTTTTTTGTACTCATCGATAACCAACAGTCTGAAAGCCTGGAACAGCAGGTCGAGCTCGGTGACAACACGGCCATCAGTTTCATTAAACTAACACCTTTAGTTGGGGGATAGCGATGAAAATATTTGATAAGATTAAGCAGGCCATAGCTGGTGCAACTGAAAAAGTTTCTAGTAGCCTCACGGATTCCCTATCGACTGAAAACGCGGATTTCAAAAAGGTTATTGTTTCTACTCGGAAGGAGTGCGTGAAAATGAACGAGCACTTTTATGAGGTCAAGCTCAGCGGTATTGATGTTTACCAGAATGAGGTGCAAAACTGGTCAGATGATAAAAAAACAGATTTCCTGTTGTACTGCCTTAGCGAAACAGACGCTTATAGAAAACATAATCGTGATACCAGCTCAGAAGAATACAAAGACAATAGCGTAAGGGATGCCTATCTGACCCAGCTTCTTCGAACAAAGATCCATTATCATGATAATGATATCATCAGGATCATTGACGCCTTTTTCACCAAAAAACGGTATGGCAAATGGTCTACTTTCAGCCAGTGGCCGATCGCACTGTTTATCAACCAGCTTTTAAACCAGTACAAAGCCGTTCAGCCTGCTGACGCGGTAAAAGTTGCGCTTGAGAAATTAAAAAAAGCCTATACCAGCAGTGATCAGACGACATTGAAAGAAATCGTCAAATTAAAAGCTAAACTTGATGAACTGCTTTTCGAGCAGACGGCCAACGAAGCCAAACCGACGCTTTTTCTGGGTGAGGATGCGCTTGCCGTTTATGCCAACCCCATGCTGATGGCCATGGAAAATCCGGAAAAACAAATCTGGTTTGACTTGCTTTCCAAAGCCCAGAAAGCAAGCGGCGCAAAACCGAGCAAAAAATACCTTGATGAATCCCTCGCCTTGGTCAAGACCATGGGGACGGATAAATTCAAGAAAGTCATCGGCAGCTGGATAGAGTTCGTTACTGCACACAAGGAAACTACCGTGACGCATACCTATGGCACCGGGGCCCAGCGTTATAACTACAGCACGACTGAATTTTTAAGTGGCATTAACTTGGATGCCATCAAGGGCCTGGTCTGGATATGTGCACACTTTCATGATCAGAACACACTCAACCTCATCGCTAAGCTGGCCGAACGGTGCTTCCGGAAAATTCCGGGCAAAGGCCCGGCAGCGGCAGGCCTGGGGAACGCTTGTTTGTATGCGCTCTATAAATCTAAGGGCCTTGATGGTATTGGGCATCTTTCCAGGCTTAAGCTACGCATCAAACAATCCAGCACCCAGACCCTCATCGAAAAATACATTGCTGAGGCAGCTGCTTTCCAAAAAGTCTCAACGCATGATATTGAGGATATGGCTGTCGAGGATTTTAAGCTTAGTCATGGAAAGCGCAGTTACGCTTTTGAAGATTATAACTGTACACTCGAGATTACCGGCATAGGTAAATCAGCGCTTAGCTGGACCAGGCCGGACGGAAGTCCTCAAAAAACGGTCCCTGCTTTCATCAAGGAAAAATACGCGCAGCGGCTTAAAAAAATAAAGGATACACAAAAACAAGTTGATCAAAATACCTCAGCCCAGAGAGACCGGATTGACAGGCTTTTTAGAACAGGCAGGGTATGGAATTACGAAAACTTTGAAAAGTATTTTCTGCAGCATGGTCTGGTCAGCTTTATCGCTGAAAAGATCATCTGGACATTTACCAACCCTGAAAACCCCGGCCATCCGCAAAGCCTCATTCAAATCGGTCAGGAATGGGAGGACTATAATGGTAACCGGGCGACACCCGAAAATACTTGTGTGGTATCGCTTTGGCATCCTGCTTTATCCAGCACTCAGGAAACTACCCAGTGGCGGGCTTTTCTCAGCGGACAGAAAATCCAGCAGCCTCTAAAACAGGCCTACAGGGAAGTCTACCTGCTCACAGATGCCGAAATCAATACCCGCACCTATAGCAATCGCATGGCCTCGCACATTTTAAAACAGCATCAGTTCAACATGCTGGCCAAGACACGCGGATGGAAATACTCGCTGCTTGGCGCTTACGATGATGGCCGTGACAACGAGTCTGCAAAGGTTCATCTTCCCGAATATAACCTTCGTGCAGAGTATTGGGTAAACGAGGTCGCAGCCGATGACGCCTTTAACGATACTGGGATCTGGAACTATATTTCCACCGACCAGGTCCGCTTCATCGATACTTCAAATGACCAGGTGAAAAACCTGATTGATATCCCTGCTCTTCCCCTTTCAGAGGTGCTCAGGGATGTGGATTTATTTGTCGGTGTTGCGAGTGTGGGTAACGATCCCACCTGGCAAGACTCTGGGGGACTGCCAGCTTATCGCGATTATTGGACAACTTTCTCTTTTGGGGATTTATCAGAGGTGGCTAAAAACAGGAAAGAAATCATCACGAATTTATTGCCGCGCCTCAAGATTAGCAAAGTTGCCCAGATTAAGGATAAGTTCCTGGTGGTACAGGGTACCTTACGTACCTATAAGATCCATTTGGGAAGCACCAACATCCTGATGGAACCCAATGACCAATACCTCTGTATCGTGCCTGACCGAAGCCAAAAAAACCAGACAGAAAATCTTTTTATACCATTTGAAGGTGATGCAGGTTTATCGGTAATCCTCTCCAAGGCATTTTTGCTCGCCCAGGATGATAAGATCACCGATACAACCATCACCTCCCAGATCAACAGAAGTTAATGCAGCGCTACCAACAGCAGATCCTGGTGCCACAGGTACTCAAGGGAGGACAGGAAAAGATCGGCAATGCCAAAGTGCTCATCATTGGTGCAGGTGGGCTGGGCGTACCCCTTGCAACCTACCTGGCCTCGGCCGGTGTTGGCCATATCGGGATAGTGGATCAGGACACTATTTCAATCACCAACCTGCACCGCCAGTTTCTGTATACCGTAGCAGACCTGAACAAAAACAAGGTAGACATTTTAAAAGAAAGGCTTCAGCAGATTAATCCTGAAATACAGATCACCGCCTATTGCGAAAAGCTGGATGAAAACAATGCAGGGGAATTGATTGAGAACTACGGGATCTTATGCGACTGCACAGATGATACTGAAACAAGGATCTTGATCGGGGCAATCAGCGCGGCGCTGCATAAGCCCTTGGTATATGCAGCAGTATTGGAATGGACGGCCTATCTGACAGTGTTGAATCATAAACAAGGGATCAAGCTCGAAGATATCTTCTCTAGTCAGGCCCTGCGTGAAAATGAGCTCAATACCTGTAACAATTCCGGTATCATCAATACCACCTGCGGAACAGCTGCAACTATGCAAGCTTCAGAAGTTTTAAAAATAATCCTTGACCTTGAGAGTAATCTGGATGGCCGGCTACTCTGCATGGATATACTGAAAAATATCTTTAAATCCTTCAGGATACAAAAGTCCTGCTAAGCTGAGCCAAACTTAATAAAGATTGCCGGTGATAGAGAGGTATATTTTAGTAAAACTGGTGAAGAACCAGTATCCGCGTGAATGTCAGTAAAAGCCTTAAACCGTTTTAGCGTAAACCGAAATTGGAAAATATAATTAGTGGGTCAACATGCTCCAGAATATCCACATGTACATTTAAGATTAAAAAAGCCTCCAAAATCTAAGAGAGAATTAGAAACAATTTGGAGCTACTTTATCAATATGCCTAAATTTAACACTGACTATCTCATCTTCAGAATCAAGGATAAAATCAGCATTATCTTTAAGTCGTATTTGAGAATTGATCTGCATTTATTGCACTAAAGCTCTTGATTTTGAACGATGTATGAGGATTTTAAATAGTTATAATTTTGAAATAGCAGATTTAACCACCTTCGCCTTTAAAGATACCGCTTAATGAATTCCAAGGTAAACTTGGCACTTGTGTATGAAGCATATAGCTGAAATTTATCATTTTTCTCTAAATCCGCAAAGTCAGATACAGATTTCATTGCTATTGCCTTTGGCTTAGGATTCGAGCAATTTGCGGCACTATAAAACACTCCATAGCTTTCCATTTCTAATCCTAGAATTTTTCGTTCATGTCGCTTCAACTCCTCAATGATAGCTGGATTTTCTGTAACCCCCGCAACTGAAGCAACTGGTCCAATATGAACTCTTAATTCGGTATTTGGTTTATTGTAATGCCATTCATCTTTTATTTGACGGAGTAATGCCTGATCACTTTTTATGCTCCTAATATTTTCTCGAATATCAGAATCCAATGATAAATGGTGTGCTGAGGGCATAAATAATGGTTCTCCATCCTTAATTGTAACTTTTCCTGCCCCACCGTCCCATGCCTGCTCAACTACCAAGACATCTCCAAAACCATGTTCATCCCTAGGTCTAGTACATGCAGCAATTCCAACCATGATTATATATTTAGGGCGAAAATTGTATATCATCTTCATAGATAATACTGAGGCTGCGTTCATGCCCATCATAGGCGCAGATCCTGAAATTATTCTCAAATCTCCATCTCTTCCATTGATCTGATTTTCAGAATAGGTCGTAGGGTCATTCTCAACCCTGACATTTCCCCAAGATGGTATTAAAGCTTTAAAGGCATCCAATTCCATATCCAGCGCTGCAATAATTGCAACATCATAGTTATAGGCTGCAATTCTGTTCGCATTAAATTCATTCTCTTTTTCAATAAGTCGCCAAACAAATTGAATTAGTTCTTCTTTCCACCTGGATTCTTCTTCTTGGTAATTTATTAGATGGTTTAGATTTTTATGAAAGATATGTTCATATTCAGGTTTAAGATCACTGAACTGTGTAAGGCCAATAATATGGGCAGGTCGGTTTATTGATGGATTCTCGTAAATATTTTCCAAAAAGCTTATCCCATTTTCCGAGCTTGGTTTATCATCATCAGCGTCAATAGGCAATACTAAATCTAAAATAACCAAATCAAATTTTTCCTCATACATTTTAGATTTTGCGGACTTGACGTTGTCATGTTCAGAAGTAGAATAAACGTTGCTTTTAATTTCATCTTTCAGAGTATCAAGTATCTTACCTAATTTTACTTCATTATCCTCAACTATTAAGATCTTGATCATTATTTTTTAATATATTATTGTTAAATATTATTTTATTCATTTCATCTTTCCATGTATCATCAGAACCATTGAAGAAAACGTTTCCTAAATAGTTTTCTGAAAAATCTTTTGATAGTTGCTCATGAAGATCAAAAAGGCTGACGCCTACTTCTTCAAAATTACCATACATGGTAAAAACGATTACTTTGTTTGGAATTTCTCGAAAATACATTTGATCGAGAATATTTAAGCCAGCCAAATTGATTGGATCCCCACCTGGTTCATTCTGCGAGATATCATAATTTTGCATACTCATGTCTAATATGATTAGATCATATTCCGCACTTCTGAAAAGAACTTCGTCCAACCCGCTATTATATGATTTTCGAACTGTAATAGAATCGACCTGTAAATCGTTTTCTAAATATTTAGTAAGTTCATCAATCTTAAGTTGAAGGTCCTCAATTACTAGAACTCTCATATTTTATTTTATCTATATTTATGATACAACTAACATTAAAAGTTGACTGCTCTCTATTAATACCAAAAGTTAAAATGTTATTGCTA
Organism: Pedobacter psychrodurus; assembly: GCF_032678585.1. Taxonomy (GTDB): domain Bacteria; phylum Bacteroidota; class Bacteroidia; order Sphingobacteriales; family Sphingobacteriaceae; genus Pedobacter; species Pedobacter psychrodurus_A. Next base: position 72,919 of record NZ_JAVTSN010000030.1, on the reverse strand, counting down.
TCTCCAAAATCTGACCTAAGGGTACGCTTTGCCTTTTTTAAACCAGACCCACCCTCTGATGAAGACGCGGAAAGATTATCCTTATTGTAAGTAGTAAGCTCATCCTCCAAGATATCAAGATCTCCAAAAAGTTCATTTTTAATAGAAATATGAAGTTTGCCTTCATTCGTATAGATATCTAAATAGGTTTCTATCTTTCCCGAATCTTTACCACAATATTTTAATGTATTATCAAAAAAACCACAAATTAGATCGATAAAAGAAGGTGACAAATCACCTCGAATTAGGGTGTCAAAAGAAATATCCCTATTAAGTTTGATTTCCTTTTCGTCATATCGTTTGTTAATGTGTTCGAGGCTTATTTCTACAATCCTATCAATTTTAAACTCTTTAATTTGTTTACCAATTCTATTAAACCATCTAGAAATACGATTCATATCATTCTGAATATTTACTTTACTTGTAGCAATATTCTCGAAAAGTTCATGGCAAATAGGTTTATCAATAATAAAAAGCAGATCTTTCTCCAGATTAGAAATGGCTTCTTCAAATTTCATCTTAAATTCAGCAGTGAATTTAGAACGTATTTTAGTTAAATTCTCATCTGTTCTTTCCCATAGAATACTAAAAATCTCTTCAACAAAATCATTGAAATTATTATGTTTAAGTAATAATATCGAGTGGTAGTAACTTAACATACCATCGGTAAAATGATAATCAAACCATCCATCGGGGTTTAAATCCTCAGTCTTAATTTGAAGATATTTTTTCAGACCTTCTTCTTCAATTAATTGGTCTATGTTCTGAGCAAAGTCTAACAATAGCTCATTGATACTGTCAATTAGCTGAGAAGGTAGATATTTTAACTTTTCTAGCCAATAGGTATTTGGTTTATAAATTTTTGTCTTTGCATTACGTTCTGTGATTAACTTCAACTTTTCAAATTTCGGCCGAATTTCACTTTTAAATACACCATGTCTTATCCGAGCACTCAAATATTCACTTAGCCCATATTGACTATTTATAAATAAGTTTCTGATCTCCAGGAACATAGCTCTAACCAGATCAAACAAGGGGTCTGCTGAAAACTTACCTTCTGAATCCTTTTCATCCTTGTCTTCGTAAGTAACCGATTTAACACTTTTAGTATTAGTGTTAAAAAATAACAAGTTTAATTTAGTTGTCCTTATGACTTTTTTATAGCTTAAATATCGGTTAAATTCTATCTCAAGATCTTTTAAAAGAGTAGTTTTTATCATCTTTTCGTTGATATAAATTTTACTCTCATCATATTCTTGCAAGCCATCCTGGATAAAAATCTGTCTAGTAATTTCGTCTCGTTCAGCTATAAAATCTCTGGGTTTGAAAGCATATTTTGCCTCTATGAGATATTCAACAATTTTTAATCTTTCATTCAGTTTTTCTTTTGTAGTTTTTATTGGCACAAGATGTTTAAATAGATCAATACTACAGACCTGGTCAAATAAAAAATTCACTTTTAAGAGCTCTAACCAGTCTTGCATCTTTTTTGCCTCAGGAATTAATAATGCCGGACGGTTGATATTGTAATGTCCCAGATAACTCTCAAGAGCTGTAGAAACCCTAACTTCCTTTGCACCCGCAATGTAAAAGAATAGTGGGAGATCTATTCCAACATCGAAACCTTTGAATCTAGCTTCTCTAACCTTTACTAAAACAATAGAGGGATTTAGGCGAAGTATAAAATATTGATTTTTAAAATAAGTATCAACATATAAGTGAATGGCGCTATTAAAATCACCTTTCGTATGATAGCAGGTAAATAGATTTATAGTAGATTCTTCTTTTATAGGATCAGACACATTGGGATCTTTAAGAAAGTTTTCGTAAATGTCTATTGCATCTTGAATTTGCTCTGTCTTTTGGAAAAGTCTAGCCTTGAAGCGTAATTTTCTTTGCTCAGAAATATTCTGTTGCACTAATATATCAAGATCATCGTTCAAGATAGATCTCCATAAATTTATTGTTAAGGAAATCCCACCAAAGGCATTCTCTATTTTGTTAAGGTAGACATTAGATCCTGCAGATTCGTTGAAGAGTGGATAAGTTTGCGGATTGGCAAAAAAAGAACTGAGACCACTCAACAATCCGAAACGAGTATCGCTCATTGTTTCAATATAAACCAAATCCATTATTTGTGATGAGATATTGAAAGATGAAAGTTGATATGCAATCTTCCTTAGATTTAAACTAGTTACGTGAGGATCTAATTTTTTTTCAATAAGAGCATGAATTTCGCGAAGAAGACTATTTTGTAAATTGTTGCTTTTGGATAAAACTACAAGCTCTCTTTTTTTAAAAATGAAAGATTTACAGTAGGCTATATAAATTTCAAAGCAATGTGGATTTGCTTTTAAAAATTTCCCTCCGCGAAAAATTACTTCACCATAGTCCCCCTTCGAATATAAGTCCAATATATTTAATGCTTCAATATTAAGTTTATAATCAACAAGATAGTGATCTGGCTCAAAGTACCTCAACATATTATTAACCAAAGGGTCCTTAACTTTCTTAAGTAAATAATATAACCTCGCTTTAAATGGTTCGACCTCATCCTCATTGAGCTTTTGACATATTTTCGTTTGAAGCACCTTAATTAGAGTTAGGTACCTATCAATAATTGAGTTCCTGAAGTCTACTGCATTAACAAATGCTAGATCCTCGTACTTTTCGCAATCAAAGTAACTAGTTTTGAAATAATAATATTCTGCATTATTTGAACCATGCGTTAATACCCATTTAGCGTTATAATTTTTAACCTCTTGGCTATACCGGCTGACCAATAACTCGCTTTCTGCCCGTTTACTAAAAAAATCTGCGAGTACAAGAATAAAGTTTTGATGCTTTGCATTTATTGAAGTCAAATATTCTTTATTCTTTTCAAGACCACCCTGAAGTTGTTGCAAAAGCATTCTATTTTCAATACTCCAAAGAGAAACACATATTTCCTCGTCTATTTTGATTAATGTTTCGTCAGCGAGGACATAATCGCCATTTAATATTGCTTTTTCAAACTGAATTTTCAGCGAAATAAATTCATTTATTTGATCTTTATATTTCCTTATCGATAAGAAGGACCAATTGATTTCATCAATAAAATCTAACGATTGCTTGATAAAATTTACTTTCCCAAGCTGATCTATAGATTTCGGTAATGGTTCCCCATAGACAAATGAAGAAAATGTGTCACTCATCTCATCCACTACATCACATTTATACTGATAGTCCGGAACATTTTTTAGATTTTTGAAGATATTATTCTTGCTATTTGTAGGGTTGTAAAGATGGCGAACAAGCTTAGTTGGGCCAAATTTAAATGTGAGGTCTTCTTCTTGCCCTTTAGATTTTCTTTTTTTCTTTTTATACATGTGAGTCGTTAATCAAGCAGAAAGTAAAACTATCAATTCAATTAGAACCACTTGCTCTAATTCATTTTATAGTTAAGTTGCTAAAGCCAAAGTAATAATTAGATTGGAATTTTTAAAACTTCTCAGGAAATGCAAATTATAATTAAAAATTAGAGATAGATCCAAGACGAACATATAACCTCTTATTATTAATTAAACTTAAGTTATTAGCATTCGTCATCAAAGCAATATATGTATTTAATGATATTCCGAACCTAGGATATTATCTCCTTTACTACAATTTAAGATTATTTTTCTTCTTCTTATACGGACCATCAACTCTATTTTTTACCGCTTTCTCAAAATTTACCATCGCTTTACAAGGTTCATAAAAGTTAGACATATTGAAGCTTGACCCTACTTAAGCATAAAAAGGCCCTCAAATGGTTTAAGGCCCTTTTTGTTTTAAAGAAAAACTAACAAAATACTACAGATCAATAAGTTAATTCGTTCGATTCTGCTTAAGTTATCACAAGCAGGATAATTATAGCAACATTATTTCCTTTAAGAACAACGAATAGATGTCTGATAAACAAGCGATTACGATTAGTCGGATACCCAAGATCGGTTCGATACATTAACTACTCCCTCTTCATAATGGCCAGCTCAACGCCTTTCTCCAGTGGTTGGACCATAGTTTACAGTTTTATTTACCCACCATTTTTACTGTAAGGACCAAAAATAATAATGCTGTCATCACCCGTCCTTCTTACATCTAAATAAGTTTCATCATGTAAATGGAAGGTTGCTGTTTCTTCAACATCAATATTAGCCTCCTTTAATGCCTCAAGTAGCTCAGCTGTTGCATCAGACAGTTCTGCTTCTCTCTCTTCAATCAATTCTTCAGATACTTTTATCTCATCTTTAACAGCAAGTACCCTTAACTTGTCATCAACGTTAGATTGCTCCTCCTCCAGCTTCTCCAGTTCCTTTTTCATTACATATACCAATCTTTTTTGCTCGGTATAACTTTCCTTTGAATGATGATAGGTTAATGTTAAGTCTTTAATTCTTTGCATAGCGTTATTTTTTTAATAACAATATAACAATTCCTTTGGATTTCAAAAAGAAGATAGCTTTTTGGTCATACAATTTGGGTCGTCGCTTGTCAATCAACAGAAATGTGCACCTTAGGCCACCTTAAGTTTACATGAGGATGCTGTTTAGTTTTTGCAGATCTTGACCATCATAGTTCGGTTAATCTCGCATAGGAAATGCCTTGGTTCTTGTCATCTTCAGTCATTTAGTTTAAGCCCAGGTTTTTTGAGTTCGAACATGACTACCGGTCGCTGGTCAATACAGAGCGATAGATCATTGATGCCCATTTTGCCATTTCTCCCGGCTCTTGTCCATCTACAAGAACATTATGATGTCCGAATTTTATAAAGAAAGACCGCTGGCTTTTTATTTCGTGGTGTTGAAATGTTGGCACTATAAATCTTAATGCATTAGTATAATGTTGCTCAAATTCCCTTTCGATACATATTATAAATGTATGTTCTGCATTTGCCTTCTTTTAATTATTAGATTGCGTTCACCTTCTTGCTTGTGATATTTTATAAATTAGCTAAAATATAAATAAAACGAAGGTCATCTAAGTTAAAAAACGATCGTTATTAATCAATTTAGCCATGATTACCATTCGCTAGTTATTAACTTAAAAAACAGAAATGGAATTAGCTTTTCAAAATTTCCAAAATGAGTATGCTGATTATCTTAATGTCGATGGTCGAATACAAGCCTCTCTACACAATAATATCAACAATGTTCCACGGACAGAAGAATTGACCCGGATTTACAATGAGTTTTTAAATCTGGATGTCAAAATGAGATTGGCTTTTGGAATCAGAGACATCAGACTGAACAACGAATTTGTTCAGGATAAAGAAGGTGATCTAAAAATGTGTCATCTGCTATACTATAAATTAGCTGACTTGTGGTTTGCTTATGAAACATTCATAAAGTTGTTTGCTCAGGTCACTAGAGTTAATAAACATAAAATATATTGGATCGGAAACGCTGCGCACAATAATTATCAGGGCGATCCGGTATTGGTAAATACACTGAACATTGCTAATAATGCTTTTGGAGTTATTTATAATACTGCAAATTCCCGGGGTGAGTTAATAGATTATTTGAATTATTGCCTTCCAATGTCAAAAGGAGCCCAAATAGCAGGATTAACTGCTATAATTGCAAAAATTTCACATGGACCATTTATCTTATCGCATACCGAGGTGCTGGTAATGGTATACGCTATACGCAATAACTTTGTCCATAATGGGGAAACAACTGTAGTTCCCGCCGTTTTTGGTTATCAAAACAAAGCAAGGCTTTTGAAAATATTGTACCCGTACCTAAGCCTATTGTTATTGAGGTCAACAAATATAGCTTGCGTAGGATTATAATCATATCCTTAGAAAGAGGAGTCCTCGCTGATATGCTCAGCATGCACAATCAGTTTATTTATAGCTTGTCACCAAACTCTTAAACAATGAGAATAATATTTAAGCGAAAAAATACTTTTGGAGAGATGGGGTCAATTTAATCTAGTTCTAATAGTTAGATTAACTAGAATATTAAATATTAGAGTTTAATTAGAGCTTTTGATAATAAATTAGGTTTACATACTGTAAATGTAGATTATTAATTAGAGATGGTGTTTATAAACAGCTTTTGAGGAGCATTATTTTAGATTGACACAGTTTATTTTACATACCCTAGCCTATTGATTCAGCTTCATCTTTACCGCTATTATATGTTTGCATAGCCCTCTGTTCGTCTTATTATTGGTAAACCAGGTACAAGTACATTTCAGTTCGTTGCCTTTACCGGCTACAATATGACTCACACCGGCGGAACCTTTAACCTCAGCTTTAATGCCGTTTTTGTCATTTTGCAGTACCACCACACCATCTTCATCGAATAACTTTATGGCATTTTGCAGCCTTGGATTAAAGCGTTTTAACCGGGAGAGATTAAAGGGAAGCTTTCTATAAAAATAATTGTTGCTTAATAAATCGTATCCCAATAATCCCATGCTGGATAGTGAAGCCTGCAAATTTTCCATCGTTCCCAGCTGAATGTCATGTTCTATAGAAACCAGTGTGGGCTGAAAAACCTCATTGGTTTTAAAATAATTATTGATGCCAAACAACCATTCGTCCGGTAGTTGAACTATCAGATTTTCCATATTCTTGCTCTCACCAGAAAATCCCCTATATACTCCGTCCGAGATTAGAAATAGCATTTGTATGTCTTTGAAATCAAGCAATACTGCTGTACTTTGCTGATCTTCATGTTTATAAAAAGAGACACTATCTACAAGCAACAACAGGTTTTCCATCAGATTGAGTCTGTGAATGCCACCTATTTTTAAGCTATTTGGTTTTGTTACAGCAGAAAAAGCATAACTGTTCCCGGATTTGAATAAAAAATACTCGGTCTTAACAGCTGTTTTAGGTATGGCCTTAAAAAGTTGCAATGCTTCAATTTTGTTCAATTTAAAGGCTAGCTCCATTTGAGATAAGTATACCTGCACATTTCCCAATCCTTTAATCCAACGATCAGGCAAACTCACTTTCTTCTCAGTGGTCTCTATACGCTCGGTTATGACCTTCAGTTCTTTTGAACCTAGTCCGACCATCAATTTTTCTTTCCTGGCAACGGTATTGAAGGCCCGGATAGTTGCATCGTTAAAATCAACATTGGTGCAGCCCGATTGAATAAACTCCCCGTCAATTCCTTCCGGCTGCACGTCAATACGAGCATAAATACTATTACAAGATGAAAATGCCTCAAAATGTAGTTGTCCATTACCGACAGAAACAATAGGGTCACGCATATTAATCCGCTGATCCGGGCTAATCGCAAAATGAGAACGTACTGTTTTACCAAGTGTGCTTAAACATTTTGAAGCGACAAATGAATTGATGATGTTGCCATAAAAAAAGCAAGGCACTTTATTGTCCTGTTCAATTTCAGAACAATGTGCCAGGATAAATGATTTATCCCGGCCCACTACATTTATTGTAGAAGCATTTTGATACTGATATTGAAAATCTAAATTCATTTGCGTTTTACTTTACTTAAAAACTCCTGATTTGCTACTTTATCAAGTTGAGCAGAAACTTCTATATAGTAAGCTGTTATTTTCTTACTGTTAACAGGAAGGTGCTCACTATCAAAATGCTCCAAGGTTTTTTCCAGACATAGCAACTGGAACTCTTTGATCCGTTGTGAAACAAAAGGGCGATCTAGGTATTCTATAAACCTGTTAACGGGTGCATATCCTCTGGCAATTAGTTTACCGATGATATTAGCAATATAAGAAAGATTCCCTTTTTTATTTAACAGTGAAAACTGAACATATTCTACAGCCAGATCTCTGGAAATTTTCTTTTCAAACAGTAAACAAACAGCAATATATAGCCATCCGCTGTCATGGACTTCCAGGCGATTATCCATTAAAACCTGCATCGGGTACAGACAGTTTTCCATTTCCCTGACTTCATTTCCCGAAGCCGTATGAGGGATATACCGACATAACATTGGACCAATGTATTGAGGCATTAAACTCAATTGAAACGGTATAGCCTCCCGAAAAGCAGTGGAAAAAGGTGCAGTATTATAGAAAAGTGGGGGGTAGTGTTTGGTTTCTTTATTTCTGTACCAGCTATAATTCCAATTGTGTTCCAGGACCAGGTTGTACCATGTCGCATATTCACTCTTGTCGACAACAATTTCATAAGTGATCTCAAATGGACTGGCTATCGAAGGATAGCTTTTCGCTGCCGTATTTTCAAACTCAGGAAATAGCTGAACAGGCTGCTTAATCCTCGTTATCTGTGCCCAAAGTGCCAACACATCTTCAGTCGGCTTAACTTGATCTGCGGCACCTAAATAGTACTGCATCGCAGCAGCATAATTCCCCTTTAGGGTCTTCACAAGATCAAGTACTTCTTCATCTGTTTGTTGGTATAACAATCTGTTACAAGCCACGATCAGATCTTCCATTTCAATATTTACCTTTTCTTGCTCATACTCTAGCAGACGTTGCACCAGTACTTTTGGATTCAGGTAAAAAGGCAGATGACTTGGGGTCGAAAGAAATGGCAATCTGTTTTTAGATGCTAGCTTTTGCCTCATCCAATCCAGCTTATTTTTTACAAATGGCACGCTATCATTTTCAACTCTTATTTTTTCCTTGCTTTCCTCGCCAACCCAATGTTGCATAAATTCAGAGAAATTGGTCATTATGTCTATATCCCAAAATCTGCCAAACAGCTGCTTACAATAAGGTTTCAATTGCTTCTTATAATCTGCCGGGATCTTGTCCTGCAATTGATTGAGTCCTTCTAGAAAGAGGTCGAAATCTAATGCAGACTTAGTCCTTATGAAATTACCAATCTGAAATAACAACTCTTCCCAAGTAGAAGGTATCGTGACCTGTTCCAACTGTTCTGCCGCATCTTCAAATACGCCCTCTTCTACAGAAGAATTAACCGGAGCATTATCCAACCCAAGAATTTCAAGGGTCTTAAGTTTTAAATTACTTAAGTAAGGTTCAACTATAACGCTCAGAATTTCCGGATCAACATGTTCTACTAAAAGCCGGGCTCCTTTTTCCTGTACTTTCGGATCATTTTGGAGCAATAGCATAGATAGCTCAGCGGAAATGTCCAGCTCCTTGTATCCTTCCTTTTTCAAAAGGAAATCAAGGATATCCAGACTCAGCAGAATTGATTTTTCTATTTTCTCCTTTGGGAAAATTGCGCTCACATTGTCAATAAATCCATTTTCATCAAAGCCTTCGGTCTTATAAATCTCTTTGATTTGTCTGACCGCAAAATTAATCAGGCTGGCACTACCGGTATTCAGCAGGGAAAACAGCAAGTGTTGATGCTGCAGATACTCTTTTTGAATTGTATTAAACAGGTCCAACAACCGGATGTGCCAATCTAAGTGAGGCTTTTTCCAGTTGTTGAGCAAAGATTCCAATAAATACTGAATGAGGGTACGGTCAAATACATATCCCTTCTCCAGCATGATCCGAATAACTTCCGTCCAGTATTCATTCACCTTTTTACAGACATGTCCCTCACGGGCTTTCCATTTAGAAATGTCTAGCACAGGAATTTCATATTTGTGGAATTGAAGAAATACCTTTTCAATAGCGTCTGGATTTTCCAATAAAAAACCAGCATCCTCTTCAGTATTCCTGTCAAACATCGTTACGGTAAACAAACGCGTAACAAAATAGCTCTCATCAAAAGTAATCCAACCCTGCTTGTAAAATGCCCATAGCAATTTGAAATCAATGCTTCCAAAACGTTCCTTTTGTGATGCTTTAACGACCTTATCCAGATAGTCTGGTGGGAAAAGTTGATAAAATGCCAATAATGGTTCTACTCCGATGACTGGTTTTGCTAAGTAGGTGTTCAAGGGGCGAAATAGCCATGTTTCATTCAAGTATTCAATCCTCCCGATATCATCAAATCCTCGGGTACAGGCAATAAGTGCAAAGGTTAAAGTGCAACTGACCTTATTCCGGTTGTCATAAAAATCACGTTGCGATTGTCCACTCAAGCTACTCCCATCCATTTCTAAAATATCGCGGTCAACATCTATAGAATGCAAGTATTTTATAGTTTCTGAAAGCTCATTTCCGTTCAGATTTTTACATTGGTTCAGAACTTCAACCCAGTTTTTGTCTTTAATATGCTGTTTAAGTTTATTCATATGGGTACCGCGCTTTCAAAAAATATCACAAATCCAATTTATGGTTAATTTGAAGCTAAATTATAATGATTAGTTTATTATTTTATTTTTTGAAATAAGATATTGCCCAATTTTGCAACTCTAATTCTTCATCGATAAGCAGGATTTCTTTAAACTAGCTTTGGATTTCGCCAAGGAAACGTTTTCGGAATGTCGCCCTGCATAGGCTTGAAAGGGATCATATATTGAAACGACTTGCGCATGGAATTTACTTGTATCCGAAGATAGGTCCTGTTCTTGGCAGCCTCTACCCTGCTACTGAGGAGATAGCGGAAAGTATTGCCAGGCGTGATCATGCGAGGATTATTCCTACAGGATCTGCTACTTTACGTAAACTGCGGCTGACTACGCAGGTGCCGATGAATGGTACTTATCTGACTGATGGTGCTTCGAATAGAATATCAAAAAGTACATAGTCTTCTTCTACTCTAATAGTTAGGTTAAATAGAGCAATAACTATTAGAGTTTGGTTGAACGTCAGAAAGAATTATTGGGACTGGCCAGTTAGTAGCAGATCCTATACTGCTAGGTAAGCATTTAGATTTACATTTTATGATGAATTATGACAGAACCTCGACTGTCTCCTGAATATCTATGTTCATTTCTTTTTAAAAAGACAGCATTTGGTTACGTAAAAAAAGTACTGCTAATATTGATAAAAGCAGTATATAATTACTGCACCACCCATTCCGAGGCATAGTGAGTCGGAATATACACTCCCGGGGAAACGAAGTCCTATGCCGGCTTTGAATGCCAATTCCTCCTTTGAGAGCTTAAGTAGCTTATGCTGTGTTTTTACAAATGTTGATAATGGATTACTCATGTTTACCTATGTGGTACAATAAATTTGAGTGTTCAAAAAATCACTTTGTTCATGTTTCATGAACAATCTATTAAAATGAACATCGCCATATTTTAAATAAGCAGACAGCGAAGGACGAGTATGACCACAAACTCTGGATTTAATATTGGTTAGGATAGAAAGTTGGAAAGTGTTCGTCTAGAAATTACAGGCGTTGGTCTAGTAGTTATTAGTGCTGGTATAATACAAGGTTTTTGCCTGCAACGTTTGATGTATGGCTGTGTCTTAATAACAAACAATAGCAAAAAACTAAAATATAAAAGATATGAAAACCTTAGCAAAAACATTATTCGCAGCAGCATTAACAGCAGTATTATTTACTTCATCAGCAATTGCAACTTTTGCCGCTGAGCCAGTTAAAGCAGAAACAAAAACTTCTTCATTATCAAAATTCAACAGGATCTGGGTGAGCGGGAATGTGAAAATCGTCTTAACCCAAGGTGACAAACAAAATGTAGAGGGTGCGAGCAACTATGATGCTGCAAAAACCTCAGTATCAACTGATGGAAAAACCTTATTTATCAATTCATTAGAAACAAGTCAGGTAACACTTAATATTACCGTAAAAGATTTGGAAAGAATTGAAGCTTATGGTCAATCAGTTGTGGTAACCAGCAATAATTTCGATGTTAAATACCTACAGTTATTTTTGGGGCAAAGTGCTACAGCAAAGATTAAAACTACAGCAGGCAGCTTATATACTATCGTTAAGGATGGTGCGGTATTAAAATTAAACGGTACTGCTGATCAAAGTACAATGATTGCTAGCAACATGAAAAATGTAAAATTAGCTGACTTTGCCAGTCTTAAATCAGAATCATATGCTTCTGAAGCGATTATGGAAGCCGAGCAGAGTGCAATGGTTTTAGCAAAATAAAAACCTATCATTTAAGATGAAGTAGAGCTGCCCTAAAATACGGGTAGCTTTTATTTTTTTATCGAAGCTGATATTGGGCATTAGTGATTCTAGCGTTGTCTTAACCTTCAACTTTGGTCTTTGCAAAAATCATAGGAACTGAAGGCTTATCAACAACTTTTAGTGAAATATACAGGTTGTAGACACTCAAAAATACCCAATACTAAGTATTGCAAAATATGCCTATTCTAATAGTTTTGTTAATAGTTAAAACATCAATAAAAAACAGTCCAACGATCAAATTATGAATTCGTAATAATATACTTAACTTTTGTTAAAAAAACCTCTCAAATGAAGAAACTAATACTATTTAGTATCGCTGCATCCTTACTTTTTTCTTGCAAGGAAAATCTTGCCCCTACTTCGACATTATTTGAAAAAGATTTCGCCGCCAGTCATAAGGAATGGAAAATCATGCAAGACACATTCAAAAAGGATACTTTAATGGGCTACAAAAACCTTGAAGTTCCTATAAGGATATCTTGGGTTGCAGCTTTAGATACCAGTAAGTGCCATCGGATCGCATATTTTAAACTCGAGCGGTTACCATCCGACGCAGGCATCACCATTCAAAATGTAAGGACTTCATCAATACCATGTAGCACAAAATGGGAAAGTGAAGATGAACGCCGTTTTGAAATGTTATTGTTTTTTGGAATGTATAAGGCAAAAAAAGGTATCAAAGAATATCGGTTTGAAGGTCAAATCGGTAAGGTTTCAGGAATTGGAGAATCGGATATGATCCGATTTAAAAACTGAAAAACTATCGCGATGCAGGTCTATTAGCTTGTCTATAGTCCAATCTTTTTCGGCAGTAAACACTACATAAAAAATTTTAATGCAATAACCAATCAAAATGCAGTTTAACGGACAAAAAATCGGTGCGCTCACCGAGATTATCAAGCAAAGTTTCAATACCGCTAGCTTTACCCAGTTCCTGACCACGCGTTTAGACAAAAATATAGACGATTATACTGGCGTGGGCGATCCTTTCCCTTTTAAGATATTCAATGTGCTCAAAGGTGCCAATATGGAAGGATGGAATATTGACCTGGTACATGCCCTCTTAACAGAGCGGCCCAAGAATAAATTGCTTCAACTTTTCACCCTAGACATTGGTGAGGTCAAAGATCTTGCTTACAATGACGATCCGGCACGTGCAGATGCGCTTGAGAAAATTATCAATACAGATCCTCTATTGGATCCTGCTACATTTCTAAATGGGCTAACACAGGCAAAAAAATGTGTTTGCAGAATTGAAGTACCAGAGGCAGACGGAAAAATTTCTTACGGAACCGGATTTCTTATTTCCAAGGATGTCGTTATGACCAACTTTCATGTGCTCGAGGGGATTATAAATAACCAGGCGCTGATCGAAAAAACAGTTTGTAGGTTTGATTATGAATATCTAGCGAACGGGTCGCTTAATAAGGGCATAGAGGTTGGCTTGGCAGATAATCCGATTCTGCACACCAGTAAATACAGTTCTCTAGATGAAAATCCGCCAGCTGATATCAACGCCAATTGGCCCCAAGATCAGTTAGACTACGCAATAGTCAGATTAAAAAACGCTGTCGGACTCGAACCTTTCGGTTTAAATTCTGAAAAAAGTTTCGCTGATGACCAAAACATCAGAGGATGGATCAAAGAAGTAAATCCAGACAAAGCAGCTCTTGAAAAAGGAAAACACATGATCATTCTCCAGCATCCTAAGAGTCAGCCATTAAAGATAGCCATCGGTATGTCCAAGATAATGTCGAGAGACGCAAACTACAGGCGGATCCGATATAATATCAACACAGAACCCGGTTCTTCGGGATCTGCAGGATTTGATGAAAACTTTAAATGGATTTCGCTTCACAACCTGGGTGATCCTGAATGGGTGCCCAGTTATAACCAGGGAATCACGGCCATCAGTATCATAAATGATCTAAAACTAAATCAATTCATAGATTTTGACATATGCAAGTAAATCCGCTGATTATTCAAAGTTTGATTGAGGCAATAACTGCTACGTATACCGAAGGTAAATTCATTCCTTTCGCCGCGATATTCAGTCCTAAATGCAATGTTAATTTTGAAATAGAGGTCCCAGGAAACACTTTTAAAGAGAAGGTCTATTTTTACCTAAACATGTTGAACAAAAAGGGCTGCATTTTGACGTTAATAACTGATTTTACAATAACTTTAACGGATACTCAAAAATCATTTCCCGAATTATTGACTCTAAGTGAAAATGTAAACGAATATTTCCAGCTTACTGGTGGGAGCTGGACGATAAACAATTTACACTTCGATAGCTGCCTGATCAAAAAAAAATATGCGTTTCTTGACCGCAGACTCCTTAGGGATGCGGTCAGAAAAATGATAAGTAGCCAGGAATATTCTGTTCTGATTATCAAAGGGGAACCCAAAGCCGGACTGAGTTATATCAAGATCTATCTAAGCGAAATCGAGTCACGCCTAAACCTGTATACAATGGTCGACCTTAATCTAAAAACAGAACGAGAATCCTATACAGACAGTGATAAACTGTTGTATGCTGCACATATCTGTCAGATGATATGTGAAAAGATAGGCATGGATTATCCGGTCAATATCAGTACGCCTGCCGAATTTAAGCTTCATCCGTTTTTGAACAAACTTAAAATCTTTATTAAGGGTAAAGATCAGGTATATCTTTTCTTTTTGGACCAGTTCGATACCCCAATAGCCGATGATGCCTACGCACTGATAACCGGCCTGGCTGGCCTTCCGCTTCAGAACACAAAAATATTACTGGTGCTTAGCGGATATGACCGCTCCGATAATTGGAATTTTTTACTTAGCCAAAATGCAAATGAAATAGATATAGCCAATGGCAACCTATCCAAAGCACATGCAAATGAATTTTTCGAACAGGTTTACAGCAATTTAAAAAGCAAGATATCAGACATATCATTTAGCAAGCAACAATTCCTGGCCGAGCTTGATCCGATTATCCAGGCGGCTGACTTTTCAAATGGCCCGAACGCTGGTCCTGTAGGCGAACTGCTTTCCAAATGGTATAAAAACTACGCTGAAAAATTCAATTAGATGGAACACAAAACATTTGATCTTTCATTCATTACCGATAGTGTCAACAGCACCCTGTCACTTCCCAGGCCTGATTACAGCGACCTTTATCTCAGGATTGCTTCGCTCTTCATAGAATTTACTATCGAAGATATAGATAGCAACTTAATTAAAATGGCAGACAGGTCATTAAATGAACAAGAAACTGCTTTCTTAATAGACCAGAGCACTCTGACGACTGTTAAGGAAATCAACAGTTATGTTTTAAAAGATACTGTCCGAGAGCTCGTATATAAAAATTTCGGCGAGATAAATAAAATTACTTCGCTGTTAAACAGTATACAATTTAGACAACAGAGCAAAAAGCAAGAACTGCTTAATAAACTACTTCTAGAGAGAAAAATTGCATATCAGGACTTTGGGATCAATGATCTGGTTTCTCTTTATCAGCTTTTAGCCTGGGTAGGACATCTTTCTCTGGAAAAGCCAGACCCCAAGAATATTCTCGATCTTATAAAGTCTAAAGAACGTCTAAGTCCATTTTATAGCATCACAAAGCATTTTGCCGGCAGGGCAGCAGAATTGGCACTACTGAAAAATTATGTTGAATGGTTGCCAACTGATTCAATCATACAGAACATCAAAACGGCAATTACCGATAGACTAAACTGGAAAAAACGACCCCCGTTAATGGTTACAGGATTAGGCGGGATCGGAAAATCAACTTTAATAGGAAAATTCATTATTGATCATCTTGATTACCAGGGTAAAGGGCCACTCCCATTTGTATACCTAGACTTCGACAGGCCCGGTCTATCCCTGTCAAATGTAATGCTCCTCGTTGCTGAATCGTTAAGTCAATTAAAAGTCCAGTTCCCAACTCTAGGCAGTATTTTCGACGAGATCATAGGTACTTTGAAAACCAATTATCTATCTCGAGATAAAATTGCAAACAACAGCCGCTCCATTGATCAGATAGATCTTTTGGAGACAATAAACAGCAGATACGATCTGGACCTAAAAATTCCAGTCCTCATTGTTTTTGATTCTTTTGAAGAAATCCAGGCCAGGGCATCCGGTGCAGAACTGAGAGTTTTTTTTAGTTTTTTATCGCAGCTCAACACCTACATGCCTAGGATCAGGTATGTATTTGTAGGCCGGGCAGAAGTCATTTTTGAGGACATAGAATTCGAACACCTCAAACTGGGTTCTTTCGACAAAGAATCTGCCATAGGATTTCTTTCGGGACACGGACTAGAAGACAAAGAGATTTCCACTCAGATTTACGACAAATTTGGAGGCAACCCACTTACTCTTAACCTAGTTATAAATTTACTTCAAAACGAGAACCTGGCGAACGAAAAATTAGATTCTGTCAAAGTATCCAGTTTTTTCATAAAGGTAGATGAAGCGCGGATACAGCAGGAACTTGTAAGAAGAAATTTAGATCATATCAGAGACCAAAAAGTCAGGGACATCGCCATTCCAGGCATCTTGGTACGCCTGATCAACCCCGAGATAATCCGTGAAGTTTTAGCCGGACCCTGCGGGCTTGGCAAAATCACACTTGATCAGGCCCGGGCAATCTTTGATGCTTTGAAACTCGAAAGTTTCCTGATCCAGCAAGATGGCCCCGACATTTATTTCAGGCAGGACTTAAGGATCGCGCTAAAAGACCTTATAGTAAAACAAAATCCGGAGAAAGCAACAGCTATCCATACCACTGCCATTAGTTACTATGGGCGGTTTAAGGATGAGGAGTCACGAGCAGAATACTTATACCATAGGTTAATGAGAGGCGATAGTGTCGAAGAAATAGAACCCTATCTTGATCTCGCGATGAGACCTTATCTGGAACGTTCATTTATCGAACTTTCAGAATCAGCAAGATTAAGTATTGCGCCACTGTTAAATATTTACGCACACAGAAGCGCTGTTGTCAAAAGTGACCATAGTAGCTGGGAACGGGTGCTGACTAACGAAATCCGTGATGCATTCAAAAAGGGAGACGATAAGGATTTATTGCTCATTACCAAAGAACTGAGCAAAAGAAGAGACAGAAGTGCTGATAATTGGTTGTTTTTTTATGAGTCAAAGCTTTATATTAGAATAAACGAGATAGAACGGGGAAGAAAATGTTTGTACGACTACATGAAAGCACAATCTAAAAATGATAATCCTCAAGGCTTCCATCTGCTATTATCGAATGCTTTTGAATATGAATTCGATTATTATCAAAGTTTCAAACAGCTGGAGGAGGAAAAACACTTACTTGATATGCGCCCAAATGCGCCCAGAGATTTTAATATCACAATCAACTTTGTATTTTCCTACCTAAGAATGATCGGAAGAACCCAACAAAAACCTGATTTTGATATCTTGAAACAGCTGAGAGAAGTTCTTAGCTATAAAGAAAACTTTTCCCCACCTAAAACTTACCAGTATTATTTATCAGACAGTGTAGCAATATCGCAATCGGAGGTACAGAAAAAAATGGAAAAACTATCTGGATTATTTTGGAACCAATCAGATTTTGTTCAGGGTGTGAAACTGTGCAAACAACAGTTCACAAAATCTATGGATTTAAACCGCTTCTTAGCTGGCCGGTGGGGTATGGAAATAAAAGACATTACCGAACCAGGTGATATTAATATCCTTTATCAGGACGTCCTTATGTTCATTGAGATCCAATGCAGCTTTTTAGAGTTCAAAGAAGTCATCAAAGAGTATTGACAAACTTATTCAATTAACGCGATGGATAGATTATCAAAAATAAGAAAAGCAAGGATTGCGATAGCGACTCAGGCAGCCCAAGAATATAAAAAACGAATGCAGGATGTGCTACCTTCTCATTTGAAGGCATTTGAGCGCATTATCGGAGCCCGGGATGAAAGCAGTGAAATTCCACCAAATGATCTGGCCAAAAAACACGGTATTCCGGTAGGGAGGATCTTCGAAATACAATCGGTCACAGAACCAAAGGGATTTGGCACCGGCTTTTTGATTGCACCGAATATACTTATTACCAACAACCATATTTTTGGCTCTCCTGAGGAGGCATACGACTGCGCAGTCAATTTTTCTTATGAAAAAAATGCCATTACCAAAGAGATATCTAAGGGATCAGAGTTTAAGATCCAGCCTGAAACCTTTTTCTACACCTGCCCTGAACTGGACTTCTCCCTAATCTATGTTTGCGGTGAATCGATTGACGGACAGCACTCATTGGAACTACAGGAGACCCTGGAATTAAAACCAGTAACAGAAAAGGTTGCATTGCACGGTGCGATCAATATTATCCAATACCCAAACGGGGGCATAAAAAAATATACCACCGAAGAAAATACAGTCACAGCTATTGATGAAGCCAAGGGCATATTCTACTACTCAACCGACACTATGCGCGGCTCTTCGGGCTCTCCCTGCTTTAACAGACTTTGGGAAGTGGCGGCACTGCACTATACATCTGTTCCCAGGACAAATTCCGATGGTAACTGGCTTACCAGAACTGGCGAGATCTGGAACGAAACAATGTCAGACGACCAAGTAGACTGGATCTCAAACGCGGGAACGAGCATCAGTAAAATAATCGAGCACCTTAAATCTGCCCAGGTTCCCGAAGCTCGTAAAATATACCTCAGGTCTATCCTATCTGCAACACCTGATCCCTCGATATCACAAGAAAACAAAAATTTCCATCACCCTAAAACCCTACCCAAAATGACAAATATAACAATGAACTTTAACGGACCAACCAGGATCTATATCAATCAGGGAGAGCTTGTAACCGACGCCCAGGAGACCCCACTCCATCCAGTTCAAAATATCAGTGCACTACTGGAAAAAAAAGAGCGTTTTGACGAAAATTACAATTCACGTAAAGGATATCTGGAAAACTTCATACCAGACTTCAGCGTTCCGTTTCCTAAGGTAAAGCAGGAGCTACAGTCACAGCTTTACAACTCTTTTGAGACAGAAGTTCCTTACAAAGCCCATTATCATCATTTCACGCTGATCATGAACAAAAAACGCAGAATGCTGATGTGGAGTGCAGCAAACGTCGATTATAACCCAGCACTCCGCGACTCCAGAAGCAGGG
The DNA here is from genome assembly GCF_032678585.1 of Pedobacter psychrodurus. Classification (GTDB taxonomy): domain Bacteria; phylum Bacteroidota; class Bacteroidia; order Sphingobacteriales; family Sphingobacteriaceae; genus Pedobacter; species Pedobacter psychrodurus_A. The sequence goes on along the minus strand of NZ_JAVTSN010000030.1, from coordinate 53,762 downwards.
CAGAACTCGGCAATGGTGCATGGCGGTTGGATAAAAGAATACCTGAAATCTATCAGATCCAGGCCAAAGAATTTTATGACCCGGCCACTCTGGTCGACAAAGGACATATTGTAAGACGAGATGACAACTGCTGGTCTGAACTCAAAGATGGAAAGACAGACAGTATTGGTATAGAATATGCCAATGCGGACACTTTCCACTGGACTAACTGCACCCCACAGCATGAAGCCTTCAACCGCGATGTAGCTCCATACGCCGGTGTAGGATTATGGGGGGTATTGGAAAATGCGATCAAGAAGCAACTGGAATTCATTGTTAACGACCCGGAGAACGCAAATAAAGATTATAGTCAGCGTGCATGTATATTGTCGGGCCCGATCTTTAAGGACGATGATCCTGAATATATGGACATCCAATATCCTTTGGAATTCTGGAAAATTTTTGCAATCCATAGTAAATCCGAGGGTAATCTTGTTTATGGGTTCATTCTCAGCCAGGCAGATAAGGTCCAGAAAACCGGAGTAGAAAAAGAAGGTTTACCTAGGTTCGAGCGAAAAGTCCGGGCAATGCAGGTAACACTTGAGACGATCACAGAACGGTCCGGTGTAATTTTCGATCAGACGCTCCATGATGCCGACGTTACGGCAAAAGGACGCGTCAGTATCATAGAATAGAATTAATCATGTGATTTCCCCCATTATCAACCACTAACAGAATGAAAAGAACTACAGAAGAGGTATGGAAACACCATTGCGAAGCATTTGCTGGCGTTGACCTAGAAGCGGTAATGAGCGATTTTGCTCCTGATGCGATTTATATCAGCCCGGGCAAGAGTATCTTAGGAAAGGAAAATATTCAAGCACTGTACAAACAGCACTTCGAAAACCTGGATACAAGTTCAACCACCCAGATTACCAGTGAAACCCTGCAGGAAGGAATTGTATTATTTGAATGGACAGCAGAATCGGCTACAACAAGGATTACAAACGGTGTCGACACTTTTGTGATCCACGACGGTCTGATCGTTGCCCAAACCATGAGGTGTACCGTTGAAATAAAAATGTAAAGCATGCATAAGAATATTCTTTCTTTTTGGCAATACCTAGAAACCTTGCCAAAAGACCACCCTGATACACTCAGTCCCAGAGTCTGCATACTACTGCAGGAAACGTTTGAAAAGTGGCAGACAAGGCCAAAGTGGCTTTCCTTCGGACAGATGGGACATTTATTTGACCATTACAGTCAATCTGATCTACCCAGGATTGTCGCTTTGTCGGTTGCCGAACGAAAAGGTTTGGCGATAAAAAAAATGTTTACGATGATCTGTGACGAAGGCAATAGGGAAAAACATGGCACCATGGAAATTAATCCGAACGAAATCATCATTGGTACACTCCCCCCGTACTCAGTTGGTCAGGGTAAGGAATTGATGAAATATCTGACTGTCGAAGAAAGTCTTTATTGGGAACTAAGGTATTTAAATGAATGGTCACCGTTCGGCCACATTGTACCAGATCACGAGGCCCTTCTTACAAAGGGAATCCTGGGAATTATTCAAGAATGCCAGGAAAAGAAAGCGCATGTAGAGACCGAAATCAAAAAGTCCCAGTTTTATGATTCAGTCATCAGTTCACTAGAAGGAGTATTGTACTATATAAACGCATATGCTGATCTAGCCTTAGCAACTGCGCAGCAATACAACAAAGAAGACATACGCGCAAAAAAAATGACCGATATTTCCCTGAGGCTGAGAGAGTACCCTGCAAAACCATGCGAAACTTTCATGGATGCCCTACAGGCGATTTTCATTATGCATTGTGCACTTCATTTTACTGGAGAAATCGTACCAATCGGACGTCTGGATCAGCTACTACATCCCTATTATCGAAACGATCTGGCTAAAGGGCTCATCACCAAAGAGCAGGCCCAGGAGGCTTTAGATTGTTTCTGGATCAAGCTTGACGAAAAGGTGGTACTGAACCGGAGGTTTGTAGAAGATAGATTCACCTCATCCGACGGAGCCCTGTTAGGTTCTGGCGGACCAAGTAACTTTGACCAAGGCGCCTTAATCAATCAATGGATGCAGCAGGTTACCATTGGGGGAACAATTGCCAATAATGACGAATTGGCCGCTGATGCTGCAAATGATATTACTTTCATGTGCCTGGAAGCTGCAAGACGGCTGCCACTTAACAGCCCTACGCTTGATCTACGGGTACATAAGGGCACGGCAGATGAGCTGCTCGATCTTGCAGCAAGAACTGTCCTAAGCGGAGGTGCACACCCTATCCTAATGAATGACGATAAAATCATTCCTGCATTACAATATAAAACCGGGGGTACTGTTGAATTAAAAAGCGCGAGAAATTATGCTTGTGACGGTTGTTATGAAACTTTATTTGCAGGTGAAACAGAGTTTAGTTTCGGTTTTGTGGGTGCACTTGACATTCTAGAAAAGACATTGAACAGTGGAGCAGGTTTTGGTGCCTCAGGTGCAACTTATTTAAGGGGAAGCAAAGCCGGGCTCAGAACAAAACAGGCTCAAAATATCCAAACATACCATGAATTTTGGGAGATATTTGAGCAACAGCTATTATTGGGCTGTCATAGGTTTTTCCATGGTATCCTCAGTGCATATGGCATCAAGGAGAACGTTTCACCATCGCCTCTTTTATCAGCAATGATCAACGGCTGCATCGGCAAAGGAAGAGATCTGGCAGGCGGCGGCGCGAGATATCATCTTTTTTCTCCTTTGATGACAGGAGTCAGCACGGCAGTGGACTCCCTCTGGGTAATCAAACAACTCGTCTATACCGAACAGTTGTTTACCTTACAGGAACTGGTAAGTTGTCTAAGGACAAACTGGGGCAGAAACAAGGAAGTTCAGGGGCTCAAAATATCAGAAGAAAGAATCACTGAAATTCGGGCAGCGTGTATACGACAGCCAAAATTCGGACAGGGGATCAAAGCTATAGATGAAATCGCATACCAATTGATTGATACGTTTTATAATTCCCTGCAAGATGCAAGAAACGGTAGCGTACATCAACAAGACTGGAAAAGACTAGCGGAAGTTTACAAAAACGAAGGAGAAGACTTTGAAATACTCATTGCACCCGGCATCGGCACCTTTGAACAATATAATTTCTCGGGTTCATTTATTGGCGCTACCCCAGATGGCAGGTTTGCTTTTGATCCGATTTCCTCTGATCTATCTCCCGCCCCGCACCACAGTGACCAGCCTATACCCCAAAACCCAGAAGTCAGATTTATGGATGGCTTATCCAGCTATAGATCTGAAGCGCTTGAGCTGCTCTCTGATGGGGCAATCCCAGATTTCAATATTAAAGAAGACTTCAGTCTGAAAGAATTATCATCGATATTCAAGTCCTTTGCAAAAGGCCATGGAGGGAATATGCTCACCGTCACAGTCAGCGATCCAGAAACCTTTTCCAACGCACAGATCAGTCCAGATGATTATAATCTGGTGAGGGTCCGCATGGGTGGTTGGAGCGAGTTTTTCATTTCCCTTTTCCCAACACTTCAAGAACAGCACAAAAGAAGGCCATTATTTAAAGAATAATTGTATGCAAGCAGAATTTAAATTAACACCGCCACAGCCCATACTGGAACCACCTTATCAAAGTGGGATATCCGACCCAAAATATTCACTCCTACCACCCCAAGAGCTGGAGGATGAGCCTAGCTACGACCTGTATAAAGGATTGGTCGATAAGCAAAATTACCTTACGGTAATCAAAGCAGATGTTTTTGTCAAGGAGAAACAGGCATTGAAAACCTTGCTGAAGGTAATATCCGATATGTCGAGGGAAGAAATGCTAAAAAAACCATCTGTAAATAACATGTTGGCACTGGATATAGCTAAAATCCCAGTTTCCTGGAGGCTCACCATCACCATAGCACTGGGATATTCCCTGTTCATCGATGCACAGGGAAACGACCGGTTCGGACTTAGCTATAAAAAACCAAAAAACCTTAAACTGATTCCCAGATTCCATGGGGATGAATTTAATGCTTCCGAAACCATTTCCGACCTACTTATCGTAGTTGCGAGCGACCACCCTTACATTAATATAGCTACAACCAGGTTTTTTGCAGAATATACAGACAAAAAGCATGCAGAGAAGACCGGTAGCCCTTCCATCAAAAGTGTATTTAAGGTACGGTCTGCAGAACAGGGTTTTGGCCGGCCGGACTTGAGGGAATTTCTAAAATTCAACGATGGGATCGACAACCTGCGTTCAGGAACCGACCTTGAACCTTTGGTCTACGTCGACAGCTTCTCCAATGAACCGGAATGGTGCCTAAATGGTTCTTACCTTGTTTATAAAAAAATAAGGGAAATGATGCCCATATGGGAAGCCTTTTCGAACAAACAGCAGGAACACATCATCGGCAGGGAAAAAGACAGCGGGCAGCCCTTATCACGGCAAAAAGAAGGTACTAATAACCTTACCCCTGTATACCCAGCCCCTAAAGATGCCAGAGACGGCCCATTGAACGCGCACATCAGAAAGGTACAACCTAGACGTCAAACACCGGATATGTTCGGCAAAAATGATCTTGACAGAAGATTTTTGCGCAGACCCTACCCTTTCTTCGACGGCGTCGACGAAAATGGAAAATCAATAAACGGCTTGCATTTTTTGGCCTTTATGAAGAGTATACAGGACCAGTTCGAGCATGTGACCAATATGTGGCAGATGAACCCAAATTTTCCAGTCGAAGGTACAGGAGTTGACGCACTCTATGCAAAAGGTGTGCTGAAAAGTATTGATGGGGGATATTATTTCTGCCCACCCGGAGTCAGGGACGAAAACGACTTTATAGGATCAGGTCTTTTCGAAAAAGAAGTCGACCTTACCTATAAAGTCCCCACTTCCATATATGGCTACGGAATTACCTTTGTTGATATAGACGAGACAATCTTTAACACCTTCGCAACCATAAAAGTGATCAAAAACAATGTGCTGGTCAGAACCCTAGACAACCAACAGTTCAATACAGACACACTCTCAGCAGGAGAAACCTATGATTTTGGAAGTTTTAAGGATGCAAAAGCTTTCTTGGCGACCTCGAAACCGATCGTTGCGGTCATTAGAGAACTCAAAAGAATACTAAATATCATCACCTCCAGATCAGAAGGCAGTAAAATCATATTCCTGACCGCAAGAAGTGATTTTGACAACAAAGACAGGTTCCTGAACACCTTCAGAAAATATGGCATCGACATCAATTCATCGAGAATGTATGTGGAAAGGACCGGCAATATCCAGGAAGGTACCGTTGCTGAAAAGAAAAAGAAAATTGTAACCCGGTATCTCTCCGAAGGTAGCTTCAGAAGAGTCAGGCTCCTGGATGACAACTTGGAAAATTTAAATGCATTCCTGTCAATCAAAGAAAGCTTATCCATTGAACTACTGGAGCTTATTCGCAAAAAGCATGGATTGGATCCAGATATAGACCCGATCGAATTTAATGCTTATCTGGTTAACCCTGCTGGAGAAATGAACTTATATGGCACAAAATAACATAAACAGTGAATTAACAAGCAGAATTAAATGCCAGGGGTGAACGCTAATTTTTATGATCAACGCAGGTCAGGAGAAAATATAATCCTGACCCTGCTATACTCATAAAACATAGCAACACGACAAAAAGCTGTAAGTTCAGCCTAACAGACCTATTTTGAAATATATTTTATAAGCCCAATCAATCTTTTATGTATCCAGTATTCAAGAACAGTAACCAGGAAGGACACGATCCTCAAAGCTTTGAAGAGAACCTCATTGAGATCTGCAATAACCATCGAAATGAAGTCTCGGCCCTGGCGTTCGCATTTATTCTGTATGATTTTACAAATCCCCAAATCAATAAGATCCTAAGAGATGATGACTATTGGACCGCACTACATTTGATATCAGGTGACCTTTTGAGCGTCTTTAGCATACATAAAGGCCCAGAAAGACCCAGTTGGGATGTGGATAAAGAAAGGTCAAAAAAAGGTATGGAATCAATGACAGCAATCCCCTCCAACAAGCAACCGGACGTGACAACCGACCAGATTATTTCCCGTTACTTTAATGCAGACATCAAGGTTTCCTATCCAGCCCTACTCTTCTTTCAGGTAGATGGACGCAAAGTAATTGATGCAATCCTGGTAGGTCTAAATGCAGAGAGACTAGAAGATTCCTTTTTAGAAATCAAAACCTATATTTTATCCGCGGTCAAGGCCCTTAAAACCATTTCATCCGACAGCAAAGGAAACCACTCCGAGATTTTCAATCAGCTCGAAGGAAATGTGAGGCAGACCAGAACATTCAAGATCATCAGAGAAATAGGGAGCAAGGGTTTTGACATATTAAGCATTGTTTCCTCGGTTGCAGGTATAGTATAAATGGATATTTCAGGAAAAATGGCCGATCGTTCCGTTTTCAAACTGACGCATGATTACGGAGTAAAGTGTCAGTTTTGGTTTCCTAGTTAATTCTTAAAAATATTTTCCCTATGCCATGTTATTGCCGCAAGCTCAGGAAAATGGATTCGTTCTTTTGGCAATAGAATTTTTCTATGGTCCAGACTATTTAATGCATAGGTATGTTTCTCGTTTTCAATTAAATGATTCGAAAGTAAAACAGTATAGTCATTGGAGATGCTAACTAGTCCACGATCAAAAGCACGGTGTAAATTTGGACATAAAGCGATACCATTTGTTACTTTGTCATTATGACTGACGTTGAAAGGTACGATATGGCAAGCGTCAACAAAGCTGTGGCCAAATGTGCTACCAAGCTGCATGCCAGTAATGCTACATTGATTACCGTAGAGTTTAGGGATGAGCCTTTTGAAGAGTCCGTTTCGCACAAAGAGATCTTCTTCTGTGTTAATGATAACCCGCTTATAGTTCGCCTCTGGTTCATTTAATACAAACTCTTCCTGCTGGTGCAGGTAGCCTTCTCCGTGATTTTTCGCCAATATGAAATTAGCTTTATCAGCTGAGAAATAAGTATCCAATAAAAGATTTCTTGCAATCATTCTATTTGTTTCATCAGTCAATAAAACAGCGAGCTCTGGATCAAAGTAACCAAAGGAACAAGTTTCGCTTAATCGATTCACTGACTTAATGTGCGAATTAATCTGCATGCCCAAATTGGGCTGTAACAACCAAAAGGATTTGCCTGCTACCTTTTCACTCTGTAAATAGTAAAACGGCTGAGTAAAATCTGATTGATGTAATGTCGGAACGAGTAAAAGCCAGTTTTCTTTGAAAGTTGCTACCAAATCGGCATTTACTTCAAATTGGTTGTTGGTTACTGCACCTTTATCTATAAGTTCAATTAAGCTAAGTAATAAAACTGGCTTATGTGGAGCAAGGCCATATTTAGTAATACCACGTTTAAGGCCTACAAATGCTTTTAGGTATTTTTGAAGAGCAGAATTCAATATTTCTGATTAGATTTTGTTTAAGATTTGTTAAGCGTTTATGACTTAGCTATTCGGATATAGTGTCTTTTTGAAATATGATCAAATGCTCTTTCAGGTAGGCAGCCAGGTTTGGCTTGCAGGCATAAACAAAACTGCCTCTAATGCCGCGATAAAGTATAGTTTTGTATATATTGATGATATACGACTTCAAATGAGCCGGATCGGCTATTCCTTTTTTGCCATTGACATCGAAATATTGCTTTGCGTCGATTTCGATCTGGCCGGTTTGCACATTATAGTCGATTTCCTTGCCGAAGATTACTCCTGTATAATTTAAGTCGTATCCTTGAGTGGTGTGGATACATCCAATTTCTTTAAAAGCGTTTGGAGAGTTCACCCAGTCTTCTTCTGTCTGGTTCCACTGAAAGGATAAACTTTCGATTTCTATATCAATGGCATCCTTATCATTTTTCGATTGATAAGGCCAGCTGAAGCCTGCTACCATTCTGCACAAACCAAAATATTGTTCTTTCTTAGCTAATTCCTCATAGAGTTCCGCAAGTGAGTCAAAATAAACCAACTCATAATTTGTCGATTGATATAGGGGAAGTCTCTCAGGATGTACTTTTAATAGTTCATCGATAAACTTAATATAATTTTCGCCGCCCTGCACGCGCATTTGTGATTGAAGCTCTAATTTTAGTGTTCGATCAGCAACTAAAAGTTTAGAAAAATGTGCCTCAGGAATGTCAGATGGTTTTACAGACTGCGCTTCATCATAGAAAAAGATTTGGTTTTTACTATTTGCCATAATCCAATCTAACTCATTACCGGTATCTCCCAAGTCTAGCTTTTGATTATTCTTTCTGAATGCGCCCATCCAGCTGATATTTTTGTATTGACGCAATCGATGCGCCTCATCTACGATGAGCAAATCGTATTTTTCTTTGTTTTTAAAAGTTTCGGATGGGCTAATGACCATTGATGAGCTTAAACCAGGAACTTGTTTGAATACTGTCCGAAGCGAATCTCGCAGGGATGACATGGCAACAACTAATCCTATTTTGGCATTTGGATATTTTTTTTGAAATGCTTGGATGAAACTCACCTCTCTGAGTTCTTCATCATTGAATTCCGATATATCGATCCGAAGTATATTGGTGGCTAGCAGTTTAATTAAGTAGGTTGCAACAACTGTTTTCCCTGTTCCAGCCCCACCCCTAACAAAGATGGTTTGATCACGCTCTTGAGTCAACCCCTCAAGGATTTCCAATACAGAATTATACTGATCCTCATTAAGCGATTTGTATGGGGAATACTTAAATAACTCAGAATTTTCAACTTCTCTGAGAGACTTGCTTACAAACTTTTTTTCTACAAGCTTTGTCCAAATTTCTTTAAATAAACTCTTATATAAGTCCTTCTGATAATAATTATGATTTACTAATCCTGAATTACCATTTTGCAGTTTGTAAGTACCTTCAGCAGCGATGTAGCGAATAAGATTGGACTCAATATCCAGTGTTGCTGATTTATTGAATTTGTCACATCCAATAATCGAAATCTGATCAAAGGCGGATGCTTTGCTTGAATTAGCCAGGTGGCTTATTATTCTGCTGTAGCCATTAGTAGATTCTCCTACATAGCCTTCGGCTGTCGTCTGGTTTTGAATGAAGTATACCAAGGGCCATTGACTTTTTACCCATGGATTCTGCTGGATTTTATTTAGGCTCTGTTTATTAAAGTCGTACGGATCAGAAACGTCAATAGAGATTTCAAGAGACGCGCTCATAGTTCGTTATATTTTTTCGCTGATCCTTTGGCTTTATCAACTGGATATTTTGCTTGGTTGAGTTGGATTTTATCAAGAATGATCTCTTTAATGTCGAGCTTGTATTTTTCGGCTAGCAATATTGCGTAGGAAAAAACATCAGCTAGCTCTTCCTTAATCTTATCGACATTGGCCTCACTAGCGTCTTTCCATAAAAAAAGCTCCAGAAGTTCGGCGGCCTCTATATTTAAGGCGAGCGCTAAATCTTTCGGATTATGGAATTGAGCCCAGTCACGCTCATCTCTAAACTTTAATAATGCTGCAGTTAGCTCTTCTGTCATAGGGTTAATCGTGTCCAATTTAAGAAAAAATCCATAATGGATGCTGGGAAATTTCAGTAATTATTTTCGGTTTAGGCTTGGGCTAATTTAGCAGTATCTTTCCAAATGTATGCTGGCATAGGTTCATCCAGCACCCATAGAATATTCATGGGTTTATCTCCATCACTTTCTAAAAATCCCGCTTTTCCCAAAAACACATAGCCCATGGTATTCCCAAACTCGTCATCATTCTGCTCTCGCACAAAGATTAAAATGTGTTTGTTGAGTTTTTTTTGTTCAATGTACGATCTGCCTTTGGGCGAGGTTGAACTAGTTGCATTTTGAGACTGCCAATGAAATAGCGTTTCATTAATGGCGTAGTCTTCATATAGTGTTGTGGGAGAGTATTCTTTTTCTGATTTTTTTAAAGTAACAAATAGGGCTTCTGTATTGAGCTTGCTATTTAAAGCTACCCCCTCACGGTTGGATGAAGCTTTTTCAAATTGATGAAGCTGCAGGGCCACCAAAATCTGGTCTCTGTTGTATCTGCTATGTAATCGTAATGGAAACGCAAATGGTAGACTGATTGGTTTTTCTACAAATTTAACCTGATGAATAAGGTAATGAATCACTTCCTTTAATTCGCCTAACATTACAGGGTTTGATCTCAATGCCTGATAAGAATCCGATAGGGTTTTATAATCAGGTTTATTATCGGATTGGAAAAAGTCATAGTAGAACATAAGGCTCATTAACCTTTCCTCCTCTGTAACGTGTGCACTGATGCTAAAATCATTTTCAATAACATTCAAAAGAAATTTAAAGTAAGAAATAGAATTGGACTGCATGAGTTTTTTAATGCCTTTGGTAATCTGAATTTCTAGGGGCTCTTGAAAATTCTCTATTAATCCCGCGTCTGCACATAACCTTTTCCAACTCCCCTTTTTATAGATGTTGGCTAATTCCAAGCCTGTAAAGTTCAGAAAGTTTTGCAGAGATAGACCAAGTGTCGATTGGTGTTTGAAATTCTGTAGCTTAACAATAAGCTGCCTACGATTTAGCCCTGTTGCTGCTTTAATATTAGCGAGAATTACGGATTTTGCTTTCTTTTCTAAAACTATGCTACAACCGAGTGGCAGGTGCGGGAAATTTCCTTCCACTTCTTTCAAAATAGGTGTATTGGTTTTTCCTACAAGTGCCCTAAACTTATGTTCAAAATCATATTCTACACGCGCTTGACCTACAAAATCCAGCACTGTTAGGAAATCTTTGTTTGGTGCCAGGCGCAGACCCCGGCCTAGCTGTTGCAAGAAAACGGTTAAGCTTTCAGTGGGCCTTAAAAAAAGCACAGTATCAACTTCTGGGATGTCTATTCCTTCATTAAACATATCTACCACAAACAGAAAATTAATTTCCTTATTGTATAAGCGCTTACGAATTCCGTCCCGTTTAGCAGATGCATTTTCAGAAGTTAAGTAATCTGCCTTCCAGCCGTAAAATACAAATTTTTCTGCCATATACCTGGCATGCTCGGTGTTTACACAAAAACCAAGTGCTCTTACCTGATGAACGTCAGTGAGGTACTGTTCGCAGTTATTTAAGATTTCTTGAACCCGCCGGTCATCACTGGTGTAAATTTTCGTCAGCTCCTTACTTTCATACCTACCATTTTTCCATTGAACCTGACTAAGATCCACTGAATCGGATATGCCAAAATATTGAAATGGGGTAAGGAGTTTACTATTCAGCGCTTCTGGGAGCCTGATTTCTGCTGCAATTGTATGATCAAAATCTTTTAAAATGTCAACGCCGTCCATCCGCTCGGGTGTAGCAGTCAAACCAAGCAATATTTGAGGATTGAACCTGTCTAAGATTGGCCGGTAGGTGTTTGCAGCAATATGGTGTACCTCATCAATAATGATAAAATCGTAAAAGTTAGCACTTAGTTTTAAACTAGGCAAGCGGTTATTCAGGGTTTGTACGGATGCAAAAACATGCTCATATTGTATCGGTTCTATTCCGTCTACCCACAAATCTCCAAAGTTGGCATCGCGTAACACATGGCGAAACATATCCTGAGCCTGTTCAAGTAGTTCCTTCCTATGCGCAATAAAGAGTAGTCTAGCCTGCTGGTTATGATCCTTGAACCGTTTATAGTCAAATGCGGAAATAACGGTTTTACCTGTGCCGGTTGCAGCAACAATGAGGTTCCTATAGCGGTGATGATTGATCCTCTCAGATTCCAATTGTTCTAAAATCTCTTGCTGGAAATGTTTGGGCGTGATATCAAAGAAAGATAGAATACCCCGATCATTGCGGGTGCTTTGTTGCTTTAAAGCATTGCCTAATTTGGCTTTGTCAGTACCGATAGTATAACTTTCAAACTCCTTGTCGGCCCAATAAGTATTAAAGGTTTTTTTAAACTTATCTATAATGTGCCCAATTTCTTTTTGGGTGACCTTTAAATTCCACTCTAAGCCATTGGTCAATGCTGAACGGGATAGATTGGAAGAGCCAATATAACCCGTATCAAAACCTGATTTTCTTAAAAACAAATAAGCCTTTGCATGCAACCGTTCATGCTCTGTGTTATAAGAAACCTTAATTTCTGTATTTTTCAATCCCGATAAGAATTCTATTGCCTTTACATCGGTAGCCCCCATGTAAGTGGTCGTGATGATTTTTAATTTCCGCCCACTGTTGGTGAAAGTTTGAAGTTCATCTTTAAAAATCCTAATGCCCGAAAACTTGATGAAGGATACGAGCCAGCAGATTTCATCGGCTGATAGGATTTCTTTTTTGATTTCACTTTCTAAAGAGATGCCTGCATTACTGCCGGTAAATAATTCGCTCTGACTTAATCTTGTATAAGGCATAATCTGCTTTACCCGCTCCTTTAGGTCAGGAAAAGGTGAATCTTCAATAGATAAAACGGCTTCTAAGAGTTGCCCTTCAGAGACTATTAGGTTATTGGTTAGGGTTAAATCGGGTAACGCAGAAATAAGTACCTGTATAATCTGATTGGATAGTTCAATTTTCTTTTGAATGCCGCCGTGTTCGCCTTCCTTTATTTGTTGTAAAGCAAACTGGATAGTTTCAGAAAGATAAGCACTTAAGTATCTGGCCGCTTCTGATTTATCGAGTACAGCTTTTTGAATGAAGAACTTTTCCTCATCCATTTGGTCGAGTTTTGAAGCAATTATTTTGGTAATCAATTGTTCGTACAGACCGAGTTCAAATGACATATTTTATTTATTGAGCGTTTGTAAGTAATATTGAGCCACTGGTATATCAGCTTCTGCCCAATCCAAATCTAATAACTTATTAGGATTCAGCCAACGGAATGCTTGGTGTTCGCTGAGTTTTATCTCACCGTGCTCTATTTTGCAGATAAAAGGAATGAGAATGATGCTGAAGTTTTCATAATGGTGAGTCACCGATGGCAATTTATTACTCATGCTAATTTCAATATTTAGCTCTTCTTTAATTTCTCTAACAATTGTTTGTTCTGGACTTTCTTCTTTTTCAATTTTACCGCCAGGGAACTCCCACTTTAACGGTAATGACATGCTTGCACTTCTTTGGGTAACTAATATCTTACGATCCTCAGAAACGATAATCGCACAACTAACTTGGATAATTTTTTGAAGATTACTTTTTGGTAATGACATGTGGGTAGTTACTCTTAGTGACTAGTCTGCCTAGCAATTGAAATCTCAAGATTAAATGTTTTTTAAGAAAGTTCGCTGTTACGGTTTACCTTACGACACCAAAACTCATGTGCTAACGCAACCTGTATGTCTCTATTCTGTTCCATCTCAAGCTGGTTTTTTTAAGGTAGGTATATGCAAGAACAATATAGCGTTACAGCAAGTGAAATTTTGAAAACTGAAAAACAAAAAATAGCCTACCAGTGATCCGGCTATAATTTCCCTTGCGGGGCACCTTTTGGGTGAAGTGGGAAAGCTGGTGTGTGGCATCTAAAAGATATGCGATAGATTAACCTGTATCAACTGGTGCTTCCCCAATATTTTAATATGGTTCGTGAGCAATCTTAGCCTCAATCTCATCGAGGAAGTTAAACTTGTCCCATTTTGTAAACCAATATTTTTGCCTCTTTTTAAAATTGATAAGATGGTCTTGCTCTAATGCTTTTGTTATCCCGAACTCGGCAAGCATCTTTCTCTTGAATTTTGCGCCCAGATATGGGCATACCAATATATCAAATAAAAGTAACGTAATCTCCGTGTCCATTCCTTTTTCCCCTTCCACATTCTTTAGTTTTTTCAGAATGCAGGACTTTATTAGGTCAGTAATCTCTATGTAGGCTTTTGCGTCCCTAATATAGAATAACAAAACCGTTATCACAAAATAGTTGGGCATGAAATCGAAATTAAGCTCACCAGTTTCCAAACGTTTGAAACCAAAATACTTGATTAACAGGGCTGGGGATAAACTAAAATCTTTGCCAAGCTGCTGCACTGCAATCAACAAATACAAAGACTCAATCTGAGCATATTTTTTAACTTTGTTCTTTTCTAAAATTAACCTGATCTCGTCAGATATTTTCTTAAACATCCGATCTCGATTTTCAAGCAAAAATTTGGACTGCGGTTCTGTGTATATTGGCCCCGTACGGAGCCTCATATTCCTGAATGCGCCGGTGAAGAACTTTATTTTCTCAGTATAGATCATTATTAGTCTCGAAAGAATACGACAAAGCTTGATCGTAAAGTTCACTCTTGGATCTACAGCATATATAAAGAAGGTAAAGTCTAACATTTCAATTAGAAAATTCGTAAAGCTATTTTCATGTTTAAACTTTCTTGTCACATCATCTACCGTAAAAACGTCTGGATCGTGTGTATTTTTGTATTCATATCGAGTTAGGTGACTATAATAGTCGTCAAACTTTTCAACAGCTTTGTCGATACGCTTATTCAATACAGCTAAAGTGAAATTCATGATGTCTTTGTAAGCTACTCCAGACTCACTAATGATAATCTTAAATTTTGTAATCAGGTTTTTAGCATTACACCGAAAGTCAAGATCCGCAAACTCGGTTTTCTCTTTTTTCTTTATGCTGAAGCATAGTTCAGAATCAAATAGTTCGAGTATTTTATCCTTGGCAATCGTTAGCTCCGTGATAAGCGGTTTGCTATATTCCTTATTCTTCACATCTGATACTGACATTTTGAATATCTTTAAAACCACTTTATATTGAGAAAGGATCTCATCTCTCGTATCATTATCATTATAAAATATAAAATAATCGTCCACATAACGATAAATCTCGTAGTCACGCTTAAAAACTAAGGCCTTCTCTTCTCTAAGCGACGATTCAATTTCCTTATCTATACTTTGCAGAATTATTTCGGAAAAAACTCTGGAGAACTCGGGCCCAATCAATATACCGTTAGTCTCACCGAAATTCGCATTCTGCATAAAACTATCAAATCGTCCTGGAAAAGTAATATCAGCCCCTTTCAATCGCTCCTTTACTATCGTTTTCCCGTATATAGCCCAAGCTACTGAGTGAGTGTAAATGCTGTCAAAACATTTTGAGATGTCGAACTTGAACATGGAATTGTATTTCTTCTCAGCTCTATGGTATCTATAATCTTCGTAAAAGCGGTGTATGTTTGGATATTTTCGATAGGTAAAGAACGTCTTTAGTGATTCGTATTCTTTCCCGCTTTCTTCAACGTTGTCATATTTGTCTCCCCTATTTTTAATATGCAGTCTGTCGTTAAAAAAAATGTAATTAGCAATTGAATGCGGCTTCCTAATAGAAAAAGGACTTAGACTACAATAGTAGATTATGAGCTCTTTATAATCCTCATAGAACCCGACCAGTTCGGCCTGTGTTTTTGGATGGGGAATTGAAAGTTCGCGGTGGTCATTTTCTTTATGCGAGATCTTATAGTTAAAGGAAGTTCGCCGGAGTTTTTTATCATTCAGCTTTAGGCAGTTTTCTCTAATAATGCTAAATGACGAAAATGAAGAAAAAATGGGGTGCGATGTTGAACATCTTAAAGAGTGTTTTTCAATATCAATAGCTACATTGCAGTATGTTTGAAACAAAAGAGAGATGATTCTCGTCACAGAGTGATTTTGTATATGACCGACATAATTACGTTTCAGGCTATTTGAAATAATTTTAGTTTCCCCTTTTAAACCCTCAATTCTAGACAATAGGATCAGAAAGTTTTTTCTATCCAAAATTTTTAAAATAGATTTCGGATAAGCAGTGAATGAAAAACTTGTTAATCCTGCGTGAACAATAAGATTATCAATTGCATGTTGAAAAGCATTTACATTGTTGAATCTTATTTCCTGTATTGGCTTGACCTCACCAATGTGGAAAAGAGTTTTGACTACAGTTTCCAGCATCGCATCTTCTTTGCCATTAAATTGTACAAATTGGAATGTATTTTTTTCTGTAGAGGTATGTAGACCTACCTGATTATCCCTCAAAAACCGGTAAAAATATCTATTAGAGAAGGTAAGTGGAGTTTCGTATGCAAGTGTATCCGACAGCACGGCTCTATCTTTGGTATAGCTATGTGTCTTAGTATTTCTCTTCTTCATTTTTTCCAGGCTAAAACAATTTTTTCAAAATTATTAATACTCGGTTTAGCCAATTTCATCGATTTGGGTCTCATATCGGGAATATTTTTACCTCTCGTTCCTCCAGCAGTAGTTCGTTTTGAAGAAATATGGAAGAACTGTTTTTCGGCGAATCCTTTGCGAAAGCAAAAGCGTTTCAATCTCGGATTTAGCTGAGGATGAGATCCTAGTGGAAGTTTGATGTCAATCAATCCGTACATGATTTGATTCAATTTATCAAGGCAGCTGCTGTCCTTTTCAAGTAAGCTATTTGAATAATAAATTCCAATGATACCTTTCTTGGGTCGCTGTAAATGTGTGTTCTTTGTTAAAAAATTTAACCGATGAATAAGAAGTCGTTTTGCATTGTTATAATCAAATACACAATCCTTTATAAAAACATTTAAGCTCGTCGCTAACCTAAAAGTGTACTTTTCAATTTTGTTGTTTGAAAGATAGATTCCATCATAACGTTTGCCTTTCAACCTGAAGCGATATCCCAGAAATTCTAATGAATTTTCCGCAGAACTGTCAAATGCATTAATTTCGTAAGTTTTGTTTGGTGTACCAGCAACGCCTTTCTTTAATTTCAGACCTTGGTCAATTACAATACGCTCAATATTTTCTAGACAGCTATTAGAAACAAGTTTTTTGAGTGGAGAAAATATGGCTATAATATCATCGACATAGCGACCATAGAAGACCAAGCCTGGGAGTTGTCGAATACGCTCGTCAATAACCCTCATGTATAGTTCAGCTAAATATGCGCTGACTCCGACCCCCCGGGGTACACCTTTGCGATCAGCAATTGGAAGACTAAGTTGTCCACTAAGATCATTGAAATGATAAAGAAGGTTTCTAATCAATTTCTTTGATTTTGGTGAGAGAAGCTGATTCCCATCTATAATCTGCATCAGAGTTTGCTGCGGCACACTTTCATAGAAATTTTCTATATCAGTCCTCACAATATATTTTTCAAAGTTATCTTGCAACAGCTTTTTAACCTGTTTTACAATTTGATAACGGTCAGATTGTTTTACACTAAAGCTTCGATGAATGTTGTGCTGCAGCTGTTTCATTGCAAATAGTGATGCATTGCTTTTATCAACGGTATACACTATTTTCTCGGAGTTATCCTTAAACTTATTCAAATGAAAGCTAAAGTCAACTTGATTAACCTGCTGACTGATTGCAAGAAGATCGTTTTCCAAGATTGTCTCCTTTTGTGCGAGCAGAGATTCGAATTCTCTTGTCAACTGGATTAAGGTAGGATCCTCCTCCTCAACTGGAATGTAATCTTCCAGTTGAATCCTTTTTTCTGCAATTTCTTCGTTTTTTTCTAAGTATTCCTTAGAAAAAAAATGCTTTTCTATACCACCTTTGCGGTTCTCAATCTCAAAGATGGTTCTGAAATTGGAAAATGAGTAAGATTGATCTAACATGCGTGTTTAACAATATTACTTTCATGAATTGAAATAAGGATTGTATATAGTTTTTTTTCAGAACTTGATCTGAGGTAGATCAATTCACTATAGATTAATTTAGAGCATAATGCTCCTTTTTCGGATTTTATTTTTTTGAGCACGTTAAAAGGAATTAAAAACGAATATAAAAGAAGTCCGATCTATTTTGATAATTTTTTCCACCTTAATTAAATAATATTGGAGTAAGCTACGTTGATTCCAGTTTTTTACATTGTGAACTAAATAAAAAAACTGCAGAAGCATGATTATAGGACACTTTATTATCGATGAAAAAAATTTCCCAAACACGCCCTTTAAAAAAAAGGTTTAATTTTGGATCATGGTGCTAAATGCCTTTTAAAGTAAGACCATGAATAACTCAGGAAGGATCTGAATAAACTAACTTGCATTCCTAAAAAACAAATTCAGAAATGGGATATCAGGCAGTTAGCTAATCAATAGTCGTATATTGGTTTCAATTGTTAACAGTTCCCTGTTTGTTTACTAAAAGGGAACCTCACTCCATAATTTATCATGACAGAACGTTTTTTTAAATTTCGGGGAAGATTTGACTTTTCTCCACATACGTATGAAATCGGTAATCCAATATTCTCTAACAAAAAATTAGAGGATAATTTTTTTGCCCTAAAACTGTATAGCCTGCCAGATGGCGAATATAAAGCCTTTTATGATTTTCACCTAGATCATTATCTGAGACGAAATCCGAATGGAAAAGAAGCTTTCTTTCGCAAGGTCAACCGAAGCATCCAAAGAAGAATTACTTTTTATTCAGCTAAGGATCCATTCAGATCCGTATATGAGATTCACTTGGCCAACCTTGATAAATTAGAAGCCTTCCAAGGATTCTTAAATACCATTGATGAATGGAATGTAAACACTTCGACAGAAAAGATGCTGCGTCAAAGGGATGCAGAAATTACGCAGCTTAAAAGAAATCTGGCAGATTTACAGGCTCAGCTCGATGAAATCCAGCAGTATGAGGCAAGTGAAAAAATAGTAATCAACAGCGGAAATTTAGCGGCATTTATGGATCTAATGCGCCAGTTTCAAGAACTGGTGCTTCCAAATGGTAAAAGACTGGTGAGAACTCAGGGTTACAGCCCCTGGTATAAGATGATTGCCAAAAATTTTGTTCATGGAGATAAACCGATACCGCTGGCAACCGCTCAGAATTATTTTTCTTCTGAAGACTCTTCTAAATATATTTTTATATCCGACAAGGATAGGGCTTTTAATATTGTTCCGGTTAAGCCTGTTGATCACCATTAGCGTAGTTTAATGCGCAGTGATGCCCAAACATCTCCATTGGGCATCTGATTACACGTTTCTGTTCTCACTTTTGATGTGAAATCTCCAAACAGATAGCTTCTTGTTATGGCTAGCTGGAGAGCATCGATCATTAAATTTTAAGAGATATGAATTTAGACCTGGTAACCAAAAGTGATCTGCTTGAACTAAAAAGCGAGCTTATCGAAGAGATCAAAAAAATTGTTCCGCTCCAAATGGCAACGCCTGATGAATACCTGAAAAGTTCTGAGGTCAGGAAACTGATGAAAATTTCTGCAGGTACTTTGCTGCACTTACGGGTGAGCGGCAAATTGCCCTTTACCAAGATTGGCCGTATTGTATATTTTAGCCGTGAGGATATCAGGCGTATACTGGGTAACGGGACGCCTGAAAATGCTGTTGTGAAAAGATTATTTCGGGGGGAGGCACATGGGGAGCGTAAATAAAAATCTTGATTATCTCAAAGACCGGATTCAGGCGGATCAAAGGCTTTCAGCATTTCACGTCAGTCTTTTGGCTGCGCTGATCTTTGCTTCGGAAGATTCTGGGTTAACTCACCCTTTTCAGGTGAGCCGGAGCAAGCTGATGCGTTCATCCAAGATCTATTCAACCTCGACCTATCACAAGTGTATTGGTGAACTTCAGGTTTTTGGATACATCTTTTACAGCCCATCCTATAATCCATTCCTCGGAAGCCGGGTATCCTGGAACCTTGAAGACGAAACTATGTTGAGCTGCAATTTATCTTAAGGACGACTATGGATGTTGTGAGTGCAACATAACAATTGAGCATTTCAAAATAGTTTTTTTGAATAATTCTTATGGGAGAGCTGTTGGGATTGGTCTCCCACTAAAAAACTCTGAGGGGTTAAAGCAATATGCAAAAGGTCCTTTTTCATTTCCAGAAAAAAAGGAGCAAGCGGTGGTTGGGCAGAGCCTCACCATCTGGCCTTTACGCTATCGTAAAGGCTGTTTGGAGAACCCTCCAGGGGTTCTCTTGGACGCTGACGGCGGCAGGATTAAAGAAACAGGAACCCTTGGCAGGGTTCAGGATATACAGATATGTGCATAGTCATATAGCTGCATATCTATAGGGCAATATATACTGTAATGTATATAACAAGTTAATTAATGAACAATGAAGAGCTGAAAATGGAAACGTTAAGAACCATAAAATATAATGCACAGATCGCGGTCAAAATGGATAAGATCGCGCAAAAGCTTGGCCGCCCGAACCGGTTGGTTTTTGCGCAGATGGTGGATTACTTCTTTCGGAGTAAGAAAGATCCATTGGATATCAATGATGAGCTGTTGAAGAATACACTGCTCAAACAGCACAAGGATTACATCGGTTTTATCAAGACCCAGGAAAATGACCTGCTTATTCCGATCAAAAGAGAGGTGGATCGGATGACGGGTGCCCAGCTAGATATCAATAACCTTCTTAAAGAGTTGGAGAAAAAAAGTGGTACGCTAGCTAGTGGACAGGATGAACTTTTATCAGCTGGAAAAAACTACAGCAGCAGACTATCGAATACAGATGTAGTGCTTAAAAGCATCCTAATGAAACTATCTACCAAAGAGCAGCTTAAAAAACAGTTTCACTACATACTTGGCACTTACATCAAAAACAGGGATGCTTTTGGTATAATGACCTCGGCCAAGGAGAAAGAGGACCTGATCAGGATCGCCAAAAACCAGATTGATCTTTTATAACCATGTACATCAATATTACGGACAATAAGGAAGCCAGTAACAAGGGCAGCAGTAGTGGGCTGGTAAATTACCTGGAAAAGGAGAACCGGACTGAGGATCTAAAGCAGCCAGAACTATGGTTCAATGGAAGCCGGCAGGATGTGGAGGCCTATGAAGTGCGCAGGGCACTGGATGGAAACAATGCCAAGCTGGGGCGACATGAGGCCAAGTTTTTCCTGATCAACATCAGTCCAAGCCAAAAGGAACTGGAGCATTTAAGGAAATCGGTTGGGGATCCTCATGTGAAAAATGTGCTGAAAGTATATACGGAGAAAGTAATGGATGAATATGCAAAGAATTTCAGACGCTCTGGGATAAACAGTAATAAGGATCTGCTCTGGTTTGGGAAAGTTGAGCACAACCGGTACTACAGCCATAAGGATGCAGCGGTTAAAGATGGTAGCCGCAAACGTGGAGAAAAAAAGAACGGGAACCAGCTGCATGTACAGGTAATCGTCAGCCGCAGGGATATTAGCAATAAAATAAAGCTCAGTCCCATGAACAGTTCGAAAGGTAAAAATGCTGAGCACTCCAAAAAAATGGGGCAGTTTGACCGGATGGCTTTTAAGCAATGTGGGGAACGTTTGTTTGATGAGCAGTTTGGCTTTGAGCGAAACCTGAAAGATACGCTGGCCCATGCCAATATTTTAAAGAACGGCACTTTACAGCAAAGGGAGCAGCTGGATGTTCTGCTGGAGGGGGCTGCAAAAAGTTATCAAAGTAGATTAGTAGCTAATGATCTTGCTCGTGATGTAGCTAAAGGATTGTTTTCTTCTGTCGGAGATATGTTGCAGGTGACAGGTAAATTAGTTGGAGAGTTTTTAGAGGTACTGATCGCGCCTGTTTATGTTCCCGATATTGCGGCAGATACCGTTGAGGAGGCTGAAAAGCGAAGACGTAAAAAGTCAAGAAAGCAAGGTCGGGGTATGCAGCGTTAAGGGTATAGCAAAAGTGTCCGGGAGGCTAAATTAATAAGGGCCGGTTGGATTGCCCCCGCACAATTGCGGCCTGCAAACCCCATCCCCTAGGCCTTCCCTTCGTTTGCTTTTGCATATACGGAAAAAACTGAATCCTCCTATTAATATTTATTGCTAAACTCTATTGGGACAGGTGGTGCATTAAATTATTCACCGATTTATAATCCAAGGTAAATGAGGATATTGTTTATGGGCTTTATCAATCAGCTATCCTTAACCAGTCGACAAATCGGGCGGCTTTTAAACGGCTGACATACAAGGGCTCTGAAATTTTTGGATGTAATCTGACTAAAAGGCCCTTATCTTCGGTTCTTCCATAGCCTTCTACCGCGAGGGCTGAGATAATATAACTTCTGGTAGCCCTGAAAAAAGATGTATGATCAAGTTTTTTGTAAAGATTGTCTAAAGCTATAAAGCACACATTACGTTCGCCGTTATGATGTTGAATGTAGGTCGTTCCATTTTCTACGAAAATGTAGGCTATAGTTGCGGTTGAAATTTTCTTTTGTCCCTTTCCATCAGGAATAAAGAGGTGTGTAATTGGCTCTGGTTTTGTTTCTGCAACATCGCGGTTTAACCATATTGTAGATCTTGAAACATAATAGTATACCATATGCAGGAGATTGATGGTGATACAGATCAGCACAAGTAAGCTGTACATATTCCGGATATATCTTGTTGAGCTGATATTGACATTAAGGAAATAAAAAGAAATCCAGCCGAAAAGATAACAGATGAGTATCGGTACCATAAATCCTAAAAGAATCTGAAAAACCAGCCTTTTCCAAAAATCTTGTTCCCATAGTAACTTTGAATCCAGATAACCTGTGAAAAAATTGGTGAAGGTTATCATGATGAACATTGTCGCAAATGTATTCGCAAATGCGATCTGGTACCAGCTTTGTGCAAATGTCTGCCAAAAACGCGAGTTCATTGTTGGCCAGTTTAAACAAAACGTTATGCATAGCGAGATCACCATCATCAAGCCGGGGCTAAAATAATTTGGAAGGTTTTGGCCGTCTGATTTCTTGTCATGCATAAACTGCCTTATTAGTTTCATAAAAATACAAAAACACCTTTTTATTGGGTAGTCGTAAGGGACGATTCATCAAATAGAGGGACAGTTCACCTCCAAAATTGGTGCAGTTGACGCAAAAACGTCCTTTTTGCTTCTGTTTTTCTGAAGGGATAAGCCTAATTTTATTCAAGCAATCGATAGGTAATGAGCAATGATTTCAATGAACAGCCGTCAGGCCCTGGAAGAAAAGAGTATAAATTTCTTTGGATGAGATTTAAAAGAGCCGAAAAAAGGGACATATATCAAACCCTTTATGGGTTTATCACAGTGATCATTGCAGTTGGCCTGGCGATACTATTTCCGCAAGAAAATTGCACCTGTGAGGATCAGGTAACGGATCTGAGGTTGGAAACCCTTGCCCGTCAGGGAAATAGGCAGGTTATCCATTATCAGCAGCAGCGGGAAAGCGTCATCATTTGTGCAGCTAAGAGGGAGGAACTCATTAAGAGGCTAAAAGAACAGGAAAAACATCGTTCCGAAAAAGAAATAAAGCCCAATTGATTGGGTTATAAGTGATACTGAAAATATGCAGGGCAGCACCTGTGTTCAGCCGCCCTTCCCGGGCGTTAAGTAGAAAGCGCTAAGATAACCCGCCCGGAGATTGATTGGGTTATTGGTGCGGAAACCGGCGGGTGCTCGCAAGTTTTAAACCGGACTTTTCACAAGGGGCGCAGGCGCAGCGATAAGCGCAAATATCTTTAAAAATTGGCAGGCAACAGCCAGGTTGTTGCAAAGGGTAAATGTTAGTTAAAGACATGAATTATGAATACTTCAAGGATAGCGATATGGATTGAACGGATACCGGGAATATTTTTCGGGATCTGCCCTGCTGAATTGGCGATGCTATTGCTCAGTATCATTAAAAAATGTCTTGATGCAAGAGCTGGAATAATAATTTCAATTGTATCAACTCAAACCAATAAATGCCATGCCCAAAAGAGAGTAGTTGTTTATTTTCCACATGTTCGAAAATATGCGCTGTTCCCGGCGAGGCCGTGAGGCCTGATAAAAGGAAAAAGGCTGTCCAAAGCTGAACAGTCCTTTTTCGGAATGCCCGCCACAAGGGCGACCATAATTAAATCATTTTAAATTTAAACAATATCGGTATGTATACCAAATCATTTAATACTAAAAAAACATGGCTTGGAGCTGTGTTTACACTTGCACTAGTTGCAATTATGGGTTTAACTTTTGCGTTTAAACCATCAAACTCACCTACAACTGAACACAAACGTGCTTCAGATTATTTCAGATATACTGGCCCCGCCGGTTCTGAAAACGATAAAACTCTTTGGGTTTTAGTTTCTCCAGAAGACCTGCCAGAATGTGAGGGGGTGAATGATGGCTGTACAATTGAAGTTGACCAGACTTATACATCCCCATCTGGGGCCACTCGGGTTCTTAATAGCAATGTTGCAGTTACCAGCGGAGCTCATAAAAATCCGATAGTTGATCACACAATTATTTTGGGTGCAACCTATAAAAACCCTTAACAGGCAATTACGAGATAGCATTACGCTATCTCGTAATTCTTACCATCCTGGATTTTGATCTACACCGCTTAAAACAACAATATCAGCTGGCAAAGGCAAAGCATATTTGTCACTATTTGGAAGGAGGATATATGTTTTTCCATCTATTGTTCTATTCACTATTATATTGTACCCTTCTTTATTTAACCTCTTCATATCCATCCATCTAAGCCCCCTATAAATTAGTTCTTTTCTGCGCTCAGTAAGGACCAAGTTCAACGCTTGCAAATCAGTTTCGGCCATCAATTCTTTATAAGGGATGGAATTCTTCCATCTTGTTTTCAGCAAAGTATTAAGATCTCTCATAGCACCAGTCCGGTCACCTATTCTGGCCAGTGCTTCGGCACGCATAAGATAAACCTCATCAGTTGCTATGCCTGTAAAAAGCGGCCTGGTACCAATTCCTCTACTCGCATAGCTGCCTTTAAATTGCTGGTAGTTACCTACAGCTGCAAAATAAAGTGTTTTGCGAAGGTCATCGGACGCATACGACCTATATAAGGTGGTGTCAATGCTGGAATATGTTGGAGAAATGTTGAAATAATAGGTTGTGCTGATATCGCTATGGAATATCACTTCTTCGTTATAGCTCTGAAAGGGAGAAGTTGCAGACGGACTAATTTTATTATAATCGGTTAAAGTGCTTTTTATTTTCAAGCATTTATCACTAAATTCATACGCCTTATCATAAATCCGCATAGAGAGATATGTTCTGGCCAACATAGCATATGCTGCGGCCTTTGATGGTCGAAGAACATGTTGAGGAATGTTGGGTAGTAAGTCTATTGAGGTGGTTAAATCCTGAATCACTCTGTCGTAGCAATCCTTTATTGAAGAACGCTTTGATACCTCGTTGAAGTCAGTGCCTAAACGTAAAATTATACCGGAATCATTTTCTGAGCTCTGGTCATATGCCTTTGCGTATATCCATAATAACTTTAAGAATTGTGAGGCCCTGAAAAAAAGTGCGGAACCACGTACGTTGTCGAAACTTAAAGCGGTAAGTTGATTTCTTTCAATTTTATCCAATGCATTAAGGCAAACGTTGCTGTTGTAAACGACTAAATACGCAGAAGCATAGTCATTTGTATAATTGTTAGGATACGGTTGCCAGCTATAAGCCGCTTGTCCTTTAAGCCCAATTGCCAGATAATTTGCCGGGGTTAAGAAATAATTATCGGCGGAGGCTTCATCGTAACATGCTGTTTTATTGTTCATTACGATTGCGTTATCCAATAGCGCCTGCAAATCCTGTAAATTCTCCGGCAAAGTCAATTTATCATCAGGTTTAGCCTCAAGATATTTTTTACAGGAAAGTGAGACGATTGTTAAAAGAATGAATAACAGAGTATGTGCTTTGCTTTTACAATTCAGATTGGTGTACTTGTAATTTCTCATCATTGATATGGTTAAAATTTTGCTCTCATGCCGATAGTATAATTTTGCTGCTGCGCCAGACCGTAAACATAATCCGGGTCAATATGATCCTTATTTGCTTTCCATATTACGCCCAGATTGCTGGCGTAGGCGAATAGCCTGACATAACCAACCCCAATTTTTTTTATAAATTCGTTTTGTAGCTTATAGCTAAAGTTGATATACTGAATACGAATCTGGTCGCCCCTGGCTATCGTTGCCTCAGAGAAAGAATAGAAATAGTCCCGGTTACTGTCAGCAGGATAAACCAATGCAGGCACATTTGTTATCGTTTCATCCCCAGCTTTTTGCCATCTCTTGTCGAAATCCTGATGCCCCACTCCCTGGCTGTAAAGCTGATCATAAGAAATTGATGGTCTCCTGAAATAATACCCTAGTTTATAAGATAAGTTTATGGAAAGTTCCAGGTTGCGCCAGCTGAATGAGTTGCTTAACGATCCCAGTACTTTAGGTATACTGGATCCGTGATTCGTAATGCTGCCGCTTTCGACTCCGTTGATATTCACATCGTTCCTGATCGCAGCATAGTCTGTTGATATTTTTCCCTTCAGGTAACCTTGTGGATTCCCCTTTGAATCTAAGCCTGCCCATTTGTAGCTGCCAATACTGTAAAGCGGCATTCCAATTATGGGTGTAATGCTCTGGCCTGTACCAATTATACCAGCCGAATATCCTGTAGGCGCATAATAATCAGATGTAATGCTTGTATTGTAATTGAACAGGAATTGTGAATTCCACTTTAACTCCCCATTTAGGTTTTTACTTTGCAGATTCAACTCTATCCCATTACTCCTCATCTCTGCAACGTTTTTGGTAATCTGGTCACTACTCCCCCAGGTACTATAGTCATAACTTACAGGGCCGTATAAATCCTTGCCCTGCTTGTGATAGTATTCCAGGCTACCTATCAGTATATCATTTGATAAGCTAAAATCCAACGCTACATTAAGCTGACTTGTTTTTTCCCATCTGAGTTCAGGATTGCCAAGCTGTGTTATATTGGCCTGAGCTAAATTGGAGGCCGCGTTATTCGACGCGTATCGCATAACGGTAAGCGCTGTGCGTGATAAATCTACATTGCCTTGATAGCCATAAGTAGCCCTCAATTTTAATACGGGGAGGGATTCTATATGATATAAAGGTTCTTTTGAAATATTCCAACTCAAACCTGTAGACCAGAGGGGCTTCCATTTGTCATTTGTATTGAGACCGAACAGGTTCGAGGCATCTTTTCTTGCACTCGCAGATACGGAGTACCTATCTAAAAATGTATAATTGGCATTGCCAAAAACAGATATGAAGCGATTTACCAAATGACTGATTAAGGGTCCTCCAGGTATTTTCTGGTTTCCCCCAGTAATAAAATTGGGATAACTATTTACCAGATCAACATTGGCAATCTGAAGCGGTGATTCTCTGTACCCATAATAGATATCGCCATTACCCTGGTTATCTAAACTTTTCAGCTCAGCACCTAAAATTGCAACCAGGGCATGTTTTCGCCAGGCTTTGTCTACGTTAATTTGGCCACGGGCATTTTTGGATGTCGAATTTGTCTCAGATACATTCAGGATGCCACCTTTGGGCACATTATATGTCACTAGTCCGGTTGTTCCAATCTGAGAAAAGCTGTTAACGAGGTTTCGTGCCCCATAGCTAAATTCATCCTGAATGCCTTTCAATACATCTTGCTGACGCTCAAACTGAAATTTACCCTCTAAAGTAAGCCATGGTAATATCCTTTGACGGATGCCGACATTGGCCAGCAGGTCTGTGAGGTTCTCAGTGGACAGGGCATGTTTATAATCATCAAGCGGATAGTAATTCCAGTCCAAAAGCTTACCATTCCCGGCGGTAGAGGTAAATCTTTTACTATAGGTAACTGGGATTGCTAATGGATTACCATCCTCGTCAGCGAGATCCAGGTAAGGAATTTTTTTTGATCCAACCGTAAGTAAACTTACTTCGGGCTTGCCGCTATGGTTATTGCTATTTGTGTAATAAAAGCCAATGTCGATGCGCAATCCAGCTGTTGGTTTGTAAGTATTTGAGAAACGCAAGTTAACCTTATCGCTTTTGCTATTTTGAGCGGAATAGGCCTGATCAAAGCTCACAGAACCCGAGTATGCATTTTTAGATGTACCACCACTTAAGTTGATAAAATACTGATGTAAAAGAGGTTGCCTTAAAAAATATTTCTGGTAATCGCTATATGTACTTTTCGATTTAAGTAGGTTAATCTGCTTTGCAGAATCGATTGCTGAAAGTGTACCGTTTCTCCTGGCTAAGAATACTTCAACAGCAGGGCTTAGTGCCAGATAAGGCTGTGAGCCAATTATATTTTCGAAGTAGCCTCTATTAAAGAGCATCTGTTCTACATTAATAAATTGATCTGAAGATATTTCTGGCAATTTATCGTATCTGGGCTTCGATGATATTATAACATTGCCGCCAAATTCAATAGACATAGTCTGATTTAACTTGCCAGTTTTAGTTGTAATGACGACCACGCCATTGCCTGCTCTCGCCCCCCATATTGAGGCCGCAGCAGCATCCTTCAGTATGGTAATGCTTTCCACGTCGTTCGGATTAATGTTTGCAATGTTCCCCTCATACGGAAAATTATCAAGCACAACCAGCGGGTCCAATGGTCCATTGATGCTGCTTAATCCTCTAATGCTGAAATTGAGTTTGCGTTGGTTCGTATTGGTTTCTTTCGCATCGAATAGAACGCCACTTGCTATCCCCTCAAGGCGTGCCAATATATTTGCTCCAGACTGCAGATTTAGACTATTGTTGTCAATTTGGGTAAAAGAACCTGTTGCACGTTCTTTTGGGATTTTCTGATAGCCCGTACTTACAGTCACATCTTCAAGTTGGTTAGCGGTTTCGTTCAGAAAAATCAATAGAGGCCTGTTAACTTTACTATCTACTTCAATGGTCTGATCCAGATAGCCAAATTGGTGGATGTAAATTTTTTGAGTTTCTGCTGATATCGGAAGTTTAAATTTACCTTCATGATCACTTTTAAAAGTTTGACCTGATATTTTTATTATAGCGTTTGCAATGGGCAGGGAATCTTTTTTAGCACGTATTTGTCCAGTTATTATATTTTGGCCAAAAGCACTACCTGTAATTGCCACTATTAAAATGATAAGTACGTATCTCATGGTTGCTCTTTTGATTTATTTTGTGTAATCATCTGCTGGATAACGGCCTCGTTTACCATCGTGCTGTTTGAGAATGCTAAGATTTTTCCAGATTGGTCTATCCATACATAATGTGGGATAAAGCGATGTGGAAATGAGCGCATTAAGAATTTATCCATAACTACCCCAGGCAATGAGCGCCCGGGAAATAGGTCAGTTCTTTTGTTATGGAAAGTTTTAATCTTCTCGACTGTATCGCCAGTATTTTCGCAGTTTACCAGTATAATCTGGATAGAACTGTCAAATTTCTGCTGAATCTTCGAAAGTTTTGGAAATTCGGCCAGGCATCCTCCACACCAGGTGGCCCAAAAATCGAGGATCAGGATCTTTCCCTTGAATTCATTCAGAGTCCGTGTTTTAACCTCGCCGTTCGAGTAGATCTGGTGTTCCTGACTCCAAAAAGCATCTCTTAATCTATCGCTAATTTTAAGGACTTGAATAGTAGAGGTCTGAGCGGGAAGTCTTTGGGTAAAAATTAGGCAAAGCATAGCCATCACTAATATAATTATCGTTTTTTTCATGAATTTTAGTTAGTTGGTTTAAGAAGAGCTCTTCGAAATAAAACCAAGGCAGGTTATCATTAAAGAACCTATTTCTATTTAACCATTCAGGTTACCTGCCTTTGGTTTTTTTCAGATCATACGGGATTCTTAGGCTTTAAAGGGTAAAGCCTATCGAAATGATAGTGGTTGCTTAAGCTCATGTTTTTAAATTGACTTTATTGGTGTGTTAAAATTTAGGCAAAAACCAGCCCTTCCGCATTTTAATGTGCGGATACGGGAAACCGTATTTGTTATTAGGAAAAAGATACTTACCTTGGGATTGCGAAAAACCATCGTACTGCACCTTTGCCTAATCAGCAATAAAGGGCTGGTACCAAGCTAAATTAACCCGCCGGGACTTTGTGCGCTCTCTCTTTCACACAGCCTCCGCTCTTTTGGGCTATATTTTTACTTGGAATTCTGGCACGTATTACGATGGAGAACAAATGACGTTCTTTAATAGTAGTTGTAGGGAATAATTACGAATCACTTCCTGGAGGTGAATCATTTTGATGGCGCTTAATTTTTTCGTTTTCATAAACGGTTAATTTTTATGTAAAACGATGCAGGCTCAATAAAAGCAAATGGGAAACCAAATTGGTTAAAAACCAATAGGGCGAAACTCAATGCTTTTGAAAGAGGTACCGCTAAGAACCACACAAACTAGGTTTGTGTTCCACAAAAGACTGACATGAGTATCGCCCTATTGAATATAAGATATCACGAAGATAGCAAAACTCAATAGATAGGCGAACTCACGATCGGCTCATGTGGAAATTTAGCGGTTTTCTTTCATGAGAGACATCGTTAAAGCCAGGTATGTCCCGACTCTGTTTGTCGCTATAAATAACTGTTAACAAATATAATAAAGTTAGCACTAAGTGCAAACTTTTAATACATTTTTTTTTATAATAAATGGGTAGAAAAAAAGTTGGTGACGCAAAATCGATTAATCGTATCAAAGATGCCGCTATTGATGCTGGTGCTTCCAATCGACTAATCTCATTGTGGACGGATGTAAATTATACCACGGTTAGTGCCTGGAATGCTAATACTTCGCAACCTAGCGATGATAATTTGAATGAGATAGGAGAATTATTAGAAGTTGATAATAGAGATTTACTAGCAGAACAGGGAAGAAAAAGTACAGGACTAACCAAAGCTCTTGAGCAAGAACTAAAGAGATTGAACAAAGAAGAAAGCATACCTTACGAGATTGAAAAACTGGACAAGAAAAAAGGTGTGAATGTTAAGGTGAATAACCCAGAGTTGATTAAAAAATTAAGAGATTTTAAAAGTAAGTTCAATGGAGAAGTAATAATAGTAATGCCAAATATAAAAGAGAATATTTTCCCAAAAACCAATGAAAATTTACAGGCCTTGATAAAGTTCTACTTTGGCACTTATAATGTATCCTTAGGAGATTCCTTTGACTTACTTAAAGAAAATGTTGATTTAACACTTAATCAATGTGAATTTATTATCAAAAATTTATCAGAAGCATTCACTCCAATTTTTTCAAAACACCTAAAAGGACAAATCTCCCTTGATAATTTAATAGCATACGGCATTGATGCTCTGATTAATGATTCACAAAATGTTAATGGAAGTAAAAACAGACAACTGATTACAAAAGAGTTTAAGGATTTTGTTCTACGAAAGAAACAACAATAAATATCATATCTATCATCGAAAGGGAAAGTGACATCATAGGCAGAATCCGGAAAGCAAATAGCCGTCTAGCTTAGTCCGAAACACTGGGGTTACTTTTAGAGAGAGGTTCGCAAAATCAACGCAATAATTATTTTCGACCTTGTTTAAAATCAATAAAACTAAAGCAAATCAAAAATAATGAGCTAGCCATTTCATAGTTATTAAAAATAACCTACATTAAACCCGTCAATAATCTCAAAAAAAGTGTACCACATCTAAATAAATAATAAATGGACTTAATAACGCTCGCACCCACCGCCATTACCATGGCAAAAGCTTTTCTTAAAGCCACCAATGATGGTTTAGGTCGTAAAATAGGGGAAGACATCTGGAATCTTATAAAAAAGCCGTTTCAGAAAAAAGGAAATGAGGAAGAAGTTAAAGAATTAGCAGTTAATAACGAAACGGAATTTTCTGCACAATTACAACAGTACCTCACAGAAGATCCTGACTTCGCAAAATCACTTCAAGAACTTGTGACCAACTCCCAACAATTGTTGAAAAATTCTCTTATGCAAAATATAACGAACAATGAGAAGGTTGAAAAACAAGTCAATGCTGGTATTATCAATGGGAATCTATCATTTTAATGGACAGTACCAATAATGTTCAAAACAATGAACCTGTAACAAATCAAATAAACGCCAATCAGGTGAGAGATATATTTGTCTCACCACTCAGTAGGCTTGCACAAAGGTTTAAGCGTTTGCAAGAAGAAGTTCAGCAGAACCAAACTGTAGAGGATTTTCTTGACGATTTTAAATACTATAATACTGAGTTGGATGGACGCAGTATGCCTGACAAGTTACAGGATGGAGGATTCAATTCCATTGAAATTCGAAGAGCGACACTTCGAAAGCATAAATATTGGAAAAAGATGGAGAAAAATAAGTTTTACGAAACCGCTCAAAAAATTGATCTTGAGATTTTCTCTTTCATCAACCACAATTTTGAATCGTACATCGAACCATTAATTGAAAAAAAGGCTAATACGTCGGAAATCAAGTTGGCTGTGAGAGAAAAGGTAGTTAATCCGATCTGTGAGCTTTTAAATGAACACGGTGCTTATGATGATTTTTTAAATTATGATATGGATGATATTTACGGAATGATTTTCTTTCTTACCGGTAAGTGTCATTTAAATTGGACAATTTATGATAACGTATAACCAGGCTTTCGATTATTATCACGCTATTTATAGGATGATCCGAATTTTGACTAACTATAGACATACTGAATTTGTCGAATTGGATAGAATCAGGATTTGGGATTTTTATCTCTTGTTTCCAGAACAGGTTCATACAATCACTTTAAAACAAGATGAGAAAGAGATTAGACAATTAAGAAAAAATTTCATCCGAAAGGATAATCCTTACAATAAATTAATTGACTCTAAGAAGGTGTTTGAGCGTTTAAGACCTTATCAGTTGACAGCGTTGCATTGTCTCGCTTCGTATGGAATAATAAATAAGTCGTTACTAGCTGAAAATAGAATTTCGATAATTTCGAAAGAGCTTTTGAGTGAATATGAATCTAAATTTGAGCCACTCACTCCAACTGAACAAAATGTTGTAACTATAATGGTCAATCATTTTTATAAACTATCGATGTTCGGTCCAGATGGGTTAAAAAGTAGAACCAAATTAATGGTAAGCAGATATGACTGAAAATCATCTATTTATTAATAGGCTAGTTGTTTATCTTAATGATGGTCGTGTCGCGTATGATGAATTATTTCATAAGGGCGTCAATATCATCCGGGGTAACAATAGTGCTGGAAAATCTACCATATCAAATTTTATATTTTATGTTCTCGGTGGCGAGTTTGTAGATTTTGTTCCTGAAGCAAAGGAATGCGAGAGTGTTTTCGCAGAAACGGAGATGAACGGAGCTTTGATAACCATTCGTCGGGATTTAATTTTGGAAGGTGATAAAGTTAAAACTAGAACTCCAATGTACTTCTATTGGGGAGACTTTGAAGATAGCAGAAACCCTCCACCAGATAAGCATTGGCAAAAATTTGGTTACCGCACCCAAGCAAATATCAAAAGCTTCTCAAATGTGATTTTTGATAACCTTGATATTCCTCAAGTCAAAGCTGATAGCAATATCACAATTCATCAACTATTACGTTTGATGTATGTTGACCAAGATTCGCCAACAGGTTCTCTTTTTCTATATGAGCAATTTGATTCACAAATTACAAGAGAAACCACTTCGGATCTATTATTAGGGATTTATGATGATCAGCTTTATCAATCTCGTAAACGCCTGATTGATGCAAATAAAGAACGTGATGAAGTCAGAGCTCAGCTAAGAGCAACCAGAGGCTTTTATTCAGATGCGTTAGCTTTAAATCCGACGCATTTAGAGACTAGGATAGAAAATATACAGATAGAAATTTCGGGTATAGAGAATACAATTTCACAACTTAAAATAGAAAGTAAGGAAACTACTATTTCGGTTGATGATTTTAGGTATTATGAACTCGCAAATAAAATTGTAAAGCGAAGAGAAATTGTATCGGAGCTAAATGAGCAAATTCAACAATATGAGTTCGAAGTTACAGATAATGTTTACTTTATCACTAGTCTAGAAGAGAAAAAGAAAGCTTTGAATAACTCTGTTCAGACTAGAGCATTTTTAAATAATTTCACTTTAGAATTCTGCCCAGAGTGTCTATCAGAAATAAAAGATAATGCTCAACTTAGAGATGAGCATAGTTGCAAATTATGCAAGCAACCCTTAGATAGCACTTATGCATTAACTCAATCTCGAAGGCTAAGTCAAGAAATTGATTTTCAGATTATTGAGTCTAATCAGATACAAGCCGATCTGAAAAAAGAACTTGAAATTCTTCTGCCATCATTAAAGAAAGAAAAGGCAATTTTAGAGGATCTTCAAAATCAATTCAATCAGGAGGTAAAGGATGTAAATTCTAGTAGGCAAGAAGAAATTGTTAGCCTTTCAACACAAAAAGGTTTTCTTGATGGTGAAATTTTGCAGATAAGAACAATGCTTGAGCATGCAGAATTTTATAGCAAGCTTCAGGAGAGAGCTGATTTATTAAGCCAGGAGATAAAATCTTTAAGCTGGTCGATAAGTCAAGCTGAAGCTAAACAAAATGCATTGCGAGACGCCATTGAGCATCGAATCAAGCTTGAAGCATTATATTTTTTAAATAACGATTTACATCGCCAAGATGCATTTAAGGACGCAAATGCTTTTAATATCGATTTTGCAAATAATATAGCTTTCTTATCATCTCAGTATGAAAGGTTCTCGGCAAGTTCTAATTTTTATCTAAAAATCACGGCCCGATTTGCAATTTTCCTAGCGTCACTATCCATTTCGGAAATGAGATACCCACGATTCATTCTAGCAGATAATATGGAGGATAAAGGTATTGAGGAAGAACGAGCACAAAATTTCCAAAGGAAGTTAATTGAAAGATTAAAGTCATTTAATCCTAACGACTTTCAAGTAATTTATACTACATCTTACATACCACCAGAGTTCGATAATGGGCCAATGGTTGTCGGAGATTACTATAGCGTTGCAAGCAGAACTCTCGATCCAAAAAGATATGAAAATTAATTTTGATATTTTAAAGAACCATCAAATAGTGGATTGATGTTGAAATGTATTTATTAATGAAAATCAATTAATTCAATTTGGCTTTGAATTGATTTTCATTAGTTGCTATTCGAAGTAAATGTATTGTGGAGTTGAGCACTGATTACATTTTGTAATTCTCTGACAATTTCTGCAGAGTCCACATTTACTTTTTATTACAGTAAATCCCTTTCTAAATAAGATTAAGCTTTATAAAATTTCAAGATTAGAACTTATGGCAAATTATTCTTTCGAAGTTAAAAATACAAATCCAATAGAATTGTGGGAGCGAATTCGACAAGGCCTCAATAATGATGTTATCGTGAAAAGTTTAGATTATAAAATACACTATACTGTACACGAGATTAATGACATTTATATCTCTTATTCGGCACCATCTAGAAATAATGGGGCAGTAGAGAGCATTAGTTATGAAGACTTTGTTAAAACAGTTTCTAATTTATTTGAATTTGAAACTTTCAACACTAGCTTGGCGAAGGTTGCATTTAAAGGTGGTAAAATTTACAGAAAGCGTTCTCCTCTATTTGCTATACTTAAAAGTTCAGGAATAATTAGAAAGATTACTTAATGAAAAGCATTATTGAAAAGTGGTATATATCACTAATTGCTGTACCTATACTACTAACCTATCTTACCAACTATTACACTCTGCCAAAGTTGTTCTCTGATTGGAGAATAACCATTATATTCTGTTTAACTATATTTTGTAGCATATTATTAATAGAACTAAGAATTAAAAGAGAAGAAATTAAGTTACTCAATTCTCAGCCTAAGCAATCTGATATTAAAGCATTAAACAGGCTGTTGAAGAAATTGGATGTGAATGCATTTGAGGAGGATATATGCAATAATGATGCGTGGAATGGTTATCGGCAAAATACTGTTAGTAGCATTATAGATTATCAATATGCTAGTAGGTTATCAAAAAATGAAATCCTCGATAGCGATATTAATTTAGCCTTGGGAAGATTTAATTTTAAACTAGAGAAATTTACCGACTTTATGGGCTATCATGTTTCTGGCCATCCCGCTGGCTTCCTCGTACCTTTCAAAGATAGCAATCGAGATAAAGCCAGAATAGATTCTGACAAAATGAATGACCTTTCAAGTAAAGCTCATATAGAATTTAAAGCATTAATGAAGTTATTGAAGGAAAAAGGTATAGTTTAGTCTTAATAACTGATTTTAATATTCTGGTGGTGTCATCACCAGCCAAAACTTACGTAAATGGTAATTCGATGTCCAAGCTGTTAAAACTATTAGCCTTAGCCCTTACCGTAGTAACTATAATTTGGCTTTACCTTACTAAGCAAAGCAAAAAAAAGTACACCAATCCTACTTATTTGGCTAGGCTAAAAGAACTTGTTGAATTTCTAAATCTGATTAAATCCTTAGAAGGTTATATCACCTGGGTAGAACGCGATAAAATAAAATTAGCATTTGCAAACACAGGGAACTTCTTTAATAACAAAAACAAATTTTACAAGCAAGAAGAACGCATTAGCGAGTTTAACAATGCTTACGAAAACTTTAACCAAAACATTAAGCAGCATAATTTTAATTACGTTAAAGCTGAAAAGGAAAAGCTAAAATTATACTTTGATGATATTGAAGGTAAAAGTTTAGATGAGCAGCAACGCACTGCTTTAGTTACAGACGAGTATTCGAACCTAATTATTGCTGGTGCTGGCTCTGGCAAAACCTTAACCATACTGGCCAAAGTAAAATACCTTATTGAGAAAAAAAATGTAAACCCTGATAATATTTTATTGTTATCGTTTACCAATAAAACAGTTGAAGATTTAAACGCAAGAATAACAGCACTAGATTTAGGTACACGTGCGGTAACGTTTCATAAATTAGGCTACAACACCATCAAACAATTTGAAGACATTGCACCAGTTACCACCAACGAAAACACCTTAAACAAGGTAATTACCTCATATTTAAAAACGGATATATTAAGCGATAAAAAAGCATTAGAAGCTTATGTGGAGTACGTGGCTTGCTACATGAATATACCAGAAGAAAATGACAGTTATCATTCGCTTGGCGAGAAAATCGATACAGAAAAAGGTATCGATTTCCAGACGTTAAAATCAAAATGTGAGCCTGCAAATCTGGCTAAAAACTTAAAACTAGACACCATTCAGGGTGAAAGGGTAAAAAGCATTGAAGAACTTATTATAGCGAATTTCTTATACGTTAATGGGATAGCGTATGAATATGAAAAATCTTATCCACATGGTACAACGGTATATCGCCCAGATTTTTATCTTACGGATTACCATATTTATTTAGAGCATTTTGGTGTTGATGAAAACAACGAAGCAAAATGGCTATCTCCTGCAAATGCAGAAAACTATGTGGAAGATATGCGATTGAAACGCGAAACCCACAAAACGTTCAATACAAAATTGCTTGAAACCTACTCTTATTATAATAGAGACAAAATTTTGCTTATTAAGCTTAAAGAAATATTGGAAGTAGAAAAAGTTTTGTTTAAGCCCTTAAAAGCAGAAGACATTTACTTGCAGGTTTTGGCCAATGATCACAATTTCGGAAAAGAAATTATTAAACTTATTGAAGGATTTATTAACCTAAGTAAATCTAGAAAACTGGAGGAGTCGAGCTTAAAAGACGTTTACGCTACTAAGTTTAGCATTAAAAATCTTTTTATGGCCGAGCGGCACGAAATGTTTTTAAGATTTACGTTACCCATTCTAAATAAATATAACCAAACTTTAAAAGACCGCTGCGAGATTGATTTTAACGACATGATTAATAGGGCTACTGATTTAATTAGAAATAACCAGCCTAAATATAGCTATCAGTATATTATTATTGATGAATACCAAGATATTTCGTTTTCACGGTTTAATTTAATTAAAGAAATAAGAGATCTTTCTGCTGCTCGTTTAACTTGCGTAGGCGACGACTGGCAATCTATCTATCGCTTTGCAGGCAGCGATATTTCCCTATTTAGCAACTTTGGAAAATATGTAGGTTACTATGAACAATTATTGATAGAACAAACTTTCAGAAACTCGCAAGCCTTGATAGATGTGTCTGCAAGTTTCGTAAAAAAGAACCCTAAGCAAATTGCTAAAAATCCCATTTCAAAAAAGGAAGCTGTGGCTTCGCCAGTAAAATTTGTGCATTACAATTCTAAAGATGTTGAGGCAATTTTTTTGAATGAAGTGCAAAATTTAGTTAGCCGATATGGGAAAAAAACAATTTTAGTATTAGGAAGACACAGCTTTGATATCATTGATTTAATTAAATTTTCTAATGGCAGTGTAAAATTTATAGAAAGAGCAGGCAAGCTAGAAGTAAAAGGGTTCGAAGATGTAGAAATTAATTTTTTAACGGTTCATAAATCTAAAGGTGCAGAGGCTGATAATGTGATTTTGCTGAACCTAAAAAACGATTGGCTCGGTTTTCCAAACAAAGTAACTGACGACCCAATTCTATCGCTACTTTTAAGCGATGACGAATCTTACAGGTTTGCCGAAGAGCGTAGGCTGTTCTATGTGGCATTAACACGTACAAAAAATGAGGTAGTATTACTCATACCTAATGAGGCTAGTCCGTTTGTACAGGAGTTACTTGAGGATGGCAAATATCTTTTAACAAAAAATGGCGAATCCTATCAAAGTACCAACTGCCCTTATTGTAAAACGGGCAAATTGGTGATTAAAAAAAATCCTGCAAACAATAGTCAGTTTTTAGGCTGCTCACATTACCCATGCTGTAACCAAACTTTCAAAAATGTAGATATTTTAAATAATAGTATGCTTTGCACAAGTTGCAATAGTGGCTTTATGGTAAAGCGAACTGGCAAGCACAGTGTATTTTTGGGTTGTACCAAATATCCTAAATGCCATAATAGCATAAAATTGAAATAAAAGAACTAACCCTTAAGAAAAAGGGCAGTCGAAATGCCGACCACCCTGCCTCAATTTTTAATTTAACCTAAAGTTTGCATCGAGGTCTTTTCTCCAAAAATCATGTGATTTATTCACATGCGGACTTTTCTTTAGGTAAGTCTCAATCTTATTAAACGTTGACTTTTGTTGCCAATTCTTCGTTTTCATATAAGTGTTTATGAAATAAACCATCTCATATGACTCAGAACGATTTAGATGATTGCCATCAGGTTTACCAGTGACGTTTGGATTGTCTCCCGGCCTAGCTGAATCTTTGTATCCAGTATAAATAAGGTCTGCTTTTGTAAAACTAGCCATGCTTTTCTACTTATAATTTCCGCCTAGTGCGTTAGCTCGGACTCTTAAATTGAGTAACTATTAATTACTTACCTATGTTCATCCATTCAAAGGTAATTCACTTATTTCTAATAATTATTCTTTCTCTACCAATGCCTCGTAAAGCTTGGTTCGCCAAAAATTTAGTGAGATTACATCATCATGTTCAAACAAATCTTCAATTTGCCTCAGCAGGGCAAACAATTTAAAGGTGTTATCCACGCTCACGCTCATTAGCTTATTAAAAACCTTTTCCTTATACACTTTAAATTCTGGTTTTTTAGAGTTTTTTACCTTATTACTGATGAACTTCCTGACATCATCGGGATGCTTTATCAAAGCAATTCGTTTTGCATCCT
The DNA here is from genome assembly GCF_032678585.1 of Pedobacter psychrodurus. Taxonomy (GTDB): domain Bacteria; phylum Bacteroidota; class Bacteroidia; order Sphingobacteriales; family Sphingobacteriaceae; genus Pedobacter; species Pedobacter psychrodurus_A. The sequence goes on along the minus strand of NZ_JAVTSN010000030.1, from coordinate 14,342 downwards.
CACTTACTTGCTTGATAAAGAAATCAATCGAATCCGGAAGTTCTTGAATTTTTTCAAAAACATTTTTTACGCTGCCCCTGTGTTGATAACTTAGTAAATCTACCGGATGATAATTATCGTCTTTTTTAAGTCCTTTTGGTTTGATATATAAATATCCAGAATTAGCCTTGTCATTAAATGTTAATTTAAAAAGCCCATTGAACGATACTGCACTTCTTTTAACTTCGTCATTCTCTAATATCAAACTAAAAGAAAGGTCTATTTTGTCATTGATTTTAGTTTTATTTGAAAAAGCAAATGAAACATAGACATTAGAATCATCTACTTGAAAATTATCTATAAAAATTTCATTTTGACTTTTCTCAACGTAATTGGCCAAAGATTTAATTGCAACGAATACTGAAAAATTTATACCAAAATCTTTATAGTCTCCACTGGAAGTTAGAGCTCTTATGAAAAATAGATCATCGCTTTTATGATGTACAATTCTAAAGTTTCTAAGATCTACGTTGGTTTTATTTTTATCTAACAAGTATTCTTGGATATTATCTACTAAATCATCGTACTGGTTATCCCTACAGTAGTTTGCAAATTTGCTAAGATTATAATAATCCAATATATCTGATTTAGCATTATATCTCGTTTCCGCAATTAATAAATCTGATTTTATCTTTTTAACAAGATATTGATCTTTAACGGAAAAAATTTCGAATGTAGCCTTTTCACCCTCCAAAAGTTTTTTAAGATGAACATCTCTCATTTTACATGTTAAATCAATCTTTTGACATTGGTTATCTAGTGAATGGAGCGCCTGGATGAGTTGTTTCGAATTGCCAACTTTCAGAACTGTTGTTTTTTTATCATCAACATTAAATATCTTCAGGAGATCCGTCTTAAATTCTGGGCAACTATCAAGTATTCTTACCAACTGTTTTTCTGTAATGAAAGTATCACTTTCATATTTACCAGCATTGAAATTTTCTTTTTTTAAAATCATAATTCATAATTTAATTTCGCAAACTTCTTCCGTATAAATAAAATGTGGCTCACTTTCATGTTACTACATCAGTTTTAAAATCGTTACTTGATTACTCTTGTAAAATCCAATGTTATTTCGGAAACTTGCTTAACCATAATACTATAAAGCGTGACAAACTTCTTGTCACGCTTTATAGTATATCTAAATGAAGCTCTTGAAAACTAAAGATTTACAACATCAATCGGATACCGAGCTGTTGGAAAACATTTGCAGAAATGATGCAAATGATGTTTCATATAGTTCGTTCGTAAGTAGATACATAAAAGATGTCGAAACTGAATGCAGTAAAATATGTGAAAGACGTAAACTCGATAAACACATTGGATTACAAATTGCCCATGATACTTTCGAAAAGGTTAAAAAATATAGATCGTTTGATAGAAACAAATTAAGAGGAAGTACTGAACGTCTTGCTATAATGGGTTTTCTTTACAGAATATATATTAACCTATTTAAAGATTATCACAATAAAAATAATAAAACATGGGTTAAGTCAAGTTCATATTTTGAAGATCTACAAGAAACATTAAAATTTGATGTTAGAAAAAATCATCAGATAAAAGAATACACTTTACGTATATTAAAAAAACTTAACGAAAAAGAAAAGAAAGTGTTAATTGCTGATATAGAATACAAGCGAAATCATAAATATCTACCAGATGATGTTGTAGCATCGCTTTGCTTAGAATTAAATATTAAAGAACCAGCAATACGAAAACTTCGCGAACGTTTAATTTTTAAAATAAAAAAGGAAATAGATATCATCAATGGAGAACAATAATACAATATTTTCGATGGATGATCTGGAGAAAGGACTTATGCTTTTAGGGCTTATTACTCCAAAATCTATAGAAGAACTTGAAGAAAAGGAAGAGCTCTCAGAATACGAACAAAAAGTAGTTAGGGAGAAATCTAATACCTATTTTAAACGTGCAGTTTTAGGTGCTGAGATAGTATCTAAACTAAGAGAGGAGCCTACATTTGGTCGCATAAAATTCCAGAAATTAGTTTATTTATGTGAACATATATCCAATATGGAGTTATCAAGGTATACGAAACATGCTGCTGGTCCTTTCGATAATAAATTTATGCATTCAATTAATAACGAATTTAAAAAACAAAAATGGTTCGAAACAAAAAATATTAAAAATGGAGATTATATTGTTCCTAAATACTTCCCATTAGAAAATCTAATCGCACAAAAGAACTATTATAAAAATTATTTTTCTGATCAAGACAGCCACATACAGTTCATAATAGAGCTGTTTAGGTATAAGAAAACGGAAGAAACAGAGCTTGCGGCTACAGTTCTTGCTTGTGCTCTCGAATTAATTGCAACTGATAGGGTTTCCTTAGATGCATTAATAGAAATCTTTTATGGCTGGCATGATAAGAAAAAAAGATTTAAGATTGAACAAATAGTAAGTTCTTTTGAATGGTTAAAGGAAAAATCAATATTACCACAGTCTATCTTACTTTAAATAGATTTTAGTTTTTTGTTGATTTTTAATTATTAAAAACTCCTCACTATATTAGGCAAAAGCCAATGTTGGATAATCATTTTGTTTAGCAAGTAATTTATAGGACTTTGAAGAGTTGTCTGGGTATAGCTTGCTAATCACCTAAGGAAACTAAAAATTACTGATGCTAGAAGTTACTTGCGCCATCATTTTTAAAGATAACCGTGTATTGATTGCCCAACGTAGCACCAATATGAAATTACCTTTGAAATGGGAATTTCCTGGTGGAAAGGTAGAGCCAGGCGAAAGTAAAGTAGCTTGTCTGGCTAGGGAAATTAAAGAAGAATTAAATCTAGAAATCAGCGTTGACAAAGGTTTAACGAACGTAATGCACCATTACCCAGAGTTTTCGTTGCACCTTTATCCATTTATTTGCACATACAAAGGTGGTGAGCTTAACGCAGTGGAGCATGCGCAAGTAAAGTGGGAAAAGATAGCCAACCTAATGGCGTACGATTGGGCAGCGGCAGATGTGCCAGTGGTGAAAAAGTTAATGGAATTATATCGATGAATTTAGGCATATACGAACAGTTAATTACCGAAGTACTTAAAGCGAAACTAGACAGTTTAGACAGGCAATCGTTTTATATCAACACCGCCCCGATAGACAAAGAGGAAGCTTCACGAATACTAGCCCAACATTTAAGTTCGGCGATGCAGCAGGCGTTTAATTTAATTAAAAAAGATATTACTAAGCAGATTGAAATTGCTAACAAAATTATTGTCCTTTTACAGCAGGAGATAGCGCAATATGATTTCAAAGAAGATATTATTGATGCGGAGGCAACGATCCTAAGGGCAGTTTTTACCACGATAGACAATCATTATACTGATTTGGATCTACGCTTAAAAGAAATTACCCCACAAACCAGACTCACACAAAGTGAACTTTTTACTGGTGGCAATGTAGGTTTGTCCTTAGAAAGTGAACTAAAAAAAGAAATAGCTTCAGCCGATCGCATTGATCTATTGGTTTCTTTTATAAAATGGAAAGCCATCGTCATTTTAAAACCCGCATTTGAAAATTTTACTGCTAATGGCGGCCAATTAAGGGTAATTACCACCACTTACATGGGTGCTACCGATGCGAAGGCAATCAGAGAATTAGCCAAACTTCCTAATACCCAAATTAAGGTATCGTATAATGTAGATAGAGAAAGACTCCATGCAAAGGCGTATCTGTTTTACAGAAATTCCGGATTTCATACGGGGTATATTGGCTCTTCCAACTTTTCGAGATCTGCTTTAACAGATGGCTTAGAATGGAATGTAAAAATTACCACTAAGGAGATTCCACATATTATTGCAAAGTTTCAGAAAACTTTCGAATCTTATTGGCAGAATGCAGAGTTTGAGCTTTACGATGATCTGCTACATTACGAAAAGCTTAGTGGTGCCATTAAAAACAACCGGATAGGAAAAGCAGAAGAGGGCATTATTAACTTTTTTGATATTAAACCCTACCATTACCAATTAGAGGTATTGGAAAAATTGCAGGTAGAGCGTCATATTCATGGTAGGTTTAAAAATCTTATTGTTGCGGCAACAGGTACAGGAAAGACGATGATCTCGGCTTTTGATTTTAAGCGGTTTAGACAGCAAAACCCTCAGACAACTTTTCTTTTTATTGCCCATCGAAAAGAGATACTAACGCAAGCCCGCCATACTTTTAGAAATATTTTAAGAGATGCAAGCTTTGCCGAACTTTGGGTAGATGGATTAGAGATTACGGATAAAAGACACGTTTTTGCCTCTGTACAAACGCTCAATAATCAGTTGGAAGCGATGAAGGTAAGTCCAGATTATTACGATTACATTATTGTAGATGAAGGACACCACGCTACCGCCAATAGTTATAGAAAGGCACTTAGCTATTTTACACCACAAATTCTTTTAGGGCTTACCGCTACGCCAGAGCGCATGGATGGCGAAAGTATTTTACCTTATTTCGATAACCATATTGCCGCAGAAATACGTTTACCGGAAGCGCTAAACCAGAAACTGCTTACACCTTTTCAATATTTCGCTATTGCAGATAGTACAGACTTATCTCAGGTAAAGTGGGAAAAAGGTAGATATGTAGCCAGCGAGCTAAGCAAAGTGTATACGGCTAATCATAGACGTGTGAGTGAGATTATCAGAAATCTAGAACAGTATACTAAAGATTTTGAGGATTTGATTGCGATAGGTTTTTGTGTGTCTAAAGATCATGCGATATTTATGAGCGAACGGTTTAATAAGGCCGGGCTAAAATCTAAAGCGTTAACCAGCGATACGAGTAGCGAAGAACGTAGGCTAGCTTTAATGCAGTTGCGCACAAAGCAGATTAACTACTTATTTGTGGTTGACATTTTAAATGAAGGCATAGATATTCCTGAAATAGATACCCTATTGTTTTTAAGGCCTACAGAAAGCTTAACCATTTTTTTACAACAAATGGGAAGAGGTCTTAGATTACATGATGGAAAGGATGTGCTTACTGTATTGGATTTTGTAGGTAATGCCAATGCCGAATACGATTTTGAAGGAAAGTTTAGGACGCTGATTGGCAAAACCAATACCACGGTACAAAAAGAGATTGAGAACGACTTTCCACATTTGCCCTTGGGCTGCGCTATCGTTTTAGAGAAGCAAGCGAAAGAGACTATTTTAGCCAATATTAAACGGGCTACTAATCTGAGCAGAAAAAACCTAATCCATAAGATAAAGAGCTATACGCAACATACCGACTTGCCTTTGACTTTAGGTAATTTCTTATACATCTACCATTTAGATGTTAACTTGATTTACGCAAGAAGCAGCTGGTCGAAACTATGTGATGAAGCGAACGTAATAGCAGACTATAATTCATTAAACGAAAAATTATACACCGCTATGCTGAGGAATAAGTGGTTAAGCACCAGTTCGCACAGCTATTTTACTTTTCTACTTAATTTGGCCAAAGCGAATTTCGTGATCAAAAACAAAAAATTCTCTAAGACGGATGAGTTAGGGTTGGTGATGCTGCACTATGACTTTTGGCAAAAACCTACGGACAGCAGTCTGGTTGAAAGCATTGAAGAGATTGGGAGAAATAGAACTTATGTAGCTGAAATTATTTCCTTTTTAACCTACCGTTTGGCTCAAACCGATTTTGAGGAATATGATTTAACAAATCTATCTTATGCACAGCCTTTAAAACTTCACGCTAGGTATACGAGAGACCAGGTATTGGTTGCTTTTAGATTAAGTACTTTATCTAGCCAATCAAGCAATCGCGAGGGCGTAGCAGAAAACAAAGATTTAAATACCGAATTACTTTTTATAGACCTGACTAAGTCGGAAGAGGATTTCTCGCCTACTACCCTATATGATGATTATGCCATTAATGAGATCTTATTTCATTGGCAATCTCAAAATCAAACCCGTAGTGATAGCGGTAAAGGTTTAACCTATATTAACCACCAAAAGCTGGGTAAAAAGATATTACTTTTTGTAAGAGAGGCTAAGAGTAACGAATATGGTAATACTCAAGGCTATGTTTTTATTGGAGACGCTAACTTTATTAAATATGAAGGCTCTAAACCGATGTCTATTACTTGGGAGTTGCAAGAGCCTATTCCAAATTACTTGTGGAAAGATTCTGCTAAATTGGTGAGTGGATAGGTGGTGATTTGTTTAGCAAATATGGCCTTTATTTTGGCGGATGCGGTGACCGAGATACTTAATGGTTAGGTGGTATCTTCGCTGCCCCTTGCTTTTAAAGGAGCGCTTTTATCAGGTAAAGCAAACCAACGTTTTACCGCCCCGGATTAATCGGGAAGAATGGCGAACTATAAATGATTAGTAGAACATTATCGCCAGACTTTGTTATAATGAGCCGCATTATAACGACAGCCACGAGTAATGAGAGCTATGGTAAAAATCAGGAGTGTTGTAACCTACAGGTTATCGACATTGGTTTTCTAAATATCTTATTGGATACTTAGCCCCTAAAAATATGTTCCCGATGCCACGCTACTGCTTCCGCATCTGGAAAATGTATCCGTTTATTAGGCAATAAAATCTTTCCTCCTACCAGTCCTTTCAAAGTATACGTATGGTTTTCCTTTTCAATCAGATGATCAGAAACGAGAATGGTGTAGTCGGCAGAGATACTCACTAGTCCGCGATCAAATGCCCGGTGGAGATTTGGGCATAGGGCTATACCGTTAGTTACTTTATCATTATGTGTTTGGCTAAAAGGTACGATATGACATGCATCAACAAAGCTATGGCCGAAAGTACTGCTCCATTGCATGCCTGTAAAACTGCATTGGTTATTATAAATTTTAGGCACCAGTTTTTTGAACAATCCGTTTCTAACGAAAACATCTTCTTCGGTATTGATGATGATGCTCCTGTATTTGGCTTCGGACTCATTCAATACGAAATCTTCCTGATCATGCAGGTAGCCTTCGCCATGTTTTTTAGCAGCAATAAATCTCGCTTTGCTGTGAGGAAAATAAGTATCGAGCAGCATTGCAGTGGCCGAAGCCCTGCTGTTTGAATCACTTAACAAAAGAAATAGCTGTGGCTCAAAATACCCGAAGGCACAGGTTTCGCTTAACCGGGTTACCGATTTGATGTGTGCATTGATTTGCATGCCCAAATTGGGTTGTAACTTCCAATAAGCTTGTCCTTCTATTTTTTCGCTTTGCAAATAGTAAAAAGGCTGCGTAAAATCTGGTTGGTGCATAGTGGGTACAAGCAATAACCAGTTCTCTTTAAAAGTAGCCACCAGATCAGCATTGACTTCAAACTGGTTATTGGTGACTAAACCTTTTTCAATAAGTTCGATTAGGCTGAGCAGCAATACAGGCTTGTGTGGCGCTGGACCATATTTAGTTACACCTTGTTTAAGGCGATTAAAAGCTTTAAGGTATTTCTGGCGGGATGAATTCAAGAGGGTTTAAATATTTCCTAAGTTAATAAAATGATGGGGGGGTTGGAAATTAATGCCGAATAAGCTAATCTTTTTAAAACCTAGGTAATAAGATATTTCGGGTTGTATGGAGAAGCACAACCCGAAATAATAAATCAAATGATTTGACATTCATAAAATTTAAATCATTTAGCATCACCCGGCTTGTGTTCATGAGGTTTTAGCTTAGGATGCTTTGGTTGGGTTTCTGGTGTAACCCGTCTCCTTCTGTCAGGCGTTCCATCTGGTTTGTTCGGCTTTGGGCCAGGTTTGATTGATTGAATTGTTTCCATATTTTATTTTTAACTAAAAATAGTATGAAGGAGGTTGTTAATGTTACGGGAAACCATATAGCAGAATTTTTATATTACGAATAACTTGTAACCGACAACTCAAATAAGGTAATTTCCTGTGTGTTGTTACAAAATTAGGGTAAATAGATTGTTATTCTGTAACAGAATTAGGGTAAATATTTGTAATATCTGTAATAGAATTAGGGTAAATGTATGTTTTTGTTGCTGAAATGTTCGCGAAAGTCATTTATTAATCTTCTTGATATTTTGTAGTTGGCCGTACGTATTAGATGATTTTTCTTGTGTAAAACGAATCAATTTTGTAGATTTGAGTGATAACATTTGAGTCCAAAAGCCGTCATTTTGACAGTTAGTGAGTCGAAGTTGTGTTTTACAAGTATTTGATAGTCAGAAAGTTGTTTAAATAAAATTTGTTCTGGTTTCGTCGGATTTTTCCATAAATTATTGATTTTCAGGCAATTGATATCTTTATCTCAACAAAAAGATGATGTCATTTGTTTTGGTGTAATGGCAAACTCTCCCATTGCTACATTTAGCTATATTTCAATAAATCTTAGCTATAAATTATTTCTATAGTTATTGGTAAGATTATAGATGACCAATTTTCAATTGTAAAACACTTAATAACCATGACTTTCCAATACGCATCTGATTTACATTTAGAATTCCCTGAAAATCATGATTATCTGAATAAGTTCCCAATTCAACCTAAGGCTGATGTATTGATTTTAGCTGGCGATATTGTAACTTTTAGCCAGCTTGAAAAACGTATGGATTTCTTTAATTATGTTTCAGATAATTTTGAACAGGTATATTGGATCCCGGGTAATCATGAATATTATTATGGTGATATCGCCAGATGTTCTGGGTCCCATCTAGAGCAGATCAAAAATAATGTTCAACTGGTCAACAACATTACGATCAAAGCTACAGATTACGATTTAATCTTTTCAACAATGTGGTCTCACATTAGTCCTCCAAATGAGAGACAGATATTTGATGGGATGTCTGATTTTTACGTAATCCGGAATAATGGGCAAGTTTTCAGGCCAACTGATTACAATAAATTACATCAGGAAAGCTTAGACTTTATTCAGAGAGAAATATCAAATGAAAATGGACAGCAAAAGATTGTAGTTACTCATCATGTACCAACTTTAATGAACTATCCTTCCAGGTTTTTGGGAAGTATACTGAATGAAGCCTTTGCTGTAGAATTAACTGAGATGATAGAAAAATATAATCCTCTTTATTGGATATATGGTCACCATCACCACAACACCTCATCTTTTAAAATCGGTGAAACAACAATGCTTACCAACCAGCTTGGTTACGTAAGATCAGGAGAGCATACAAAGTTTGATTCAGCTAAATTACTCGATATTCTAGGCTAGATTTTAAAGATCTGCTTGGTTATGGGGCAGGAAATACTTGTATTTAGTGTATGAACTATTGTCCCGAGATAATTAGATACTTTGTTCTTCAAGATTGTCTTTCCTGATTACAGGCCTTTCCGAATGTTTAGAGATTAAGCCTAAGATTCGTCAATTTTAATTCTTTTGAAAAAATTCGTGTAAACTGCTAATCTAGATTTGTGTTTTGAACCAGGTTAGGTAATTCTCGATTTGAGATACCAGATAATAAGGGAGATTCAATAGTTTGTATTTCTTTCCGCCGGGGGTAACGGCATCAGTAATGTGCAGCGAGCCTGCATAAAATCGGATGGCCATATTATGTGGGCACAGATCCATAAACATATGCAAAGATTTTAATTTACCTTCAGCTCCTGATTTCACTTCTACCGGAATTAGTTGCCCTTCAAAAGGTACAACATAGTCCACCTCCGCACTTGAAGTAGTCTTCTCCCGTACCCAAAAATGGAGTGCACTTAAAGATTTAAACTGTGTGGCTAATAACTCTTGACCAACCAAGTGCTCAATTAAGGTCCCTTGATAGACTTTATTTAAATCATCAGTTCCTAAAATCTCTGTCTGTATACCAGCAAAATAATTAAGCATTCCAGTATCCAGCACCTGAAGCCTTGGAGATTTCCGATAGTCTAGCAGCAAAGGCAGTTTTACATCACTTGAGGGGTAAATGAGCTCAATTAATAGCGCCTTTTCCAGCGTTCTTAATGCTTCTCCCATATCCCTGGACCGATAGGGCGAATTTCCGAAACCTTCAAACTTAATACGCTGACCGGCCTGTCCAAATGATGCCCTTATCGCATGACCTATATGTAAGGCCTGTGCATTTGTACCGGCATATTTCTCAACATCGTCCATATATGCCGTAATCAACGAATCGAAGATTGCTGACAACTCCAGTAGATCTTTGTTTTTACTATACTCTTTAATAACTTCCGGCATTCCCCCTATAAGTGCATAGGTATGAAATAGCTGCATGAGTTTATCATGTGTAAAGGTTGGTGCGGGTACCTGTTGTAAATAGCTTATCGCTTCCCGCTCACCCATAGCACTCAAAAACTCTGGAAAAGAAACAGGTCTTAAAACCATATATTCTACTCTTCCGACCGGAAAGCTAATGTTTTTATCAAACAAAGTTTCGAGCATACTGCCCGCGGCTATTACCGCAATCCCTGGTTGGTCTTCATAAAAATAACGTAGAATGTTTAAAGCCTCAGGCACTTCCTGTATTTCATCAATAAACAAAAGCGTATCGTTTCTTTGGGTAAGTGACTGATTTTTAATAAAAAACAAAGACTGCACGAGTAATTCGATCGTTGTGAATTCTTCAAAAGGCTTTCTGTCAGCAGCAAGCTCCAGATTGAGATAGATGTACTGCTTAAATTTTTTTGAAAATTGCCCAACAACGGTCGTCTTACCTACCTGTCTAGCGCCTCGTATCACTAATGGCTTACGATTTGATTTGGTAAGCCATTTTTCTAACTCTGTAAATATTATCCTATCGAACATTTGACAAACTTTAATTCCAAAACTAGTTGTTGTTACAAAATTAGGGTTAATTAATGAATGTTTTGTCACAGAATTAGGGTTAATTACTTCACTTTCTGTCACAGAATTAGGGTAAATATAATTAATAATTGTAATAGAATTAGGGTAATTGTATGTGTTGTTGTCATTCTGCCAGTCGCCGAAATGGGTTTAAGGATGTATTGATCCTGCTCATCTTCAGCAGTTAGTCATAACTTATTCTTTTCCAGTAGTACGGAACATTTCTCATAAGTGCCGGAAAAGGAGATCCTTTTTTGGGTTTCAAATAAAATTCCGAAGGCAGATCGTAAAAAACATTTTAACCTGTTTTTTGGAAAGTGGAATTGTTTATAAGAGCTTTCCCGAGATTCCCTAACTTAGGGGGAGAAATTATTAATATTAGCAAATATGTTACAAGCTACGCCGACAAAAAACGGAACAGGAATCTCTATCTACGGAGATTATGGAGATTTGAACAGTCTCTATGATACCGTGCATCATGTTGCTGATGCTCTGGATGAAAGTAATATTTATCAAAAAGGGGCGCATATGTTGCTTTTGAATTTTGCTTATGAGCTTAGACATGCCTTCCAGGGCACACGGCTTATCCAACAGGTCTCTTTTGACGATGAACAATCTCATCATTACTATGGTTTTCAGTTAGTGTGGACCGATTTACTGATTTTTATAAATACGCTTCGAGAAAATGCTGGCTTTATAATGACTGACCGAAAGAACCAGGCCAATCTTTATATGCTGGAATATGTTACTGAGCAGGCTTTGCTAAAATATGATGCCGTGGGCGCTGCTGATATTGTGCCGCTCTTCGGTCGTGGCCTGAGCACTGGAGGCGAAATGGCTTTTATTATTTACCAAACACTGCATATAGATTTTGTATCCATGCCAGGTGGGAAAGCAAGGTTTCGCAAGATAGCTCAATTGCTGCACAGTTATTTTTCGAGTTGGTCGCCTGAGAACAAACGAATAATTCAAGATTTGAATCATTCCGCCCGGGTCCATGGATGTGAAATTCATGAACTGGAATTCAGGGATTTCCCAGAAATTAAATGGTAATTCAATAAATTGATAAGATATGAAGATGCCCGATATAGAAATGATCAAAGTGATTGCGGAGCAATTGGACATGGGTATGCTTTGTTTTTATGATAATGTTAACGTAGAGCTTATGTCTTATACCGACCCCTTGAAAAATATAGGATATTATGATGAACTTTTTATAGACGATATCGAAAAAATTGAGCAGACTATATTCGACTCGAAGGAATGGATAGTACAACAACCTTTACCATGATAGAGGATTTTATAAGTGAGGTGGTACCACTGAAAGACAGGAAGAGTTCTACATGGCACTTTCCCGTGAAAAGCCTTTTCGTCGCTTCAACGACCTGATTACAGATTATCCCGAATTGAGGAAACGGTGATTTCATTTTAAACTTGACAAAAATATGGAAAATGTGGCTGACCAATTTAAACGGCATTACGAGCAGCGAAAAATATAGAAGACTTGTTAAAAAAATGCTTTCTTGAAGAACTTTATTCCTAAGTGCCTTATACAACCATAGGGGATATTTTAAAGTCATTAAAAAGATTTATTATTTTTGATAAATGTTACTGAAGCAAATTAAATAATTTAACTAATTAACAAATGAAAAGCAAAGGCATCAATTTATTTGGAAATAAAACGATTATCCAAAACCAAGGTGTAAAATATTCAAAATTACTGGAACAGTTCATAGAACCCTATATGTCAGATTTTGCTGATACAGAATATTATGAAGACATTTTTGAGTTTGCCATCAATGCTTGGAATTTTGGTAATCTGAAAATGTTATTGCCAAAGGAAGAAACTGATGCCATTCTCAGTTCTGTCAAGAAAACGGACATAAATTTGGATTTGTTGAAGAGAATGATTTACTCAAAAACAGTAAAATTTAAGGACTATGATAGTTTTATTGTAGATTTTGAAATAAAAGAAACCAGTGGAGAACCTATTTTATCTGTGGTTACCCAAGCGAAAGACGATTATCTGGCGTCGATGTTGGAGGAGTTGGAAGATGAGCATAGTCAGGAGGATTTCGAAGAAAACTATATCAATCGCAGTGCAATCATACTAAAACCATTGCAACCTTCTTTGAATTGGTATTCTAATTTGCACCCAGATGTGGATGAGACAATTGAAACAAAAACTTACCTGTTAAGTGAAGATATTGAGGACGTGGAAGCCTGGCTTAGAAAGAACTTTGATAAGTTATTTATTCTCGAACTAGAAGAAAGACATACCAATAAAAAACAATGGCCCCAAAACAGGAATTACAGAATGTTTAAAGAGTGGTTTCAGGTAGAGCTGTCAACAGGGGTTTACGATTTGGAAAAAGAACCCATCTCTAAGTCTTTATAAAAGCTTGACGCTATGCAAATACCTTTAAACGAATTTGAACAAATCGTTGATGAAGCCATTTTAAAACGAGGAGTTAATTATTATAAAAGAGGCTCTGTCATTGATCTTTCAGAGAATGCTAGTGGGGAATATGAAGCTATTGTTGCTGGTAGGGAACATTACACTGTTCGGTTAACAATTGAGAACGAAATCATCAATGAGCATCAATGTGATTGCCCTTATTATTTCGGCTCTGTGTGTAAACACGTAGTTGCAACTATTTTCTATCTGCAAAAACATTATTTACAACTCACGGAAATTCCCCAACAAATAACAATAAAGAAAAAAACCGCTTCAACTGCCCAACAAATAAAGGCGTTGTTAAAAGACATTCCACATCAGGAACTCATCGCCTTCACAGAAGAGCAGTGTAAGAATGATAAAAAATTTGCAAATTATTTTTTAGCGACTTTTGGCTATTTAAGTAAAAACCAGTCGAAAGAAGTTTATCAAAAACAAATTCATTACATCTTAAGAACAGCCGCCGGAAAATATGATTGGATTGACTGGTCGGAAATGAAACATGTTGTAAATACTTTAATGCCTTTTTTGGAGAATGCCAATCGTTCTTTGAAAAATAGGAATTATGAAAATGTTTTTTTTATAACTACAGCTTTGCTTGAAGAGGTAACTGATGCCTTCCAATTTGCTGACGACAGTAGTGGAGATCTGGGCTATTTTATTGAATCGGCAATGGCTTTACTTTCAGAGCTATCAAAACAGGAGCTTTCTGAGATCCTAAGAAAACAGGTTTATGATTACTGCATTTGGTCTTTTAACACAAAAAAATTTGAAGGTTGGGACTGGCATTTGGGAATATTAGATCTCGCCAGTGACTTGGTTGAAAAGGAAAATGAAGCAGATGTTATTTTGGGTTGTCTGGATACGTTATCCGGAGAGTATGAAATGGAACAAGCGCAATCTCTAAAGCTGGGTTTATTGAGGCGATTTAAAAGTGAGGATGAAGTTGAAAAGTATGTCGGCCAGCATATTTCTAACGCCTCAATCCGAACAAACGAAATAGAGAAAGCATTTAAGAGCAATGATTTCGACCGAGTGATCCAGCTCTCCGAAGACGGGATTAAATGTGATAGAAAAGATAAGCCGGGCCTGGT
>NZ_JAVTSN010000029.1:0-95442 GCF_032678585.1 Pedobacter psychrodurus | reverse complement strand
ATATTTGAAATCGTACAGGCATACCGCAAAAGACTTGGCGATCATCTGCCGGATAAATGGGTTAATGATAGAAAAGGACTTTCCGGATCCTGGCGTACCGATCACCATTGTTGCCCGAAAGGGATTGACCAGATTGATCCAGCCCTTCCGTACTTTTTTCCCATAATAAAAAAGCATCGGTATGTTTACAGAGAAAGGAGTTTCTACCTTAAGGGTAGGCTGCATGAAACTTTCAGCCTCCACGTTCCACTTATCTTTACCAAGACCGGAACGTATGATCTTGGACACATTGTCCATAGAAACGCTGATCATTACCGCACCAAAGAGCGAACAGATAATATACCCGAGATCATACCAGGAAGTATAGGCAAATACCAGGGTAGAAGGCTTTTCAAAGAAATAGATACTTCCAAAATATAACAGCAACCCGGCACAGAGTGGATAAACAACCTTGCTTTTCACATCAAAATCCGGTTGCTTTTTAGACAACGTACCAATACTGACCAGACAGATCAATATCAATATAGACAGCTTGCTATAAATCAGTTCATCATAAATGGGAAGCAGTTTTATCCTGTAAAGGCCTTTTGAAAATAGTCCCCAGAACGGTGCATCAATGTAAACAAAGAGGGTAACTTCCAAAAAAATGCAGAAATAGATCAGGCACTGGAGAAAGCCGTGGAGCTTTTGGATCTCTTTAGACTCTTCCATAAAAGCAACAAATTACTGGTCAAGGGCATCAGAATCCAGCAGGTCCCCATATCTTATCCCGAAAGATACTACCCTGCCAGAGACCTGCTTTTCGGAAAGCGTGACATTAAGGATCTTGTTTCCCGGAAAGGTGAATTTTCTAAAAACGAACACATTGCGGTAGTACTTATTGAAAGATGAAACCTTCGAAAAAACATATTCCGGCACGAGGTCAATTGACTGGCTGTTTGAAGCCCGCAAAAGTTTTTTATCATCAATCTTAAACCTGACTTCATCAATATCAACCTTTAGGTTACTTTTGTTTAGATAACTGATATCCAGGAATACATAATCCCCAACGCTTGCAATTTTATTCAGTACAGCCTTTAGTCCATATGCATTTGCCCTGACAGATCCACCTGAAGAAGATTTTCTGAACATTGAAAGTGCGTAACCCCTGGCTTCAGATTCAGATAGCCCAACATCGGGCAACGATATGGGCCGCATATCAAAAATCCCAATATCCATATTGGCCCTAAACAGACTATCCGATCTGCCTTCATCATAAATCAGGCTGAACTGGGAGATATTCTTTTCTCCAACAACGGTAAGCACAGATGAAAAAGCAGAAGCACAGGAGTCGATCAGTTTTAGTCTGAGCAAGTTCCCCACCGGAATATCACCGTGAACCTTCGGTGTTGAAATATCGACATACCGGATATTTTCAGGTGAAAGGATATGCACTGTCATATCTTTTTTAAGATATATCACAGTAAGTGGTTTGTTCAAAGGAAAAGTCTGGGCAAAAGCATGCCAGGTGGCCAAAAAGCTGAAGGCCAACAGAAGTATTTTTTTCATAAAATTTATTTTAATTGTTTCTGGAAAGATTGGGGATCGATAAGATAAACGCGGCTATTGTATTTTACCTTGGCCTTATTTTTTTTGATCAGCCCTGAAATTGCGGAGGAGGTTGACGTAAATATCTTATCCACCGCGCTCATCAGGAACTCCTGCTGATCTTTAGCGCCGCCCTGGGTAGAAAAGCCCTGGACTGACTCAGTTCCAAGGTCCCGCGAAAACTCCCTAAAGTTTGATGAAGGAACATATAACCCCTCAAGACCGTCAAGGTCATAAATTTCGAGCCTGACAGGGATAATTCTGTCCCCTCTGGCAATGGAGGTAACACTTAGCTTGACCCGTTGCTGGGAAAAACCAGAAATTTCAGCAAAGAGATAAGTCCCTTTCACCAATGGCAGGGAACCAACAAAAAGATCTTCCAGAATCCGGATCCTGATCCTCGAACCGGAATAACCCGTCACATTTTCATCGATCACAGCAAGAATAGGCCTTTTCTCATTTTCTGCCATTACCGTATTAAAAATACCGCCGGTAATAGCAGCTTTGGTTACCGATTGGACATCTGCAACTGTGGCAGCAAAAGCAGGTTTTAATTTTTCCTTTCTTTTAAGTTCCGCCTGGTACTGCGGATCATTTGCCTTACCCATACTGTCCATATAGGACATCTGCTTTTTAAATACCTCCATTGGGTCCGCTTCATGTTCTTTGACCATTTTGTCCATGACAGGCTGCCGGATTGGTTTTCCACCCCCAGCCAGTGCAGAAAGCGCTTCTGCCATTACCCTGTCTTCCGTAGAAAGTTGGGGCTTCCGCCTGCTACCAAGCCCGAAATCCGATGAAGGACCTGCCGCAGTACCGATCACCCCGGTTCCTCTACTTTTAAGTATACGGTCTATGGAATCCAGTTTATTTTTCTGGTTTCCAGTTTTAACCATAACTGCTGCAGCCTCATCGCCTTCAATATTATTTATCGCAGTAGTTCCTTGCGAATCTTTGTAGCGGTCCCGGTATGCATCAAGTTTGTCAGTAAGGCCACGTTTTCTGACCTGGTCTGAGATATCAGCAACATTACTGTTCATCCCATCCTGGGCCACGATCTGTTTTTTTTGACCGGCCGAGCTCTGGTAGACATAAAAGAACAGGCATAAAAACGGTAACGCGAGCAAAGGCACTACATATCTGGGCTGTTTCAAGTTTATTTTCATGGTTGTTGGATTAGTTTAAGTTCAAGCAGTGCATCTTCCAGAAAGACAGAATCAGACTGCGAAAGCTTCTTTTTGTTTAAAACTGAATCTACTTTGTCCCTAATGGTCATTGTCCGGCGTAGATTTTCCGCAGTTCTTGAAATAGAATTCAAGCCCTTGGTAATTGCTGTGGGATTTTGAACACCTTCATTCTTTGTACCCAAAAGAGGTGTACTCGAAACGCCTGTTTTAAAATCAGAACTGAACGACCTTATCACCGAGTAGATCAGCACAATAAGCATACATACGAATATCCTTTTTGGATGCCTCGACAGAATAGATACTGAGCACTCGTATATTTTTTTGATATAAGGTGCAAGCTCATCCCGCAGGTCTGCCCATACCGTTTTTTCCGGTGCCCTGTTAGAGCGAATTTTTCTGAACATTTTCGATGTCTTTATTTTCAATGGTTTTCCAACCGGTGATCAACACCCCGTGGGGATTATTTTCACTCCTTGGTATATCTTTCAGGTAACCTTCGGTAACCAGCGAGCGGGAAACTGTCGTGCTGCGCCGGTCTATTTTCTGTTTTCCATAATACCTGAAGTATAGATGTGGCAGATCAAGAAAAATAGAATCGGTCTGCAGGGTCAGCACAGAACTGCTGGAAAGAACCGAACTGAAATACCCCTTTTCCTTAAGGTCATTGTACTGGCGGGCACCCGATTCATCGATCAGGTACATGGCCCGTTTCATCTGGTATTCAATAAAACGGTCATCAGGTGTGAGCGAAAAGAAAATGGAATGGAACAGGTCAATGTGGGCTTTATATTCAGCTGGACGGTTTATCTGCACGTCGGTCTGTTTGGCGAGGATCGGCACATTATTATCCAGTATATAAATGCTTTTTCGGGCGGATATGACCTGTTTATAGGCGTAAACCGATACCACAATACTTACAGATAAGGCAAGCAACAAGCTCCCCATAGATACAAAAGTGGCCAGGCGGATCTTGGATTCGATATTTTTAATGATCATAACAGATAGTTAAAAGTTAAATAATCAAAAGAATTTTCCGGATACTTTTTTGGCCATTCCTATAACAGTCTGGGATCCACGGCCAAAATTCGATGCAGCGGAACTGATCCCGGAAGTAGAGATAATCCAGGTCGAAATGCTTGGCACAGTGAACATGCAGATGGCGCCGATCAAAAAACTCAGGATCACCGTTCCAAAAGACAGGATCCCATTTCCGGCAAACCAGGCCATTTTTTCCATATTCACCGCTTCCCCGTTCTCCCCTATCAGCTCCTTATACCTGCTGATCTCCATAGTCATAGCCGTTTTCTGAAGCAGGGCGATAATGTACATCACCAGATATCCGATCCCTAAATAAAGATTTACCGAAACAAACCTTGCGATCCATGTAGTTAAAGAGTCCCTGAAAGAAGGCAGGATACTCGCCGCAACGGCAAAAGGCCCGAGGATAATCAGTATTGCAGAATAAATGATCTGGATAATAAAAAGCACATAAACAGCCAGGCGAAGGATCCAGATTCCCAGCAGTTCCAGCAGCTGCGTTACCAATAGCTGCATGCCTATCTTCAGGCGGTTTTTTAGTTCAATGACCGGACTAATCACGGTTGACATTCCCTCTTTCACAGAACTGGTGACCGAGTCCCATGCCTGTCCGATCCAGGTATCTGATTCTTTTTCAGCAAGCTCCGTCTCCGCCTGAAAGCTGTAAAGGGCGTTGGCAACCTTGATCATATAATCAGCACGGATCAGCCGCAGGTTATTGACGTTGGCCTGCTCGCTCATGTACATCTCTTCAGTTTTCATCGCCACCATATCGGTCGGAAAAGCAATCACCTTGGTAAAAGCACCCCACCATAGTATGATCATCACGAGTCCGAACGGCCGGAGCAGTGGCATGATCTCCAGTTTTTTGTCCCCTGAGATCATCTCATAAGACTTTATGGCAAAAAATATGATCATGAATATAGCGGCCAATGCCTTGGCATCGGTGATAAAGAGATCGAAATGTTCCCAGAGGGAATTTTTCAGTCCTTTTAAAAACACCATCACTCCCTCCTCATAAACACCGTTTCCCTGCAGAAACTCAAATGACTTCCTGTAATCGGAAGTCTGGGCTGATGCTCCAATGGTTAATACCATCAGGATAAAAATTAACCCTATATATTTTTTCATAATAAACAGTTTAGGATGATATTAATATTTACGGCTGCGCAGTACTTCCCGGGCTATTTCCACATCACTGTTCTCATCCCATTTTTCGATCCGGGTTTCCTGGGCTTTAAGTTTCTTTTGGAGCAGCCCCTGTGAAATAAACCTGCCAGCGGTTGAAACCCTTGTAGACCAGATGCCCATCAGCTTGCGGTAATCCATCAGCATCCCATGATAGGAAAGTATCCTTGCACCGCGGTCCTGATTACTTTTTCTTGTCAAATCAAGCCTTTCAGCCAGCACCCTCATTTCACCGTTATACCAATCGTAAATCCCTTCACTGATCAGACTGGCTTTCGTACCGGCGTTTAAACCCTCAAGGGCGAGCAACGGATCAAAATCGGTCACAGGCCTTAGCTGACGGGAATAATAAAGCAACCATAAGGGATCAGCAGCGGACAATAGCCCGGAATGGCCCAGGATTTCTTCTTTCGCCACATTTCCCAAAGAATCTGAATGAAGTTCATACGAGCGGTCAGCATCTTTTTGAAGTCCTGCCAGCGATAGCCGCTGTAACTGTGGCCCTGCTCCCGCCAGAGGGCGCAGATCCGTCTTTGGATAATTCGGGTGCAGCCCCCAGGTGAGCCAATAATAGGGGTTGATACCAAGCCATCCCGAAGTCGGGGTAAACTTTGAACGGTCCCATTGTTTGAAAACCATACGCTCCTGCTGATAGACCATGCTTTCATCCCTGATCGATTTCTGGGCACCACAAAACAATGCCGGAAGCATCAACAGCATAAAAACAGGCATAATCATCACTACTGTGGTTGTTCTATTTTTTTTCATCTTTTTAAGTATTTAGTATTCCTGATAATATCTTCCACCATGGAGCGGTCCTGATTGATAAAGGAAGCAAAAGGATTGAGCGAAGAAAACATGCCCTTTATTTTGGCATAATACATTGCTTTCCACGCGCCATAAGTCAGCCCTGAAAGAATGTGCAGTTCGGTATTGATCTTGCGCAAAAGCGCATCCCTTGCTGCGTGATCCATTAAAATATCGTTGCCGCTCTTGAGCACAAATCCGGAAACTTCACTAAACAGGCTCAACGCCCGTGAATTCATCTCACGGTACATGTCTTCTGCGAAAAGCAACAGATAAGGCTCCGATTTGGCAAGTTCTGCCATCTGGGTAGAATAATTCAGGATATCCCCGCAGATCAAAGCCATATTTTTGACCATCAGCCCTCCCCTTAATGCGGAATTGACATTGGACAGTCCCTCATAGATAATGCTCTGCGCGGCCACAACTGTCGCGCAGTTTAAGTTAATCTGCTCCAGGCTTGCGTTAATCCTGTCCAGAAATTCGTTGTGCGTCATTTCCGCGGCACCCCTCACTGCAAAATTCTCATTGACAATGCCAAAGTGCCTGGAATCAAAGACCACCCGCTGGGCATATCCCTTGAAAAAACAGAACCCAAGAAGCAAAACACTCAGCAACACCGAAACCGGCAGAAATAATTCCTTTTTCATTTTTTTAAGTATTTGGCGTTTTGGATAATATCCTCAATAAGCGAACGGTCGGTATTGATGTAATCTGAAAATGGGTTCAACTGCATGAAAAGTGCCCGCATATTCCCGTAAGAAATGATATTCACCAGTCCACTTGATATGGCACGCAGCTTTGAGAGTTCGGCTAGAACAAAATCAAACAGGATCTTTCTATCCGAAACTTTCATCTGGTTGACCGCCCCAATGCTTACTGTTAACCCTACAAGGAAAGACAGCAGATCTTTGGACCGGGAAAGAAACTCGGCCTCAGTTTGGTAAACCAGCAAAAGCAAGGCGGGATTCTCTCTGGCCAGTTCATAGAACTTTACCTGATCATCGGTTATGCCCTGAATCAATGGCACAGCCTTTAATCCGATGTCCATGGCAACCATTGCCGTACCGATCAGATTGAACCTTCCCTGTATTTCCCGGTAACTGTTTTTAAGCTTTGCAAGCATCGTCCGGTTCGCCTGCTCATTGATCAGGCTTACGCTCTGCCTGTCCCTTGCCACCTGCTGCTTTTCATATTCAGATTTTGAATCGCTGACCAACTGGTGGATCCCGGGAATGTTGAGCGCTTTCTGCTGGCCCTGGCTCCCAAAAAAGCAGCCTAAAACCAAATGTATGATCAAGATAAAACTTTTCATTTTTTCAAGTATTTAGCTTCCGAAATAACCTGATTGGCAATCCTGACATCCATGTTTACCCATCCTCCCCAGGGATTGAGCGATGCAAACAGTCCTTTCATTTTTGCCCAGTACATCGCCCTGTGCATCCCATAAGCAGTGCCACGGAGAATCCGCATTTGGGTAGCAATACTGTTAAGCAATTTTGAACGCTCGCCTGCATCCATGAGATTTCCCTTGCCGCCTTTCAGCACAAAAGCGCCAACCTCCGTTCCAAGTGAAAGTGCCCTGACCTTAAATTCGCGCGCACCCTGTTCTGCGAATAGCAGCAATATGGGATCAGATTTTGCCAGGGATACCGTTTTCTCTACGTCACCCACAATATCAAGTCCAATCTCACCGATCTCTTTTACCGCCACCAGGTTGTTCATCACCGCGGCAACCTGGGTAAGCCCCTGATAGATCCGGTCCTGCAGATCGTTTACGATCAATAGCTGACCGGTCACTGCAAGCTGGCCTTTTGAGATCAGGCTCAGATTATCATTTGTCCGGTTTAACTGTCCATTGATCACCGAAGCGTGCCCCGCAATCGCACCCGAAGTGAGCGGATCGACATAAAGCGTCTGGGCCGAAGTATAAAGCCATGGCAGAGCAATTAAAAACATAAGTATTGTTTTCATATCCTATTGATTAATAATAAAATTTAACTGATTATTGACCCGAAGCATTGTTAACGGAAATGACAAATTCACCGATGGATAGCCCACTGGCCTTCAGGTCGGAAACAAAGGCATCGAGCGCCGCGGGATAAGATCCAAACCGTAAAACATAACTTTCTACCGCCAGTTTTTCAGGCTTTTCTGTAGTGTAACAGAGATACTGTTCAAGCGACACCTCTACCCCGTATACTTCACCCACCGCACCCCTCCTGATATACACTTCTTTAAATCTCCCCCTGCCAGACCGGTTATCCAGTTGATTGATGCTAAAAATTTTCCTTTGCTCAGTTTCACTGATCGAGAGCAAAGCTGCAATCTCTTTATAACTGTCTTTGAATTTGGTCTGGTCGAGCAATATGACGGTATCGGAAGAACTGACGATTGTGTTTTTCACAATTTCATTCCCGATGATATCTTCCAGGTCCTGGGTGACTGTGATAATCTCCCCCCAGAATTTACGGGCCGTTTTATAAACAAAGACCATATAGCCTGCCATGAGCGGAGACGAAATCGATTTCCACGCCTCTTCTATTTCCAACAACTTCCTAAAACCATTTCTGTGCCTCAGCTTTTGGACATACACATCCATAATAATGAGTGTCACAAGTGGGAAGAGTATTTTATGCTCCTTCACATTGTCAATTTCAAAGACGATAAAGCGCTCGTTCAACAATGAAGTGTCACCGGGTTTGTTGAGGATCGTACCGAATTCTCCGCCCCGATAAAACTTCTTCAATATAAATCTCGCCTGCTCAAAGTCAAAAGGAACTGATTCCTCTTTCATGATCAGCGGGATCTTGTAGAGAGAAAACTCATAAAAGGAATCAAAACATAGCGATCCGATTTTCGGCACATCCGGCAATGGATTGAACCAGTTGGCATAATAGGCGCCGATTACATTCGACCAGATATCCTTTTCCAGTTGCGTGGCCGTACCGTCCTGCCCTTTTACGCAAAGGATAATCAGGGTAGATAGGAAATCCTTTTTTTCGATATTGTATTCCTGCTCACTCATCGCAAAGGGATTCATCGTGATCGGCTCTGCTTCCGAATAAGTGATGTATTTACCGCCAAAGTAACTGCAGAGCCCGGAATAGGAATGACCGGTATCAATGATCACCACGTCCATGTTATACAGCTGGTACTGCTCCAGAAGCGAATTCATCAAAAAAGATTTACCAGTACCTGAAGGCCCGAGCACAAATTTATTACGGTTATTGATCCTTCCTGTTGCCATTGGCAGATCCTCAGGATCAATTGACACCGGCACGCCTTTCCTGTCTGTAAAACGGACCAAAAAACAGGACTCTTCGTCTTTTCGAGGCGCTTCTTTAAAAAACAGACATAGCGCCGCTTCAGCAGTAGTGAGAAAAAAATCGTACTTTTTAAGTTCAACGGCATTTCCGGGCAAGCAGGAACGAAACAGCTCCATCTGGTTATAGGCATTCTTTGAAGGCACTATTCCCATCTGAAAAAGCGCACTCTCTATAAAATTGCAGCTCTTGGAGATATGTTCATTTTTAGCACAGACCACAATATTGAAATGTGCATTGATGAGCACCTGATTGTCCCTGGCCACATCATCAAGCAGCATCGAGATATCTTCCACGCAAATAGTGTTGACAGGGTCCGGAATCCCGGAATGCCTTTTCTTTTTTAGCTCCAGCGCTGAAAGCACCTTGGACTGCGAAGGGATTTCAATCACCTGGTTATAAAGCAGGCAGTCAAAATCTGGAACCCTGAAAAGAAAAGATAACATATCCACCGGAAAATCCCTTATCCTTCCGCCTTCCGCCAGATTACCAAAAGCCGGAAGATCCTGCGGAAGCTCAATCTGATCAATATCTATGAGCGGGATGCACCGGACCGTCTTGTCCCCAAGACCGATGCCAGTCTCCCCGGATTTATAATTTTCCAGGGAAACCGGCCCCTGAGAAAAATTCATGGCCATCGTCCGCAGGACAAGTTTATTGATTTCCCTTTCCCGCAAGAGATTGGGCATCATGCCGCCAGCCACCATAATATCCATCACCTTGGATATCATCTGCCTGAAATCCCGCAGGGCCGTTTTATCATACTTGTAAAAACGTGAAATTACAGACTCTTTGGTGATGACCAGATACGTCTGCTGCTTATTGAAGATCCGTCCGGAAAAGTGTTTATTATAGCTTTGCTGAAGATATTCTTGAGCGGGGGCTGAATGGAAAACAGCTTTTGAGACTACATCGATCTTCTGGATCATATGCCCTTCCCCTATGATGCCCACCAGGTTCATGAAAACAGAATGGAAATTTTCAAAGGCTTCCGCATCGGCTGCATACTGACAAACAGGGTTTTCCATTTCGATCACCACTGAAAATTCACCGTTCATCCCGTAGAGCAGATCTTCGCTCATCCCCACATCAACGCCCATATAGGGAAGTTTAAATTCGTTCTTGCCTGACATATCTATATATTTTTTGAAGATTGCACCCGTGCAGGTAAATTCCCCATAACTTATTTTTATCGTACAGCCCTTTTTTCTGGCGGGAGCCAAGCCAGAAAAACCCTGAAAGGAGCATACCGATCATGACTATCGCCCCGACATACATACTCATAATGGCCATTAACAACGCACCAGAAACTAAGGACAACAATAAAATGCCAAGGCCCCAATAGATAAACCTGCCCTTGAAACCCTTATAGGTCAGTGGACGTTGCAGGCCTTTGTATATTTTATATCTTTTGGCTTCCATATCTTATAGCCCGAAGAAAGCCTTAACGATCAGCGAAGAAAGAACCAGGAAAAGGCATGAACCGCCCCATCCCATCAGCTCTTTGTTAATATCCTGGTCACCACTGTTCCATTTGGAATACACCCTGATCCCACCAACAATACCTACAATACCACCGATAACCAGCGCAATATTGGATGCCGGATCAACATAGGTCTTTAAGGTCGAGGTCGCGGTATTCAATCCGTTGACGCCGCTCTGGGCAAAGAGAAAACCAGCTTCGGTTACCAGAAACAAAAGGATAATGAAACGTACATTCTTGATTTTTTTCATAACAGTTTTAAATAAAGGATAAATGGATGGAAATAAAAAAAGCCCTGAAAGGGCTATAGAATTAATGGTTAAGAATCACTTTAAAGACCAAAAAGGTGTAAAAGAAAGGTCCAGGTCAAAAGCAAAAAAAGTGCTGAGAAAAACCAGGCGGGAATATCCATACTTACATCTTTTCCCAGTTGCCATTTATGGTAGATCACTACAGCCCCCATAATGGCAATCAGTGCGGAGACCACATATGAAAAGTCCCGCATCGAAAAAAAATACTCCCTGATCCATGAATGCGCCTGCCCCATTTCAGCAATACCTGGCTGGGCCAGCAAAACCACAGGACTTACAACCAAAGCAAACAGTTGCACCAGCAACAGTAATAACAAATGCCTAAACCTTTTCATAATCAAAAGCTTACTGCCTTGGTGTATTCGATGGATTCATCCCTGGCAAGCTCAAAGAGCTCCCGTATGGAAATCCCGCCAGAGGAAACGATAGGCGAATCTGATGCATCCCCCTCACCTTCCCCGATAAAGTAATCAACTTCTGAAAACCCAGGGTCCAGATCCTCCATTGCTATTTTTTTCGGCAGATCGGAAGAAGAAATGCCAACGGAAACCACCTCCGTACCGCTGTCCTTAACAGCCACACCAATCCTGGAATAATCAAAAAACAGGTTGACCCCATAATAAAAGCAGTAGCTGCCAAGGAGATAAATAATAAATTGTGTCCATGTCATAGTTCGAAATTTTCTAAGGTTTGTTTGATATAAGTTTTAAGTTCCGGGTGCTTCTGAAATAGATAATGGATGGAAAACGCGATAAAACGGTTCATATCAATTCCCGAAGCCAGCTTAAAACTGTTCAGCAGCTTTACCGTCCTTACATCCAGCCTTGGATGGAGCATATGGGTATTGCCCGAACAGTCAAACCCCTTCATCGCCTCCAGAATCCCGGCAGCGGCTGAAAGGGTTTTCTTTTCCATAACAAGCTTCCCCTTTGTCGCAACAGCACGCCCAGTCCCATTACCACCAACAAGCTTCCCCTCAAAGGGCAGCGATATTGACCTGCGCAGCTCATCTGCTATTGAAATAATCTTCTTTTCCATAATACATCTTATTGGCTGGCAGGTTGTGGAATAGAAAGACTGATATGGCTTTCATAAATCTTTTCAAAGACAGGAAGAATGATGGGATAAAGCACCAACGGGGTCTGAAAAGTACTTGTACGCTGAAAATCCACCCGGTCAGAAATCGCTGCAGTCAAAGTCCCGAAGCGGATCAGCTGGTGCTCAACTTCCGTCTGGGTTTCATACTTCACATTTCCCTTTACCCTATTTGGTACAAAAAAAACGGGAACATCCTTATTGATCTTCTTTAAAACCACAGAAAAGAGAATTGTTGAATCAAAACTGAATTCATCATAAGAAAAAGGGCAGATTACAAGATCTGCAGAAGCAAACACCGGCATCAGGCCATCATCATCAAGTTTTCCGGGAAGATCAATGACCACAATATGTTCCGGACTTTGGGAGAGCACAGTAAACATGGAAGGAAAATGTTCCAGTCCCGCAGCAATGACCTCATAAGGTTCAGTGTTCTCCAGTATTTTGGACTTCTCATATTTCTGGGCCAGCGACTGCTGATAGTCCATATCAATAACAGTGACCCGCCGTTTTTTAACAAGGGTTAAAAAATTTGCAAGCAATAGCGTGAGCGTACTTTTTCCAGCACCCCCCTTTTGGTTTCCGATAATTATCAGCATGATTAATTGATTTAAATTTAACGTGTATTGGTACGGGCCATGCCCTTGCGCTGACGGTTCCTGCCAAGGATAGCTTCATCGTCAATATCTTCCGCCAGGTCAGGCAGGCTTAAAACAGAACTATCATAATTTGAGCATCCGGTAACAGCTTCCGAAGGTATTCCCGACACTCTACTATCCAAATTGGTGTCTTCCGCCATCTTGCCATTAAAAACATGACCATCCTTGCTTTCCCCAACCAGCAATGTTATTTTCATCACCTCAGAGCCTTTGAATACATTCTTGTCAGCATGGTCAATAATAGTATAGCCGTAAGGAAAATGACCACCTGAATAATGAAAGATGAACTGTAGGCCAAATCTGGAAGATAAAAAATCCCCCAGCTCAGAGCCATAGCGGAATAATGGATCAGGATTGTTATCAGCCGATCCATTCCGGTCGAGGGGTAACGGACTATATTGGAGTTTATATTTATTAATGATTTCCCGAAGCTGCACAACCCTTTTAACGGTGCTCTTATTCAGTAAAATCTGTTTGTCAACTTCAGAAAGTTTTATACTATGTACCTGTCCATTCTGACCACTTATTTTTAACTGCCCAACATGCTCATCTTTCTCTGTCTTAAAACCCATAACCTCAAACAAAAGCCTGAACTGTGCTACTGTGGAAAACCTGTATTTCAGCATTTTAACGGATACAGATTTAATATCCGTTTTAGCATCCTGCTCCAAAACCTGTGAAAGCATTCTGATAGATCTCAGTTTCTCAAAAGCCGAGGATATCTTTTTCCCAGTTTTATCGATCCTTGTGGACACCGCGTGAATGTGGTTATTTTGTGTATCATTATGAAAAACAAGCAAATAAGGATTCTTCCCATAACCCATTTTTGAAAGCCAGTTCTGGGCAATCCTGGTCAGGTCTTCTTTAAGTGTTGATCTGCCCCTGGCAGAAATGACCGCATGAAACTGAGGCTTTGAAACCCTTTTATTTACTGAAGAAACCGCCTTAAAATAATTGATGTAATCAGAAGGCCTGAGCGAAGAAAGAAACCCAAGCGCACCGAAGTTGGAAACATTCACCAATTCCCCCTTCCCTAGCTCAACCTTGTCCGTATTATAATTCACTCCAGAGAAACTGGCAGAAGAAGAAAGTATCTTTACAATCATATATCAGGATATTTAGTCACATCGTTCAGCAGTTATAAAGATCCAAAGCCATTTAACAAACCATATAACCAGCCCACCAGAAACACAGCTATAAAGTTTCAGCGTTAGCCACATAACTGAATAACCAAATGACAGGCTACCAGTTAACCCAGCCACCCATATACCTACAAAACCATGGGACCAGCTATACGGATAACCAAGGAACTAACGAACTGTATAACCAGTTACTTCCGCAGCAGCATAACTCAAAACAAAAACCAAAAAAGTAAAAGTTAAACCAACCAGTGGCGGCCACGATCAGGCAAAAAGAATCTGCCCCCTACTTACCGGCCAACCTCACCATCCTGCGCAGGAGCACCTCCAGCCTTTTTTGCATTTCCTGATAATCCATCAGCAGGATATTGAAACGCTCGGCAACAACAACAGAAAGAATTCCCTGCCGGTTCAGCGCATTCGCATATCTCGCCAATTGATTAATATTATTACCTGCCCTACCCATTTCAGTCCCCAAAAGATCAAGCCCACCGATCAACTGCTCCGCATTTACGATTACACGCTCAGAACCAGTCAGAATCCTATTTCTGATCAGATCAGCTTTAGAAATGCCCAAAGTATTCTCCAGCCTTAAGATCAGCTCAAACTCAGCACTTGTAAAACGCACATCAATCTTTTTATCACGTTTACCGCAGACCAGTGGTGGTCTTCCCAGTTGACTTTTCTTCATAACGCTCCAGATAACCAAAAAAAGAAAACGAGCCGCGAGTTTTCTCAACCCTGATGGTGGACTTAAGCGCAGCGCAAGGCCAGTCAACAGGGCAAGGGACTTTTTGGCCAAGAGAGAATCCCACAGGGATTTTCGTCGGACAAAAAGACATCTTGCATTTATAAAAAGCAGAAGCCACCTATGGATATCATAACCCTCTATCTAAAGGGAAAATTGTCAGTCCATAAAAAAAGGGGCACATGGCCCCTTAATCACCTAAACTAAACACAAAACCCAAAGTCTTCGGTGGATCGGAACTACTCGCGTCGGTCCATACGGACCGGGCCCTCGCCTGCCCCTGCGCTTTCATGATATTGATACGATCTCAATTTCGCAGGATTTTCCGCTTCCGCAGAATAATGCTTCATTCCAGTATGTCAAAGAACAGCTGCCATAAGGCATGTTAAAAAATTCTGTAATAGCCAGATAGCTAATCGTATTATTATTGAAGGCCACAGCCAACATTTAATCTTAATAGCCTCATCTAGCTACATCCCCCGTGCACTTGTGAAAGAAAAAGCACAACACTAAGCACAGTATCCGCCGAACACACTCCCCTAATCAGATTCAAAAACCGACCGGATAAGTGGGGAAAGTTTTTTTTTGCAGATATCATATTAGCTGGGAAACCTGTTATATTAGTTTCCTGATCCAAACGTATCTCAGAAAGAAAAAGAAAGAAATTTTTGAGCCCAAATGGGCTTCATTGAGCTCTGAATGAGCTGCTAATGGACTAAGAAAAGCCCGGCTGAGAAAAACAGCAATATTGAACAAGAGATCAGTGGTGCCCACCGGATCCAATCATTCATTGAAAAGAAAAGTTAATTTTAAAAAAGAAGAGAATCCACATTACGGGATAAATCAGTTTCAGAGCTGTTTGTCCTTTTTCTAGAAATAAACCGGTATGAAATACCTTTTCGGCACTTTTTAAAGTGCCGAAAAGGAGCTGTCCGCTAAACTGGTGCCATAAGAATATTTAAGATCAATCCTGTTCTCCCCTGGTCAAAGCTCTGCACTATCCCCTGGGCTTACCAGCGATCAGGAATTTAAATATATTCGATTTCAAAATACCTCCTGACGAACCGTGCAATGTTTTCGTGTCTATCCCCGATTTCCAATTCGGTCCATGTGAGCTTGTGGCGGATTTCGGTATAACTTGATAGGGCGGTATCCTGAAAAAGTTCGAGCTTCTGATCAAAAGACTTATTACCGAACCTGCTGTTCTGGCTTTGCGTCAAAAGGGCAAGATTACCTGCGCGGTGCAGGTGTTCTGCTTTGAAGATATCGGAGTAAACTATTCCATCAGGATGTTGTGGGCAAATGTGCTCTATGGTATAACTATCATATAAATCCTTATCTAGGAGTAAACCTGAGCGGTTATTAATCCTTTGTTCATTCTCATATTGCCACAAAATAAACTTGATTGCCTTTCTCTTGGAATAATGATGTTTATTCACCTCAAAGTGAGTTGTTATAATATTTTTAAAATGTCCATTATGATTCCAATAGTCCTTAAATCCGAATTCCGCTGAATTCCTTATATCACCATATAAATCCTCCAGGCTGTAGTTTTCAGCGGGGTCAAAATATCTCCTTGTATATTTGTAGAGATAATCGGTGCGATAATCACCCAACTTGAGCTTAAAGCATAAAATCTCGAGCAGCTTGAATATTCTTGACACCAGGTCTCCCGAGACCTCCCCTTTATAAAACATCGACAACAGTACGAGTTTCCAGTTTACCTCAGTACCTATAAAAAACAAATTGGAAATCTCAGGCCTGCCCTTTGCGTTAAAAACACTTTTGGCGCTCTGACAGAAATCCACAAGGTTTTCAAAAAAAAGCACAATCCAGGCTGTTCTATCCTGCTGCTGTGCTCTTGCAATGTGCTGTTTGATAGCATCAACAGATGCGGGCATATTATAAAACAGCGCACAATAATTATCGAGCAGTTCATTCTCAGAAAAATAGCCCTCAACCCCCTCAATATACCTGTAGATCCTTGACATTTTCTGTTGTACCTGGGCAATATCTTTGTTGGCCTGTTTAACATTCGTACTCTGGAGATGGATTTGGTGCATCAGGTATGCCTTGATTACCTCAAAGCGTGAAAGTTCCTTCCCCCTGTTATTCTGGTATTCGAAAACCTGGGTTGCCTCAATCTTACTGGCAATAAAAAAAGTGCTGATCACTGCATTTTCCAGAGTAGTACCAATGGTTTCGAGTGTCGGAACGTCAAGCTTGTCCAACTCATCACGAAAATAGGTAAACGCTTCAATGATTCTCCTTTGAGAAATAGTTTCTGTATCTTCTGTACTGGATACCAGGTGTTTTCGGGTTATTTTTTTAAATATAGTCTGGTCATCTTCAATGGTTTCAAATACATCCGTTAGATACACGCTTTTGATCCCGGGCGATTCACTCCCCCTGAGCTCAAAGATTCTTACCAGAGCTGAAAGAAAGATTACTGTTGTAGTGAGCCTTTGCTGCCCATCGATGATGTACAGTACCTCATCTTCATGCTCAAAAAGTATCTGTCCAAGATAGTATTTTCTACCCTGCTGCTCAACCAGGTCATCCAGAAACTGCGCACACTGTTTGTGCTCCCAGCTGTAAGCCCGTTGGTAGGCCGGGATTCTTATTTGTCCAGAATTTTCAAATAGTTGTCTGATGCTTTGAGACTCGTTCTTTTTTGCAAGGTTTGGTAATGTTAAAATATCCGGCATTAATATAGGTTTGAGCCTGTGATATTAAGCAATTAAAAAATATCGGCCAATAATATTTTTCAACCTTTATTTACCGGATTTTTATTTCAAACAGCATAGCGTTAACAGCCCGTTATATTATTTTTTCTCCAGTTTCAGCACACTTTGGGCAATTCCTTTTCCGACAGTGAGGCTTTGCCGTGCAATAAGGGTATCTTTCCCCAATACCTTCATTCCAAGAACATAATAGGTCCCCTGAGCAATTGAATATTTTGTTGCTTCCCCCTCAGTTCCCGAATTCAATTGAAAGTTACTGCCCTCGCAGACATCACGGTCAAAAAGAATCTTGCTGGTAAAAACACATATGCTAACTGCCGGTATGATCTCATTATTAGCGTCAGTGGTTAAAAAATGAATCCCGTTTGGTGCCTCCAGCGTAATCGGAACTTCTTTTACCGTATTGGAAATGCTGGTATTGGCCTTACCTGTCAATGTCTGTTGGTTAACAAGCTTTGAGGCAACGAAATAATAGTCACCTGAAGTAATATTGAATAACTTTGCCCTGCCTTTTGCGTCAGTTTTCAAGGTGTAGGAACTGCCCTCACATTTCCCGGCAACATAGCCGGGGCTCAATGGATTGGTGAATATGCAGATTTCAGCATCTTTAAGTGGGGACATCGAAGCATCTCCCACGGTTACAATAAGCCCATTCTGCTTGTTCTTGGCCATTTCAGCGGTAACCACCA
Source organism: Pedobacter psychrodurus (assembly GCF_032678585.1). GTDB lineage: Bacteria > Bacteroidota > Bacteroidia > Sphingobacteriales > Sphingobacteriaceae > Pedobacter > Pedobacter psychrodurus_A. Next base: position 77,444 of record NZ_JAVTSN010000029.1, on the reverse strand, counting down.
GTTTATTGGTAGGTATGGAACTATTGTCCCTTGATTCATATAGAATGCTATCAATAGTCTCCTGGTACACTACCGTATATAAGATGTCTTTTTTTAAGTTGGAAAAAACAAAATAGCCTTCTGCATCGGTTGTGGTGCTGAAAAGATAATTTTCCTTGTCTGCTGCGTCAGCATAACGGATGGTCACTTTTTTCTTCGCCAGGGGGCTGTCTGCCAATTGGTTGATTAAAGGTTCGGACAGAAACAAACGGCCAATCATCTGTTCATCGCCCGAGAGATCGCCCTGAGGCACCTTGCCGCATCCAATCAGGATCAGCACGAGATAAAAAAATGGGAACAGCTTTTTCATAATACCTATTTGATTAAAGATCCTATTAACTTGACAAAAGTTGCCGGCTCGATGGTAAGGGCAAGAAACGGAGCATTATAAACATACTTTGACTGCTCATCTGCAATCTGGTCATTGATAATGGTGTGGCTGGTCCTCCTATAAAAATGTGCACCGCCTGTGATCCTTATACTGGGCCAGGGTTCTACAGTCAGCCCCAGGTGGGGATTGTACAAGGGTTTTGGAAAACTTACACCCACAAAAACCGAAAAGCGGCTGAGCAGCTCTTCGCCCTTTAACCTCGATATAAACTTATCGTTTGTCTGTAAAATGGGGAAGATATGAACGTGCAGACCAGCAATTACCCTTGCCTGCTCCTCATCTGCTGCATTGCTTATTACCCCATTTGCAACGGTAACATCACTCCTTCTGAATTTCTTTGTTATATAGGCCAAACCAAGGCTTCCGGTTATATACTGAGGCCTTGAAACTTTATAAGTATCCGTCCTTTTGATAGTGTCCTTCTTCGTCACTGCATAAAGAGTGAGCGAAATCTCCTTCGGACTGGTCTGATCGGCAATGGGGATAAACCTGTTATAATACAATGCAGGTTGGGGATCATCCTGTACCTTAATTTCTTTTGGCGGGATTACAAAACTCTTTTCAGCTAAAACAAGTTCTGCCAGGGTAAGAGCGGAATAATTATCCCTGATATCTTCAAACATCAACCTTGCTTTAAGTTGAACCTGCGCGAGGATAATTGCTTCCACTCCTGTTGTAAAGCCATCGATATAACGCTTGCGTATTTTATCGAATTTATCGGCAGTGGTACTGTATGAACGCTCCATGGGCGGAAATTTTTTCCTGATTTCTGCATAAATTGCATCTGTGAGTTCTTTGCATTCCACGATACGGACCTTTTTAAGTGCCTGATCAACCGGCCCTCCAAGATCAGTTTCCTCCTCAATATTTTTCTCTTCATCCATCTGGAACAGCGAGATACCGCCATGAGAATATTCTACCTTCAGGATAAAAACAACACTTTTCGCTTTTTCAGTATTGTCATGCCTTGCGAGAGGATCCACACTGACCGGTGCTTTGATAGTCACCTTTGGTGTTCCGGAGACACCTGCGAACGTTTTCTGTACTAACCCAAGACTTATTGCCGCTTCACCACCAAGAGCACCCAGTACCGAGGTCATACCTACGGCGTCATCAAGCTGTTCATTCGCCGAGGATTTACCTGAAATATCTACAAATGTTGGCGTGAGAGAGAATACCTGTTTTGCCTTTAGGTTATAGGCCATTGCCTCGACATGTGTCTTGATCGGTATGGCTTCAGTCTCAGTTTCCTTTGAGGGCATTAAGTTACCCGAGGCATCATAAACCCTGATGAAATTTGTCCTGACACTGTTCTTATCCAGTACCCTAAAAGTCAGCGAATCAATGCCAACCCTTATAGCCTGTGCAGAAGCCATGTTTTTAGCATTAAGCGCCTTGGTTTTCTCATTGACATCTGTAAATTTGTAACGTTCTTTCCCTGTCTCCATCTGACGGTTAAGGGAATCAAATTTAGTGGTAGAGATGGGCAGCTCAGAGTGCAGGTCTAAAGACCTACTGATACTATTTTTTACGTAAATATCAAAGTTGTTTGCCTGCAAAGTATCAAATCCTTCCTTAAGAGGCAATAAACCGGGATCGGTAAAATCCAATGGGTTGAGCTTGATCTGGGAATCTGTATACCAGCCCCAGTACACAAGCCAGTTCGCCCTCAAAAGTTTGATCAGCGGATTGCGCTCATAACCAGACTTAAAAGTATTATAACCATTAACCCCACCGGTAGAACATAATTCAGAAACATTGTCTATATCAATGGCGTTAAGCTGCTCAAGTGCATTTTTTCTCCATTCGTTAAGCTGCCTGATTTCCCTGTCAACTGAGACCGTGTAGAAAGATTTGACCTTAAGGGTGTCGAGTATGCCTTTTATATTCTCACGGCTTTTTGCAAAATACCTGGCGATAAAGTTTTTTTTCATATCGCTCACCCTCACATCAAGATTGATCTGATGCACTTTAAACTTCTGGACTTCCATTTCTACCGAAACAGGTTTATCGAAACCGGTAGATACTGTTTTGGAATTACCATCACTATTAACCCTTACCGTATGGATATCCCCAAAAAACTGTTCAACCAAAAATACCCTTCCATGGAAATGCGGGAAATCGGTAGTTGCCCTTTCTGAAAGCTTTTGCTTTATATCTGCTGTTTTTTCTTCCTTAAAGATCGTGAGCAGGTCGGCCACTTCTGTTTTATAACTTTCAAAATCCCCTTTGGTCCCAAATAAAAGTTGATAAGCTTTACAGGCCTCATCTGTGGGATCATTTATCCTTTCAGAATGGGCTTTCAGCCGGTCCCTAAAAAAGGTGATGAGCTCATTGTGGGACTTTTCCGATGGTTCCACATTTATTTTGAGCTGGTATAACTGATCCTCTATCAGGCTGAAACGTTCAGGAGGAACGGTAATTCGTCCATCGGCGGTTACAGAAAGGTTAATAATTTTTGGGCTTACCGGTGAATCTTTTTGCGCAACAGCGCTAGAGCTTACAAAAGTTACCAAAAGTGCGGCAACGATTTTCCATGGGAAAATGTACCAACCTGTGCGGAGAGCAGACATAGTTTGAGTGGCTAATTTATGCTAAAATAGTAAAAAAACACCAGTTAACTACCTAACTTACAAAAATTTATAAATAATATATTTTTGCCCGTCATAATTTTTTCACTAATTTAGAACATACGATTAACGTTATGCTCAGATTTTTTTTAGCTGCCCTGTTTTGCGTTGCCTCCCAATTTGTACAGGCACAGCTAAACTGCTCGAGCGAAAGCTATTGCCAGATCATCCTCAAAGATTATCCCGGTTTGGGCGAAACAACCGGCAAACTGCCCGATGAGGCAACCTTACAGACAAAGCTTGCTTACATGAACGGCACAATCCGGATACCCGTTGTGGTGCACCTGGTGTATAATCCAACCCTACCCGACCAGAAACTATCCGATGAAATGATCAGGGAGCAGATCGAACAATTGAACATTGATTTCTCTGCGGTCAATTCAGACCTTGACAAAGTACCCTATGAATTCCGTTCGCGGATCGCGAACTGTAAGTTTTACTTCGACCTGAAAGAGATCAAACATGTGGAAACAAGCGTTAAAGAATTCAACTGCGGGAACCGTAATGCAGAAAAGCGGAAAATGGATCCAATAAAATTCTCGAAGACAAAAGGATCCGATGGCCTGGCCAGTACACAGTACCTGAACATTTGGATCGGCTCGATCAACGACGGCCGTGGAAGGGAACCGCTCCTGGGTTATGCATCACCATCAAACAGCCCTGGAATCTATGACGGAATAGTCCTGAATTACACAGCACTGGGATCCACCGCCCTTGCAGCCACCAATCCAAAAATAAAAAAAGGCCGGACCCTTACCCATGAAGTGGGTCACTGGCTTGGCCTGATCCATATATGGGGAGACAAAAAATGCGGTGACGACCATATCGGCGATACCCCACCCCAAGAGTTTTCGAGCCAGGGAATCCCCATATATCCCAGAAAAAGCATTTGTAGCATAGACAGTTGTGGGGACATGTTCATGAATTTCATGGACCTCAGCGCAGATGATATTCTAGTAATGTTCACCTGTGAACAGATGGAGCGGATGCGCTCCATGTTCGTTGAAGGAGGGAAACGGGCAAGCTTCCTTCATAACGGGTTCATAAACGACATCACCCTGGTTGATCAATCGATAAGAAACGATGCACACGCAGCCGTGATTACCAACCTGATTGACATTCCCGGAAAGTCACCGGGGAAAAAGACCGGCAAGTATATATCCTGGACACCATCCAAAAACGCAAAGTCCTACATTGTCCTGACCAGGCCCATCGAAAGTAAACTCTGGAAGCCAAACAACACCAACAACAACGCCATCACCCTGGATAACCTGATGCCGGGAGAAACCTATGAAATAATCGTCAGAACCTTCTTCGACAATGATTCCCCCAGCACCCAAAGCACCCCATATATTTTTGAGACAGCGAAATTGCTTGACAGGCCAGTACCAAAATCATCCAAATAGATATCTGTTAAAACATCAAGATGACCTTTTAACTGAGCCTCTAGCTTATGAGGCTACCCTGATTTATTCAAGCATACGTGACGGAAATCGCCTTTTCGAGGTTGAAATCTGAAGATTTCATAATTTATTAATTAAGTATTCAACTAAAACGCTTTCTGACCGATGTATCCATTTACTCATAAGGAGCGAACTGACGGGAAGATAGAGAACTACTTACAGAAAGCGTGAATTCAATAAGTGAAATTATATGCTAACGATAAACATAATTGCACCGGCATAAATAGCTTGCCGATCTCCATCATTTCAACCATGATATAATTACCTTAAAAATCAATCAAAACGGTTTTATTGCTAAAACAGACAGACAGATAACTTTTGCACCATGAATGATAATCTATCTTATACCTTCCTTTGCAAGTGTATGGCGGCTGCCGAAGATCATCAATAAAACACAGACTACTGTTTTGGATACGCTTTTCCTAAAGACGTATCCAGGAAATGTATCACAACAAAAATGCAAACATTTATTTGATCGAATTCATATATATAACTCTGCACTTTCAAAATTTAGCATGCTTGCGTATATTTGGGAGGTAGCGGTAATTATAACCACTCACAACAACGATGACCATAGCATTTTGGAACATAAATAATAATACTGACTTAGGTGATGTGCTTGTGGACTTCGTCAAAGAAAATGATGTGGATATTCTTCTACTTGCAGAATCTGAAAAAAGCAAAAAAAATAAAAGAGGGACTACTGTCGATGACATTTTACTTGACTTTATCAGCAAATCTAAAATTATACTGACTTCAACCTACAATATAATTCCAAATGACGATTTCAGAGTCAAAGTTATTTCGAGACTTTCCTCCACAGCCTTTCAACTTAAAAACAATCTTTTTAAAAGCTCACGCTGGTCTGCTTTTTTCATCGATATTCCAGGAATTATAAAATTTAATCTTTTTCCTGTTCATTTTTATTCCAAGGTAAACTGGTCAGACACTAGCCTTGCTTTGGAGTGCGTAAATTTTGCTAGAGACATTTCAATTGTAGAGCAAGAGACGAAATGTTTTAATTCAATTCTGATCGGTGACTTTAATATGAATCCATTTGAACACGGTATGGTTGCATCCAATGGGATTCACGGATTGCAAGACTTAGAATATTTAACAATCGAAAAAGACGGTAGAGAAATAGATGGAACTTTTTATAAGTATTTTTACAATCCTATGTGGAATTTTTTGGGAGATGAAACCGTTCCCTTCGGAACGATGTACTTTAGAACATCTGGACACGTTTCCCAAGAATGGAATATTTTTGACCAAGTTTTATTACGACCAGAACTAAAAGACCATATCACAAAAAAATCAACAAAAATTATTACTATAATCGCAGGAAAACCTATTTTAAAAAAGTATAATAGACCTGACGAAAAATATTCAGACCATTTACCAATAACTATAACTTTGACAATATGATCGATAACATCTGGGAAAAATTTTCTTTTACAGAAAATAAACAAAAATCGGCTTTAGACTACCTTAACGATTTAAAGTCTGGGTTAACTGAACAATCAGCAGGAGAATTAACTTTAGAAACAGAAGCGGTCAATGCAATTTGGGACGGTAATGCAAATAGAATTGCTGCTGTATATAAACTTTTCGTTGTAGCCCCAAAATTAGGGAATTTCAGACGAAAAATTTTATCCGTTGCAGAATATGGTGAAACAGGGCGTTTCCCCGTAGACATAATCAATCATTTTGAAGATAATTTCAAATACGATAACATATCAGAACCTGGCTTTATGACCAAAGTTAATGAAATACTGTCAAATCCCATTGTGAAAAATAGCATTGAAAATCTATTTCAACAAAGTCGAGAATACAACAAATAACTTAGGCAAACAGGAGTTTGGCGCTACAGGGGCAGAAAAAATACATTGTACAAATTTTTGACGAATTGTCGGGCGGCAATTCTTTCTTATCATCTATTTACCGAATTTACGCGGATAATAGGCTAAACCAAACATAAAACACTGTTGTAATACATTATTAAAACCAAATGTTTGGACATTTCTATTGGTGCTATTAACCACATTTTTGTTTTGCTTTAACAAATCCAAAGCAGACAACTTAATTTCAAAGTTTTCCCCCCGCATAAAGCGGTAAGTCAGGCTGGCATTCCAAATGGTATAATTTACAGTGGATTGGTTTTCAGCTTTATTGGTATTCAAATCAACATTAGTACTCCATGTCAGATTTTTCGGAAGTTGCAAGCTGCCACTAAAGCGTGTATAGTTATTTTGTCCATTGTAATGGCTGTCATTTAATGTTTGCACATTTTTGTATAAACTTAAACCTTCTTTGACATTTATATTCACAATATCCAAAAAACTATAGGATAACTCTACATCAAAATTGTTATTTTGATTGTTTGAACTTATCAAGTTTGCATCCAGATAAAGGGGAGTATGATAACTATAATGGTTGTACCAAATATTAAAACGGTAAGTATTATTTTTATTGGGGCTGTAAGATTTTCTAAAATAAGTGCCCATGTGCCAATATTTATTTCCTTTTATGTTTACTTTATAATTTATCATCCGGCCAATGATATCGTAAAAAACACTGTCTGATATTTTGTTATCAGAAAAATTACCATCCAGGCTGAAATCTATTTGGTAAGGATTTTTTGATTTCCTGCTTTCCAGGCTGGTTTTCCAGGCAAAACTTTTTATGTATTCTGGCTTTACCGCCAGGTTACCTTTTGGGATGTACCAGACATTGGCGCTATCTACAAGCGGGGCTAGGTGATCGACACTGGGGTAATTTACATAGGTATTAAAATTTAATGCACTTTTTATCTCGAAACGTCCATACTGATGGTTATTGTAACTTATCGATGAGTTAGGGATAAAATTGTGATATTGGTAACCAAGATTTTGCTGCCTTTGGGCAGCTAAACTTTGCCAGCCATAATATTGTACTTTAGCTGAAACCGAAATATCAAGACTTTTGTTATACCTGTTGGTAAGCCCATTATAAAAATTTTTACTAAAATTCAATTCGGGCTGTAAATTCTGTACCCTTTCGTTGCGAATATTCGTCAAATTCAGATTTGTCTCCCTTTGCTGCGAACTGGTAACGAGATCAGATACCAGATCATTTATTTCGTTTTTATTAAAAGCTAAAGTACCGCTTAAATTCATCTTGATTCCTGCCAGATTTCCAAAACCAAATAATAATTTTCTTAAATTTGGATATGTTATATTAAACGTATGTGACATACTTATACTTTCCCGATCGTACTGCCTATCGAAAAACTTGTCTGCCCCGGGATCGACAGCGGACAATATCGAAGACCGGTTGTTAAGCTCATTTCTGTGCGCATCGTAGGCCAGGCCATAACCAAGGCTAAAATTGTCCAACAGGTTCTTTTTTCTTTTTTTCTTCCCATCAATATCCAAATGCTCCTTTTGGTAATTGAACTGAGCTGAAAACACGATTTTCCTATATAAGTCCTGACTGCTTATCAAACTCTTATTGTTACCCAGTTGCCCAATGGTCCCCGTTCGGGTCTGCACACCTATATTCTGGCCAGTATTATTAGCCTGACCTATAATTGCATCACCCGATATGGTAAGATCGAAACTTTTGTCCTGATGGGCATAGTTAACTGAAATATTGTTACTTGTGCCGATATTTTTATTCTGGCTGGTATTATGATTACTTAAAATACTATCAGTTTTTAAAATAATATTATTAAGTATGGTATTTTCTATAGTTTCGTTGTTATTCTTAAAAAAATAATCAACCGTAAGCCTACGGCTTTTCCTATCGCTAAGCTCCGGTATGAAGTCATATTGTAACCTCGTAGCTGCGACCGTACTGAAATTGATACCTGCCCTTTTAAAATCAGGTTGATAATCCATATTGTTCCCATCCCCTTTAAAACTATTGAACCGGATCAAAGTATTGATATCATCCGCAGTCCTGTTGACATTATTGGATGCTCCAACAGTATTTATCTGTAGTTTTTTATTATAAACGCCAAGCATGCCATCTGCGGCAAACCTATCTTTGGTGCCATATCCAGCACTTAATTTACCGAAGTAGCCGTTTTTTTTATCATCTTTTAATTTAAGGTTGGCATTTAAGGTAGAATCAAGTGGGTTTTTTTCATTTCGACGGCTATATATTTGCACCTTATCCAGTACTTCTTTAGGCAGGTTCTGGGTAGCAGCGGTAAAATCACCACCCATAAAAGGCTTACCATCAACTAGTAGAGAATTTATTTTCTTACCATTATAGGTAATATCACCATCTCCCCAGACAACCATCCCCGGCAGTACCCTGATCAGATCTTCCGTTGTTGCATTGACATCCAGTTTAAAAGCCTTGGGATTAAACTCCAGGGTGTCCCCGTTCATACGCACAGGCGCTTGGGCTGTTATATTTACATCCTCTAAGTTATTTGACTGATCACTGCTCTGGAACATATAGATCCAATCGAAGTCTATTGTACTTTTATCTGCATGAAGATTGAATATCTTTTTATAAGGCGTATACCGTACATGGGTAATGATGAGCTTTAATGGTATATTTAGAGGTAATTTCCCTATGCTGAATTCGCCAAAATTATTAGGCAGAACAAATTTCAAAAGGCTGGAATCAATATTTTTATAAACAGAAACCGTTGCGCTGCTCAATACATATTTATAAGTACTGTCCTTTACCCTTCCCTTTATCGATCCCAATATTGATCTGAGGGTATCGGGACGAATCTTCACCTCAATTTCCTTGTCATCGTTTCCCCAGGACTGAGCAATTGTGATATCTGTCCAGATCAGAGAAATCAATAAAAGAAGTATATATTTCAAGTAAATTCTAAATTTCATTGAATATTTTTATATTTCTTATACCATAAAACGGGTTAAAATTAACGCGCAAGCCATACGGTTTACCCAACAGAGACCAGAAGGAAAAAATATACATAACGGGATAGCTACACGAATTGAAATTAAAGACCTTAAAAAAAAGCGGATAAACCACCAGCATTAAACGCCGAGCGAAAAATCATACTCACCACCGTATCACTCTTAATTGTCTTCCGGATGGTAAGCCTATCAGATAATAATGCCACGGATTTTACTCCTTCAACTTCATCCGCACGATAACGGGATTACTTTTTCGGTTCTGGGTTTTAAAATAGTCCTGCAAGGTAGCTGGGTACTGCGGTTTTTTATCCTTTGTCGCCTCCAATGAAGCAAACATATTAAAAGATGAAATATTGGAGTAGTAAACACCTTTTTCGAATTCATTAAGCCCCTCAACCTTCATCCTTTCATTGAAAATAGGCAAAAAATAATTACTTCCGTCCCCAACGAGGCGTTCTAACGAAACCAGTTTCTCAGTAGTGGTATTAAAAATAAAATTATACTGGTGCTCAATTTCCGATCCCCCGCTTGAAACATAGATCCTTGGGTTTATCTTGAAAAATAAATTATCACCTTTATAAAAAATATTTGATACGTTCATAATTTTCAGAGGATCTGGATTCAGGAAATATTTCTCTGCAGTAGCCTTTATCAGCTCCTTATCATGCGATGTCAATATTTCCTTTGCAAAAACCCTTTCCCGGGGGAACACAAATTGGAATACCGGTTTTGCATCATCCTTATCCACATGATAAACCTTATAATCAAGGGGAGTAGAAATATAAAACGCATTTCCGTCTACCCTTTCAGGTAACATTAAAAAACCATTAATAGCGCAGATTGCCTCGTTTTCCTTTTGGTTGACCGGCAATAATGACTTATACAGAATATCATTTTTATAGGTCTCAAGGCGGTATACAATGCTGTCTTTTACACTTTTTAAATTGGGAATAAAACAGCCGTTCGCTAATGCAAAATAGCCATTCCCAAACGGAAGCATTTCGGGATTTTTCGAAGAGCTGGGTGCTTCATTATTATTATCGATCAATTTACCCGATTTACTATAATACTTCTTTTCCCGGGTATGGGAAGACCTGGCCCCACGCGAAAACTCGATACAATTTAAGCTGTTGTTAAACTCTATATTTTCACCCAAACTCTCTGCTTTGCCTTTTATCTTTGTGATAAACTTACCCAGCAAGGTGAAAAAATATACACTATGGGTATCTGCATCATACACAACAAAACTGCTATCTGTCACAATAAGCCTGGTCACATATCCCAGCATACATTTTTTGCTTGTCTCTAAAGGAATGTATTCAACCTTCTCAAAATACTCCGAAACCTTACCCCCGTAAGCCTGTACCGGATTTATGCGAATCTTGGGCAGTTCCTGCGCAAAAGCACCAACAGTTAAAATAGTTGACATCAAACTATAAAACATTAGCCTACCGATATTATTTTTTTTCATTAATTTCTAGGTATATAATTTCCGGACAGCCTGCACAGCCAATATGTTCAATTTACCATTGTTATAAACCAGCGCGAAAGGCAATTTTTATAAGGTGTAGGTAAGTGGTCATTATGGAGCATAATACGCAGTATTGCCAGCGCAGATAAAATGCGAGACAACAATCCTGTATTTTTTTCTCCGCGAAGCTATTTTTTGATCTTAAAATAGAGCACGGCCATAACCAAACCCTGTTTACAAACTCAGCAGGTAAATACAACAGCTTTCCGTTTCACAAGCGCTCAAGACCTATCCTACAAATAATCAAATCGCAATACCAAAGCTATAAGGCCAATGCTGCTTTCTAATTAAAAACTGGGGATTTGAATGAGCGTTTTTCATATTGGTTAATTCAGTACCCACAAATAATGGGTTATCTTAGATGACTGTTTCTTTTACATTATGTTCCGCAATTTAATCCCAAAACAATTTCACAGAAATGGAGGATTTACCCCAATTGATGGATAATCCGATCATGCTTGGATTTCCCTAAAAGTGTACCGGTTTTCATTCCAACTGTATACTTCGCTTTTGCCGTATGACCTTGATTGAACCTTAATATAAAGGAAAACATGCTCTATTGGAAAAGCTATTATAAATCAGCACAAGGAATTGCCATAAACAGACCGTTTTCTCCGTAGTACTGATCTGAACCTTATTTTAAATCGATAACTCAAACCCTGCCCCGCCTCCTGCTTTCCTTAAACTCACTGAGCAACTGGCTCTTAAAATACTTATCCCCACCGGGAAGTTTCTGCGGCTTCAGTACCCCTTCCTTGACCTTGCGTTTATAAGTACTCTCACTGATCCCCAGATAATCCTTCACCTCCTGGCGGTCCATCTGCGGATCCTCATCAAAAACCAGGCTGCCATGGTACTTACTATTGTAAACCAGAACCAATATCTGGTAGATTTTGGACAGAACATCCAACAGCGCATCAATTTTATTCATTGGAACGATAGGTTAAAATGTCAACATCAAAGCTTAATCCGTCCCCAATATCAAAGAGCGGAACTTACTGCAACCCGAACAAGGACATCCTCAAAAACAAAACATCAAAATACCCGGCATACATCGAAAAAAGCATCTACAGCGGCAAATAAAACAATTTTACCAACACTTGTCAAGTTGCTGCAGGGTTGCTCAAACCAGCAACCAAGACATCATAAAAATGCATAACCCCATAAAAAACAGCACATCAGAAAAAGATTACCTGCAAAAAACACTATTTCACCACGGGAACACCCCACTTCACCACGGACATAAAAAAAACAGGCAGCGGAATTTTATTTTAAGCAGCCCCCTTAAAATAAAAAAAATGAATTTCGAACTCTTCACCTACCACCAGATATTCGATCAGACCATCCATATTGATCAGACCGAAAGCATCAGCATTGAAGAACTTAAGTCAGAGATCAAACTGGAATCCGACCGCATCCTCATCGCCCTACAGAACAGTACCCCACAAATGGATCCCGCAAAAACCCAGCAGTACATCCACCAACACCAACAGGCAATCCATATTATGATCGAAAGACTGGAAGAAACCATATTCGACCATAAAGAAGAAAACAGCAGAAAAAAAATCATTGAAATCCTACTGCACTCAGCAGAAAACCTAAGCCTGGACCTTCAAAAATATTTCCCTGCCTACTTCAATTACCAGGCGATGCTTCCCAGATCACTTGCCCAAAAGACAAGCGCCAGGATTGATCAAAAAGCAACCCACCTGATACAGATCATCAGCTCCCGTAAAAACCCCAAACAGCCCATCAATAATTTAGAGAACACATTGAAAGAAATCATGACCACCCACAAAAATACCACCTATGGACAAAGGGATTACATGGAATCCTTTTTGGATACGCTGAGGGAACAGATGGAAAAAATAGAAGCCGGAATAGAACTGCTGGATATTATCCTGCGCATGATATCCCTCAACTACAACCACCCGCTGTTTTATGAATTCTGCTGCACCTACTTCAGCAGAGAAGTTGAGCGCTGCGAAGAAATATCCGCACAATACACCACATTAAACTTTATCAAAAAAAGCATCAACCAGACCAGCCCATCGAATAGTCAAAAGTATAACCCGGACCTCCCCGCAATCCAGGAGAGCCTGCTCAAATTCATAGCATCAGAACTCGACTACCTAAACTCGATGGACAGCATTGGAGCCCATCTTCACCAGCACGGGCTTCTGGACGACCGCTACAAAGTAACCCTCACCGTGCGGCAGCTCGCCATCTTCATCCACCTGCAGGTAGAAGCCAACATCATCATCACCGAAACCCCAAAACTCCTCCACGAATACATCGCCAAACACTACCGCACGAACGAAACCGACAGGATCTCCGCCAAAAGCTTTAAAAACGCCTACTATAGCGCCTCAACAGAAGACCTGGAAAAAGTGATCGATAAAATCGTAACCATGCTTTCCCTCGCCCAGGAAAAGCTGTAGCAATCCCATAATTCCAAAAAAACATCCCTACAAAGCAATAAACACCAAGGCAGTCACCTTCAATAAGCCAAATTCCCATATAATCTGCCCGCTAACCCCAAATATCCACCTCAATTATCAACCCAATCCACCCAACATCCAATAAAAAATAGTGCATAAACCCAAAACCCCAAAAATCCAGTTTAAGAAAATCGGGGTTGCTTGGGGTTGCTGATCCAGCAACTTGACAAAGCCCAAAAACAACATTTCTTTACAGGAAAAACGAAAATGGAAACAGCACTTTACTTCACCGCACTAAAAAAGTATGACCAGTTGCCCATCGGCCTGGAAGCCTACCTTACCCAGGCTTTAAAGACCCAGGAATTCAAAAAAAAGCAGACCATCACAGCAAATCTCCCACCTGAAAGCTTTCTGAGCTGCATCACCAGTGGCGCAGCCAAACTGTATTCCACCGACAGGGAAACCCACGAAGAACACACAATGGATTTTTTCTTTGAAGGAAATTTTCTGCCATCAATCCCCCATATCCAACAGATCGCCCCCGCAAAGGCGATAGACCTGTCCATAATTTTCCTCGAGGACACAACAACATTAGCAATAAACGAGCGGCATTATCTCTTCCTTCCCAGGATCTTCCCGCACATTGTACACCTCTACAACAACATCCACGGACAGCACTACCTCAACCAGATCGAACGGACCATCCTCAGGGAAATCCTCGCCGCCCAGCTCCGTTACGAACAGCTACAGAAACTCAGGCCCGAACTTTCAAACAGGGTATCCATTACAGACATGGCCTCCTTCCTGGGCATCCATCCCAACACCCTGAGTGCATTAAGGGGAAAAAAATAAAACAAATCAAAAAAAAAGAAAAAGAAAACACAAAAAAACGCCCCATAAAACCATAGGTATTGCCCAAAACCGGGTAATACCTATTCCAGATTAGACAAAAAAATGCACCCGGCCCAAATTTTCTAATCCAGATATGAGCCCAAAAAGCCACAGAGGCCGGAGATTTACACTAAGAAACAGAAAGCGAAAAAAAAATGAACACATTATTAAACAGGGACTTAGCCCTCAAAATCATCACCAGCCTGCTGATCATACTCTGGGTATATACAGGGGGATCAAAGCTGATGGATTTTCCGGATTTCAAAAACCAGCTGCACCTCCAGCATTTCAGCGAAACAACAGCCAAGATCCTGACCATAGCCCTCCCCGTATCCGAACTCCTAACAGCAGTACTGCTCGCGAGAAAATACCAAAAACCCGGACTAAAGATATCACTGATACTACTGGGCATCTTCACCCTCTATATCATACTGATCCTCAGCGGCTACTACATCAAAGTACCCTGCAGCTGTGGCGGCGTACTCAAGTTTCTGGGATGGCGCATGCACCTGCTCTTCAATATATTCTTTCTCACCATAAACACCTTAGCACTCTATTTATACACCAAAAAAGAAAGGAGGCAGGGAAAATCAGACTGAACAGAACACGTGCCCGTCAAGAAGCTTCACCGGCACGGAGATAAAAATCAACATCCGGTGCAAAACACCATTACCTAAAATTTTTGCCGGTTTTTCATTGTAAAAACCCCCTTAAACTATGAACACTTTAAAAAAAATCAGCTTTGGCGCATTCGCCTTTATTTTTGGTCTAACCCTGGTACTGACCCAGTCCGCATTTAAACCAGCAGGCATCATTGCAAGCCTAAAACGTGTACCGGTAACCGTTTACTACCATGGGCCTAGTTTCCTTCAAGCGGAAGTCGAAAAAGAATCCAACTGGACAACCACCACAAATTCACAGACCTGTAACGACGTAGACCAGGTTCCCTGCTCGCTACAGATCGACAATAGTTATGTGAGCGCTGGTGTCCTACAGAACTCTGCCCTATTGAGCGCAGCACCAAATACTATAACAGCAACCTACTACGTCCAAGGTTCCGCTGACGGGCTGATGGAGATATCCAACAGAACAAAATAGCCAAAAACAAAGACAGGGCCATCCGGCCCTGTTCTTTGATTGTTAACTAAACCTAATTCAAATACTAATTCTGCGGAATGCCGGCAATCTCTATAATATCCGTCGGCAGGGGAAGCGCATAGAACGAAGCATTGGGTTCGAGAAAATAGCTAACCCCACTAATTGTCCTTTCCAACCGTATTCCCAGCCCCTCCCTATTATATCGCTTAAGATCCCCCCATCGCAGACCGCGCATCAGCAACTCCTTTCTACGTTCGGCACGTATGCCAGCTAATGCCCCGGCCTTATCGACCGCCGTAACCGGATCATAGATTACCGTTCCCTTCCATCTCTTTTTCAGCAACAGGTTCAGGTCGGCCATTGCCCCACCGATATCCCCCGTCCATGCACGGCACTCAGACCTATTGAGGTAAACCTCATCCGTAGCAAGTCCGGTAAACAAAAGTGATGCACTTGCACTGTAACTTCCCTTGAACTGCTGGTATTTACCACTGGGCCTAAAGTAGATTGCCCTTCGAAGATCATTCACCCCAAAAGAGGCATGCAGCATCGTATCAATGCGGGCAGTACTTGGGGCCTGCAATGAAAACCCATTGGCCATCTCGCTGTAAAAAACGATTTCCTTATTGAACTTTCGGAAAGGCACATTAAGCCCAATTCCCGAGATATCACTGTCACCGTTAAAGTCCATTAGGGCCGACTTGATCTTCAGACATTTATCAGCATAGATCAGGGATTTTTCGTAATCACGCATATACAGATAAATCCTGGACAACTGTGCATAAGCAGCCGCCTTCGAGGGACGTGTGAGTACCAGTGGATTCTCAGGAAGCAGTTCAGAAGCTTCCGATAAATCTTTTATGGCCTGGCGTAGACAGGCACCGACACTGGACCTGACCGAGGGGACATTAAAGTCCGAGCTTAACCGGAGCACAATCCCCGGATCATTTTCAGAAGACGAGGCATCATAACCAAGGCCAAACTGCGCAGTCAACAGGTAAAAATAATAGCTCCTAAAAAAAAGTGCTGATCCCCTTACATTGTCCCAATCCAGGGAATTTTTCGAATCTCTCGGCACCTTATCTAAAAGTTCCAGGCACAGGTTTGAATTATATATAGGCAGGTAACCTGCAGACCAGTCATTGGGAAACCTGTAATCCACCTTTTTCCACACGTAAATATCCCTGACCAACTGGTTCAGCGAACCTATTTCCGGTATAAAAAAATCCCCCGCACAGGCCTCCCCATAGGATGGGCTCCTTTGGTTGTTCATCTGACCGACATCATCAAGAACCCCCTGGATCTCATTAAGCTTACCGGGAACCAGAAGTTTCGAATCCGACTTCAGTTCCAGATACTTTTTGCAGCCCGGGCAAAGCAGTGTCAAACCGCTCAAGGCCAGCACCGCCACAAATATTTTGATTTTCATAATTAAGTTTTTTATTATCCACGATTAAAAACTTCCCCTGATACCAAAGGTATATCCCTTTGTCTGACTAACCTGATCAAGATAATCAGGGTCAAGCCCAAAACGGTTCGCCTTCCACAAAAGCCCAAGATTGGCCGCATTCGCAAATACATCGAGCGTACGGAAAGGTATCCTCCATTTTTCAGCATTGATGTGATAACCCAAATTCACATAATCCAGCCTGATATTGTCCGCAGGAATAACATTTACCACAGCATTGGTATAAAAATTATCCCGCAGATCATCGTTCGGATACATAAGAGATGGTACGTCAGTCCTTTTCTCATCGCCGGGAAATTGCCACCTTGAGTAATAATCCGGATGGAGCACCCCAGAGCCTATAAATTCCGAAGAAACGAAAGACCGCTTTTTAACAAAATACCCAAATCTATAACTGATATTGAATGAAACCGTAAAGTTGCGGAAGCTGAACGAATTGATCAGCGATCCGAAACAGGTAGGGCTGGCAGGCCCGACATATTCAATATTTGCAGCACTTAAACGGCCTTCATCCGCTATTGCCGAATAATCCGTACTCAGAACCCCTTTCACATAACCCATCGGATTACCCGAAGCGTCAAGCCCGCCCCACTTATATCCGGAAATCGAATACAGCGGCAGACCAACCACAGGGGTAATCGACCCACCCCCGCCAAGCAGCGCCGAAAGACTGTTATTGGTCGAATAATATTTTACCGTTTTATTTTTGTTGAGGCTTAAATACAGATCAGACGACCAATTGAACCCCCTGCCCGAAATATTCCTGCTATGCAGCTCCGCATCCAGCCCCCTCCCCTCCATGTCCGCAACATTCCTGGTAAGTTCAGCAGAAGCTCCCCACGTAGTATAATCATAAAGAAAAGAGCCATAAAGATCCGAACCATGCTTGCGGTATAAAGCAATACTTCCTTTCAGCCGGTCACCCCTGAGCGCAAAATCAGCCTTGAGGTTTACCTGTGAAAGCTGCTCCCATCTCAAGTCAGGATTGTTGATCCTGGAAATCCGAACAAAAGGAAGAACAGATGTAGAATTGGACCCCATAATACCGGATGCATACGCCGTCTTTGAAAGATCCACGTTTCCGCTCCTGCCATAGGTCAGTGTAAAACGAAGTATGGGAAGCCAGGACAGGTCATAAAAGGACTCCTGCGAAAAAGACCAGCCCAGTCCGGCCGACCATAGCGGTTTCCATTTATCATTGGTATTGGCACCAAAAACGTTTGAACCATCCCTCCTCACGCTCCCTGAAAACCTGTATTTGCCCTTATAAGTATAAGACCCATTCCCATAAAAACTGATGAAACGGTTCTGTGTACCTAGCAAACTGTTGCCACCGGGTATAGGCATCGAATTTCCCGTAATAAAATTCGGATAACTGCCAACAAAATCTACTGCCTGAAAAACAAGTGGATCAGCCTGATAACCATATAACATATCGCCACTGCCACCTACCCGTGATTCCCGCGTTTCCGCACCGGCAAGAAAGCCGATAGAAGAAACACCGATATTCTTGTCCAGGTTCACCTGAAGCCTCGCCGTGGAAGAAGACACCTCCTGGCGGTCAGTGCTCAGGCTGCCACCCCTTGGCACAACATACCTGACCACCCCGGTAACCCGGTTGAGCTGGCTGTAAGAATTGATAAGGTTCCTGGAAGCAAAACTCTCCGCATCAGCGGTCTGGACAGCTGTCATGTCCTGCTTCTGGCGCTGATAACTCGCCTCCACGTTCAAAAAATCAAACACCTTATAACGCAGACCGGCAGACCCGAGCAGTTCCTGGCGGTCAAAAGTGGAAGTTACATGTTTATATTCCTCGGTAGGATAATAATTCCAGTCCTGTAACTTTCCCAATCCCGCAGTATCAGTATAGGCAGACCTAAACTCACGGGCCCAGGCAACCGGATTACCTGCGGCATCCCTCAACGGCCCATAGCCCGCCCTGCCCGCAATCAGCTGAGAACCATAACCCGGGCGTCCCGAGCTGCCAGAAGCGAAAGTCAGAGAAATGGAAGTGGAAAGCGAAAGTTTTGGCGTAAGCATGGTTTCCTGCGCATAACGCAGATTAAACCTCCTGGATGCCGCATAGTTCTCATCATAACCGCGGTCATAACCGGCAGTAACAGTCTGGGCACTCCCAGCGGTACCCGCCCTGATATTTAAACCATACTGCTGAGTGAGCGCATGGGTATAAAACTCATTCAGCCACTCCCTCTTGAGGTCCGTAGCCGTTAAAACATCCAGACCCGCCTGCAGCTGCGCAGCAGAGATCACCCCGTTCCGGCGTGACAAGAACAGCTCAACCCCGGGAGTAAGCGCAGAATAACCATTAATGATCCTCGCATCAAAATACCCCTGATCAAAGAGCGCGCGCTCCACCTGTAGAACATCCGAAGCAGCAGCCTGTTTCACCTGCCCCAGATCAGGAAGGCCGCGTACCGTTACATTTGCATTAAATGAAATATTCAGCGACTGGTTCAACCTCGCTTTTTTTGAACTGATCACAATCACCCCATTCCCAGCCCTTGCACCCCAGATCGATGAAGCAGAAGCATCCTTAAGTACCGATACACTCTCAATGTCAAAAGGATTGATATTATTGATATCACCCTCATAAATAAACCCATCCAACACAATCAGCGGATCCAGCGGCCCGTTTATTGTCCCGAGCCCCCTCACCGATATCCCCGTTTTATTCTGCGGATTCGCATTCGACTTACCCACATTCAACAGCAGACCCGAACTCTGCCCCAAAAGCCTGTCCAGGATATTTGTTCCAGTCCCCGCACCGAGCATTTTAGAGTCGATTACCGAAACCGTGCCATTGGTCTCATTAGGCTTCACCTTCTGATAACCCGTACTGATCTCAACCTGCTCCAGCTCCTTAACCTGCTGGATCATCCGCACCAGCAAGGGGCCGGAAAGATCACCCACACCCCGCAGCACCCTAGTCACCGGAAAAAGATCCAACCTCGAAAAACGCAGGGTATCCGGAAAAGCCCTCACCATAATTTCAAAACTGCCCACGGAATCAGTCCGCAGCGCACCACTGTACTTCGACCTCACATACACCTGGTTGGGCAGACCATCAGGGACCACCACCCTACCGGTCACCTTTACCGGCACCGCCAGCTTCTGCGCAAAAACCGGAGAACAGAAAACAGCACACAAAACAAAAACACCACAAAACACCGGAACGGAAACATACCTCCCAAAAAAATCCGATAACCTCCAACAGCCCCCCATCCTAAAACTCCTTCCTTTTTAAATTCAGCTCCAGCCCCGCAAAAAAGCGCTCAAAATTAGCCTCCGTAAAATGCGTACCATCAGTAATAGCGGCAACCCGGCGGTCAGCCCCGATCCACACATAATGAGGGTAACTCTGATGCGGGAACAAAACCGGCGTAAACCCCTTGTCCCAGATCATCGGAATAGAAAACACCTCCCCCGCACGCTCATGCAACTCCACAAAAGCACTTGTATTCTCCAGCGAATCCACCGTAGAATCATCCACAAACAAAATCTGCAGATACCTGCCATACTTCTCCTGCAGCTTCTCCATCTTTGGAAAACTGCTAATACAACTCCCGCACCAAGTACCCCAAAAATCCAGGATAACAGCCTTCCCCTTAAAAGAAGACAGCGAAACCGGCCTTTTATCCCCGTTCAACACATGCACAAACAACAGATCCGGAACCTTCTCCCCGATCCGAATCGCAGCCGTCCCATAAGAACCGCTAACACCACCACCAGACTGCCCAAAACCCCTAAAAAAAAGGCAAAGCACAGCCACAGCGATAAAAAATATCGTTTTTTTCATAATAAAATCTCAGTTAGTTGATAAAAACCGCCCGGAACCCCAGACAGCAGAAAGACTGCAAAAAACACAGCAAAAAAAGAAAAACACAAAGAAAACAAGCCCACAAGCCCCCAGAACCAATAACATAAAGAAATAAAAGGGAAAGCAAAACCCATGGGCCCCAGCCAATTCAAACAGGATTCTTAGGCTTCAAAGCATAAAGCCAGTCAAAAGAAAAAAACATAAACAGGCTCATACACTAATGGTTAATTAATAAAAAAGAAAAACAGAAACAAAAAATTTAGGCAAAAACCAGCCCCATCGCACAAACATGCGCAGCTACGAGAAACCGTATTGATAATTAGAAAAAAGATACCTACCTTGGGATTGCGAAAAACCATAGTAATGCACCCTTGCCCAAAAAGCAATAAAGGGCTGGCATCAAGCTAAATTAACCCAACGGGAATCAGTGCGCTCTCACACACCAACCCCAGCTCAATCGGGCTTTTTTTACGCTTGATATTCCGGCACCCGCACTACGATGGAGAACAGATAACGTTCTTTAACAAGAGTTCAAGGGAATAACTTAATACCACTTCCTGGAAGTGATACGATTTGATGGCGCTTAATTTTGTCGTTTTCATAAACGGTAATTTTATGTAAAAACGATGCGAACTCCACAAAAGCTAAGAAAAGAAACCAGATTGGTAAAAACCAATAAGGCGCACCTCTTCACTTTTGCCATGGTTCCGCCAGAAACCGCTTTATATCAAAGAGATAAAAAGTTTCCCAAAAGTTTACGAGGTACGCCCTACTGGAATATACAAATGTATAAAATTCCAGTATAAAGGCGAACACTCGATAACTCGTGGATAAAATCTGGCGGATTTTGGACGAGTAACATCGTTAAAACAGGTACACCTGCTTCAAGTTTCGCATTATGATAGAACAATAATACAAAAAGTTTTTCATTAAACGTCAAACTTTTTTAATTTTTTTTTGATAGTATGAAGGGTATCAATCGTTTGGCTGAAGTTTTCGAAAGTAAAAACATTTACAACAGGGATATTGCAAAATATCTTAAGAAATCTGAAGAAACGGTTTCTAGGTGGACTAATAATCATAGGCAACCATCTTTAAACGATTTACACAAAATAGCTGAATTCCTGAGAGTTGACATCAGAGATTTATTAAATCCAAGCGATTGGAGTAAATCCAAAATCGAAGAGTTTAAAAAAAAGTAAATTTTGAGAACACAGCCTAGAGATAATTGAAAGCCTGTGTTGCAGTATAATAACCAATAAATTTCAACCAAATATTATGGCATTAAAGGATAAATTTCAAGAATTGATCAAAAATAGAAATGCAGAGTATAGTGACGAGAATGTTGCAGCATTGGAAAAGTTCATTTCAAACAACCCTATTAAGTTTACAAAATATTTTGATAACCCCAACGGCCAAAATCAGAAAAACAGCATAAATAACCTCACAGGTAAATTTGAAAGATTCGAGATTAATGCTAATTATCCAGAAGGTGAACTTATAGAGATAACTTTCACTACTGGAGATACATTGTATGTTCAGACCGGTGATGTGTTTTTTGATGAGAATTAGTGATCCTAAAAACTTTGACTTTAAATACTACAGAAACAGGTGATGACAAATCTAGGAATGTTTAATCTTTGCAATTAAGAATCTTTCCGCTCGACAAGGTCAAAACCGCTATACAGCAAACCTCCCTTAAAAACAGATGGATAATGATTGATGGAGATAATGTAACTACTGACTTAAACTAAATGAATTTAACTAACAACGATTTTAAAAATCGAATTTCTATTGGAACAATAACTCACAATTTCCATATCAACGGGTATGAGATATATAAGTTA
Organism: Pedobacter psychrodurus; assembly: GCF_032678585.1. Classification (GTDB taxonomy): domain Bacteria; phylum Bacteroidota; class Bacteroidia; order Sphingobacteriales; family Sphingobacteriaceae; genus Pedobacter; species Pedobacter psychrodurus_A. The sequence goes on along the minus strand of NZ_JAVTSN010000029.1, from coordinate 54,924 downwards.
GGCAATAATAGTTATTTCAGACGATTAGATTCTCATTCGTTGGGTTTCGGTAGTTTTAATGAACAGGTAGGTATTTATAATGTGAATGGTAATAATGTTCTGCGCTTTTACGAACGAGGTTCATATACATTTGTTCAAAAAATCGATGTTCTTGAGAATAAAATGATAGAAGCATTTACGGGGTTTGAAGCCGGAAAATCTTTTGAATTACAAAACGGACAAATTTGGAAACAGGTTGGTGATCCCCACGCACCTGGGCACGAATCATCTGGCTATGTAAAGATATACAATAACAGAATGAAGGTAGATGACTGGGATTTTTATCCTGAGGTTATAAGGATAAAGTAGTAAGATTGATGGCAAGCTTCGACAAATTATGGAACCAACATATAAAACCTTTAAAAGGAAAAAAAATATGTACCATTAAAGACAGAAAGGAGAATGTAATTTACGAAGTTACTGATGACTTTCTTATAAGGATAAGCTCAAATGGAAAGAAAAGTGCTAGGATCTCAAAAACAATTTTTGAGAATGTATACACAAAACTTAGCAACGACAAGCATATAAGTAGAGTATTTATTAATGAGAATTATAAAGGTAGAAGATCCTCCATAATATGCGCTGTTTTGTCTGAGCTACCGAATATAGTTTTCACCACAGATCCAATTCAATTACACTTTTCACAAAAATAAAGCAACACTTAATTTATCGCAATCATATGACCCAATTAGAAATTTTTTTTCAAGAAATCAAGGAGTCTAAAAAGATTAAAAAAACAACACCTAAAGTGATTTGCAAAAAATATGGTGTTGTTAAAAGAGGTTGGAAAGTAATAGAAGCAATTAATAAGCTTTTGGAAAAATATGAATTAACAAGCAATCCTGATTTTGAGAACGCGTATTATTATGGGGAGATAGAAATAGCACCTAAGTCTAGGCCTCCAAAGTTAGCTGCTAGTGGAGAGGTTAAAAGACCTAAATATGCTGATGCAATACCTAGATTAAGTTTATTGCGGGCAGCTAATATTAATAATTTGGTTGAAGAAGAAGGATGTTGCGGTTTAATTTCTGTAAAGAAAGAAACAACGCTGACAGAAGCAACGACTATCATGTTGCGGTATAATTTTTCGCAACTTCCTATATTATCAGGCAACAGGGATGTAGTTGGTTTGATAAGCTGGAAATCTATAGGCACAGCCTTATCTCTTGGAAAAAATTGTGAAACCGTTTTCGACTGTAAAGAAGATGTAGAAGTACTTAGTATTGACGAACCTATATTCAAAGCTATGAATGTCATATTAGCAAAGGAAGTGATATTGGTTAGAGATAAGAAAAATACGATATCGGGAATCGTTACGGCTACAGATTTAGGCGAACAATTTTTAAAACTTTCCGAACCATTTTTAATTATCGAGCAGATTGAAAATCTTGTAAGGAGATTACTAGATGGAAAACTAACTTTTGATGATATCAAAAAAGTGCTAGATCTAAGCAAACATGACAAAGAAATACATTCTTTAGCCGATTTAAACTTTGGGCACTATGTAAGAATTATGGAAAATCCTGAGCTGTACGCAAAATTGGGTCTTCGGATTGACCGTGTGATTTTACAGAAGATGCTTCAAGAAACCAGAATAATTAGAAACGATGTAATGCATTTTAAGCCAGAAGAAATCGAGCAAAAGGATTTAGATGCATTGCGTCAAGTTCTCAATTTCTTAACAACAATTATAAATACTATATAACGCATAACATAATTGTCATATGCTCAAAGATTTAATCTCAAATATTCCTTCAGGTATTTTAAGAAAACTTGTAGGACAAAATATTTCTGACGCTATAGTAAACTTCAACATATACAATAATAATATTGAAGTCGATTATGCTGATATTCTTATCCACAAATATGGCATAGATATATTCAAAAATAAAGAGGTTTTAAATGCCTTGATCTTATTTATGCCATCCAAGCATGTTTCGTCATTAACAAAGAAACTAAACCTTGTGGGTAAAACAGAAGAAGATAAAAGAAGTGAGTTAAAATCATACTCTGCCACTGATTTGGTTTTTCTGAAAAGTATGTTGGAAGAACTTGGTTTAGATCCAAATACTTTTATACAATTAGAACACAATATATCCGTTGAAACCCAAGAGAGTATAGAGCCCCAATACAAATTACATCACTATCAAAAGAACTTAAAAGATAAAGCTATCCAATATCTTTTATCTGTTGAACATTCAAACAGATTATTAATTCATATGCCGACCGGCGCAGGAAAGACAAAGACCGCAATGGAGTTACTGTCTGACTATTTACGAACGAGAAGCGTACTTGGCGGATTTGACAAATCAATCGTAATTGTTTGGCTTGCCCATTCCAAGGAATTATGTGAGCAGGCTTATGAAACTTTTAGCAATACGTGGCAACTTCGAGGAGATTATCATATTGATGCTTTCAAAGTATATGGAGATCATAAATATTCTGCTGAAATTCTAACCACATCGAGAGCCATTATTTTTGGCAGTTTCCAAAAATTCAATTCGTTAATCTTATCAAGTAATCCATTACAAAAACAGATACTAAGCGCGATTTTAAACAAAGTTAAACTTGTTGTAATTGATGAGGCTCATAAATCACTAGCAACCACTTATCAAGCTACAATAAATAAATTAACCGAAAGCTATGCCGGTGTGCAACTAGTTGGTCTTACAGCAACCCCTGGACGAAGTGCTGACCAGACTAGTTCTGAAAACAATCACTTAGCCTACTTCTTTAATTCAACTCGTCTTGGATTGATTGACGACGATGGAATTGAGATTAAGGAACCGATAAAATATTTGCAAAGTTTAGGTGTTTTGGCAGAAATTGAACGACAGGAACTAATGACGGATGTTCAAATCGAACTTGCAGAAAAGCAGATAAGAGATTTACAGGCATTTGGAGATGAAAAATTAAATGAGATCTTAAATGACTTAGCATTACATCCGGGGCGAAATCATTTAATTATAGATAAAATTAGAGCGTTATATGCTGAAGGGGATTCAATTTTGGTTTTCGCTTGTAACGTTGAGCATTGTGTCATTTTACAAACATTGCTTTATTCTTACGGGATAGAATCTGAAACAATACTAGGAGTTACAGACAAAAAAGATAGAGAGCGGTCTATAAAAAAATTCAAAGATGGTTCTTTAAAAGTTTTAATTAATTACGGCGTATTGACTACGGGTTTTGATGCCCCTAATTTGAATTCTTTAATCATTACCCGCCCCACTTCTTCACTAGTACTTTACAGTCAGATGGTTGGAAGAGCTTTAAGAGGCCCATTAAATGGCGGTAATAAAAAAAATAAGCTTATAGACTTACAGGATAATTGGGCTTTAGGCAATGAAAATATGATGTTTAACTTTTACAACGAAATTTGGCAATAAATTATGGCAGTACATTACTTTGATCCTAATGGGGTAGAATCGTTAAGAGATAATGGTTATAGAGATACAGCTATGGCCTTAGCTGAACTCATAGATAATTCAATACAGGCTGAAGCGAATAAAATAGAAATTATTTTAATTGAACGGCTTTCAACAACGCAAAGAAAAGAATACTTAATTGACGAGATATTGGTTGCGGACAATGGAATCGGTATGAATAAAGAGACTTTAGAGACTAGTTTAAGATTTGGCGGCGGTACTAGACACGGTGCAAGCAAAGGTCTTGGCAAATTTGGGATGGGTTTACCCAATTCTTCTGCATCACAGTGCAAACGATTTGAAGTTTACTCTTGGCAAAATATTTCAGATATCCACTTCAACTATTTTGATTTCGAAGAAATCAGAACAAATAGATCAGAATTTCTACCTGAAGTAACTAACGCAGAACTCCCAAAATATGCTTTAGACTTAATTAAACCTATATATAAAACTGGAACTGTTGTAAGATGGCTTAATTGTGATAGATTAATTTTTAGAAGATCAAAGAAACTAGTTCCACATATCACTTGGCCGTTGGGTAGGATATTTAGATATTTTCTAAACAATCAAAGCGTAGAGATAAAAATTAGAGTGGTCCAATACAATGGACAAAGTTTTTCTGAAAACAAAGCTCTACAGCAAAATATACTACCAGTTGACCCGCTTTTTTTGATGACTGGAACCCAATTAAAAGCGCCATACAATGAAAACCCCGCCAGTGAACTTTGGGAAGATGGAGTTTTTTTGTTTCCAGATCCTGCTGGAGATGAAACTAACAGAAGTTTATATAAAAAGATTGAAGATAGTCTTAAAATAAAAATTTCGATAGTTAAAGCAGAGACTAAAACTAAAGATGGAGGTACTAATTCCGAAAATGCTTTAGGAAAAATTTACAAAGATTTACCTAATATTTCAATTGTAAGAGCTGGCAGAGAAATAAAATTAGACAATTTTGGTTTTATTACCGACGTGGGAGATCCAACAAATAGGTGGTGGAAAATTGAAATTAGTTTTGAACCTACATTTGATAAACTACTTGGCTTAGATAATACTAAACAAAATGTTCATTCTTTCAGAAAAATAGAGAGCATTGACGCAATGGATATTTTTGAAGAAGATATTTCGATAAAGTTCATTTCTGCATTGTCGGAATTTATTGCTAATCAATTAAAATCCGTTAAAAAAGCTGTAGATGATTTAGGTAAAGGTACGAGAGGCAGTGGTGGTCTTCCTCCAACACCAATTTCGCCAAACGTTCCTACTCCTGCGGAAGATCCAGGACCATTTCCTGGGGATACAGTACTTGTACCATCAACCGAAGGAGATATTGAGGAGGGAGAAACGGAAAAAGACACTGCTAAAGAAGAGCTTAAAATATGGCTATTGAATAGATATCCAGAATATGCGAAAGACGAGGCTAAATTAAAGGTGGCAATAGAGTGGTTTTTTGCGACTCAGTATAACCAGGTCTTTGTTTTTCTTCAACTTGGTGTATCCGAATTTTTCAACTTTCAAGTCATCGGACATCGAACCTTAATCGAAATTAATACCGAGCATGATTTTTACCATGAGTTTATTAGGCCTATTTTTGATCAGGGTGACACAAACAAAATTCATCAATTACTATTACTTTTTGGCGCTTTAGTAGAATCAGAAAAGAATTTAGTATCATACAAACAATACATAGCTTTATTTAGGAGTACTTTTGGCTTAAAGTTGAGCCAATTTATGTTAGAATGGAAAGAAAGTAGGTAGTTTTATGCTCTTCAAAAATGGGATAAATTTAAGTGACAGTTTGTTGGGTTTTATTGAAAATTCCAACAAACTGTCTATTTATATACCTTATATAAAACTAGCTCAATTAAAACACCTCTTACAGTCATCTCTTATAGTTGAAAATATAATTGTCCGCTGGGAGCCTAATGATCTAATTTTAGGTTCATCAGATTTAGATATTTATCCATTTCTGAAGGAAAGAGGAATAAATATTTATCGCAACCCTCGCTTGCATTTAAAGGCCTTCGTAGATGATCATAAACGGGCGTTTATTGGAAGTGCAAATATTTCGCAGCGGGCTTTAAATTTTCCAGAAACTCCTAATTATAATTATGAGTTAGGTGTAATTGTTGAAGACATTAGTTTGTCAGATCGCTTATATTTTCAAACTATAGAAGCAGAAAGCGCATTGATTACAGATGAGACATATAATACGTTAGCTGAACAAATATCCATACAAAAAGCAAAAATTAAGGTTGAAGATAACTTTAGTTTTGATTTTAATTATTTAATTGCCAATTTCCTGATATCTTCTTTGCCTATGTCTTACGATGTAGAAATCTTAAAAAGGATATATATCGATGAAACTAGCAATAACGCGATAGCGTTAAATTGTGCTTTGCATGATTTAGCCATTTATCAAATTCCATTTGGTTTAACAGAAGAAGATTTTGTACTGCAATTAAAATCTTCATTCTTTAAGCATCCTTTTATACGAGCATTCTTAGCTAATCTAGATGAATTGGGCTCAATTTATTTTGGAAATGCTAAAGAATGGATACATCGAAATTGTTCTGACGCACCTACCCCAAGAAAATGGGAAATTACCGCCAACATTCAAATATTGTACCGTTGGATTGTTTCTCTAAGTGATGGTGTATATGAGGTTGATAGGCCGAATTATTCAGAACGCCTCTTCAAAGTTACCCCACAAGATGAGCATATATCTTATCTTGATAAGTTCATTAATGAGCTTAAGAGAGATAAGGCCCATGGCGGAACTTCACCGCACCAAATTATCTTATTGATTAGCTTTTTTAATTTGGGAAAACACAAATTGAATATTGATGAACTTATTTTGGAGTTTGATAAAAACTGGGAGAAATACAAGGATCTTTTTAAATCTACTAATCGAAATGTAGGGATGCCTTTAAAGGCAATGATGAATAAAAAACTAATTAATTTAGAAACTATAAAACCTATTCAAAACTATAGGGACGTTAGGGGGATTTATGAGAATGTTCGATCTGTTAGTCTAAGTGAAGATACAATCAATTTCCTTAAAAAAGTAAATCTTTCCCGCCTGATAGATCGAATACAATCATGACAGACCTTATCAAGGATAGCAAAATTATAGTGTTGGATATATTACCTTAAATTCTTTAACTATTTCATTTGCAGCTTTTCTTACTACTCCATTACCAAGCCTACTACTTGCTCTAACCCAAGATATTACATCAAATGTAGGGGCAACGGTACCTCTTAAAAGTAGTAATTCTTTTTGTACAAGATACTCCACTGCTTCTCTATAAGACCTCTCAACCGATGTGAAATTTTTTGTAGCAGGCAGTCTAAAAGAAAGCAGCTTAAGATCATTTGTATGATCAATATTGTAGCCTACATTATTAAGAAAATTAGTTCTTAACGTACCCCTAGCATCTAAATGCTGGGATGCCCTACCAAGAGTACCATTACGGCTATTTGTCATGCCAACATATATTACTTTGTGCGTTTTTGATACCCAAATATAAATATATGCTCTATTGAAGCCGACAAAAATAGATGATACGAAAGTCTCTGTCATGCCTCGATAGTATTCTTAAAGGGAGGCAATTTACCATCTAGTTGACGGCACATATTCGCTAAAAATTCAGAAGTTATGCGTCTATATTCTGTCAATACGAATCTAAGCTCTTCATATTTATACTTGCTTATATTTTTATATGCATATAATTCTGATTCTGCAAATTGTAACAATAGCAATTCAAATATTATTTGTAAATCCTTATTATCGCCATTCTCTTCAAAAATATATCGTGCGAACCTGTGTAATTTATTTATTCTAACACAGTTTTTCAAATCAGTATCATAATAAGGTTCCCATAGCAAATTATCAATTACAGACGGCACCCTAAAAATACGTTGTGCATTGGGATTGTCCAATCCCTTGACAGCCTGGATCTTTTCTTCCTTGGTTAAATCTCTTTCTTCTGTCTCATCGCTGCCATTGTCTTGCTTAAGAAGTAGCGCCATTTGCTTGACATTACTATTCATATCAATACCCAATTCAGCAAGCCTCTTAATTACTGCATCAGAATCTGGAATCTCATCACCTGGCAAGTAGTCAAGCTGTTCGAATTCATCGACTATATTATTAGAAACCTCATTCGGTTCTCTATTAGATAAATCTCTGACAATTCGCCCCGCTTTTTTCCATGCTTTTCTGCTTTTCAATTTGCCTTCTTGTACAAAATCACTAATAGATTTATATGCTTCGTCTGATAAAGTAAGTGAACTTTTTTTAACGTCGATGTTAAAGTATTCATCTGCAGAATCGTCAATTTTTATTCTACCTCTAAAAGCATAATAATCTTGATCTTGAGGTACAATACCATCAAGCAAAGAAGCCCAGGCAATTAACCTTTCATTGCGGTATACATAAAAACCATAATTCCCACTAGTGATCTGATATTTTTTACGAACCCCAACGTCATCAAGTCCGTCAAAATTTTCAATCCTGTAAATTGGAGGATATGGTAGTTGAGTCATTTCAATGGAACAACTAATAGAATACTCATCGTCTAAAGTTAAAGTTATAGGCTTTTCAATCCACCTTACACTTTTGCCGTCCCAATTATTTTCATCTAGATTACCATTTCGTTCTGCCTCTTCGGCGAATAGAGAGTCAATGCCAAAGATTTCGACATCATTTATTATTATTTGTATTCCCTTTTTTAAGAAATAGTAATAAATGACGCCTGCCTTGAGATTAATTTCCTTCAATGTATTGTTAACGCTTGGGTGATTCATTTTTCTGACTTCACCTATGCGAATTATTGTACCTTTTTGGGCCGGTAATGTACCTATGAGTTCTGAATCGTCGGAATTTAGCGGAAGTTTTGTGGCAAAATAGTTTTTAGCATCGACAACCGCAGGAAGAGATACTTGATATTTGACAAATTCATCTGTACCATCAGATGATATTATTTCAAGAATATCTCCTTGAGAAAATACAGCTGATTTTAGACCAAGACCAAACTTCGATAAAGAATTTAATTCATAGTCTTCATTGGAAGAGCCAAGCTTTAGAGCATCTTTAATCTGAGCCTCATTCATGCCGTCGCCATCATCAACTATCAAATATTCTTTAACATTATTTCTTTTAGTATCTGAAAGTTCGGGGCGTTCTTTTTTAATTAGGATGCGTATATTATTCGAATTTGCTCTAATAGAGTTATCTAAAATATCGCAGAGTGCAGACGTCGTGGTGTATCCTATTCTACTTAAGCCAAAAAGTAGCCGTCCTGCATCAATATCAAGCGAGAGAGGTTCATTAATAATATCCATATTTTTATACAAAACAAGCTAAACAACCTTCTTCCTCTGCATCTAAAATATCAATCAATTTATTCGACCGGTAATTTTTAGCAGCGTTTTGTTGTTTGGTTAAAAATTCCTCCTTTATTTGTTTAATCCTTTCAGGATTGATTAATTCTTCTAAACGTTCATCTTGCATCCAGGTGTAACCATCTTTTTCATACTCAACAGCTAAAAAGAACTTGGCCGGATTTTGCTCGTATAACCAAACCCATTCTATTTTACGTTGGAAAAAGCAAAAGAAACAGCCCGATCGACTGCGGTTATATTTACCTGTTTGCCCATTTACTTCGTAAGGAATCTCTTCGTAATAAGCCGGCACGCCTACACCACTTTCGCGTAAGATTCTAAAAATATCATCACGAATAAGGATTGATTCGTTATCTAACAAAGGAAAATCATCTACTAAGGCGATGGGCAACTGGCTATCTTTTAAAGATTGAAAAGCCACGTGGTTAAATTCTTTAATACCTAAGCCCATCAAAGCCTTTAATTTTTGGTTTTGACTATAAGATAGGGATAAAGGGGTTTTAATAATATCGGTAGCACGCTGGTAGAGATTCGAAGTTAAAAACTCTTTATATAAGCCCAAAAGTTTTTGTTGATTCTCGTTCTTTAATACTTTACCAATTACCTCCTCGCTCCATATGTTTTCTCTAAAAGGAAAAATGGATTGTACATGTGGTTTTGTTGATATATAACCTTCCCTATCCTCATCGCCACGAATTCCTACATAGGAGATTACAGGTGTAGTACCAATATAATTTTCGAAAGGTTCAATTTTTAATTTCTGGGTACACCATCGGGCATTTGATGATGGTAGATAACCACCATATAAATTATGGTAAAAATCGAAAGGGTTTCCTTTGTCTCCCTCTTTCGCATATAATTTATGGATGCTCACGCCCAATTTGGACTCGAGGTTACGGATGAGCTGATAAGTCTCTTCCAGTTCTTTTCCGGTATCACATGTGTAAAATTCAATATCCATTTGTGGATACAGTTCTTTCATGTAAATGGCAAGCGCAGCACTGTCTTTGCCTCCTGAAATCCCTAATACATGCCTTACCTGGTTATTTTCCTTCGTCATCTAAAACTTGTTTGAGCATTTTAGCCAAGATAGCAATTTTTGTACTTTTATTTGCTTTCTTCATTAAATCTGACATTCCGCTTTCCAAATATTGAAATTGAGCATCTTGTATTTTAGGCATGCGGATAATTTTATGGTTCGAACCACTACCAGGTGTAGTAAGTTCAAATTTGAAAACATCTTCCTCATCAAGATTTATTTTTTGCAAAGCCATATCGTTTAAATTATCCAATTCGTGAATAAGCGAACGGAAACGTTCCTGAAGGTTTTCTACTTCTTTGTCCGTAATCTGGTCGAGTGTTTTACCCACGGTTGCCTGTGCTACAGACGATAACCAAGCGGCTCTATCATCTAATGGTGAGCATAACCGATCGTAAAAGGTCTTCTGGTATGGAAGCAGCAAATATTGCTTTAAAGATTTTTGATATCTAGCCCTTAGCTTTTGGGTATAAGTATTGAAATCGTAATCCTCATTCCAAAGACCATTAATTATACCCTCAAATTTATTTAGCAATTCATTATAGGCGTTGCGTAATTCTCTAATGCATTCTTGGAGATCCGCATTATAATTACTTAACAGTTCTGGATTATTGCTTAACTGCACTAAATCATAATTAAGAGCACTTGGGAAATCTTCAAAAAATAATTTCTCCGGTTCAGTAGCATTGGTTAATGCATTTCTTACCGCAATTGTTTTTCTGCTTAGATTTTTCGTTTTTTGAACGTAAGGCTTTAGCTCTTTGTAAAATTTAAAGAATGGAACAATGGTTTTAATAAAAGCTTCATTTGAAGTTCTTTGTGTTTCGCTTAGGGCGAGCAGCTCTCGGTATTGGTTAAACAAACGTACTTTAATGCCATCTGTATCATAAGCTTTTACATGGTATTGCTGTGGATTTTTAACCAATAGTTCTAAGACCTCTGAATCAATTTCCGGAATAAAACCATTGGTGCCATACAATGCGAAATCATCCGTTTTCATGATGAGGTAGACAGGAATCCAGAAATCTAAAAAGCCTCTCTTAAGCTTATATGGTGCCTGTTCTAAAAGATCATAAAAATCAGCAATGCTCCTTTTAGCACCTTTAGTACTGATGATAAAATCGTTACATGCAGCAAAAAGAGGCATAAATCCATTGTGATCCGATAGCTGATCAGTAATTTCGCGTAGGCTCCAACCATTTTCTGTAGGCTGGTGAATACCTGTTTGTTTTAATAGAGACAGGTAGATACTCTTTTGGGGAGGGAAACCATCAATACCTAAATTCTCTTCATTTTCCCGCTCCAAAATGGCATCGAGTAATAAGCGACGTGAGGACGAAATTGTTCCTGAAAGTTTTGTTTTATTTGCTAACTCACTGATGAATTTAGGTGTTAAAAAGTAAATCTCATCTGTGATAGCTGATAAAAAGGTATTAAATTCTTTACTATTCCTAAACTGCTGAACTTCCCCTTTGTAATACCACTTTACGGACTGTACATCGTAAAAACCTTCGTAAAGGTAATAGTTTAACAGATTTTTTTGAATCTCTTCTATAGCACTTAATTCCCGCTGAATAATTTTATCATAAGGATATTTTGCCTTTGCAATTTTTGCTTTTTCAATTTCTTCAATAGCATGCTGTATATCCGCAACCCTCAAAAAGTGCGCGTAAAGTACGGCCTGATCATTTTCTGCTGACGCCTTAACAATTTCGGATTCCTTAATATTTTCGTTAAATATTAAATTGATGAAGCCATCAATTGCACCTTTTGGTTTTGAAGCAGAATATGGAGCATCAGAAATTTTATATTCAAAAGTTCGAGGGGTTCCTTTTTTATAATAGGATCTCTTGGCAGCCACTGGCGCTAGCGGTAAATAACTGTTTAAGAAACTAACGATGTTATTGGCCCGGCTGATTTCAAGCCCCGCCTCTGCAATGGCATCGTCTATATTTACTATGGTGGTTTCGGAGTAAAAAAAACGATGCGAATGCTTGTTGTAAGATAATAGATTTTTACGCTGTAAATTCAATATCGCTTCCTCTACACCTGTAAGATTAGCTGTTAATTCTATGTAAGCTATCAAAAACTCCTGATCTAGCCTTGCGCTGGCATGACTAAATATATTTAATAAACCAATGGTTTTGATCAGTGTTTGATAGAGTGTGTGCTCCTGCTCATCTACCTCACCCTCTACCCTTTCTAAAGCATTTTTAATTTCGGCCCATTTACTATAATGGATATTTGCCTTTGAATTGAGGTATGAATTAAGGTTATAATTAAGGTAATCGTAAACATTTGATACACCATAGAAATTCTGGCGTCCTTTATCGAACTCATCTAAGCCGTAAAAGCTATTGGAATTCAAAAATGTAAATAGCGATCTTTCATTTTGCCCGTATTGTTGCAAGGCAAGAGCAAGAACGCTGGCCGACAATAAATCTAACGGATAAATACTATTCGCTATTTTTTGATCGAAGTAATCTTTCAACGAAAAGGCCCTGGCCTTTCCGATAACTTCGATTGTTTTAGCAATATGATCTATCTCAGCATCATCAGGATTGTAACCAATCCTTTTACTTGCTAATAATAACAATTGCTCTACCGGTTCATTAAATGTTATTTCCTGAAAACGCCCTTTAACTTTTGTCCATTCATTACGCTGCGTGGCATTTAAGCTTGATGCATAAGCTGAAAAATCTTGGTGAAGTGTTGTAATAAACGCAGCCTCGTGTTCGGTATCATTGATGACTTCAGCTATCTGTTGCAAAAAATAAAGTTCTTTCTCAGCACCGTTAGCTGATGCGTATTCGAGAAATTTACCAAACTCATCAATAATAAAAATAAGACCTCTCCCCTCTGCATTTGTGCTTTTTATAAGTTGCTCTAATTCGTTGATTAATACGGATGGTTTATTACTCGATGAGCCAATTAAATTCGCTACATTATCGATGATAGAATCGTAGTTACCTACCAGCTTAAGGAATTCGAAACGTTTGAATTTATTCCATTTTTTAAGCTCGACAAAAAGCTTACTATCGTTTAGATGATAGTTTAAAGCATTTAAAAAAGTTGACTTACCTGTGCCATAGGCACCGATAAGATTTATTGCCCTAATACCTGACGCATAATTATTGATCAATGACTCAAATACCTCCTGGGTATTGGGCGTAATGATGTAATCTGCAACTTCAAAGTTATTCAATAATATGTTCTGGGACGGAGAAAAATGTTTAACCATAATATTCATCTAAAAGTGCCCACTTATTCATTTCTTCCTTAATTTGTAATACACGGTTGCCAGCCGTTTCATTGTAATTAAACACATTTGGCCAAAGGTTTGCCAATTCGATTAGCTTTTCTTCCAACCCTTTTTCCGTAATGCAAAAGGTATTGCCGGGCGAGTTTATGCCTTCTAGCAGATCTTTAAATGATATCGACTTTGGGTTAGCACCATAGGTATCTAACACCGTATAGGATAGGATTTCTAATGGTAATTCGTCCCTACTTTCACGCATCACCCTATACCATTGTACAGATGTTCTACCATCTAAATCCACCCTGGTAAATGGGCGGATAAGATTCAGTTCTACAAGCAGATTTGCAGTTTCTTCCTCTATATCAGCCTTGCCATCGTTTGCCCTGTTATAGGTTCTTAGAAAAACGTTGGCATCGGAATCGTATGTTTTATCGCTAAAGTGTTTAATGCCGCTTTCCTCTGTTTTACGTTTTAAATAAGCAATTAGCTGTGACTTTGTAAATTCATTTTTCTCTTTCAAAAACTGATTGAAGAAAGTATTGAAAATAAAAAGTTTTTCGTTTTTGATAGCGGCATAATGCAAAAGCCATAAGCTGGCAGTATCTTCCAAATAAGGATCGTAACGTTCGAGCAGGTTTGTGCCAAGTTCTGTGATTTGATCGCCCTCATCAACTATATTAAATCCACGTAGCCAAAATTTAATAGCGGTCGTCATGTTCTTACCAACTCCTAAATGCACTACGGCGTCCTCATCGTTGAACGATCTATTTGCTAACACATGTTCGTAACCTTTCTTTAGCCAGAACTGGCGACATACAAAGGTTTCATGGCCACTAAAACTTATTTTCATTTGAGACAGAATTGAAATCAAAAATGCATTCTGGCTTGATAGTATAATATCAGCTACAGTAAAACATTTGCACTATTTAATGTAATACAAAATTCGGCTTTTTTTTGCTGGCAAACATGCAAAACTTTAAACATTTGCACTTACATTAATAAAAATACCGGAATGACATACGTTAGAAGCTGATATTCAAATTATTTGTTAATAACTTTTAAAAAAAATAAATTTATCAATTCACTCAAAAAAAGTTTCAAATGATTCAATTTTTGCAACTTTATATGCACAGCCCTCCAGAATTTAGCGAATACATAAGAGCTTCTATAATTACAAAGACACCTACAACCGAAAAATATTAATACGCTCTTCCCTTCCATTTTCGAATTCCACAAGGTAATCTCCCAAAACATTTGAAAATATTGGCGAGAAATCCATCCCAGCTGTATAACTGATTTCTTTAGCTTTTTTACTCACATACATTAGTGTTTCGTTTTTCACTAGTGTGTCAATTGCAGACTGAAGTACAGAAAGGCCTTCTATATATACTGGAATCCCATACGATTCTTCGGCCCTAGAATTACGGGACATATCCTTGAAAACACTGCGTGCTTCCTTTGTCACTTTGCACGTAGTGAATACAATTATCTTATTCGCTCTGAATTTTATAGCCCTGTATGTTAATGGGTGCGCATCTCCCGACTCAAAATTCCGGTCCTTAAGTTCGAATATCCATACCTGATCCTTAAACTGAACCACACAGTCAACTTCTTCACTATCTTCGGTTAGGTTCCATATAATACTTTTTTCCGGAATACCACTAGCAACTAAAGCACTGGTCAGCAGTACCGTCATCCATTGGCTTCCTCTGGTCATCGTCTTCCCTAACTCACTGATCATAAAGCTTTCCTTCATTAACTCCTCAGAAAATGCCCTGCTGCAATGCGGGCAACGAAGCCCCACGGCATTTTCTCCCATGATTTCCTCTTTTGACTGCACAACTGCGATGGCAGCGGCATTCTTTTTACAGATGATAAGAATTTTCGGAATAACGAGGTCCCATGATATGAGTCTTTCCACGGTTTCCATAACAGCCTGCTTTTGTTCCCCTTTGATGTCAAGGCTTTTCGATAAATCCTGTTCTGAGATTTTCCGTAATACCTTCCGCGCTTCTGGATCGGTTAACCGAAGCGCTGCTTGTGAATCAGCATCAGTGATCGAGGGATAACTAAAACTATTGTAATATGAAACATGCGTATCAATAGCTCCATTCTCACTTGATTTATACCAATCCAACTGCATGTGCCTAACTCTCCGGCCATCTATATTCGCCTTTAGTGATGTCTCAAAATGCTTTACATACTTTTTTAATAACTTCTGAGCTGCGTCTATGTTTTTCGAAATGATCCCGATTTCAATTTTCCGAGAGGGATTGGGATATCGCCCAGGGTCATTCAAAATATAGATAATATCCTGATCTTCGACAAATAAATCGGCGCGGTAGATAAATGAATTTTCTCTTCTGATACTGTTGTACCCGATCCATTCTATAATCCTTTTGTTCAGCACTGTGATGCCCGCGGTTGCTAAAAACGAAACCCTGGACTGCCAGATGACCGATTTCAGACCCCCATCATTCATCCCCTTTAATATTAGCGTGAAGTCATTCGATTCCAGGTTAAGCGCGCTATGACAATTTATGATTTCAACCATTGAGCGTAGTCTATTTAAAATACAATAATACATATAAACAACGATTGATTTTAGCATCAGATCAAAGTCCAATGAATAACAAAATCTTTAAATTTTGTATCTTTAAGCCTCAACAATTCCAGTACATGAGCCTATCAAACTATTATTCACAAATCAACATGCTTGAAAATGATATTCAGCGTCTGGACGATAAAATTTATGCTGAACAGAAAAAAATGGTAGACCGAGATTCCAAAATTAGTATCATACTGAAGTCGTTTAACAAGAATACCTCTGCTACTTCTTTGAAAAGCAAAAACGACCAAGTGATAAGATACAGAAAAGAGATTCTTAATTCTAGCAAATTCATAAACAATTATGAAAAGCAAAAGCGCAGCAAAAAAGAATCACTGATAAAGAAAAAAGAATCACTTAGAAAAGCGCAATTTGCCGAAGAAAAAAAAGCTGATCAAACACTAAGCATAGAAATGAAAAGGTCAACCAACCGAACTTTTAATGGCATAATTGGAGCCGTACACGAAGAATTTATGGAGGAAAAAGAAGTTATACAAGCTGATAATTCAGCTATTCAAGTTTTCGTGTCTTATAGTTGGGACACAAAAGAGCATGAAAGTAAAGTATTTGACTTTGTAAACCATCTAAGGACAGAAGGTGGATTCGAAGCACATATGGATAAGGGGCTAAGCCAACAGGAAACAGCGATCAATTTTGTCAAGATGATGTATAAGGCCATGCACAGTTTCCCAAAGATTGTTGTCATTTTATCTGAAGGCTATAAGCGAAAAGCAGATGATTTTACGGGTGGGGTTGGCACAGAGTACGAACTAATGATCAATGACATCAACGATAATCCAAATAAATACGTATTAGCTAGTTTTGGGGGCAGGGATAGTAAAATCATTCCGGCTGGTTTCCGAGGCCGCGACATCGTTGACCTATCTGATCCAAATGAAATGATTAGGCTATATGAAAAATTAATGGATCACCAGCCATATGTATTTGCAGAGGTGGCAAAAAAGAAACTAGAATTACCGATCAGGATAGCCCAGCCTTTTGTTGCAGTTGCATTAGTAGAGGAAAACACAATACCAGATGAACTGATTTCTATCGCACCAGTTATTAAGCCAACTGGAGATGCCGGCCTTAGTGCACGACGATATAAAACCATAAACTTCGATCTAAAATTTGTGTTTATGAATATGACCAAGAGTACGATAGATGGTTTTAATTATATTGTGAAGCTTCCCCGCGAACTTGACCTCGACCATTATTTTAAAGCAGATCCTGAAGGCTTTATCACCTATCAGCAGTCCTACGAGGGTAAAATGTTCCGTGGCCAACGCATACAAACCCAAAGTTTTGTATTGAGGGTAGAGCACCAAAACGTGCGGAAGATCATGGACGCAACAATCAAAGTTGAGGTATTCACTGAACATGGCCCGATGGAGCGGGAATTTCCGGCAACAGAACTGATAAAAATAAAGCCTGGGGGCGAAGAACACCTAGAGGCCATTCCGATCTCACCCGAACTGTTTATTTAGCCTTGCCTATTTCCTACCCTTGAACAAATAAATTTCCAACTACCAAAACTCATGACGATCAATACCGAGTTGATCCACCAAAACCATTTTAAAGGACCAAGAATACTATCCAAAAACAAAGGGTAATGTGACTGAAAAGATACAGTCCCATTACCCTTTAGACTTGAAACACCTTAAGACATATTTTTTGGACTAAGCAGTCTAAAATCCCTATTGGCAATAGCCAACGGTATCAGATCAATAACAATGGGATTCTTTTCTTCTACGCCCCATGCTTTAAGTACCGACACACAGTTTTCCTCCGTGCTAGCATTATCATAATAAGGGGCACTACCGTCATCGTAATAAAACTCACTCTCTTCATGAGCTACATAGGTATTCGGCGCTATCGTTCTGACATTGCCATCTGGAAACTTCTCCCAGATCGGACAGTAATCCCGATTGAACAGCACTTCCCTTCCATCTTCACATTTCCATTTGCCATAAGGCAATTTGAGCCGCATGGGTTTAAAATCCACCAGTTCCAACTGTTTTCTGAGTACACGGACTTCATGGCGACCATAAACAAACCTACCTTTATCACTATATCCTTCTACAGTCTGATGCCTAAGGTCGTGGTTGAATACTATTCCGATGTTTTCGGTCCCGCGCAGCCTTACAAATTTTCCAGCCTGAATCTGTCCCCTATCATACCCGGGTATTGGGATTCTAATGCTTTTTGGCCACTTCTCAAGAGCTGATGATACTAGTTTGAACCGTTTTATAAGTTTCGCAAATGGCCCGCAATCATGATAGCAGCGCGCAAGAATGGACTCTGCCTTCCTTAGGTATCGTTTCAGCTCCGCCTGTTGACTCAGAGAGGGTTTTGGCCCGAATTTAAATTTTCCATTCCCGCCATAATAAATCCTGTTGAAATCTTTATTTTCAAGCTCTTTCTCGTTGTATTCACAGCCCAACCACGTATCGAGCGTCCTGCGGATTTCCATCAAATGGTTGTTGGCCCTTTTGTGGTACTCCGTGGCTTCCAGCAGAGTCTGTAATAAATTGCCAACCCGTGCATGGTTCTGTACGGCCATTTTCCCATTTGGATGTTGACCGATAACCGCACCTGTCATAAAACTGTGATAGTCTAATGTTGCAGGTTGTGGAATTTTTAGTTTTTGGACAACAGCTTTTTCAACTGCGTTACCACCGGATCTTTCAATAAAACTTTTCCAGTCTTTGGCACCTTGTTCCATTGCAATTAAATTCAATGCCTCAGTGTGGGAAATACGCAGTTCTTTTTTTAATCGCTTAGCTTTACGCTTAAGATTTAAGGCACTTGGGCCAGTAGTAGATTTGATTTTCATCGTTACTCCTTCTCCCGCCAGAAAAACGTCATTCGCCTACCGCTCTTCGAAACGAGATTGAGTTTCGATCTGTGATTAATCGTAACGGCGCCGGTTAGAGCTGCACTAAGGCGAATGGTAAGCTTCCGTTAATAGCTTTTGACAAAAATAATAAAAAATTATAATTTTCAAAACCGGTCTTAAATTAATAGCCTTTACTATTTCAACAACAATTGTTATGAACCCTCCTTTTTACTGAAATGAGCCAGCTATCATCGCTATCCAAAAACATTTTTGATACAATTATTGGCTAAACAACGTTGGGAATTAAAATTATGGTTCCAACAAACACCAACCCTAGCATTCCCCTTTTTCAATTTGGTGCCCAAAGTAATCCGGACAAAATACTTTCAATCTGATCTGTCTAGTTCCGAACGGTTCCAGAAACTTTTCTTACCACGGCGTCAAATCACATAACCTTCCCAGGCAAGTCATACTGGATACCAATAGCTAACTGACAGTAATCCTCACATAAATAAAATGATTATTTCGAAAAAATCCAAAGCATAATTGCAGGTAAAAAATTATATTGGCCATTATTAAAATTTTAAATAAAACATGAAAAAAGAAATCAGCTTTGAACTGAAAAACACCTATGAGGGAGATTTTTTGGATAACGGCTTAAAACTTCCCAGAGGATTCAAAACTGTTCCGGGAGGAAGTATTTTAAAATTCGATGGTTATGAAGAGCTGGAAATATTACTAAGCGATATCAAAGCTGCTTACCTCGATACACCATATCAGGTAGGAAAAAGTAACATTTATAAGCTTTACCAACTATTGGAGGAGGAAAAAGCCTACCAAAACACCGTATTAGCATCAATCCATTCATATGCGCAGAATTTCATCAACAATGTTAACTCCATCGAAGGAATTCACGATGCTGACCGCATAAATATACTTAACCAAGGAATAGCCACGGCCACACAGTCAAATGGTTATAAGAATTTGGATGCCGGACTGAAGGGGTTGATTTCTCCGCACCATATTTTTCTGGAGGACAGAGATCTAACGTTTGCTGGCTTTGCAAAAAATGAAAGTTTATATTACCATAAAATAGTAGAAGCTTTGACAGCAAAGCTCAATTTCCTTAAAACCCAGTTAAAAAGTTTTGAAGAATAGTGATCTTTCAATAATTCAGATCGGAAAACAATAACCCTATTTATCATCTTCTTCTCCCCTGTCAGGGACAGACGCGGCATCCTTTTGGAACAAAAGATACAGCAAATGGCCCGGCCCGCAGGGGACAGCCAAAACAAACATAATCTATACTCTTAGAACCTAGACCCTCACTCACCTCCACCTATCCCTCCACCGCATAAAATCCTCAAACTCCTTCCTCCTTTTCCTCCTCTTATCCCTGTTCCAAAAAAAAGCAACCACAAGCAGCACCCAAGAGCCCTTAGCCATCAGTACCAGCAAAACAGACACCGGATACTTAGCCCCAAGCGCCCCGACCATACAGCAGAAGCTAATAAAAACAGTCAGTATAAATTTCCCAAACCAGTTCATAACAGATCATTCACCCGGACTAAACAACAGACACATGTCCCTATTTATCCAGCCAAACAAAATAACCAACCGAAACTAAAACCCCAGCACCACCGTGGTGAAACAGGCAGTTACCGTGGCGAAATAAACACCGGGCACCGTAAAATGAATTTAACTACAAAAACCTCACCCTATCAGAGACCCTCGCGGCACCAGAACAAAAGATACTACAGGTGGCCCAAAGGGCACAGGAAAAAAAGGCCATGGAAAATATACACAATGAAACCTTAGATAAAAGACCTCACAGCAGAAAATCGTACAAACTGGTAAGCTATCCTCCTGAAAACCTGTTAAGTTTTAAATGGAATGCCCGGTATTGAAACAGGCATTTTGGTCTTTTTTGATAAAACTGGAATGCCCCAGGTTTTTAAAAGCACTGTTAATCATGTTCAGTCCCGAACAAAAACTGTCCGTTTTCGCACACCTCCTCATAAAAGCTGTCATAAATACTTTAACACCAACCTATTACGCTATATTATAGTTTTGGCATAAGCTTTGAACTTTTGGGATTACTGCACTAATCAATCATAGGATATTTAAATTAAACCTTAAAACTGAACAGCGTACACTTTGGAGCAATGAAAATTTACACTAATCAAAGCGGTGATTCAGCAATTGGCGGCCAGTCAACCGCCAGTGGGACCCAAAAGTTTAAAATACAGCTCAATTGAAAACCAAATATAAACCGTTAAAACATATAAAAATACAACTATGAAATTCATATATCTGCTTCTTCTGCTTACAATGGCACAGACCGTACATAGTCAAACACCACAGGGGCATTATGAAGGTGCCCTTACCCGGGATGGATCTGTCCAGACGATTTCATTTGATTTTGATATGGATAAAACAACCTACGGTATCCCCGAAATTGGTTATATGGATGTGGCCACAGAAAAAATCTCCAGGAGCAGAGACACCTTGAACATAAAAATATTCTATGGGGATTTCTACTGTTTTTTAGATCCCAGAACAGGAGATCTGACAGGCATAAGCAAGGACATGAACCCAAAGATCCGCATGCACCTAAAAAAAACGGTAGCGAAGGAAAAAAACTATTCAGAAGAAGAAATTACATTTACAAATGCAGGTATTTCACTGGCAGGCGTTTTGTTCAAACCCAACAAACCTGAAAAGCCGACCCCCTATGTGATCCTGATACACCGGTCCGGGTGGGAAGACAGGAACACAGCCTGGTATCATTCAATGGCCTACAGTCTGGCGAGCAATGGCATAGGCGTTTTACTTTATGATAAACGTGGAACCGGTAAATCAAAAGGTAATTTTTCATCAGCAGATTTCAATGATCTGGCAGATGATGCTGTTTCTGCTTTTAATTATCTCAAGAACAGAAAAGACATGGATTATACAAAAATAGGCTTTCTTGGCGCAAGCCAGGGCGGATGGATTGCACCTCTTGCAGCAAATAAAGTCTCAGACTGCGGCTTCGCAATCCTGGTGGTAGGCCCAGCGGTCTCCCTTTATGAGCAGGATATCAACCGCGTCCAATATACGTTGGCTGATGAAGGTTACCCGAAAAAATCCATTGACTCTGCACTTCATTATTCAGGACTTTTTTTCAAATATATCCAGAGTAATCATATAAAAGATTGGGAAGCCCTCAAAACATATGCAACAAAAATAAAAGATAAAAAATGGATAGATTATCTTGATATACCCCAGTCGCAAACCGGAGACGACGTATTATGGTGGAGAAAAAACAGGTATGACCCCAAAGAAGCCCTGAATAAAATAAAATGTCCTGTGCTGAATATTTTGGGAGAAAAAGATGTACTGGTGCCGCCGACCGAAAACAGGAATAAAATGGAAGCTTATCTGAAAAATGCTGGGGTGGATCATAAAATCGTTACCATAAAGGATTGCGGGCACGATATGATAACCAAGGGAGCGCTAAATGGCGCTAACTGGAACTGGCCAAACACATATTGGCAATGGGAAAAACAACCCCGTGAATTTTTCGGTTCCATACTTGATTTTATACAGAAATAAGACAAGACAGCCAACAAAAAAATATTCAACAGCTAAGCACCGTTCTGTATCCCACAACAGGCACGGGGAAAAACAATGATCATTAAAGCATTTCAGTACCCCTCGCCCCATTTGGAAATCATCACCGCCAAGGCTTTAATTTATCCCGTTTTTCCCGCCGATTACTTTTCTTATGCTGTAAATACACGATAAGGTTCACCCCACTGGGTAAAAACACAACACTGCAGATATTCCAGTAACTCACATTTCCTGAAGGATACTTTCCACTCCCCCATTTGGGGATCCCAAAGTCAGTCATAGCCCTGCCTGGTGATGGAGTGGCCCTGCAATTCCGCCCACAGGTGTAACCTGTAACCGTCAATTTCCCTGTTCTTTTTATAGTTGTAATAATAAAATCCGCACAGTGGCACGCACAGGGCAACTAGCCATAACTGCATTTTACGATGGGCTGCTCTTGTCATTTGAGGCTCTTGGACTTATTTTATTAAATCCCTGATAGCTGCCTGCTCCATGGAAACCGCATAGCGGCCCGCTAGCACCAATATTTCTTTCTCCCAATCATATATTTTGATCTTGGTATCAACCTGCGATGATAATTCATACAATTCAAAAACCTGTTTGAGACTAAAATTCTTAAATAAATCCAAAGGAGCTTCGGAGATATTGTCGTTTGTATAGCCTTTGAACAAAGGCCCGGACGCGAAGTCGTTATATACATCTGTCCAATTCATATCCCCATTGAGAATCTTTGTTTTTAATAGTTCCAATTCCTGTATTGACTTTTCGTCTGCAGATTTTTCAAGTGCAAAGAACTTATTCTTTATAGTCGATATACCAATCCTTTTGATATTGTCCTCCTTGATATGATAGTAGTTTGCAATATATTTGATATTATTATCTGCATAAAGAATATTAATATCAACCGTGTACATCAGCGCTTTAGATAGCAGTCCGGCATAACTGATCCTTCCATTGGTCTGCTGCTGCACCTCATTCCCAAGCCCCCCACAGTCAATGACCAACATTCTTTTTTTATCCAGCGCTACCCGATCAAGATGTAGCAATTCCAACAGGGTGGCATAGCCCAGGTTATCCACCGCACCGCCATCAATCACCCTGATGACAGAATCGGTATTCTTTATGCTGAGCTTAAGCATCGGCAGCACCCCTGGAAAAGCTGCACTGCCGGAAATGGCATAGCTTAATGGAAAACCATAGCCACTATTGATCTCAAACTGCTTTTTGGGAAGCAGTGAGCCATTTATTCTTAGCGCATTGATAATATGGGGCATAAATGGAAATCGTTCCCCGTTATTATAAATTGTGCCATTTGTAACAAAAATGGGAAACCTTACCTTCTTAAGCGAAGATTCAACCGGGATAAAAAAATCGCTTAAAAACATAGTATCAATCGGTTTATCCTCAAGATCCAGCTTGCCCAACTGCAATAATTCATGGTCGATCATAGTGGGATATGATTTAAATATTGCATTCCTTTCATATCCCGGTAATTTGGCCATGGTAATTGCACTTGCCCCCTTAAATAAAAACTCCTGAAAGCGTTTTTTTCTAGAATCCGATCTCCAGTAATCAAAGTAAGAAGGGTACTTATCCAGGATGTTGTTTTTTTTCAGGGTCAAATAATACCCGGCAGCAAAACCACCGCCCGACACGGTAGAAAAATAGTCAACTTCATTTAAAAAACTGCTTTGGCCTTTTTTAATATCATCGAGGCCAATCAGGACACCAGTCCCAAAATACTGGGCCTGGAGCCGCCACCCGAGATGGCAACCCCTAAGGCCAGGCCGCTAAGCTGGCCTTCCCTTTCCTGGGGAGATTTATAAAACCTGGTCTCAATTGCAGGTATTGGCTTATACCTGGTATTGGAATTAATGACTATCTTATTGTTTGCACATGAATTAAGAAAATTCATTGCCAGCACTGCCAACATTAAAGGCAGGAGATTGTTGTTCTGGTAGATTGATTTTTTGAGAGGCATTATGAAAATGGTTGTGGTGAACTGTTATACAATTTATTCCGGTCCGGTCATATAATGCGGCAGGTAAGTAGCCTATCAAACTTAACTTTAAAAAAATTAATAAGCAACTGATAATCAAATAAAAACCTGCAAAAGCACTAAACCCCAAGAATAAGCCTTCCCTGTCAGGGACAGACGCCGCACCGTTGCAGAACAAAGGTTACAGCAAATGGCCGGGCCTAATGGGAAAACCAGAACAATCACTACTTAATCTTATAGAGCAGCGCACAACCGCATGATCAAAACACAGCAAAAGATTCCCTTTATCCAAAGATGTTGAAAAAACTTAAGCACAAACGCCGGGCACTTAAAATATACGGTAATATCCGGCAAACCCGTGAAATGCAAAACGGGCCTACCCCAACAGCATAAGCAAACTGTTATCCTGGCCACTCAACCTTAAAGCCCAATTTAGTTCCAACCCGTTCCAGAACATGCCGTGAATTTTCCTGTCCGTTGCAAAAATAATCACTCATTGCGATCGTAATAACCGCGATCCTATCGGAGACTTTAAGAATTTGGTCACATAACAGATCAATATACCTATCCGACAAAAACTGAAAATACTGCGTGGAACTGAGATCAGTAAAAAAATAATCCAGATCAAGGTTTAAAATCCATTTATGCCTACTATCCTGGGAGACCTGGTAAGCAAGATCTGAATGCAACGAAGTTATTTCAGGATAATAGTTAATCGTTATGGCATCAGCGACATGACCGTCCCTATGTGTTGCAAAAATATTGTTATTGAAAAAATTGGGCAGTATATGGAATATATTCATAATATAGTTATCGAACCTAAAGACCTGCGAACCCATCAATGCACCAACATCCGTTTTTAAGGCAAGATATTGATCAATAGTCGCTAAATCCGAAATTTTCAAGTCCCGCAGAAATGAACGGGAAATATTGTCAATCAAATCAAAGTGACGGTCAATATGAAAAAAATTATAATCCTTTTTGGGATCCAGTTCATTTAACCAGCACCATCCCGCTGCCGCATGATTGTCCATTACATAGATATTCCCATGCTTAAATAAAAATCCAACATCATATACGCCACTATCTGGCGGATTGCCCTGGTCAGGTTTTTTGATCCACATATTTTTTTATTTAGAAATTAAACAGAAAGGTAGCAATTACATGCCATAGACGCGTATATGGGCAGAAATTTTAAACAGAGAATCCTTGGCACAGGAAATTAGTTTCAAGGGATCTTAAAGGCTCTTTTCTGTCAGGGACAGTCGCGGCAACCTTCCAGAACAAAAGATATAGCAAATGGCCCGGCCTATAGGAACAGCCAAAACATCCAAAAAAAACCTACAAAATTTCACTTCGATTAAAACAGGCAGTTAACCACAATACCACTGCCATATCATTCATATTTCCACCAAACCTTTGCCGCCACTGTCCAGAAACCGTAAATTATTACCCTCTTTTCCAATCATTTACACAATCAGAAGCTGTAACAGAGATTTCATAACGATTAATTATGGAAATTTATCGACATCACACCTACACATGAACATGGAAACACAAATTATTGACCTATCCAAAACTATTCAGTACAACCAGCACGACCCCTGGTTCATGAAAGTAAAGATCAAACACAAAGCACATATCAGATCGCGGTGGCTCATCAGGTTGGCACTGAAATTACCCTTTAAATTATTCCCCAAAAACTGGACAGGGTGGGCAGATGATACGATAACAAAAATGGGACTGCATTCAACAACCCATATCGATGCACCCTGGCACTATGGACCTATCGTGGAAGGCAAACCGGCCAGGACAATCGATCAGATCCCATTGGAATGGTGTTATGGCAATGGAATTGTAATAGACTGTTCCCACAAAGAAGATTTTGTTGCAATCACCGTAGAAGACCTCAGGCAGGACCTGGACAAAAACGGGATACAGATCAGCAAGGGAAATATAGTCCTGATCAGGACCGACCGCGATAAATTGATGGGCACCCCTGATTTCCCGCACAAAGGCACCGGAATGAGCAGGGAAGCAACCGAATGGCTGATCGATCAGGGCGTAAAAGTAATGGGAATTGATCAGTGGGGATGGGACCTTCCATTAAAATTCATGGCCGATAAAGCTAGGGCACTCAATGACCCGGAATATTTTTGGGAAGGCCACCGTGTGGGAATAGACAAAGAATATTTACATATGGAGCAACTTACCAACCTAAAGTCATTACCGCCCTGCGGATTTAAAGTCTGTGTTTTTCCGCTCAAGATCAAAGGAGGCTCGGCAGCTCCGGCAAGGGTCGTGGCGATACTGAATCCTTAAAGGATCAATGAAGGTTTTCTTAGATGAAATCCGATCAACCTATCCGTACCCCAGCCTGCGATGAAGATAGAGTATATAAATTGGGGTGATCATTCATCTGATCACCCAGTTTAAGAAGCCCGGCACGGGAAAGGTTATGGTCAATAAATAATACCGACCTCCCTTTCAGGGAACGCCCAGGCAATACAGCCTACCCCCTACATGGTTCCTATTTAAAGCGGCCATGTTTACGGAAAGCCTGGATCAGCTGGTAGACAAAATAGGCAATAACAATCCGGGCAGCCCCATCCAGAAAACGGGCAGACACCGGATAGCCATCCCCACTATTCAATGGGGCGAAAGTATCCCGTTTGTGCAGTGGATTTACAAATCAAAAAAATAATATAAGAGCTGACAGTGATAAAATGCCCTATATTTCCGGCGTGGAAAGGATCTACAGGG
Source organism: Pedobacter psychrodurus (assembly GCF_032678585.1). GTDB lineage: Bacteria > Bacteroidota > Bacteroidia > Sphingobacteriales > Sphingobacteriaceae > Pedobacter > Pedobacter psychrodurus_A. The sequence goes on along the minus strand of NZ_JAVTSN010000029.1, from coordinate 27,932 downwards.
ACTATACCGAGCGTGGCCAGGAACAAAGCATAAAATATTCCAGTTAGTAAACAGTGCCGTACTCCAGCTCTGACCATGATTTGATGAAATGCGGTTGAGCAGAAGAGTGCGTATTTCAATAAAAGTGACGAAGAACCAGTTTGAAGCGGAATGAGTTGTCACTTGGAAAACGGAACGAGCGGCCATTTTCCATGAAACACCCATATTAAAGTCAAAAGTATTTTGCGATACAATCTTTTCCACCCAAACTGTGGTCTTTGAGTGTCTCTTTTAAATGCCCATCGTCGTCCCAAAAATGCACAGACAGGTAAGATGCCAGGCTGGAACAATTTTATTCGTTAGTAAACCTTATGTTTTGGTTATTTGGTTTCTTAAATGAAAAACATGAATCAATTAATGGTATTTTGTATTCATCGTCTATGTAGATTTTTGAGTGAAAAACATTACGGATAAGTGCATTTTTGTTTTTAAATATGATAATCTTTCCCAGACTTACGTCCTGAGATATATAATCTTTATATTCATTATAATTAAATATTTTCCATTTATTTTTATTTAAATAATTATAATAACTCTCAGAAAGATCTACAACATACATTCTACGATTAATTTCTATAACATTAAATTTCCCGAGATATAAAAAATCAGATGGGCTACACTGAAGAACTGACACCCTTTTTAGAATGCTTACCATTTTATCTGTTAAGAAACTCAACTCATAATCTATTTGAACATTTTGCTTCTTACCACAATAATTGATTCTTAAAGACCTCTCTATATCGGAAAAAATAATCGAGTTAAATTTGGGATTATTGAGTAGGGGGTATTTAACTTTAATTCCTATTTTTTTATAATCTTTCTGATTATATTTCACCTCTTTATTAGGTTTTTCTAATTCATCCAACAAGGCGACTAAGTACTCATTATTTTTATAACTTTTCTTTTCAGTTTTTTTAGTGGCATATCTTTTTATTTTAGCTTCATTGTTTTTATTCTGTTTCTTTTCTTTACAACTCATAACAAGGCAAAAAAAACTGACTAGTATAATAAATCTTAACTTCATATATTTACTATTTAAAAATTGTGGGAGTTTCTAATCTCTTTATTGCATTTTCAATTTGCGTATTTCACTAAATCTGTACAGTCCGTTTCGCTCCAAACTGTACGCGAATTTGGCTGCCGGATTTTTTGCTAAGTCATTCCTTTCCCTCTGAATGCATAGCGGCTTGGCTGCAAATTTACTTCTTCCCCTAGGAGCTCCACGGTTTCACGTTCGGGGTCCTCATTTCCCGCTTTCCTTTAGATCATCATCCTTCAGATGAAACCGTAAAATCCATCAAAAAGGCGCTCTGAGGCGCTTAAACTCAATCTGATGAAGCAAGATCACACCAGATATCGATTTTACCTCTGGGGCTTTAAATTGCCCTGAACTTAGAAATTTTATTGGAACTGCTGTGTGAAGAAATTCCGACCTGAAGATCAGGGCGTACAGTTTGGAGCGAAAGAAGGTGTCAGCATAAATGCGAAACGCGCGTACACATTTGCCGAAATGCCCAGTCTGTCCTCATAATGTAAGCGTCAATTTTTGAATTCGGATTTTTCTCTCCAGCATATTTTTTAACTGTTTTTTCACTCAGGCCAGCAGGATTAAATGTAATCGCGTCTCAACCCGTAGCATAAGCATTGAGAGCTGCCTCACCTCCCCCAAGCGAATGTCCAGTAAAGGTTAATTCAGAATTTCCAAGTCTATTATTTATCTCTATTGCATTTGATGAAGCCTGTTCATATTGTGATGATGTTCCCATTGGCTGTGCAACATCCGCAATGATGTCACCCTTCTTATCATTTGTACCAGCAGTTGCATATGCATATTCGACTTCTCCTTTTCTATCTCCACTTGTTATTTTTCTTTCATATAATGCCGATAATAATCCGTTATCTGCATGGGTATATTCAATTCCTTTCACTTTTGATGAAACTTTCCAACCTCCAACCAAAATATCGTCACTTTGATCCCCGTAAACATGGGCTGCCATGGCCGCTGCCTCTCTAGGGGTTGGTTTATCTGGCATCATCCCGTCTGGATCGACGAACCTAATGGGATTGTTGAAGGCATAGTTATATGGACTATGCCGCCTCATCTCTTCCGCCAACGGATCAATCACATTCCACCTTCCAATCACCGGGTCATAGAACCTCGCCCCGTAGTCAAACACCCTCACGCAACCATTTTAAGATTATTCTATAATCAAAGTCTATTTTTAAGATACGGACTTAAATCTACATCATCCCCTAACCAGTGGTATGGAGTACCTTCAAGCGGTAACTTAAAATTTTCAAAATCAGTCTTTTCATTCGCTTCTATCCATTTTCTAAAAATATCATAAACTTCATTAACTTTCACCCTATCAAAATTAATTTGTTTACCTGTCATCCTTTCTATTAAAATGGGTTGAATCGGGGGGGTGTTTTTAGTAAGAATCCATGTGAAAGAAAATAATGCTTCTATCTCAATAGTAAAACCCTTAACATTCGGAATAGTCCATCTAGTAGTGTAATTATTACTATTTGGTCTTTTTATCTTCATAAAATAATATTTATTACTTCTTGTTGTATCTCCTTTAAATTGGAGGAACTCTTTAAGAAGTTCAATCTTCATTATTTTAGTAAAGTTAAGTTTCCCAATTATTTCTCTATCATCACCTAAATCTAACCTTTCACCAATATCTCCACCTGGCAGAGGTTCCCTAATTGAAATATGTTGTCCGCAGTTATTTTTAGAATAACTATAAGGCGATTTTTCTAATAACTTAAGTGCTTGCTTATTATTTGGAACTATCTGGTATTTTTGACCAAAACTTAAAGCGCATAAGTGCATAAACACCAACAAGTACATACCCAGTTTTATCATTGCTTATTTTTCTTATAATAAGTTCTTCTAGCATCTTTAGCATCCACTCCAGCCACATTACCTCATGTACACTAGCTATTGCAAACATTTCCTTTTTTAATACATCTGTGATTTTATTAAGGCCAAAGGCCGAACTTTCAGCATATATGGTCGCTGATTTACTGAGAAGTTCTGAATTACTAATTTTCAATTCTGTAATTCCATTTTTTTTTATAGCATAACCATCGCCTTGTTGGGTATAGGATCCATCTTTTGCAACATATGCTTTGTCATCTTCAATATGATCTGTTCCAAGCCATTTACCGTCAGTACCATAATAATCACCAAACATACCATCCGGATCGATAAATAATATTGGGTTATTAAAGGCATAATTATAGGGTGTAGACTTAGGATCCTTCTCCGCCATTGGATCTACCACATTCCATCTTCCGATCACCGGATCATAGAACCTTGCGCCGTAATCTCATGGCTTTGTCTATAAGGTCTGTTTCAAGAGTGTTTCAATGTTATTAACATTATCCTCACCCAACCACTTATAGTTTCTGCCTTCTAATGGCCACGACAATTCAGAAAAATTCCCTTTCTTCATCTTTACAAACCATTCTCTGTAAATCTTATAAACTATATCCAAATCATTCCGCTTGAAATTGCATGTTTCTCCGGTTTGCTTATTTATTAAAACTGGAGAAATAATTACGCTACCTTTAAATAGCATTGTTGTCATAGAATATAGTGCTTCAACTTCTACTGGGTATCTTATATTTTTTTTTGAAATCTCAAGTCTATTATGACTTCTTCCGTAAATGTTTGAAAAATATTTATTACTAACACAGGTGTCGCCATAAAAACTCAGATACTCACGAAGAATCTTTATTCGATCCGTCTTATTTAATCCCAGTCTATCAAAAGCAATTCGATCATCCGAGGGGAATTCTGTAAGTGAATTTTCCTTGTACAGCACTTCTATATGCCTTTCACATGTTTGACTTTGTGTAACAGAATCAGAAAGAGAGAGATATTTTAATTGAAGTTGCTTGTTGACAAATGCACTAGAACAACTAAAAAAATAAAAACATACAGTCATAACTACACTTGTCACTAGATTTGAGTTATTCTTTTTCATTCTTTTTAAAATATCTTCTTAAATAATCCATAATTTGATTGAATCCGTCCGTTCCTTTATCATACTTTACATAATTCGTTGCTTCTTGCCGGTTTTCTTTTTTTCTTACAGGACCTATATCATTTTTCGATGTATATCCGTCAGGTTTAGACGTAGCTGAATGAAAGGGTTCCCAAACATCTCCGATTGTACTTCCCCCCACTGTCATTACATCATGATCAGGAACTTCTATACCCGAAGAACCTTTATCTGATATCCCTAAATCCGTATACTCATCTCTTAAAATTTTACCAGCCCCCTCTGCATCAATAACGAATTCACCATCACCAAGCGTCAAACCATGGCAATTAGCCATAAATTGAGAAATAGGAATACCATTTACGCTCGTCGAATTTTCTATATCTATTAGCGTAATCTTCCCGTCTTTATCTGTAAATTTGATGCCGCTTAACTTATCAACGAGGACATCCGCTTTTTTATCAGTACGTATTGTTCCAGTTTGATATGTCAACGAGTAGGTTCCACTAGCATTAGTAGCATCCCTTGTGAAACTATTTCCTGATGAAGTAAAGATTATCTTGCCGGTTGCAGGATCTCGTTCGATCATCCCATCAGCATCGATATATCTCACTGGATTATCATAAGCATATCGATAAGGAGACCAACGTCTGTTTACCTCTGCCAACGGATCAATCACGTTCCACCTACCAATCACCGGATCATAGAATCTTGCCCCGTAATCGTATTGCCCCAGCTCCTCCTGTTTCTCTTTATTATTGTATTTGTAATTATTCAATGTTGAACCAATATAGGCATTTCCTGGATTCATATCCAGTCCAAAAGCATAATAGTCCTGTACCTGGATGATGCCCCCATCCTGTTTGATGCCGGCACGGGTATTACCTAAATGGTCCCTCAAGAAATATTCATAAACAAAACTCCTCCCACTCGGAACCGCGCGGCCTTCTTCAGTTGGAATAAATTCAAGACTTCCGTTACTGTATTCAATTCCATCAATGTAATCCCGCGTCATCGCGCCGGGTACTTTTTTCACCTTGTTCCCTCCGGCAATGTAAGTGTAATTTATGCTTCCGGTACTTCTGGTTACGGTGTTTGGCAGGTTAAGGTAATTGTAGCTGATTCCTGTAACCAGGTTCCTGGAATCAACACTTACATTTCCGTTATCATCATACTGATACGAACCGTCCTGGTTCGCAGTGCCCGTGTCCTCTAGGCTAAGCAGTTTATTGCCCGTATTGGTGCCACTGCTATAAGTATATACGAATTTATTAAGGAAAGTATTAGCAGCAGTACTGTTTGTCCTGTTGAGCGTCAGGATATTGCCCCTCAGGTCATAGCTAAGCTCTTCATTAAATCTGTTCAGGTTTCCCGGCGTGGTGTACACAGCCTTTCTCAGCCTGTGGACCTTATCATATTCATAGGAAAAGCTTTGCACCCCCTGAAAGAGACTTAATCCGGCAGGTACCACCGTCTGCCAGCTTAGCTGAGCAATATTACCGTTATACTGCGGCAGGCTGCCCTCCGCATATTGCAGGCGCTCGGCAAAAACGGCGGACGGACTGGACGGGGCTCGAGTCCAATCCATATATCACTGACTATTAAAACTACAAATAGTGCCAAGACGAGTCAAACTTAATCACCAAACCAGTATTTCATATCAATTTTACAATTTTCATCAAGAGTAGTACCAGCAGTTAGGACAAATTTTTGCCCTGAAATGGATAGAAAATGAAAAGAGTTATTGATATTTATGTTGTCTTGAATTTGTTTGTCAACAGAAAAAATAGCCTCTGGAACTTCTGGCATACGATCATAAGAAAAATGCCATGAGCCATTCTTGAAAGTTCCTTGTATTATTCGAATCTGATCAGTTTTTAAATCAGTAACTGTCTGTTGCAAAAGAAGTAATAAACATTTGTTCTTTGCTTCATTAAAAAATATTACACTATCAATTTTAGATGAAGAAATGAATGAACTGTCCGCATATGGTATCTTACCGTCTTTGTTCTTTAAACTGATCAAAACCGCCGAAGCTGACTTTAATACCCCTTCATATATTTTTTCTTTCTGAATACTTATTTGGTTTATGTCATTACATGCCATTTTATTGACGACAGCACCTGTACAGCCAAATGAGATCACCATACAGACGATAACAAAGTTCCTGATAAATTTAATCTTTTTCATTATATTATCTTACGTTAACAGTTACACCCTTCCCTCTAAAGTATGAAATTATCTCATCCAAGTTTGTTCCAACCGAATGCCCTCCTAAGCTATCATCGTCATGAGTACCATTTGATATAAATTGACTTATACCTCGTATACGTGAAAAACTTGTTTTTCCCTTTAAAGGAGATAAAAAATTCCATACAGAAGCAACTCTATCTTTTGATGAAGATATCTGAGTTCCCTTAATGTTTGACGGATGATTAAAATCAGCAGGTTGATGGGGTTCGAGATATACCACTTCTTGGAGTATTGAAGCATATTTTTTACTTTTAGAAAAAACTGACGCCATACCTGCTGCAAAAGCGCCCCCCTGACTATGCCCAACTATTTTGATTGTTTCTCCTTTTGAAAGAGATATATCTCCATTCTCAAGTTGAGAAATTAGGTTGTTTGCTGAGGCAATACCTTCAGTAAAACGATCTTGTGCATCAGAAGTATTATCTGATGACGCATTTATATACATAGAATTATTATCCTTATATCCTTGCATAAATGCGTTATCTACATTACCCCAATAATCATGAGGTCTATTCTTGTTATTATATATTAAATAAGGATATCCTTGTGTTAAATCTCTTGAGGGGGGGTATGGAGTATAGTTCCAATTAGGTATACCCCCAAAAATATATCTGTCATTATCTTGCTTATACCAATGCAGAGGTATAAATCCATTTACAAAAATCACAAGATTTCCATCAGGATCAATTGCATTTACAGGATCATTAACTGCATAAACATATGGACTTACAGCTTCATAAGCTTCTGTTTTATTATCTATTCTATTCCACCTGCCTATCACCGGGTCATAGAACCTTGCCCCGTAATCGTATTGCCCCAGCTCGTCCTGTTTCTCTTTATTATTATATTTGTAATTATTCAATGCTGAACCAATATAGGCATTTCCAGGATTCATATCCAGTCCAAAAGCATAATAGTCCTGTACCTGGATGATGCCCCCATCCTGTTTGATGCCGGCACGGGTATTACCTAAATGGTCCCTCAAGAAATATTCATAAACAAAACTTCCCCCACTCGGAACCGCGCGGCCTTCTTCAGTTGGAATAAATTCAAGACTTCCGTTACTGTATTCAATTCCATCAATGTAATCCCGCGTCATCGCGCCGGATACTTTTTTCACCTTGTTCCCTCCGGCAATGTAAGTGTAATTTATGCTTCCGGTACTTCTGGTTACGGTGTTTGGCAGGTTAAGGTAATTGTAGCTGATTCCTGTAACCAGGTTCCTGGAATCAACACTTACATTTCCGTTATCATCATACTGATACGAACCATCCTGGTTCGCAGTGCCCGTGTCCTCTAGGCTAAGCAGTTTATTGCCCGTATTGGTGCCACTGCTATAAGTATATACGAATTTATTAAGGAAAGTATTAGCAGCAGTACTGTTTGTCCTGTTGAGCGTCAGGATATTGCCCCTCAGGTCATAGCTAAGCTCTTCATTAAATCTGTTCAGGTTTCCCGGCGTGGTGTACACCGCCTTTCTCAGCCTGTTGACCTTATCATATTCATAGGAAAAGCTTTGCACCCCCTGAAAGAGACTTAATCCGGCAGGTACCACCGTCTGCCAGCTTAGCTGAGCAATATTACCGTTATACTGCGGCAGGCTGCCCTCCGCATATTGCACGCGCTCGGCAAAAACGGTGGACGGACTGACCGCGTCCGGGTCGTTTATGCTGTTGAGCCACCCCCGCTCATTATAAAGATAGCTGGCCGTATTTATAAACGACTGCCCCTCATTACTGCTGTGCAACTGTTTCGTCCGGAGCTGTCCGATCTCGTTATAAGCCAGCTTTGAAAGAATGATAGGTGCCGCACCGTTAATACTTTCAGTGGTCTGGATCTTTCGGCCCATGTGATCGTAACCATAGTTTACGGCAATAGTGGTTGTCTGGCTTCCTTTGGTATGCGTTCTTGTTGTAGAGGTTACGGCATTGGTAAAATCAAAAGTATTCACCACACGGTCTTTCCCCCCTACACTGTTGTCCTTTAGTGTTTCTTTTAAATGTCCGTCATCGTCATAAAAATTTACCGACAGGTAGGAGGCAGATCCCGAGGTAGTGTAGGTCCTGGTCCCGGTCAATAATCCTTTGGTCATGGTGCCTGCCGTATTCTGTGGCACAAAAGCAAGTGCACCCGGAAAAGTATAATCGTCATAATAATTGACAACCTGTGTATTGCCTAAAACTACCGGGTAAGTATTATAGGTCCCTGAACTGTTCATGTAACCATTGCCGGCATTTGAAGTCCGTATTTCCCATGGCGGACCGGAGGGAACGGCATCAACGTTGGACTGCATCAAAAGCCGCCTTGACGTATTTGCTGTACTGCCCGCATCAATAAAAATTCCGCTGGCCACTGTACGGCCAAACTTATCGTATTTGGTCACATACCACTCCTGGTTACTGTGGTTGCGCTGGTTGGCATCCTGGGCCATCACCACACGGTTAAGCTTATCATATACAAGGTACTCCCAGCCCTTACCCGGCAGCTTTTTTTCTATAAGCCTGTTTTTGCTGTCATAACGGTACTGATAACAGATGTTATCCAGCTGCTGCGCATTGGGCCCTATAAATACCCCGGCCGGTATGGTCGCGGGGTCACTGTACTGGGGGTCCCCATAGATTGCCGGCGGAAGAACGAATATGAGATTGCCATAATCATCATACACGTAATGGGTGTTCAGAACTTCGGCCTGTCCGTCGGCTTTTCTGTTATAGGCACGCCTGAGCAGAACATGCCCCTCAAAATCCTTAAATTCTGCGGTGGTACCTATGAGCCCATCACTTACCTGCCAATTTTCATCCCTGGATACCGTTTTGATCAAAGTACCGGCAGGCCATGGACTCTGAAAAGTATTAAAAGAAAACTGGTTTGTGCCCGTGTTAAGATATGGGAAGTACTGCCCTGCCTCATTGACCGCATTGTAGCTATATTCTGTTTTGATCGTGTGCCCCTGGGATAACTGCCATGGATCCCCGGGAGCACCCTGTTCAAGCGGCCGCTCAAGCATGGAAGTTTCATACCGGGTTTCTGCAAACGGTGCAGGGATCCTGGCAACACCATTTGGAAGCTGGCTGCCCGTACTGCCCCCGGGATTATAAAAAACATACACGCCGTCCCCACCGGAAGTATTCCAAGGGTATAATGTCCCGCTTAAAGCCTTGGCATAAGGAAGGAACTTTTTCACCTCCCGGCCAACGGAATTATATTCGAACGGCTGGATCAGGTCTTTTGTGCCGTCCGCGCTGCCCCTTACCTGCGAGACCTGTATAGGGCGGCCCAGTCCGTCAAAATATTTCACCGTCAGCATCAGTTCACAGATATTCTTCGTCCGCAGGTCCGTTGCCGCGGAAAAGGCTTGACGCGGCGTATAAACAGCGATATAATTCTGGTCCCCGGTAAATGGCGCTGCCATAGGCGTACAGTTGCTGATAAAGGCCCTGAAAGCTCCGCCCGGCTGCGTAGCGAAGCCCGGTGCAAGGATTATGCTTCCGGTACTGTAAAAATCCCCGGACATATTGTCCTGATCAAGCGGAGCGGTAACCAAGGTCTGGCCATAACCAGTCAGGCCGGTCAAAAGGAAAAATTGAACCAGGAGAATGAGTTTTTTCATCGGTTTAGATATAATACTACTATGGTCAGTTTAAAAAAATATGTTGTTGGCGTCGATTGCGTAATTTACTCCAGGGGAAAATGTGATAGTGTCGCCGTTTTTAACCCAATAACCTGGTGCCCCATTGGATGGCGTGATGTAATATTTAATGATTACGCCTCCAGATATAGCCGTTTGCCTGAAGCTCAGTTTATAGGTCCCACTACGGGTATACAAGTCGTTCGGCGGAACATATGGGCTACCCGCAACGGCGAGTGAATATGGGAACTTACAGGAGCCGGTTATACCATTTTCACCTATCAGGTCGAGATAAATTTCTGAGGGCACCGCTTGCTGAGGTACCATGGTTGTATGGACCGAAATAACCGATATTTGATTTGGATCAATGCAGTCCGCTGTGGACACAGCATTCGCTCCTCCATAGAGCAGGGAAGATTCCATGTTCAAGGTTGCCTGTGCCGTGCTGCTACCATAAGTTACACCCCCTGGAATAACATAGTTATATATCTGGATATTGGTTGATGAGGGACAGTTCTTTTTAAAAGTGGCCATCAAAGGAATATTGGTGTAGTTCTGTCCCGCGAGATTGGAGGCATTAAGATTCAATGGCCTGTAATTATATTCATACCTGCTCAATATCTTTTGACTCCGGTCTTTTACCGTAAGTAGCCGGCCAAAAGGATCGTAGTCATAAAATTTATCCAGCCCTTTCGGGTCGGTCTGGCTGGATACACCGACAAGCGGGCTGTAAGTAGAAATAGTGACCATGGCCCCAGCGAGCTGGGCACGCAAACTTCCCAGTGCTGTCCGTAATAAAGCTTGGTCCGTGATGCTCTGCAATGCAGTTTCGTTTACCACTGCACTTACCTCAGCAAAGGTTGCTCCTGAAAATTCCGCAATGGGATAACAGTAATTATACCCCCATAAGTAAACAGTAGTATTACCTGTTTTATCTGTTATCTGCCTGATACGTCCCTTTTCATTGTAAAGGAAAGATACTTCCGTTTCTAGTGTGGACCCTTGCTCGGAGCGTTGCAAGGATACGGGCAGATACGACATAACAGTACTCCCTGCCGGCGTGGTAAGGCTTACAGAACCGAAATTGGTCAGCGCTCTTGATATTTCCTTGTTAAGTGTATTATTGAACGATACTTCTGATACCGGTTGGCTGATCATATTAGCAGCCGTCATCTGATCATAGACAGTCACACCGGGAAAATCATATGCATATTTGATATTTTTGGTGTACTGTTCGCCCTTGCTGTTTGTTGTAACTATTGTTGAGGGCTGCAGGTAAGGCAGGATGTTCCCACCATCAAGATTCTTGTAGGTATACTGTGTAGACTGGCTCCGGATACCCGTCGGTGTCTGCCACTTTTCTGTTTCGGCAGTTAAAAACAGCCTACCGGAAAACAGCCCATAAGTCCCTAACACAAAATCAGCATTCAGGTTTACAGGTCCGGAACTCCACTGTGCATTCTGATCATAAAAATTCGCAGAGGGGGATACATTGCCTCCAGTTACCTGGTATACGTTATTATAATAGGCATAGGCAACCCTGGCCTGTTCGCGTCTTTTATACCTCGTATACGAACTTTCCTTACTGTGTATCAGCTGATAGGTACTGCTGCTTTTATTGTATAAATATTCGGCAGTCGATTTTTGGGGGCCGAGCAGTCCTTCGGCATATAAGAGCTGAACGTTTGTGCCCGGAACCATGGTTGGTCTGTAACCTGAAGAAGGGTCGTAATATCCCGGGGGATAATAAGTATATACCTTCTTTCCAGACACTTCTCCCATATCGCTGTTATATTCCGTGACTTTGGTATAAAAGACCGGTGCTCCGTTCATATAGTTATAATCAAGGGTTGAAGCGGGCTGGTAAGTTGTTTTTCTTTCCTGGGTCCATACGCTCATACACCCCTTGGTATTACACTGGGGAGAATTACTATTTTTAATGTAAACGATATTCTGATCATAACTAAAGGGCGCGTAGCTTTTTATGCCGTTAATGAAATTACGGGGAGGAGGGTTTACAATAATACCAACGCCATCCTCCGATTCGCCGTAGCGGTAATATTTCTGGCTTTGTACCTTAAGGATTTTTCCGTCATAATTATTGATACTTCGGAGGCGCAGCCCGCCGGCCATCAATAAGATTGGTCCGCTCCCATAGTTATCGTTACCAAATTCCTGATATAAGTTAGGTTCATAATCAAAATCGGTAAATCCCCCGGAAGGATAGATGATCCGTTCAAGGATGCCTTTTTTCATAGCGATTTCGTTGGGCATCTCAAGACTGTTATTGTTGTTGCCAATATTGAAGATGACATTATCCCTGTAGTCATTACAGTTACTGATGCCGATGTAGTTGTAAAATCTCTGTGTGATACTGCTATAGGGCACCATGGTCGTAGATTCTACGCCCCCCTACCGGAAGAGGTACTTAAGTTAGGGTAACCCCATGCATCTGAACCTCGCAAATGGTTACCAAAGCAGGTTTTTTGATTGTATAAAAAACCATATTTTTCAAAGGATACGCCATTTACTTTGATATTGATACTGTCAAGATATAGGGTACCCTTGAAATTACCGCCGTTCGCCCGTTTTGGGTAATCCATACTGATTTCTGAAACATAACTGTTTTTCAGCTCGATAACACGTGATGTCTGCCCGGCCATACTATTATAAATGGAAATTGAAAACATCTGATCCGTACCGTTAAAGGATATTTCACCACCCCTGAAAGTTATTTTTTCAAGGGCGAGCGCGGAAACTGTTACCGGAGGTGCAAGCGGAAAATCCGAACTTGTAGTGCTAAATGTCCTGTTGTTTACCTGATAGGTTGACCCTGTGTATGTAAGGTATGGCAAATAAAAAACAGCTCCTTCGGGGTATGTGAGCATGTACTTGGGAGAAGACAGGTTATAAAAAGCATAATTCGCTATTAAATTGGAGTAGGAGCTAATCCCGGGGCTGACCTGGTTATTGAGGTTACCTACACCTCCAAGTGTACATGGACCGGGGTTGCTATAATATTCTATTTTTTCCGCGTTCCTTTTGTACACCATATCAGGTTTGGCTGTGTAATTAAAGTTAAGGTTTTCCGTTTTAGTGGCATTAACGATCTGCTTACATTTCCATGTCGTAATATGGCTTGTATATGGATCAGACCAGGTACCATTGATTCCTTTTTGACCTGACAGCTCAAGCCCCTGCTGCGAAGGGTTGTTGGGGTCAAACTGCCCGCCAGAGCCGAAATAGTAGACTGTACCGTCTGTATCCGTAATAATAAAGCGGTTATCTGTATACTGAATGGTAATATTGTCATAAGGCACCGGCATGATAAAGTAACCCGTTCCTGTGTTATTCTTGACAAAATAGAACGAGCCGGTTTTATTAATCAGCCTGTAATTAAATTTATCAGGGGCACCGTCAAAACTGCCCGAGGCCAATCGCTCTGTCATGTATGTGGTGTAAAAAGGATAATTGCACTCTGAACAACCGCTGTCCTGGTAATAGGTTCGCAGATCGGTGTTTGCCAGGTAGCCAATATCCCGATCAAAATCATCCAGTCCATTAATAGAACGTGATATCTGTATATCAGAACTCAAAGACCATCCCAGGCCCACACTGGTCGACTGCTCATTGATCTTAAAACCTCCCGGATGATAGTTGAGCTTGATGGGTAGCTTTAGATCCCCGCTTTCCACAGTATATAACGGGACAGATATATCAGGCGCCCCAGTACTGAAGTTTACAGGGTAACCGACCACCTTGTTCAATGCTGCCGCCTCTGGGGAAATTGGCATCACCTCTTTTTTGGGAGACTGGGCACCGGCCAGGAAACTGCCTGCAGATAAGAGCGAGAAAAGGACTATTTCTTTTATTTTCATATCAAGTCTGAGCATTTATTTAATTTTTAGCGTTAATTAGCAGCGTTGAGACAGCGAAAGCTGTTGATCACGGTATCGGCCTCCAGAGCTGAAAGCTTAATACTTAGTTCTGTGCCACCCGGCGTTCCCTTATTCAGGGTGATCCAGGCAATCTGACCTGTTGAGAGAGGCGTCGCTTCCTTTGCCGGTAACGGCGCATTGATGATAACTGTGGATCCGCCGGGCATTATCTGAACGGTCGCAGCAAGAGTGACAGTTTTGCTGCTCGTAAAGTTTATGACTAACTCAGACTGCCCTGAGTTTTGCCAGGTGCCGGTGTGAACAATCAAACTGACGGTGTATGAAGAATCTATTTTGATAATTGAAAAGTTGGTGGGAGCAACAGAGGAGTCACCGACTATCTGTGTAGTGCCCGAGCGGATGATTTTTCCCGTGAGCTCATTTTTATTCACAACGCAGTTTTGTGCTTTTAGCACAACAGGAAACAGCAAAACCAAAATCGCGGCCAACCTAACCATATGCAGCTTAAATATTGTGGCTGATCTTCCCGTTGCAATTGGACCAGATGTTAATCTAGAATTTAAACTTCGTGCAAAAACTGCTGCATTAAAACACTGTAAACTTGTTAAAATTAGATTCATTTTCATAAAATAGGTTTAGGATGATGTGTTTCAGATTAAGCTATCCGAATATTTCAGGATCAATTTACAATTGAAATTGCCTCATCTTAATGCTTGGATTATATATAAAAGAAGCAAGCATTGAGAACAAACAGTATAGCTGTTTGTATTTTAATGTATAGCGGTAGGGAGAGCGTTGAATCATCATTAGATTTTCCGATTGTTGTAATTACAATGTACGAAGCCTATGACCTCAAAAAATAGATTAAACAATCAAAATCATGGATAATTCACTCACACCATCCTAAAATCAGGGATTTTATGCATTACGATAAAAACGCATTGAACTATTTTATACCAATCCCGTATGTAATCCGAGCATAGCCCAGGTTATGATATCAGAAAATGATTACCGCAGCCCACAATAGTTATTTTTAAAGTCGAATAATCCCAATGTTAAATGTAGGGTGCCCTGAATTATACCGGCAGACAAATGGGAAATGTGCATGACAAAAGAAAATGATTTATAAAACTATACCTATAGCAGTAACCAAGCAATCTATTCCTGACAGGAACAGATGCGCAATCTTTCCAGACAAGAAATACAACCAATGGCCTGGCCTATAGGAAACAGCAAAAAAGAAAACCCACTAATAAGCTAACTCCAATACAATATTCACAAAGCACACGGCATTAGAAAAGAAGTATATTATAAATGAGCGGGTGTTTATCTATCGCCTAATTTTAGGTACATAACAGCAATGGGATATCCATATTGAAGGTAAATAATGAACCGGGGATGGACGAAACATGATTACTGACAGTTGGATCAAAAGTCACTTCAGGATGCCTAACAGGATTTTTGGAATTAAAGCTGACCGGACTTTTTATTCAGTTTGCCCCTGTTCAAGGATTGATTAACCAAATATCCAAAAAAATTGAGAACAGTTTTAGTAAATAGGATTGATTTTCTAATGGTTGTCATTACTATTTTATTAGGTTTTACCCGCCATTACAGCAAATATAATACCAGTTAGACCAATAAACAGGCTTGAGGGGTTATATAAAAAAATGCAGCTCATGTTTTTCTAAGGAAACTTATTGTTTCTTTTAAACAGAAATAGAAAAACCGACCTGAAAACTTTCCCAAACCCATTCATTATTTCCTCAACCGTCCAGTATTTCTGCTCCTCACCGGACAACACCCAGATCCCCTTTAAACCAAACGGCTTGGTGGTTACCGCAAACACCCTGAGCGCTATGCCCTCAGAACCCCTGCACGGGATTATCTCATCCACATCAAAGGCTATACCCGAGGGCCAGGGATCGGATATTCCCCATGAAGCAGCATCTGAATCTTCAGGGTTAAACGTAAGCGTATATCCTTTTGCCTTTAAGCCCTCTATCACTTCATCGATATCGTTCTCTTCCATTAAAATAAGCTGATACTATTTAACTATTCCGGGTCGGAATATAATTTCAGGGAAGCCAATGGCAGGCCCATTCTTTTTCGCAACCCTTTCCTCATCATAAAAATGACAGGACAAAATTATCCCACCCGGTATTTTTTTTGCTGCCAGGTAGCGATATTGAAAATCCCACCTAATGCGATCAACAAGCCTCCACAGAATTCAGGCCACGCAAAGGAATGTATCCCGTTGATATTGATCGTCCATGGATGTGAGTCGACCGCGTTCACCGAATTGAGATGGCCTGTGGTAAACAAAGCGACAACCAGCACAATTAGGCCAGCGGTCATCATACAATAAATTGCTTTTTTCATGATATTAAATTTTAAAAAACCAAAAACGTATTAAGGCCTCCTATCGGCCATCATCCTTTTGCCCCTGACAATAATTTTCTTCGTCTGCCTGTCCAGCGAAAGGTTTCTCCCGGTCCTGCTCTCACTCTCGTGATTCACATGATAGGCCCTGACAACATCCCTATAACTCAACAGACCTTCAAAAGCCCCTTCATCCCTGCTACTGAATACCATCAGAGATTCAACCTGATGTAGCGACATAACTCCCAACGTGTTTTTCAATGAGTCGCTATCTTTGACCCGCGCATTTAGAGGTTTTGTTATTGACAGTATTTCTTTTTCGGTATCTGCCGAAGGCTGAAAAAGATCCAATACAGAAACCGCGCCCAGGCAGTCCCCTGTCGGCTCCTTCACGGCATACTGATTTTCCACAGGAGGATTTTCCCCAAAATACCTTCTCACCTCCGCAATGGTATTATACGGACTTATAAATACAGGATTTTTGTCCATAACTTCCGAGACACGGAGTTTCAGCAATAGATCAGGTTCATAACTATCGGGTGTATGCACACCCCTGCGTGCAATCTTTTCGGTCATGATCGTGTTTTTCATAAAAAACACCGAAATAAGATAGGCCCCAGAACAGGCTCCCAAAAGCGGAAGAAGCCCGTTGATCTGATGGGTAGACTCCAGCGCAAAAAGAATGCTCGTAAGATATGCCCTGGAGGCACCTGCAAACATCGCCGACATACCAACCAGTGCCGACATGGGTATACTGATATCCAGAGCGGGAAAGAAGTTATGCAGCAGATAGCCCAAAGCAGCCCCGCTTGCCCCACCAATGGTCATCAAAGGCGCAAGCGTTCCGCCCGAAGTCCCACTGCCAAGAGCAATTGCCCAGGAAATAAATTTGAACAGGCACAGTGAAAGGATAACCGAAATGGAAAGCTGTCCACTTAAAAGCGAGATGATATTATCATATCCTACTCCCAGTGTCCGCGGTGCAAAGTAACCAACGATACCAACTGCAAGCCCCCCGATAGCTGGCCACCACATCCAGTGGAGCGGGATTTTTTCAAAAGCATCCTCAATAATGTATACGATCTTGGTCAGTCCGAGTGATGCGAAACCGACAAGGATCCCGATAAAACTATATAAACCCAATGCAGCATTCGAGGGCGGCAAAAGTGCCGGCATGGGAAATACCGGTCCTGCTTCAAAAAGAAGATGGTGTCCGGCTGCGCCGGTGATGCAGGCGAGGGCGACGGGAATAATAGATCTGGCTGAAAACTCGAACAACAACAGTTCTATTGCGAGAAATACCGCTGCCAAGGGAGTCCCGAATATAGCGGACATCCCAGCAGTAGCCCCCGCGGCAAGGATAATTTTACGCTCATTCGGACTCACCGTAAATAGCTGTCCCAGCGTTGAGCCCAAGGCACCTCCCGTTGCAATAATTGGTCCTTCAGCGCCGAAAGGTCCACCTGTACCTATCGCAATTGCAGAAGAAACAGGTTTCAAGATCGCTATCGCAGGCTTTATCCTGCTCTGGTTGGTCAAAACCTGCTCCATTGCCTCAGGGATCCCATGTCCCCTGATCGCCTTGGAACCATAAAGTGCCATCAGCCCAACTATAACTCCACCGATAACGGGCACCAAAATCACCCATAGCCCCAGATGATTGTCCGCCGGGCTTTGGAAATCAAATCCAAACCGCTGATAGAAAGATATGTCCGTAACCAGGTTGATCAGGGACACCAGAACCTTTGCTATTAGGGAAATCACTGCAGCAACCCCTACAGACAACATAGAAATAAACAAAAGACGCTCCTTAGAACTTTTCTCTCTGTTCCTGCCCATTTTAAACTTACCGAAAACGCCCAGCGAAGGGGATATCGGGATTATATTTTTTCTACTGTTCATTTTACTTTTGGAATGCAACAAAAGTAAAATAAAAAAACACAAATAAAAATTAAAATATATTTTAAACAATATAAATTAAACATTTTTACAACAATTTATTAAAGTAAATATATTTTAAACAATAATATTCTATTCATCTTAGCAATTAAATATAAGTTGTATTTTTGCCTGTGAAATATCTGGATGATGAAAGAATGTAATAACCTGTGCGATGTAAAAAGCTGTTTTCTCTGCAGCCGTGTAATAGCGGATTGGCTTCCCGCTGTTGCCCAGAAGAAAAGGAATTTCCAGTTAAAAAAAGGCGACCAGTTATTTATGGAAACAGAAACTGTTAGCGGCATCTTTTTCGTTTTTTCGGGAACAATAAAAGTCCATAAAAAGTGGGACAACGAAAAGGAACTCATTATCAGGTTTGCAAAACCGGGTGATGTGATCGGGCACCTCGGACTTGGAAAAAACCCTACCTACCCCGTTTCCGCTACAGCACTTGAACAGGCAAACGTATGTTTTATCGATCTTGAATTTTTTAGATCAAGCCTGACGGTAAATCCCGGACTTACCTATCAGATGATGGATTTTTTTGCTTCCGAGCTCCAGGAGTCACACGAACGGATGCGCAATCTTGCCCATATGCCGGTAAAGGCAAGGATCGCCACCGCCCTGCTTTCCCTAAGGTCACAATTTGGGACTGATGCCAGTGGAGCAATAGATCTTGATATCTCCCGTCAGGATATTGCCTCCTATTCGGGCACAACCTACGAAACACTTTTTAAGGTTTTCACAGAATTCACCAAAGCAGGAAAACTTAGCGCGAACGGCAAAAGAATCAATGTCCTTGATACCTCTTTTCTTCAGCTTGTTGTAACGGATGACAACAGAAAGACCTGATGACCAATAACTTGTTAGTGCGTCTTACGTACTTTTGCGCGACATGATAAGCGCACGGATGGGCTTGGTACCAGGATTCCCATAACTGTAAAAACAGAATAAACAGGCACAAAAAAAGCCGGTCAATCGCTAAATAGCGAGACTGGCCAGCTTATCACCTATATATACCCTATATCATCTCCTGGTCCCTAAAGCTAAAATACCCATAAGGCGAAACAATCAGATGATCATGAACAGTGATCCCAAGGATCTCCCCGCCCGAGACAAGCTTCGAAGTGAGCGCAATATCTGCAGCGCTCGGACGCAGCTCCCCACTCGGGTGGTTATGTGATACGATCAGACTGCTAGCGCATGATTTTAAAGCAATGGAAAAAATCACCCTGGGATCGGCAACCACACCCGAAATGCCGCCCCTGGAAATATCCACCACCCCGAGCACCCTGTTCTGGCTGCTCAGCATTACTACCTTAAATTCTTCCAATAGCTCGATCCGGCCCGCATCCCAGCTGCCCAGCAATATTTTGAAAGCCATATCAGACGAAGTAACCTTTGGGCGCTCCGCAACCTTGAATTTAGGCTTATAACTGATCTCAATTTCCGCAACCTGATAATTTACATTTTCCATAATATTTTTATTTAATTATGGTGCATCCATAGGTTTCATGGCTGCTAAAGCTGGGAGAAGCAACGGAATAAATGGAAAAGTGTGCAAAGGCCACAGGTGGGTTTATGCCGGAATTTCTTCCGCGTACCAGCAACGAAACCTAAATTTGTACCCGGATTGAATGAATACCTCCCCAGCCATCCCCCACGAAAGATGGAAATTAACCGTTTTTATTTTGATTCAAAGCCGATACAGAAAAAAAAAGTGCAGGAAGTCAAACTGCCCGCACTCCATACAAATAAATCAAAATGGGAGGATTATACCAATTTAACGTTTACCGCGTTTGGTCCCTTTTTGCCGTCCTGAACATCAAAAGTCACTTCGTCATTCTCTCTCACATCATCTTTTAGACCTGAGATATGAACAAAAAACTCTTTGCCAGTACCCTCTTCAACCACAAATCCGAATCCTTTTGATTCATTAAAAAATTTCACTTTACCTGATGCCATAATAACTGTTTTTCTTTAAGATGTTTAATTATGCAAGTTATTAAAATAAGTTGTAACCTTCCCACACTTATGCTCTCCGGGTGCTCCATGCACATATTAGACTCCTGACAGGACAGTATCCGCACCGTGCGGGATCAAAAGCCGATTGATTACTTTAATATCAGGATTGAGCCCTTGTTTTTTTTCAGCCTAAAATAAAAATGGGTTTCCCTTTGATACCTGACCACCTCGATCTTATCAATAATTCCGCACCTACCCGATTCATCCTCTACAGAATCACCAACATTAAGACCATTAAGCAGGGTTATTGAATTACTTCTCGAAACAAGGAGTTTTGCTACCATCCTGCAAATATACCCAATAATAGCAGCCTTTATCTGGCCAACAATATTACCAAATTGCAAAGATCAACCTAACGCTATCATTAATGCGCTTTAAAGCAGGCCCTCTCCTCCCACAACCCAAAAGTGGTATGAATGTTAATCATTGTATTTTGAAATACTAATTTTTTTAGTAAAATTTGCAGTATGAAATCCACTAGCCAGCCACACCAGTTAAGCCACCATGATAAAAAACAGGGCGTGTTCACCAATATGGCGATTGTGGCCGAAGCCAAACGTGCAAACTGCTGGCTGTACAACAAGCTGAACAACAACTGGTATACCCCCGAAGAGTTCCATGAAAAGTATGCCAACCAAAAAGACTCCAATATCAATATCAGGACAGTTTTGGAAAACGTATCCATCCGTGACCCCAACTCAGGGATCAAAGCCTACCACAAAGCACTGACAGATAAGCTCAACAGGTTTGAAAACGAAACAAGGGAATTGAGGGAACGTGGGGAAGCATTCACAAAAAAGGTCATTGACTATTACCAATCAAAAAGCAAAGATAAATTTAGATAATGAACATTAAGGCAGCAGCATTCCAGAAGCAGATAAAAATAGGCGCAGACCTGGTGGTAATAGACAGGGTCAAGGGAGATGATCTTTTATACCGGATCATGATCAATCAAAATTTTAAGGGTTACATCCAAAAGCGGGACGGCCTGTTCCATAGGATCGATGGCTCGGATATCCACACGTTATTGTTCGCAAGAATCTGCCAGGTCCTTGAAAATTGAATTATGGCAAACAAATCAGTTAAAATGCAGGTTTTCATGTAAATATCATATATGAACACAGATCCATTCACCTACATCCCCATCAATCCGGGAGAACCTATGCTGATCCATTTAATCCGGGATGGTGAGTTTAAGGTAATTATAGGCGGTTCACATCAGGGATCCGTAGTGCAGGATGATAGCGCTGAATTCGGTTGGCGGACAGAAGATCCTTTATTATTGGAGGTATTACCGGACCTTTCCATGGTGCTCCGGGAACGCGAGGCAATGGGAAACCTTCCTTATGCATTAAAGGAAATGTACCCGGCCGAAATCATCGCATGGGAATGGACTGAAGACGGACAGCTGAAAATCATAACCCGGCCAGAAACAGACCTGAAAGCGTTTGCAGACATGGTCCGTGACCAGGTAAACGAAGTGGTCCTTTTCGAAAAAGACCTGATTATATATCTGTTCAAAGAAGCCGGTTCAGGTGTTAAAGAGATACATATCAACTGCTGAGTATGGAACAGTTCACAAGCGAAGAACTTAATACCATCACCGGCCGTCTCAGGCATGCACTGAACAGTTTCCCGGTAAAGGTAACCCTGGCCGAACCCAACCAGGTCTGGATCCTACTGCCTGCAAAACCCCTTTTTTCCTCCCACCGGGAAATGACAGAATTTGCCCGGCACAGTATCATGTCGGCCGGCATTAAACTTCACCTGGACCTGCACATGGTGTTCATGCAAGGTGAAGAGTACATCAGCACGGTCATTTTGGACGGAACCCCAGAACCTGAAATAACTTAAGAAAAGATTTGCAGTCCTATCTTCCTTTTCCATACATTTTATACAATCCTTTCAGTTTAAGAATTGTTTTCCTTTTCTTAAATACATATATAATCAGGTATTTAACACAAAGGCCGGAAAAATACCTAGTGGAGCAATGAAAATTACCCGATTAAAAAAAAGGCTAAACAATGTCAATTATATCTAGTTGTAACGGTATAACAATAACTAAATAACATAACAATATGGCAACTACAGCAAAAGCAGGAGCGGCAAAGACCGCAGCTACTACTACAGCAAAAAAAAACACGGCGAAAAATGCGAAGATAGAGCCTTCTGAATTTCATGAATTTTTCGTTGATGAATTAAAGGATATTTATTGGGCAGAAAAACACCTGGTTAAAGCACTTCCAAAAATGAAAAAAGCTGCAACAAGTCCTGAACTTGCAGCGGCATTCGATAAACATACCCAGGAGACCCAGACCCATATCGACACATTGGAACAGGTTTTTGCTTTATTGGAGGAAAAACCGGCAGCAAAAAAATGTGATGCAATGGCGGGCTTGCTAGAGGAGGCTGAGGGAATTATCTCAGATACCGATTCAGGCACTATGATCCGTGATGCAGGACTGATCCTGGCGGCACAGAAAGTCGAGCATTATGAAATTGCTACTTATGGCACCTTAAAGGTATTTGCCGAAAATATGGATAGGACTGATGTGGCTGAATTATTGGGACAGACCTTGGAAAATGAAAAAGCTACTGATGTAGCCCTGACAGAATGCGCTGTAAGCTTCGTAAACCAGGCTGCAGCCGAAGAATAATAATAGCAAGTACTGGTAAATTTAAAGGGATCCTGAAACGGATCCCTTTTTTGTTATTTGCCAATAATATTCTTTAATCCTTTATAAAGCCTGAAAAAATAATTGCTATGAATGTTTTTTATCATTCCCATCAAAAGCAATTGGCAGCTATGTAAACCCCATAATGGGATATCTAAAGGTATTCTCTTTTTTTAAATGCTGACTAGATAAAAGCAGCTTTATGTGTCCATCAGTATTTTTTTACGGTGTCCTCAGGATTTAGCCGTTCAGCGGGTTGTAGTGTATCTGCTTTTTTAGCAACTGTATCTGTCGAAGTCATTTTGGATTTTACTTTTTACCCTTCCCACCAACATCTATCGTAATTTATTGATTCAGGATCCTGGTGACCTCAGCCAAATCCTGGTCAACTTGATCTTTAGCTGACAATGAACTATAATGGACCGATCCGGTATCGAATTCACTCTTTAGGGTTATATAATCAATCTCATTTACACCCTTCGTAGGCTGAGCGTGCCCGACAACGTTAAAAACGCCTTCTTTACCATCGTGAAGGAAGCTGTATTTTACCATAAAGGTATTCAGATTATCTGTGGGGATTTCTGCTATCTCATGGTATTCCCTCCTTGTTACGGTTTCAAGCCTTTGCTTGATCAGGCCCAATAGCACCTGTTCTTATCTTCTTTCATATCTCACCAATTTGAACAGATAACACCAACCGTTGATTTAAGTTTTGTATTAGGAAAACACAAAAAATCTAAGCGAATAGCCCTTTTCGTACTTGATACTGAATCAACCTAAATGCAGTATCCAGGTGATCTGCAGGGGAAAGATGCTAAAGGCTGCACCAAACAACTAAATTCTTTTTAAACCTTTTTTATAAATATGAGTTTTAAAGATACAATAGATATAATAGACAGATAGTTATGAGCAAAAATATATTGGTAGTTGAGGATAATGAGGGTATCAGGGAAATGATAGGCTATATGTTGAATGAGGAACATTATGAAGTTCATCTGTGTGAAGACGCTGGGAGTTTTAGAAAAGAAATCTTTCAGCGCAGGCCGGATATGGTCATTCTCGATATTATGCTCCCTGATGGAAACGGCATTGATCTTTGCTGCGAAATCAAATCAGATTACCGCACCGGCCATATACCAGTAATGATGATGTCCGCACATGCAACCTTGGGTGATGTGAGAAAAAAATGCCAGGCGGATGATTTCATCAGCAAACCTTTTGATATTGATAATTTTATGGGAAAGGTTTCTTATCTGGTATCATAAACAAATCTGTGCACGGGCTTCCAGAGCTGATATACCTGCATTTTACCTGTTCCAAAACAATGTTAAAAAAAACAATGTTGTGGACGGGAATAGTTTAAAAGGTAAAATTGACAGTTATGAAAGGATTATCACCATGGGCCCTGACTGCGATGGCCCAGTTTAAAAACAGTTCCCTGCTCCACGCTGAAAATTACGGGGAACTCCGGTTCAACATTTTTCAAACCAAGGATTCCATATGGATCTCGGTCACACATAAAAAAAATCTACCTGTCTATTTTAGGGCCTGCTATGCTCCTGACGGCTTATCAGAAAGCCCAAAAATCAGAAAGAATAAAACTGATTATACGCTAAAGCTCAAAACAGCAGTCGGAATTTTTAAAGTAAGGATTTCCTTTTCACAGGAAAACTTTACCCTGTTAAAATATAATTGCACACTCACCCCTGCCTCGGAGATTTTTATCCCATTCTGGCCCAGGGATATCCTTACAACAGGCGTTAAAGGAGCTGTGAAAGCAATGGGCGAAGTTCATGCAGCCCAGATGGGAACAAGGTCAGGCCTGTTATACTTTTCGCTACCGGAAAGAGACCTGCGCATCCTTTATTTCCAGAACCTCACAGCCCTTTCTGACTACGCGGATCAGACGGGCACCTCATTATCCGGCGTTGTCGGCGGAATGCTGCCCGAAATCGGTCTGGCCCTCCCTAAAACGGAGGAAAAACCTTTAAAAGCCGGCCAGGAGGTTATCATTTCAGATGCAACAATTGCTTTTAAAACAAAAAATAAAGAAAACCAGGATCAGGCAGAAGATTATCTTGATCTATTGGCAGAAGTATACCTTAATATCCCCAGGCCGGATACCCACTACCTTCACTGGCCCGAAATCCTGGACAAAGGACTAAAAGACCTCATCGAAAACCCTGGCTGCTGGTCAATGGTGGGCGGTAACAGTTATCTAAATGCCTACGTAAGCGATTACCAGACCCCACCGGAAATCATGGTGCAGTTAGCGGTACTGCTTCCGCTGGTGGATTACTCAAAGTGGAGCGGTAAAACCCTGGAAGTAATGGATACCATAAAAAAGGGCCTACCGGCATTTTACAGCCAAAAGCTAAAGACACTGGTGAGGTGGCACCCCGGGGCGGAGGACAAACTTGAGGGAGATGAGGAACAGAAAATGCCCATGGTGATGGATTCATGGTACCTGCACCATCCGCTTTTAAACCTGTCAAGGTTAGCACTCGATGGAGATAAAACAGCGGAGAAACTATTTCTGGATTCACTCGGATTTGCTATAAAAGTTGCACACAGGTTTAAATATCATTGGCCCGTGTTCTATAAAATGGATACACTTGAAGTAATAAAGGCAGAAACCAAGCCTGGAGAGGGCGGCGAACAGGACGTGGCCGGGTTATATGCCCATGTGATGCTGCAGGCCTTTGAACTTACCGGGGATAAAAAATACCTGAAGGAAGCGGAGACCGCCGCAAAAAAACTGGGGGACGTTGGCTACAAGATCATGTACCAGGCCAACAATACTGCATTTGCTGCCGGAGCACTGCTCCGGTTATTTAAACTTACAGGCAATGAACTTTATCTTTCCTTAAGTTATAGGTGCCTGGCCTCCATTTTTGAAAACGTCCAGCTATGGGACTGTAATTATGGATACGGAAAAAATCTTCCGACATTTTTTGCGCTTTTCCCTCTTACAGATGCCCCTTACACCGCGGCCTATGAAGAGCAGGAAGTTTTCTGCGCGCTGCACGATTACCTCAAGCATGCAGAAGGCGGTGATATACTTCCAAGCGTTAGGCTCTTATGTAGCGAATTTATCCGTTACCTGGTTGAGCGCGCACCATACTACTATCCCCCGATGCTGCCCTCAGATATGTTATCCGATGAGGTAAAAACCGGTGAAGTAGACCGCAAGCTTTGGATTGCACTGGAAGACTTACATGACGGAATCGAAAAGAGCGGTGCTGTCGGACAGGAGGTTTATGGCGCGGGCAATGCCTTTGGGATCTTGCCCCGGCACTTTATCAGGTTCAGCGACAATCCCTTCCTGATATTTTCAGACTGCCCCATCTCCGGGATTAGGAAAAGCCCAGGTTCAGTTATCTTCCACCTTCAGGGGGATCCCAGATTATCCTACCGGCTGCGCATTACCCCTTCAGAAAGTGAGACCAAAATGCCAAATATTAAATTCTTTTGCCAATCGCCGTCAGTCAGATTAACACCATCCAAGGACAGAAACCAGGATCTGGAAGCCTTTATAATGGGGAATGAAACCGTACACATCAGCTGGAAAAAGCGTAACCAGCAATAAATAAATCCAATAACAGCCATTACCATTATTGAAAAGGTAACCGTTCAGGCTCCCAGGGAAAAAGCCTATGCCTTCTGGAAACTGGCCGAATTCAGTTTATCACCAGCTAAACAATCAGGTCAGAGAAATTGTTAAATGAAGAAAACATTTGATACTATGAGCGATAACAAAAGTAAACAGGACGGCAGGGAAGATTCCAAAGTGGATCTCAATGATGCAAGCGAAGTAGCTTATGCTGCGAAACAGGCAGGGGTTACTTCAGCAAAGTACAAAGAACTGGCAAAAGCTTCGGGCAGCTCGTCAAGAGAAAAGATAGCTGAATATATCAAAAAAAACAGCTAGTCCGGACAGTAAATCGGAGCTTGAATAAAAACAGGCCGGAAGATCCGGCCTGTTTTTTATTTCATCTTTTATCCCTTTTTTGGATTGCCGGTTATAAATATCAAAAGAAGTTGGCCATATCAGTTACAACAAGGAAACAGTAAAAATAATATGCAGAAAAACAAGGATATGATCAGGGTCAGAGGTGCACGAGAGCACAATCTCAAAGATATTGACATTGATATCCCAAGGGATAAACTTGTGGTATTTACCGGTGTCTCCGGATCCGGTAAATCCTCACTTGCATTCGGAACTTTATACGCCGAAGCCCAGCGGCGTTATTTGGAATCAGTTTCCCCATACGCCCGTAGACTTTTCAATCAGATGGGTGTTCCTGAAGTGGAATCGATAGAAGGCCTGCCACCAGCCATCGCCCTGCAGCAGCAAAGAGGCGGAACCAGCACCCGTTCATCGGTGGGAAGTGTGACCACGCTGTCCAACCTATTGCGCATGCTCTATTCCAGGGCCGGGGAATACCCCAGAGGGCAGCCGATTATTTATGCAGAAGGTTTTTCGCCCAATACCCCACAAGGCGCATGCCCGGAATGCCATGGTTTGGGCAGCGTATTTGAAGTTACAGAAAAAACAATGGTCCCCGATGACAGTCTGAGTATCCGGGAGCGGGCAGTGGCCTCCTGGCCCCTGGCCTGGCAGGGGCAGAACCAGCGGGACATATTGGTTTCAATGGGTTTCAACGTAGATATTCCCTGGAAAGAATTACCCAGGGATCAGCGGGACTGGATCCTGTTTACCAATGAGACCCCAACTGTTCCGGTTTATCCGGGATATTCTCCCGAAGAAACCGCAAAAGCCATAAAAAACAAGAAGACTCCTGATTACATGGGAACTTTCATCGGAGCCAAACCTTACGTAATGAAAACATTCAGTTCAACTCAGTCCGAACTGATGAAAAAAAGGGTAAGCCGGTTTATGGTCAGCAGTAAATGCCCCGAATGCAATGGAAAGCGGCTCCGAAAAGAATCCTTATCTATCCGTTTTGACGGGAAAGATTTTGCTGAAATCTCACGGCTCCCCATTTCGCATCTTTGTGACGTTTTTAAAAAATTTGCACAAGCTAAAGGGATAGAATCAGAAAAGCAGATCGTT
>NZ_JAVTSN010000028.1:0-96582 GCF_032678585.1 Pedobacter psychrodurus | reverse complement strand
AACGGGTTGTAAATATATAAGCAAAGCGGGCTGATCAATGATCGGCCTGCTTTTTTAGTCTGGGGTTCTGCGTTTTCTGTTCTATTGTTGAAACAGGAAAGGTCAAGATTATCAATTATTCGCCTGGTGTTCTTGGTGTCTTTATGGTTAAAAAGAGCGTATCTACACCATCGTCATCCGATAGCTATGTTTTAGGACTATGGGTTGGAGGTCCCCTCCTTCAGGAGAGCATGTGCCGTTTTTCAGTATTGTATATGTTTTTATAGGCCTTCAAGCTTGCTTCGCAGGTTCTTGATAAAAAGGTAACCAACCTGAGCACAGCGAAAGCATGCCTACAGCTAAAAACAACAAACACAAAGGCATAATATCAAGGCTTGGATCTGATGTCGGATAAATTCGTCAAAGCTTTTTTGGTCGTCAGCATGAATAACCATTTCGATCAGCAGGTTACTGTAATGCGGGTGGGTTAACTGTTGCTGATAAACTCACTTGGCGTTTTGCCGAAATGTTTTTTAAACTCTGAGCTAAAATATTTCCGGTCGCTAAAACCCACGGAGTAGGCAATTTCGGCAATATTTCCAGAGCCCTGTTTAAGCAACTGCGCTGCCCGTTTAATGCGAAGCGATTTAATAAAGTCGTTTACGGAAAGATCGGTTAAGGCCCTTATTTTTTTGTACAGTACCGGTTGGCTCATACCGATTTCGGATGCCAGGGTAGGCACATCGAAATCAGGATCGGCAATGCGGTCTTCAATTACCTGAATAATTTTATTTAAAAAGTTCTGCTCGGTGGTATTGATCACCATGTTTTTGGGTTCGAGCGTAATTACCTGCGCAAACTTTTGTTTAATGGTTTCGCGGGCATTTAAGAGGTTCTGAATGTTCAGCTCCAGTATTTTTAGGTTAAATGGTTTCATGATGTAGGCATCGGCACCATTTTCGAAACCATTAATCTGATGCACATAAGCCGACCTTGCGGTTAATAAAACCACCGGGATATGGCTTGTTCTTTCGTCGGTTTTAAGTTTCCGGCACAATTCGAGGCCGTCCATCACCGGCATCATTACATCACTTATAATCAGGTCGGGAATCAGATCAAGGGCACATTCAAGGCCGGTAGCTCCATTTTCCTGTTCAAATATGTTGTAGGTTGGGTTTAATGACTGTTTAATAAATGTTCTTACATCTTCATTATCCTCTACGAGTAAAATGGTGTGTTTTTTCTTTGTTTCTGGTACATCTGTGGCTTCGCTTACTGCTGAAACAGGTGTTGAAACTACTGGCGGGATATTGAGGTTATAGTTTAAGGCATCATCATAATACACATAATCGGTTATAAAATCTGACGGATTAAAATGTGCCTTTCCCTTTTTTAAACTTACCGTAAAGCAGGTATTGCCAAAAGCGTTGTTGTTTTTAGGGGCGCTTTCGAAAGTGATTTCGCCATGATGCAGTTCTACAATGCTTTTAGAAAAGGATAAGCCTAAACCGGTACCAATGGTGGTAGCGGTATTGGCCTGATAAAAATTGGTGAACAGATTGGCTTGGTTTTCTAATGGGATGCCTTTGCCGTTATCGCAGATCTCGATATTCAGCAACTGGTTTTCTTGCTGGATTTTTAGTGTGATTTTTCCGTTTGCAGGCGTAAATTTAAAGGCATTTGAAAGCAGGTTGAACAATACCTTTTCCATTTGAACTTTATCGAAATACAGTTGGATTGTTGGCTGCCCGGTTTCGAAAGCATAATCGATATTTTTAGAGATGGCCATGTTCTGGAAGGCCAGAAATATTTCCCTGCAGAATTTTACGATATCACCAGGGCTTACCTGCAAAACCATTTTACCGCTTTCGGCTTTTCTAAAATCGAGCAGTTCGGTAACCAGGTTCATTAAGCGGTCGGCATTGTTTTTAATCGGCTGTAAATCTCTGTTCAGGGCAGGATCGTCTTTTGCATTTTCGATCAGTTTATCCAGCGGGCCAACAATGAGTGTTAAAGGCGTGCGGATCTCGTGAGAGATGTTGGTGAAAAACTCTAGCTTATGTTCATTGATCTCTTGCTCCTTCTTAAACACGGCCTTAATTAATAAATAGCGTACAAATACAAAAGAAACGCCTGCAAAAACACAAACATAAAACAGATAGGCCCACCAGGTTTTGTAAAACGGGGGCAATACTTTAACTTCGATGGTACTGATGGTGTTTGTCCAAAGGCCATCATTATTGGTTCCTTTTACCATTAAGGTATAGTTTCCGGGCGAAAGGTTGGTATAACTGGCGGAAGGGATGTCTACATCATTCCAGTTTTTTTCGAAACCATCAAGTTTGTAGGCATAATGGTTTTTATCGGCTTTAATAAAGTTTAACAGGGTAAAATCGATGGAAAATATATTTTGATCGGATGCAAATGTAATCGATTTAAGTGTGCTGATATTTTGTTTAAGCAGGCCGTCTTCACCATTAAGATTTACCGTTTTGTTGAATAATTTTAATCCGGTAAAAATAATGGGTGGGGTGTTTTTATTTTCTCTGATCTCATTTGGGAAAAAGCTCACCATTCCGCTTAATCCACCGAAGAAAAAGGCACCCTTGCTATCCTTCAGAAATGATTTGTAATTAAATTCGTTACCAGGAAGTCCATCTTTAACGTTATAGGTTTTAAAAGTTTTATTTCTGGGATTATACTTACACAGGCCTTTATCGGTTGTAACCCAAAGGTTGCGGAAATCATCTTCTAAAACCCCCATGATGTTGTTGCTGGGTAAGCCATCTGCTGTGGTGGTGCGGATGTAGCTGTGGCGTGCTGCGTTAAGTTTAAATAAACCACTGCCCGAGGTGCCTATTAATAAATAACCCTCTTTATCTTCGGTTAAACAGCTGATCTCATTGTATTTTAAAATTTCCGGTTCTGCCGCTATCCGGCCAATAAACCTCGGCGAATCTTTTTTTAGCTGGTAAAGCCCTGAATTGGTAGCTACCCAAAGACTTCGTTTGCTGTCTTCGAAGATATTATATACTGCATTAGAAAGTCCGTTTATGCGGTTACGGATAAATTTTCCGGTTGTTGGGTTAAAGCTGTTCAATCCACCGTTGGTACCTACCCAAAACCGGCCATAACTATCTTCAAAAACAGTGGTAATTTCGTCGTTACTCAGCGAGGAGGTATCGTTTTTACTTTTGGTGTACCTGACAAAGGTTTTTGTTTCTGGTTGAAAAAGATTTAATCCCCCATAATGGGTACCCACCCAAATTCTATTTTGTTTATCCTTTATTACCGATTTTACCAGGTTTGCACTCAGGCTTTTGGGATTGTTTGGGTTGTATTTGTAACGGGTGAAGGTGTTGTTTTTCCGGTCGTAATAGTTAAGCCCTTCGCCTTCCGTGCCGATCCAAAGATTTTGATCCTGATCTTCCATGATCGAGCTGATTACATTGCTGCTCAAGCCATTTGCTGCTGTAGTGCTTCTATACACTTTAAAAGGAGTGTAGTTGGGGTAGACCATATTAATGGCTCCATAGTACGTACCCACCCAGATAATTCCCTGACGATCTTGATAGATGTCGTAAACAGAGTTTTGACTTAAGCTCGAAGGATTTTCTGGTTCATTTTGTATGGTGCTAAAACTTTTGCTTGCAGTATCATAAATATTAATGCCATGTAAACTCCCAATCCATAACTTGCCCTCCTGGTCGAGCATAATTTTTCGGATATTATTGCTGCTGATGCCCTTTGGGTTGAGGCTGGAGTATTTGTAAGTAGTAATGTTTTCGGTGCTGAGGTTCAGCTTACTTACACCTGTCTGTTTGGTGGCAATCCATAAGTTATTTTCGCGGTCTTCTACCATGCTGGTCACGTGGTTATCAATCGCTTTGTTTAACTCTTCACTAAATTGTTTAAAATACTTAAAGTGGGTTTTCCCATCCTTAAAGCTCATGTTCATTAAACCACTGCTGGTGCTTAACCATATGGTTCTGTTATGATCTTCGGCTATGGTGTAAATCTGCTGATCTTGTTGTTTCTGGTACAAAAAGCGTTTAAACTTATATTTGCCCTTAGTTTTAAGGAGATTTAAGCCATGCTCGGTACCAATCCAAACGCGGTTATTTTTATCCTGAAAAATGCAGTTTACTTTAGAATTGCTCAGGCTGTTAGGGTCTTGATCATCATGTGCGTAACGGTCGAAATTATCACCCGCTTCGTTGTATTTATTTAAACCCTGTTGTGTGCCTACCAGTAATGACCCATCTTTTAGCCCCAGAATGGCAGATAGGTAAGCGGAAGAGCTGATGCTTTTTTTATTGTTTTTTTCGTTATTGTAAATCTTAAAAGATTGAGAATCGTACTTGTTTAATCCGGAGCGGGTACCAAACCAGATAAAGCCTTTAGCATCTTGTGCTATGGCCAGTACCGAACTCTGCGATAGCCCGCTTTCAACATTTAAGTGTTTAAAAGCATATTTATTTTGAGCATTACTTGCGATGATAAAAAATACAAATGTAAATGTTAACAGGGATTTCATGTTGGCACAAAATGAGGGATGGTTAGCTATGCTTGATTTAAAAGTACAAAATGTTTCTGTTATAAAAATCAAATATGTTTGGTGAGACAATTTTAACACTTTATCTGCTCACTTGCCCCATTTAATGCTTTTTTCTGCTATTATTTAGAATTTTATACCTATTTGTTTAGGATTTTATCCCCTCGGTTTAGCTCCAAAGCAACAATTTTGAACAACCAAATATTAAAGCAAAACCAAACCTTTTAAGCCGACATCCTTTTCATTGTAGCCAGAACAGTTATAGCTGGTGCCAGCCGCAGGTTATGCTCATAATTTTTTGCGATTAAGAAAAACCAATATTAATCAACTAAACAAAAAATGGATAAACTTTACAAACATCTCAAAATTGGAGAAGCAAAACTGAGCCGTTTTTATCACCCGGTAAAACTATGCTCAATCATTATGCTTTTGAGTTTTATGGCGTTTACGGCCTTTGCTCAATCTACAAAAATTTCTGGAACGGTAAAAGATGCTAAAGGGGGAACAATACCCGGAGCAAGTGTAAAAGTAAAAGGAACATCTTTGGCGGTATTAACTACCGGCGATGGTAAATTTTCTATCACTGTGCCTTCACCACAAAGTGTACTTGTATTTTCTTTCATTGGTTACGATGCAAAAGAAGTAACAGTTGGTCATGCTACAAGTCTGGATATAACCTTACAAGATCAGAACAATAGTTTAAATGATGTTGTGGTTGTTGGCTATGGTGTACAGAAGAAAGTAAACGTGATTGGCTCTGTTGCCACAATAGATGCCAAATCGATTGAAAACCGTCCGGTTACAAACCTTTCTTCTTCTTTGGGAGGTTTAAGTTCGGGGGTTTCGGTTAGACAGGCTTCTGGTAAACCAGGGGCCGATGGCGCTACCATCCGGATCCGTGGAACAGGGACTTTAAACAGTAATAATGCGTTGATCATTGTTGATGGTATTGTTGGTAGCATGGATGCCGTAAACCCGAATGATGTGGAAACGGTTTCTATTTTGAAAGATGCTGCTGCGGCCTCTATTTATGGTTCGTTAGCGGCTAATGGTGTAATCCTGATTACCACGAAAAAAGGTAAACAGGGTAAAACTACCGTAACTTATAGCGGAATCGGTTCGGTAGCTAAACCTGCAAACCTGCCAACCTTTGTAACCGATTACATTACGCATATGCAACTGGTAAATGAAGGTTATAAAAACCTGGGCCAAACGCCAATTTACACTGATGCGACGATGGCATTATGGGCTGCCGCAAATGCGAATCCTGATGGTTTTACAGCACAGGGAATCCCAAATAACGTGGCCTATCCAAATACAGATTGGGGTAAAGCAATTTTTGAGAATAATTTCGCTCAACAACATAATATTTCGTTAAACGGTGGAAGCGAAAATACACAATATCTATTATCTGCATTTTACATCAACAACCCCGGAACAATGGCCAATACGGGTTCGGATAAGTACAATTTAAGGATTAATTTACAATCGAAGGTTGCCAGTTTCTTAACTGTGGGTACCCAAACTTTTGCCTCAAACCAAACTTTTGGTTTGGCGAGTACAGACAATGCATTTAACTTTTTACGTCAAACTACGCCGGGCGTTTATCCGGTGTACAATGGTAAATATGGTTTCCCGGCAGCTGCTGAAGAATCTTCAACAGCAAATAATATTTCTTCGTACTTATACAACACAGGAGGGGATGACAATGAAACCCGCATTAATACGACTGTTTTTGCAAGATTTGATATTTTAAAAGGATTAAATTTTGAAACCAGATTCAATTATCAGGCGCGCCAGGAAGAGTTTAATAACCATTCGATAACCAATGAGCGCTGGAACTTTGCTTCCAATACTTTAAAAAGTGCTGCTGCAACGCCCGATCAGTTAAGTACAAACTATGGTTTTAATAAAAACTATGCGTACACCATTGATAATATTTTGAATTACAAAACTGCCATTGCCAAAGTACACGATATTGGTGTATTGGCGGGTTACAATCAATATTATTATAATTATTACAATTTTGGTGCGAGCAAAAAAGGTTTGATCGATGAAACCATTACCACCCTGAATTCGGGAACTACATTAACTTCTGCTTCAGGTGATGAATATGATTATGCGCTACGCTCTTACTTTGGCCGTTTAAACTATGCATTCAAGAGCAGATATTTATTAGAGGGTGTTTTCAGGTACGACGGTTCGTCAAGATTTTCGGCCGATAACAGATGGGGTTTCTTTCCCGCCTTATCTGCAGGATGGCGTATTTCGGAAGAACCTTTTATGCAGGGCCTTAACAAATACATCGGTAATCTGAAACTAAGGGCATCGTGGGGTAAAACAGGTAACAATGCATCTGGTAATTATGATTATCAGGCTGTGTATGGCGCTACCAATTATTCTTTCAATGGCTTACAGTCAACAGGATTGGTTTCGACCAAGTTTGCCAACAACGATTTGAAATGGGAAACCACTACCACCACCAATATTGGCTTAGATGGTAATTTATTTAAAGGTGCACTGACTTTTGAAATCGATTTGTATAAAAAATATACAGATGGCATTTTGTTTACACCAACCATACCATTAACCACAGGAACCGCAACAGCTGCAACGCAGAACATTGCAGAAGTATCGAACAAGGGTGTGGAGCTAACGCTTGGCTATAACGGAAAAGTTGGCGATTTTAAGTACGGTGTATCAGGTAATTTTGCCTATAATTTTAACAGGGTTTCTAAATATAAAGGTTTACTGAATGCAGGTTATACAACCGACGCATTGGGAAACAGGGTATATACCTCAAATTTAGGTAATGTTTCGAGCGGAAGCACCAACAGGATCCTGGAAGGACATGAAATCAATGAATACTACCTTCAAACTGTTTACAAAGGGAATGGGAATTATTTTACCGATGGAAAAGTGAATGTAAATGGGGGTCCAAAGGATGGTATGATCCGCACACCGGATGATATGGCCTGGTTAAATGCGATGATTACAGCAGGTTACACTTTCCAGCCAACTGCCGGTGTGAGTAAAACTAAAATCTATTATGGCGATTTAATTTATGCAGATACTAATGGTGATGGTTTATATGGAAATGCTTTTGATGCCCAGTTCCTTAACAAATCATCAACGCCAAGATATAACTACGGTTTCAACTTCAATTTCTCTTATAAAAATGTAGATCTGTCTATGTTGTGGTCGGGTAGTGCAGGCATGTGGTATTACTGGAATTCGACGGGTTATAACAACTCAATCGTATCTTTAGGGAATGCTGTAAGTACATTAATTGCCAACGATCATTATTATTACAACGATGCAAACCCAAGCGATCCGGCTAACAATATTACGGCTCACTATCCCCGTTTAAAAAATACTACGGATGCACAAAACGCAGCAGTAGCCAGCGATTTTTATTTATATAACGCCTCTTACCTGAAATTGAAAAATTTACAGATCGGTTATACCATTCCTGAAAAAATTTCGAAAAAAGCTTTAATCAGCAGGGCAAGGATTTATGTATCTGGAGAAAACCTTTGGACCATAACCAATTACCCTGGCTTAGATCCTGAAATTGGTGCTGGAGTTGGTTATCCAACAATGCGTCAGTATTCTGTTGGATTGAATGTTACTTTTTAACGATTTAGAAAGAAGAAAATGAAAAAGATTTTAACCATAATACTTACAATCGTTGTGCTTACGGGTTGTAAAAAAGATTTACTGGAAACAGCACCATATTCGCAGATTGCTTCAGAAACGATGTGGACAACCGATAACTTAACCGATCAGGGCGTAACAGGTGTTTATGCCATTTTAAGATACGGTTGGACTACAGGTGGGGCATCGGGCCTTGAACTTTATCAAATGGATGCCTTAGGTTTTACGGGGCAAACATCAGGAGCAGAATCTTTACTTTCTGGTACCATTACTGCCTCAAACGGATACTTTAGTTCGCATTGGCAAAACCTTTATGAGGGGATTCAAAGAGCCAACGATGCAATTAAAAATATTCCTTTAAAATCGCCCTCTTCAGCTGAAAAGAAAGCGAGATACCTTGCCGAATGTAAATTTTTAAGGGCGTATTTTTATTTAAGGTTAAACCAGCTTTATAAAGGCGTACCCATTTATTTAGAACCATTTACTGCTGCCGATGCAACAAAAGCACGTTCAACCGAAGCGGAAGTTTGGGCACAGGTGGTTAGTGACCTGAATGCCGTAATTGCGGAACCAAATTTGCCTGACCGATATGTAAGTGGTAATGCTCAATATGGCCACATTACAAAAGGTGCAGCTTATGCATTACGGGGTAAAGCTTATTTATATACGCAAAAATGGGATTTGGCAGCGGCAGATTTTAGTAAAGTTAAAGATGCCGGTTATACCTTATTTGCCAACTATTCGAGTTTGTTTAAAACTGCAAATGAGCAATCAAGCGAAATGATATTCTCCATTCAGAATATAGGGATAACTGGTTTTGGTTCTGATACCCAGTTTTATTGTGGTACACGTTCTTCTTTTGGGTCGTGTTGGAATACTTACCACGTTTCGCCAAATCTGGTTGATTTGTATGAAAATGCAGATGGTTCTAAATTTGATTGGGAAAATGCAATTCCAGGTTATTCTGCCTTAACGGTTGCTGAGCGGGAAGTTTACTTTCTGAGAAACAACTTAACAGCTGCAGAGATTACTGCCGCAACAACAAGAGGTGCAAAAATGAGTCTTTATTTGCCAAATGATAATGAAGCCCGCTTGCTTAAAGCCTATACCAACCGCGATCCTAGGCTGGCAGCCAATGTAATTACTCCGTATTCTACTTACCTTGGTGTATTTAGCGGTGCAAATGCAGTGGTAACATCAAGATGGCCGTACCGTGGTGAAGCAGCAACAAATGGAGATTTACGTACCGATACACAAAGTTTGTTCTATTATTTATATAGAAAATATGTTTATGAAGGTACAGCAGAAACACCTGCGAGAGATTACGGACCAACGGATATGGTTTTAATCAGATATGCTGATGTACTTTTAATGTGGGCAGAGGCACTTAATGAACAAGGTTTAACCTCTGATGCATTTGCTAAAGTAAATGAAGTAAGAACGCGTGCTGGCGTTGCTTTACTTCAAAATACAAATGCAGCACTGCCAACATTTGTTTCTGGTCAAACAGATTTAAGAGAAAGAATCCGCAACGAAAGAAGAGTGGAGTTTCCGAATGAAGGCATTAACTTCTTTGATGAAATGAGATGGAAAAGCTGGAAAGACAAAGTTTTTTATGCTGGTAACGGCGTAAAACAGGCATGGGGCAAGGTTGTGTATGCTTATTCCTTTAAGGGTGATTATCTTTACAATTGGGCAATTCCGGCTGTAGAGATAGAAAGAAATCCCAACCTGACTCAAAATGCAGGTTGGATAAATTAGACATTGGTAGGATTAGTGGAGGCCGCTATGAGGATAGCGGCCCTTTTTAAACACTGAAATTCTATAACCAGGCTATAAATGAAGTCGAAAAAACCAAAATCGAAATTAAAATAACCATAATTGAATAAATGATACAATTGGTTTCTGCTAGCTTTGAAGGAAAACGGACACGCGGGTTTTCTTATAGCCAATATCAGGTTTGGGCTTAAATAAAAATAACAGATGTTGGCAATAAGTAAAAAGATAAGTCAGATCTTATTTCCTTTAATCAGTGGATTAAAGGGGTTAATGGTGTTATTGGTGCTTTTGCTGATCAATTTATCATCAAAAGCGCAAAGTGGGCCTTATCATGTCATTCTCGAGCGCATTAATGCCGATCTGCAAACTCTTGTAAAAGATAAACCACTGGCTGATGAAATTACCCGGCAGCTCAAAAGTTTAAATGCCGATGGCAGTTGGGCCGATATCGATTATAGCGATGCACAGTACGATCCTTTAAAACGGATCAAAGATATGGCAACCGCTTATATCCGTCCATCTAATAAGCTTTATCAAAATGCCGAATTGTATGGAGCGATTGTTAAATCTTTACAAAACTGGCTGGATAAAAATCCGAAGAATAAAAACTGGTGGTACAATGACATTTTTTATCCACAGGCCATTGGCCAAACCTTAATCCTGATGCGCAATGCAAAAACGCAGTTGCCTGTGAAGCTGGAAAGCGCATTGATTGAAAGAATGATCAGAAGGTTAAAAACCGGAGATGGTGCGAATACCTCAGATGAAGCTTTACATTTCTTGTACAGGGCCTGTTTAACCAAAAATAAGGCAACCTTAGATTCTGCCGCCAAATATTTATTTGAACCCATTGCTATTGCAGATGGAAAAGAAGGTGTGCAGGCCGATGGAAGTTATTACCAGCATGGCAAACAACAGGCCATAGCGAGTTACGGCAGGGTATTCGCCGGAAATTCGGTTAATGCTGCCTTTTATTTACGGGGAACTGAATATGCCTTGCCAAAAGATCAGCTTACTATTCTGATCAATTATCTTAAAAATACCTTTCTGAAAACCATAAGAGGATTTTTTTACGATTTTAATGTGCGTGGCCGTGGCATTAGCCGCAAAGATTCGCTAAGCAGTGGTTTGGGCGTGATGGTAGCTAAAATTAAGTTGTTTGATCCCGAAAATGCTGCCTATTGGGATGCTTCGGTTAAACGCACCTCGGGATTGGAACCAGCTAGTTATAAAATCACGCCTACGCATCATCAGTTTTGGAAGAGCGGTTATACCTTGCACCTTCGTCCGGCATATACTTTTAGCATACAAACGGCATCAAGCAGAACCTTACGGACCGAACGTGGCAACAACGAAAATATATTGGGGAAATTTCTCCCCGATGGGGCAACCAATATCCAGCGCAGCGGATCGGAATATGCCAACCTGATGCCTGTTTGGGAATGGGATAAAATCCCGGGAACCACCAGCAGGGATTATCCGGATGATGGTGGTGCAACAGTGCTTAAGGACTGGGGCATTCCGGGTACAACCAAATTTGTTGGCGGTGTTAGCGATGGCGTTTACGGCATTTCCTGTTACGATTTAGACTACGACAGCGTTCAGGCGAAAAAAGCCTGGTTCTTTTTTGATCGGGAAGTACTTTGTTTAGGTGCCGGCATCAAAAGCAATTCGAATGAAAATATTACCAGCACAGTTAACCAGGCATGGATGCGCGGCGGGGTGGTTTCTTCGAATGGCGTACAGAAAAATGGTAAAGGCGAGATCTGGGTAATGCACGATAGTATTGGGTATATTTTTCCCCAAGGTGGGGATTTAGAAATCAGCCATAAGGCACAAAGCGGAAGCTGGTACCGCATTAACCATTTTCAAAGTAAAACCGAGCTGCAGCATCAGGTATTTAAAATCTGGCTAAACCATGGTCAGCATCCTCAGAATGCCAGCTATCAATATATTGTAATTCCGGGAGTTGATGCTGCGGGTTTAAAAAATTACAACTGGTCAACGATACAGGTATTGAAAAACACGGCTGAACTGCAGGCCGTAAAACATAGCGGACTGGATATGTTGCAAGCTGTTTTTTATAAAGCCGGAACGCTGGTTGCCAGTGGTTTATCGTTGCAGGTAGATCGGCCATGTACGGTTTATATTAAAGATTTAAGTGCTAAAAGCCCTACGCTGTATATTGCAGATCCCGCGCAGGAAAAAGCAAACATCAAAGTGTTAATTAAACTGCCAGGACTTTCGAAATCAAAAACTATAGATTGTAATTTGCCCACCGGTGCTTTTGCCGGTGCTACGGCGAATTTTCAAATCAAAGAATAATACACACAGACCATTACATTATGAAAAAAACCAATTTTATTGCCACATTATTCATGCTCACGGGTTCAAGCCTATTTGCGCAAACCGCAAAGAAGCCTATGGACCAGTTAATTAAAGATGAATTTAAATTCGCCGTTGATCAGTATAAAGTACTGGGTAAAAATATCCCAGAAGGGAAAACACCTCAGACTTTCGAAAAGGGAAAACCTGTAAATTACGATATCAAATGGTGGTGCAGCGGCTTTTATTCGGGCAGTTTATGGTATATCTACGAACAGACAAAAAATGCAGAGATTAAGCAGGAGGCCGAAAAAGCTTTAAAGGTAATAGAGCCGAACCAAACGTATACCGGAAACCATGATTTGGGTTTTATGATGTACTGTAGCTTTGGGAATGCTTACCGTTTAACAGGTAAACCAGAATATAAAGCAGTGATTGAGCGTTCGGCCGAATCGTTGGCTACGCGTTACCGTCCGGCGGTAAAATCGATCCAATCGTGGAACAAGAGTAAATTATGGGAATGCCCGGTAATTATCGATAACATGATGAACCTTGAAATGATGAACTGGGTAAGCGATAATGGTGGCAATAAAAAGTATAAAGAAATTTCAGTTATCCATGCCAATACTGCTTTAAAAAACCATTTCCGCCCCGACTTCAGTTCTTTTCATGTGGTTGATTACAATCCGGAAACCGGAGCTGTAATTAGGAAAGCCACATGGCAAGGTGCTGCAAACTGTTCGGCATGGTCGCGCGGCCAAAGCTGGGCTTTATATGGCTATACGATGATGTACCGTTTTACCAAAGATCTGGTTTATTTAAAACAGGCGAAGGGTATAGCACACTTTCTATTAAATCACCCAAACCTGCCTGCCGATAAAATACCTTTCTGGGATTTTGATGCCCAGGGGATTCCTTTTGCCAAACGCGATGCTTCTGCAGGTGCAATTATGGCTTCTGCATTGTTAGAACTTGGTCAATATACCTCAGGTAGCGAAAAAACAGAATTTAAATCAGCAGCCGAAACCATGATTTATTCGCTTTCGGGCAATGCCTACCATGCTAAGTTAGGCGAAAACGGAGGTTTTTTGTTGATGCACAGTACTGGTGCTTACCCATTGAACAGTGAAATTGATGTGCCTTTAATTTATGCCGATTATTATTATTTAGAAGCTTTGGCGAGATATAAAAAATGGTATTTGTAGTAGCTATTAAATGTGAGGTTTGGGGACTGTTAGAAGTAGCACAACTCAAATTAGATTTTAGTTTTTATTTGGAAATGAAGGTTCAGTAGTACTTCGGTAGCCGCAGACCCGTTATTCGCTTTATCCCGATAGAAAAATCGGGATGCACGCTAGTACCGGGTTTATTAAACATGGGGCTGTTCAAAAAAAGTTTGTTGGTTAAACACCAACCTTTAATAGTTATATATGCCGTGCCACTTAGTCCCGATCCGATAGTTATCGGATGAAGTGAGCATCCTGATCCTTCATCAGGATAAAACGGAAAGCGGGAATAAACCTTGATAATTGCATATAAGTTGCTCTCCAGATAATTACAGACCTAACCTGGATTTTAATCCTCAGATTATAATGAAAATGAAATATAAATTGATCTTTTCTGCCCTTCTGGTATTTTCTCAGTTGGCAAACGCACAAAAGAAACTAACAACTGGTGCCGAAGACCGTGCTTTTTGGGTGAAAACCTTAAACCGCATTGCCTATCCGGTAATCCACAATTTGGCCAACGAAACCTTAAAAAAGAACATGCCTTTGGAAAAGGCACCAGGTTATGGTTTAAACGTAACGAAAGTGACCTATCTGGAAGCTTTGGGCCGTACCATTGCCGGAGTTGCACCATGGCTGGCCCTGCCGGATGATGATACTGCAGAGGGTAAACTTAGAAAAACCATGCGTACCGAACTTTTAAAGGCTTTGGCCAATTCGGTTAATCCCGAGAGCCCTGATTACATTAGCTACCGATCGGAGAGCCAACCTATTGTTGATGCCGCGTATGTTGCACATGCTTTTCTACGTGCACCAAAAGCACTTTGGGAGCCCCTGGATGAAACCACTAAAAAAAGATTTATAGAAGAATTTAAATCCTTACGCACAAGAAGCGGAGCTTATAATAACTGGCTTTTGTTTTCGGGTTTAACAGAAGGTTTTCTGTTGAGCATTGGCGAACAGTACGATCCGGCCCGTGTTCAGTTTTCGATCAATAAAGTGAAAGAATGGTATGTGGGCGATAGCTGGTATAGTGACGGTGAAAAATTTAGTATGGATTATTACAATTCTTATGTGATCCACCCGATGCTGGTTGATCTATTAAAAGTATTGGTTGATCATAAAAAAGCAGCGCAGGCCGATTATGATCTGGCTTTGAAAAGAATGGTGCGTTATTCAGAGTATTTAGAAAGAGTGATCTCCCCGGAAGGTACTTATCCGGCCTATGGCCGTTCGATTACCTACCGTACAGCTGCCTTTCAGGCTTTGGCACAAACCGCACTAATGGAGAAACTGCCAGAGTATGTTAAACCAGCACAGGTTCGTGGTGGCCTAACTGCGGTAATGCATAAACTATATGATGGCAATCAGAATTTTGACGATAAGGGATGGCTGGTGCTGGGTTTTAACGGCCACCAACCAGAAGTAGCCGATACTTATACCTCTACCGGAAGTTTGTATATGGCGAGTTTAGGCTTTTTAACCTTAGGCCTGCCTGCCGACAATAAATTTTGGACGGATGCCCCTGCACCATGGACCAGTTTGAAAGCCTGGGGTGGAACAACCGTAAAAAAGGACTATAAAGTTGAGTATTAATACAAATAATCAGTATCGTATAAATATATTTGCCAATAGGATCTGATATGCGTTCGGGTCCTACATCAAAACCCAATTTTTAACCAATGAATAAATTCGAAAGCCGTTACGCTCAAAGCCCTAAAGAAGTTAAACAAATGGATACCGCTGCTTTGCGGGATAATTTCCTGATCGAAAATGTATTTGAGGCCAACCAGGTAAATTTAACCTTATCTCATTTTG
The DNA here is from genome assembly GCF_032678585.1 of Pedobacter psychrodurus. Classification (GTDB taxonomy): domain Bacteria; phylum Bacteroidota; class Bacteroidia; order Sphingobacteriales; family Sphingobacteriaceae; genus Pedobacter; species Pedobacter psychrodurus_A. Next base: position 81,243 of record NZ_JAVTSN010000028.1, on the reverse strand, counting down.
ATAGATACATTGTTGGCGGTGCTATGCCTGTTGATCAGAAAATAGCCCTTCCAAATCCTGATGATTTAAAAGCGACCTACTTTTTAGAACGTAGGGAACTGGGTATCATCAATGTTGGCGGAAAAGCAATCGTAACTGCCGACGGCGAAAAGTACGAATTGGATTATAAAGAAGCCTTATATATTGGTAAAGGTACTAAAGAAGTGTTTTTTGAATCGGCTACCCCAGGTGAAGCGGCTAAATTGTACATCAATTCTGCCCCTGCGCACCACACTTACCCAAACAAAAAGGTAAGTAAGGCTGAAGCTGAAATTGTAGAATTGGGAACGCCGGAAACGGCTAACCACAGGGTTATCAATAAATTATTGGTGAACAGTGTTTTGCCTACCTGCCAGTTGCAGATGGGTATGACTGAGCTAAAATCGGGCAGTGTTTGGAATACCATGCCAGCGCATACGCACGACAGGAGAATGGAAGCTTATTTTTATTTCGAAGTTCCGAAAGGACAGAGTGTTTGTCATTTTATGGGGCAGCCACAAGAAACCCGTCACATTTGGATGCAAGGTGATCAGGCTGTAATTTCGCCAAACTGGTCTATCCACTCAGGAGCGGGTACCAGTAATTATACCTTTATATGGGGAATGGCTGGCGAAAATCTTGATTATGGCGATATGGATCACTGTGCCATCACTGAACTGAAATAAGAAGCAATTACCGAATAAAAAAGATCATGTCGAACATATTTAATTTAGCAGGTAAAACTGCATTAGTTACCGGTTGTAAAAGAGGTATTGGAAAAGCGATGGCTTTAGCACTTGCCGAAGCAGGTGCCGATGTTATTGGTGTTTCTGCCAGTTTGGAGCTAGAAGGCAGCGCTGTAGAAAAAGAAATTGTAGCCTTGGGTAGAAAATTTTATGCCTATCAGTGCGATTTTGGTAAACGCGAAAATACCCTGGCATTTGCTGCGCAGGTAAAAGCCGATCATCCGGTGATCGATATTCTGGTAAATAATGCCGGAACAATCTTACGTAAACCCATTGCCGAGCATCCGGATGAATATTGGGATGAAGTAATTGCGGTTAACCAAACTGCCCCTTTTATTTTAACCCGCGAAATCGGTCGTGAAATGATTGCCAGAGGTAGTGGGAAAGTGATCTTCACCGCGTCGTTATTGTCGTTCCAGGGTGGTATTACCGTTCCGGGTTATGCCGCAAGTAAGGGCGCAATTGCATCTTTAACTAAAGCTTTTGCCAACGAATGGGCATCAAAAGGCGTAAATGTAAATGCCATTGCACCAGGTTATATTGCAACCGATAATACTTCTGCCTTACGCGAAGATCAGGATAGAAGTACTTCCATTTTATCGCGTATCCCTGCCGGAAGATGGGGAACACCAGAAGATTTTAAAGGACCGACATTGTTTTTGGCCTCAGCAGCCAGCGATTATATACACGGAACCATTTTAACCGTTGATGGCGGTTGGATGGGGCGTTAGGTTAGTCCTTAATCCGGAGTCCATAGTCCTGAGTTGATGATTTTGGGGGGTATGGCAAGGAGAAGTCAAGTTTTTTCAAACTTGACTTCTTTAATTCAAATAATCTGGTTTTTTTCGCTCGGAACTCTAAACGCTCCACGCCAAACCCCAAACTTTTAATACAGGTTATAAATCTCCTTAATATCTTTCAAAATTTTTTCGAAATCAATCTTGAGGTCGATTAACCGGCCGGTATGGATATCGAATACCCAGCCATGCACGGTTAATCCGCGTGCGGTAACGGCTTCCTGCACGGCTGCGGTTTTTAGTAAATTCACGCACTGCTCCTGAACGTTCAGTTCTACCAATCTGTTATAACGGAGACCTTCATCTTCGATGGCATTTAGTTCATCTTTATGGATGCGGTATACATCACGGATGTTTCTTAGCCAAGGATTTAAGATGCCTAAATCTGCTGGCTGCATAGCTGCTTTAACGCCACCACAGTTGTAATGACCACAAACTACAATATGGTTTACCTTTAAGTGGCGTACCGCGTAATTTAAAACCGTCATTACGTTTAAATCCACATTGTTTACCAGATTGGCCACATTGCGGTGTACAAAAGCCTGACCAGGCTGTATGCCCATTAAATCTTCGGCTGTAACCCGGCTATCCGAACAGCCAATGTATAAAAACTCCGGGCTTTGCCCTTTAGATAGTTCGGTAAAATAATCGGGATTGATGGCCAGTTTATCGGCAATCCATTTTTCATTGTTCTTAAAAACTTCTGCTACGTTCATGCTTTTGGTTTTGAATAGAATTTTGGGATATGTAAAATTGCGACGCCTGCTAATGGCGTTTATGCGGATATAAAACTAAAAAAAGATTCTCTGATTCCGGCAAGTTCTTCCTCAGTAATTTTTGCATCTGAATTGAAATAAACATGCCCTTTGTAATCCATCTCCATATAATTCGCCGTCATAAAAAAGGGAGTTGTAAATCCATCAGGGAGATCTGCATCGGTACCCACCGCGATTAATTGGACGGTTTTGCCTTTCAGGTTTCGGCCAACTTCCTTATTTAAAGTAACCCAATCTGTTAAGCGATCGAAAAGGTTTTTCATTCTCCCGCTCATGGTGTACCAGTATACGGGGGTGGCAAAAATGAGATGCTTGTGGTACAGGATTTCTTTGGCAAATGTTTCGAAACGATCTTCGGAAGGGTATTGGTTTTCGTAATTATAAGGAAGAAAATAATGCTCCAATAGGTTGATCTGATCAAAGGCCATCTCCTGTGTAAGTTTGCTGATATACTTTTGGGTATTTCCATTCAATCGGGCACTTCCATTGATAATTAAGATATCAGACATATTTATGCTATTTGTATTAACCTAACACGTTATGCTGCCTTAATGTTTAATGGTTCGCCAGATATTGGGGTACAAAACCTGCGCAAAACAATACAAAGGTAATGAAGGCTATAAAAAACAAAAAGGGTTTTATGCTCCCGATACCGCCGGGACTCTTTAATACCAGTTGCCTAACCGCATCCGAGGTGAGCAATAATATGCAGATTAAAAACACGAAAGCCAGTGCCAGTCCGATGCAAATCCCAAATAGCTCAGTTTCCTTTCTAGTGTAAAATACGTTAAAAAAATTGCATAAGAACAGTAAATTCCAGATGACAACGATGCCAATGGCAACCGGATTTTTAATGGGAAAATCGCTTTGTTGCTGAAGCTGATCGATCGCTAAGTCAATATCACCTGGGGTAGTAGCGGTGCGATTAAGGAAACCAGTTTGTTGAATCTCGACCATCCGATCTTCTGCATTTCCGAGAAAGGTAAAAAGGATTTTTTTATTGTATTTCTCAACCCGGTGGATAATCTGGATTGAACTACCTAATGTTGAAGTATGTGGTATAATGGAAATGATATCGGAGCGTTTAAAAATAAAATTGCCTTTTATCGATGCATTAAGTTCGAATTTAAATTCGCTTACTTTTAAGGTGGCAAAAGGCCATGTTGCCCTAAAGCTACCTATCCTTACACCGCCAGTTTCTTCAAAATTATTCATTTACCGAGCAATTAATTACCCGAATATATTCTATTAATTTGGATTGTTTGTAATGACACTGAAATCCGCCATGGAGATCAAAAAAGCAAATCATCAACCTCATCGTTTAAGGGTGACTGCAAGCTTCCTTATTGCTTTTTATATAAAACCAATATTTTTTGATGATACTCCGTTAATGATTATATCTATAAGAAGCTTTTCTTGTATGCTACACTAATCAATTACCTTAGCCGTTCCAGTAACTTTTTCATATTCGGCAACTGTAAAATGTTTTTAAATTCAGGGGTGTCAAAACCTCCTTTATCCACAACTTGTTTTAAACTTCTGTTAAAGCTTCTTACAGAAATACCCAGATAGGCAGCCATGTCATCTTTTGATATCGAGATGTGCTCGTCGGCCTGTAGTTTTAGTAATTTTAAAAGTGCATATTCTAATGTATACAACTGCTGGAAAGATGCACGTGTACTTGTTTGTATAATCCTTGTGGATAATTCCTGAAGTAATATTGTCGTAAATTCACTACTCTTACTAATCAAAGAAAGGAACAGGTAGTCGGGGATAACATAGGCGGTAACATCGCTTATAACCGCTACATTGCATAAACAGTTGATCTTTTTGATAGCTTCTAATTCACCAACCACTTCACCCTTGCCCAAAAATTCGATAATAAAATCTTTACCGTTTTCCTCAGAGATATAACACTTGCTTATTCCATCTTTAATGATGTAGATGTTGCTGATTTTTTCGCCCTGTTCAATAAATCTGTATCCTGCTTTAAAACTTTTAAGCGTAATTTTTTCTTCATTATTTTCTGAACAAAAACGTTCAATAAAAGATAAGAAAGTAAGATTGGTCCGTAGCATATTGATGTAGTCGAGACAAATGTCCTTTTTTAACACTGCCTGTTGGGTTACTTTTGTGGCACTAAAGTAAGCATAACCATGAAAAATCAAATTACCGTAATTGCTTTTGATGCCGATGATACCCTTTGGGTAAACGAACCTTATTTCCGGGAAACGGAGGAGCAGTTTGCGGGTCTTTTAGAAGATTTTATGCCACGCCACAGTATTCTGGCCGAACTCTATAAAACAGAGATTGCCAATTTACCGCTCTATGGTTATGGGATTAAAGGTTTTATGTTGAGTATGATCGAAACGGCATTGCGGATTACTTCCGGGAAAATAGATTCCATTGTGGTGAGTAAAGCAATTGAGTTGGGGCAGGAAATGCTCAATAAACCTGTAGATCTGCTTGATGGGGTAGAAGAAGTACTCAAATTCTTACACGGAAAATACAGATTGGTGGTAGCCACTAAAGGCGACCTGCTCGATCAACAGCGTAAGTTGACCAAATCGGGCCTCGACCATTATTTTCACCATATCGAGATCATGAGCAATAAACAGGAAAGTGATTACCAAAAACTGATCAAACACCTGGACTGTAAACCTGAAGAATTTTTAATGCTGGGCAACTCCTTAAAATCGGATGTTTTACCAGTGTTGAATATCGGCGGTCATGCTGTTCATATCCCTTTTCATACCACCTGGGTACACGAAAGCATCGATCACACCATCGAACATGAAAATTTTTATCAGATGGAAAGACTGTCTGAAATTTTATCAAAATTAATTGAATGAAAGAAAAAATAGATATAAATACCTGGATCAGAAAAGATCATTTTAAATTTTTTAGCGCTTTTGAAGAACCTTTCTTCGGCGTAACCGTAGATGTAGATTGTACTGCAACTTACGAAGAGGCAAAAGAACAAAACGTTTCGTTTTTCCTGCTTTATCTACACAAATCTCTTGTCGCTGTAAATCAAATCGAACCTTTTAGCTACCGCATTATAGATGGCGAAGTTTGGAAATACAATACCGTGAATGCAGCGGCCACCATTAATAGACCAAACGGTACATTTGGTTTTGGTTATATGGATTTCTATGAAGACTTTGAAGATTTTAGAACAGAAGCCAATAAAGAGATCGAAAAGGTACAGGCCACCACAGGTTTAATCCCTTCTTCGTCGGGAGAAAATGTGATCCATTATTCGGCCCTGCCCTGGCTAGATTTTACCTCTTTATCGCACGCCCGCAATTATTCCCATCAGGACAGTTGTCCGAAAGTTTCTTTTGGGAAGCTTAGAGACCAAGAAGGTAAAAAAATAATGCCGGTTTCGATACATGTAAACCACGCTTTAATGGATGGTTACCATGTGGCTCAATTTGTAGAAGCTTATCAGCAGTTGTTAAACAAAAAAGAAGTGTTGGTTTAGCTGTTTAAGGAATAAATCTAAAGGATATTTAATATTCGGTTAATATTAGGAATTTAATTTCGGCGATGTTTATAGCGGCCGTTATTATTCCTTTCTACATTTTAACCATTGTAGCCATGTGTTATATGGATACTGTTTTTAAGGCGATTATGTTTTTTGTACTGTTGTTGATTGCTACTTTTGTGCTTTTTCTGTTCATCAATTACCCGATGCAATCGGCCATTGTTGTGATTTGTTTTATGGCCATGTTTGCTTTTAAGCTGAAAGATTAATTAAAAAGATAAATTATCATTTGCATTCGAGAAAGTATTTGCTATTTTTGCTGCACAAGTCAGAAGGCTTGTGCTCAATGATCGTTTTGATTATTATTAATTGATCATTGAATATTAAAACTTGGGGGATTAGCTCATTTGGCTAGAGCGCTTCGCTGGCAGTGAAGAGGTGATCGGTTCGAATCCGATATTCTCCACACCCCTTACTAATGCCCTTTAAATAACTTTAAAGGGCATTTCTTTTTTAAAATCCTCGCATTTCTGGTGTCATTCAGCAAACTTATTATGTTAAAAAAATGACATTTAGTACCTCTGGAAGGTCGATATTGAAGCGTTTTTAGTAACTTTCTTTACGCTTTCCAAAACTCTTCTCTTGCGGATTTGGTCAATTTCTTCCTGTTTGCGTTCATCATCAGAAAGTTTTTCACCTTTGATGCCATCATTTATGATATCCAAAATGGTTGATTTAGTTACGTCTTTAATACCTGTTGTATTCCCATTAAGCTGTTCCAATTGTGATTTAATGTTCGGTAAATCATCAAGTTGTTTTGCATCTCGCACATCTTATCCATTAGCAAATTAAATTGCTCCATTGACAGAGTGATATGTGCTTGTTGCTCCACATATACAATAGATTCAGTTTTTTGGTGTTCATTTTGGAGCATATTAGATTTTCAAATATATAATATTCTTGAATAAGGTTAATACCTCCGTACTGGCTCGGTCTTTATCGCCTGATCTATTACCATCAGTAACAGATAAAAAATGTCTTTTTTCTTCTTTTTGTTAACCTTGCCGTGGTTATAAAATAATGTCCAAGTTTTAATATGTTCAACATTTTTTAATGTTCAGCACTGCTGAACATTAAAAAATGTTGAACATATTAAAACAATTCTTTTTGCAAGATGAATTATAAATCATTTAATTTTAACATATTATGAAAGTAATTTTTTTGTTTATGTCTTTTGTGTTCATTATATTTGAATGTTCAGTAGTGCTGAACATTCAAATATAATGAACATGATGGAGAATGATATTGACTTTGTACAAGAGGCTGTAAGCGAATTAAACACAATAAGTGGAATTCCCATTACCCTTGAACAACGATCCAAAAATGATGATCTAATCATTAGGTTAAAAAATAACCTATTTTTTTGCGAGGTAAAAAAATACGCAAAAAATGCCAATTATGGTGTTTTGATTTCGAGCATACACCGAAACCTGAAAGATAGTTTGATCATTGCTGATTATCTGAGTAAAGACACCGCGGAGCGATTGAAGGAAAGCGGCGTGAATTACCTTGATCGGGCGGGGAATGCACATATCAAAACAGACAATATTTTTTTATATGTAGAAGGGCGAAAAGCACGCATTAACAAAAAAAACAACCAATCCAGAGCTTTCGCAGAGGCTGGTCTAAAACTGCTGTTACTCTTTATCACCAACCCGGAAAGCCTTCAATTCAACTACAGAGAAATTGCCGCTAGAACTGATATCGCCCTTGGTTCGGTCAGCAATATCATCAACGAACTAGAAGAGGAAAACTTCCTGCTCAAGACAACAAAAGGTAGAACCTTAAAACACAGGGACGAACTCATCAGACGTTGGGTAACGGCCTACAACGAAACAATAAAGCCCAGGGTTTTCAGAAGGAAAATGCGCAGCATTGAACAGCAAAGGCTCAGCGACCAAATACTCGACCACTCAAACATTCACGCCTATCTTGGCGGTGAAGGGGCTGGTGCAATAATGACTGGATACCTCAAGGCGCAAGATTTTACGATTTATTCAGATATGGGCATGGCCACACTAGCCAAGACCCTCAAGCTTGTACCTGATGAACTAGGAAACGTAGAAATTTATCATCCCATATGGACGAAAGGACTAATCTTAAATCGACCAAACATAGCGCCGCCTTTAATCGTTTACGCTGATTTATTGGCAAATGGAAACAGTCGAAATATAGAAACGGCGAAAATGATCATGGAAAATGGATTATAAAATATCGAGCGATAAGCTCGAACACCCACTTATCAAGGCCTTACTGAAGGAAATCATACCAGTATTTGAAAATTTGGATATTAGATTCTTTATCATAGGCGCCACAGCCCGTGACATTATCATGGAACTGAACGGACAAAAGTCTGCTAGAAGAACGCAAGATATCGATATTGCCATAGCAGTTAACAAATGGGAAGAATTCGCAGCCGTGGAGAAGGCGATCACTGGCCTGGATAATTTCACAAAGGATGCCAAGCAAAAGCAGCGCTTCCTCTACCTAAATGAATTTCAGGTGGATATTGTACCCTTTGGCGGGATTGCAAATGAAAAACACAAGATCTTCTGGCCACCCGACCAATCATTTGCTATGACCGTACTCGGGTTTGATGAAGCTCAGCAGCACGTACACAAAGTAGAAATCGACGGAGAATTGACCATCGAAATTGTCTCGCTTACGGGAATATTTATACTAAAACTGGTTGCCTGGCGAGACCGGCATCATAAAAACAACAAGGATGCTGATGACATGGGATTTATTCTACAAAATTACCTGAATATTCATGATGAGCGTGCGGCTAACGAACATTATGACCAGGTTTATGGTCTGGAAGATTTTACAGTAACCAAAGCGGGCGCAGCATTGGTGGGCATTGATGTTAACCTGATGGTATCTGCCAATCAAGAGAGCAAAAATGCACTTAAAGAAATCATCGAAAAAGAAGTTGCCCGGGAAGAAAACAGCATCTTATTCAATCAGATCATCGAAACCAACCACATAAAATACGAAGAAGTGTTTGAAAGCTTTCAAATCATCCTGGAAAAACTGAGCTAAGGCAATCAAATTTTGAACATCAAAAAACTCAGTGAAAAGGGCAAACGTACAGATAATCAGGATTTCCTGCTCATCGACACTTCAGATGCCCTACGCAACAGTTTTATCATTGCTGACGGAATGTCTGGCTATGTTGATGGCGCTGTTGCCGCTAAACTGTCTTGCGAAAAGATTTTGGATAAGATCAAATCTGCACCGAAAATCAACACCGTTTTCCTTCAGGAATCAATCGATATTGCAAACCAGGCCATCCTTGAAATAAATACCAATCGGCAAGAATTGTCCGGAGCAGCTGTAGCCGGACTCGTGCTGCATGCCTTATCAGCACATATCTTCTGGCTGGGTGACCTCACAGTGTACGCCTTAAAAAATGGCAAAGTGATTTTCCAGACCCGGAGCCATACCATGGTCAATGCCTTGCAAGACTCAGGAATTGAATTCGATGAGCAAACAATCCTTGATTATACGCATATCCTCACTAGAAACCTATCCGGAAAACCCGAAAAAGCGACTATCGGCTATCACTATATGGAAGTTGAACAAGGCGATCAATTCCTGATCTGCTCGGATGGCGCATTACCCACCATCGATCAATGGATTGCCGGAATACCATCCTCAGGCGCAATAGATTTACCGGAAAAAGACCTGGCAACCAACAGTGAAGATAATTATTCAGCCATTTTAATCACGGTATGAGTGTGATCAACTAAGCAACCAACGTAGGTGGATAAACCTGAGTACATTGACCCCGTCTAACCAGAAATAAAATTGTTGTAAAGTTTTGTTTGTCTGTATTTTAGTGAATTGGCGGAAAGGGGTCAAATGAATTGGTTTGTGCACATTTGTATTGAAAATATCAGTTATTTAGCTTGTTTGCTGTTTTTGGCAATAATTTCTAATCTTCTCTTCTCACTTAATTCTCTTGCTCATTGTTCTGTCTGTTCTTTTTTTGTTAGTTTTTTGGATGTGGAAGCTGGATTTAATATTTCATTAATGATTTCTTTAGCTAAATTTTTCACTTCACTATCCTTGTGTAATTCTGCACAAATCCTTGCCTTGTTTGCTTCCTGTAAGCTTGTGTTTAAATTTAGTAATTCAATTTTTTTCCTTTCTTCACTTACCTCTTCGGCATACTCGTAGAAGCTTTTTTTCTTGGGTTTCTGGTATTGGTTCTCCATGCCGTGAATTTAGCCATTTTAAGGTGTTTTAAGATAGCCATTGAAAGAAACTGTTAACAACATCGCCTACGCCGCAAAATCTGGCCTATGCCCTTATATGTCGATATGTCGTTGAATTAATATCTGAAAAATTTTGGCGTAAAAAATATTCTTACTTCACGAATGCCCCAACTCATATTAATCGTTAAGAAAAGCTCGGATGGGTATTTTAGCTTTTTGGCCGAGGGCATCTTATAAAAAAATAAGCTTCTGTGATCTTTTCATAGGAGCTTATTTTTTGCTCATTCCACTTTAAGAAGACATTCGGGTTTCTCATTTTGCAAATAACTTAATGTTCGTTTCTTCAAATGTTTGGGAATTGTACCGGCATTATTTGATACAAAGTTGAATATACCCTTTATTGGGTATTTGTATTTAGATGGGCTAAGATTAGGTTTGCGCAGGCCATATACAGGTCAGCAATGGAATCCCAACGGTAACCCGATGGCGAAACTGGGTTATTGGCTGTATCCGGTCTGGAAAGCCCTTGACAAACCACATCCGCAATGTGGGAAAAATCAGGTCTATGGAGGTTAAACTTAAACACAATAAAATATGAAAGTAAATCTACTCGCCATCCTTTTTTTAATGCTAAGCATTCTGGCCAATGCTCAGGATAAGGGGGGGCTGACGAAAGCGGAAACGGTAAATTATATCAACAAGAAACTTGCCGAAACGGTTGGACACTACAAGACCAATCTTAACAGGGATGGCACCAAGGGGGATAAAAACTACTATTGGGCGCACAGTATAAGTTTATCCGGTGATAAGATACAGGTCAGCAGGAACAGAAGTAACTATATAAGGGAGAAAATCCGCAATATGGAAACGGTCAGCCATCAGGGGCGCAATTATAGTTTATATCCCTGCAATTACTATGAGGATCTGTTGGTGCAAGATTTCAATCCCATGCATATCATCAGCGTTGAATTGTTAAAGGATCCGGTATCCGGCGAACCGATCGGAAGCCTGAAACTTAATTTAAAGGCCAATACCGCCCAGTCCAGGACTGTTTACACAAGCCCAAACTACCAGTTCCCGGATGGTACGAATGCAATCAAGTATGAGTATTGGGGAAAGTGTTACGGATCTAAGGAAGGAGAACCTCTATTGGCATCGGTGAATTTTATCTATATCAATTTTCTGGCTGCTGACCCAGATAATTTTGTGAAGCTCAAAAAAGCTTTTGAATACCTGCGGGACCTTTATAAAGCCGAAGATGATCCTTTTGCCAATTAACCCGAGACGGATGATCAGAGCGGTCCATCTGTGCTGCTTTTTGATCATGATGATAAATTTGGGCGGGTTACATGCCCAGACCGCTGGCGCAGGTGAGGTTAGGAGCATTGAATTAAAGTCATCCCTTTACGAAAAGAACCGGTCCCATATTTCGCTGCTCAGATCAGAGCTTCCGGCACTCGAGGCTGCCTGGCGGATAAAAGTTCAGAAAGCTAAAGATGATCTGGCTGCACTGTATAAGGAACGTGACGATCTCATTGCCGATATGAAAGTAGGTGCAAAGTGCAGTCAGTGCGGTAAATATAAATCCGAATTCGAGAAAGAGGGCAAAAGTTTCACCCAGCACCTGGGTGAGGTAAAGGGATATGCAATTCCTGCCACTACAACCGAACTGGAAACCACGAGGAAGCTTTTTACCGAGAAGATAGCTATCAAAAAAGTGTTTCTGCAAAACCTGGAAAAGGGGGATGGCAATGTTTTAAAAAAACAGCGGGACATCACATGGCTTGAAAACAGCAATGGGATATTATGCAGGGAAATCACGCAGCACAGCAGGGATTATGAGCGTATAACCTTTTCTGAGGCTACAGCGAAGCAGGACGACTGGATTTCAGCACTAACCCGGTATGCCACGGATATCCTGATTGCGGATGACAGGATAACCATTCATAAGGCCAGGGTATTGCGTTATCAGGAAATGTTCCGGAAAGAGGGGATAGTCATCAGGGAACGTGTGCTCAAGACAAATCTGGAAGCCCAGGATCTGAAAAATGCAAGGATACTGTCTATCAAGAAGCAGATCATTGATATTGGAATTGAAAAAACTGGTAAATTATCGGATTATCGGTCCCTGCTTGCAAAAACCGGAACTGAAAAATCTGACATCGAAGAAAAACTTAAGAATGCATCTATACCTGACAGTACTAAGCTGCTGTTGACCGCGGGGCTAAAAAAGATTTTACAGGATATAGTGGGTGTGGAAAAAAGCATTGCTGCCTATCAAAAGGATATCTCGGGAAGGATTTTATCACTCGAAAATGAAACCGTCCGCCTTAATGCCGAAATCGTGGGTCTAAGGGCAGGCTTATCCCAACAGCAAAATTTGGAAGTTGCAAAGGTGCAGCCTGTTTACGAACAGAAAAAACTCGATGCCGGCCGGATGGTTTCATCTTCTGCACTTGAACTCGCAGCAGCAAGGAAACTTTACCTGGAAAAAGCTGCGCTTTACAAAAAGGAGAATCTATCCTATCTCGAGCTGGTTGTAATGGAGAGCAACAGGATGGTGGCTGCCTCACAGAAAATCAGCTGCCCTGTCTATAATGATACAAGGTTTAGGGTTATGGGGAACTGGAATAAGCTTTTTCCCTGCGTAAATGCACTTACTACAATGGCAAAGCCCTATAGCTATAACGTGTTCAATAGTTATTGTCCGGGAAAATCGGCGGCTTCCCAGTTATCCTATTACCGGAGCTTTTTGGAGGGTTTGGATGATGATGATAAAAAAGCAGTTAGCGGCAACAGTAATGTAAACTGGTTTGAGAAGACGGTTCCGTAAGCACTTTTATCGCTTAGGATAATGCCAAAAAGTTTAATGATCATATGGGCTTACTTCTCTTGGTTGATGTAATCAGGCAAATGCCATAGGTGTTCAATGTTGATTCCTTTTCTGGAAAAGTGTTTAATTAATGGCATTCGAATGAAAATATTATACGATTGCTTAGTTTGCTTATTCACAAGAGTTTAACAATTCTTAACACTGCCTTATTCAAGTCTTTAGCTAAAAGTCTGACAGTTTAATTTTCCAGACGCTAAAAAGTGGTGATGAAAAAACTGCTTCCCTGGAGTTGCTACACTTGCAAAAAGGATGTTTTTTTCCTAATTTTAAGATAGAAATCAAGGGTGAAAAGTCTGACAAAAGTCTGCCAAATACCCTCTAAATAGCGAAATGAGAAAAGTAAAACCCTCTCAGAGTATCAAAAAGGCATCTACGAAGAAATATTAGGCGAATTTTTCAATCCGTTTTTCACATCACCTCTGGTTCCGTACATAATATTTCCCCTTATCCTGCAGCACATATGGATTGCCAAAAGCTATGGGCAAGGGGTTTTGGTAGACTGGGCTTTTAGTCTATAGCCCACCAAAACGAGGCAACCAGCAAAAAATAAACTTTATCATGATCTTATTTAATGATGCATATACCAATACAATTTCATGGTTTTACTCCTGATTTTAAAACGGCTTTTTTCTCATAAATGAAGTGGAAAATAATCCCTTCAGAGACCGAGAAGGACTAAGCGTTGGGCGCTAAGTTAAATACAGCTTTCCCAACGCCAACGGCAAATGAGGCTCCTATTTTCCTAACAGCGCCGCTGCGCACCAAAGATAAGGTGCCTGGCCGTGAAAATCGCCCGCGTTGCGCGGACGGTCGCGGTAATGCCATTTATCGTTCTTTTTACCTGTACCGATGCAAACTTCTGTTACATTGTCTCTTTCGTCAACATAAGTAGCCATAGCGGTAAAAGCTTTCTTAGCGGCCGGGCCATATTGCGAAGCATCAAGCCACCCTTGCTGCACACCCACAATAAATCCGTAAGTAAACATCGCGGTGCCCGAGCTTTCTGCCCAAAAATCAGGCTCATCAATCAGCTGGTTCCACATGCCGCTGGGTCTTTGATATTCTTTTAAGCTTTGCATCATCTTCAGATAGCCTTCCATAATACGGGGGCGGTCTTTATGGTCTTTGGGTAGCGAAAGTAAAAGGTTAGGCATCCCCACGGCCATCCAGCCATCACCTCTTCCCCAATAATAGGGAACATCGGGGGCATGATAAAAAAGCCCATTAGGCCGTTGCAGTTCGTTGAGATAAAGGACCATTTCTTTTGCTGCACGGTCGATATATTTTTGGTCGCTGGTTACTTTATAGGCCTCATTCTGTACCACGGTGATCATATACATATCATCGATCCACAGTCGCGTTTGCCAGGAGTAACCTTTCTCTGCCCACGATTTCTCTTCGCTCTTCGCGTTCCTGGGCAGTTCCCACTGTGCATCGGCATAAGCCAGTCCGATTTTCTTATAGCGCTCATCTTTGGTAATCTGGTAGAGTTTAAGCGCAAGGCTACCGAACATGTTGTAATCGACATGGTTCATCGGTGGCAACAGTGGTTTTTCCCTTGTAAAAAAGGGCTCAAATTTATCCTGTAAAAGCTTGATCAGCTTCTGGTCGTTTGTTTTTACCGCATAGTCGAGGGCACCGTTCCAGGTGCAAACCTCCGCATAGTGGATATAGCTGCCCGCATATAGCTCGTGCCTTTCGTTCACAAAATGATAGGCCAAACTCCTGCCGATTTCTTTGGGCGAGGATGTTTTGGTAAAGCCCGTCAGCTCTTTGTTCTGGGCAAACAGCGATTGAAATGAAAGTACCGCAAGCAGCGATAAAATCAGTGTCTTGTACATATAGATTGTTCTTTATTTAAAATTATATTATCGTTAGTCAGCGGAATGCCTTTCTGGCCAGCTGACCAGAAAGGCACTCCGTTTATTGATTTTTATCTTCATCAGCTACGGCATCCTGCCACTTGGTCCACATTTCAATACCCGCACTGTAACCACTATATCCCTGGTTCTGGCGTAACTTTCCATACAGGTTGGAGTTAATGGCTGTTTGGGGAATGGGCCAATAAATGTTATAAGGCATAATGGTGTAGTTTCTGTTCTTTACACTCACCTTATTTTTATTGTAATAATCATTATAATGCTGAATCCGCTGATACCAGTAACTGTTGTTTTCAAGGCTATTGGTACTGTAGGTGTTTCCCCATTCATCTGTTTTGCCGCTTAAAGCCAGACTGTACGATATCCTGCTAAGTTCCATGTGCCGCCATTCTTCCATATACAGCTCGCGGGCACGTTCGTTAACAATATCGCCAATGTTTACGCTGGTATACAGCTGGGCACATTTGGCTCTTCTCCTTACCACATTTACATCTTCGGTAGCCGCGGAAATATTTCCCTTATAAAATTGTGCTTCCGCTCTCAACAGATAGGTTTCGGCCAAACGGTAACAATACCAGTCGGCAGCTCCGCCATCATTCCGGTTAGAGGTAGGCGTTGCCAGAAAAACAGGATCATCAATATAGATTTTATAGTGTGGCCAGTTAAACCAGCTTCTGATGGTATCGGTACACAAAATCGTATTGCCGTTATACAATCTCAGGTTTTGTCCATAATTTGGATCCGTGGGGTCGTTGTATTTCAGCATTTCCATTTTTGCCCAGTTCCCTACCGTACTGCTGTGGCGCAGGTCGGTGGCATCATCTGTGCCGTTAACCGCCCATAGGCCAAATTGTGCAAAATGGGTAGGCCTGATCACCGCGATGCCTCTGCCTACCGAGCCGTTAATATCATATTCAGCCCTAAATTTAGGGTCGCTTTTACCAACAGATAAGAGCACCTTACCACTAGGTGATTTTAATGCGTTCTGGTTCCACATTGGCCCCCAGTTGCGCATCGATTTATAACGGATGGTGGCATCTGTACCTTCGCGGTTTGGCATCACGAGGATGGCTTCCTTATTGGCGGCGATGGCTTTATTTGACGGGCGGTGCAGGTCCCATATGACGTTACGGGTAATCGGCCAGGCCACCGGCGATGGGTTTTCGAATGTACCGAAGTTATTGTTCATCAGCGAATAGCCCGATTGATTGATGAGTATATCTGCCTGGGCAATGGCTTTGTCCCACTGGCCGGTTGCCAGATAACATTTAATCAGCAACTGGCGGCAGGCCCCTTTGTTGATCATACCGATATAGGTCATTTTCGATTGATCAGGTACCCATGCCACGGCTTTCTCCATATCGGCAGTAATCATTTCCAGAATGGCTTCGCGGCTGGTGGTTTTATAGTTCTGTTTTGGCGAACTGATGATTTTGGTGACCAGGGGTACATCCTTATACTGAAAACAGAGCGCCAGATAACGGAAAGACCGGTGAAAATAGGCCCGTCCCAGGAATTCCTGTTTGGTTGCCTCATCCAAGCCGGGCACATTATCGATAAAACTGGTAATCGTATTGGCATATTTGATTCCGTTATAGGTTTCGCCCCAAAAGAAAGAAATCATGTTGACGTCGTTGTCAAACATGCCGTCTGTTGGGGTAAGGCGTGTAGCCACATCGGCGAAGATGCTCCCATCGTCTGTTTTACTCGCCACCGCCAGGTCTGAGAGCATATACTCTGTACCAATGGGAACCGAAATATCCCTTGTTTGCAGGTGGCTCCAGTAGGTGCGAAGGTGCCTGTCGAGCATTCCGGTGGTCGCCTCCAGTCCCGCACGGCTCGAAAAGGTGAGTTCAGGCTCATAAAAGGAAAGCGGGTCCGGTTTCAAAAACTCCTTTTTACAGCCTGAATTTAAAGCAACAGATAATATGCCCATTACAAAAAGAACCGATTTATATATGTTATTCGTTTTCATTTTTAATCCGTTTAAAAAGTTAGGTTTGCCCCAAATGTGAATATTCTTGGTGCGAGTTCACCGGTTTCAATATCCCAGTACCTCCAGTCTTTGTCTTTGTTCCAAACGGCTAAATTGCGCACGGAAGCAAAAACCTTTAATTTTTGGATGTTATAGGCCGAGGTGAGTTTTTTGGGCAGGGTATAGCCCAAGCTTACATTATCAAGCCTGATAAAGGAGCGGTCGAATACCCGCTGGGGAGCGTTGAGCCCTGCAGGACCTTTAGACTCCAGGCGCGACCAGAATTGGCTTGGGCTTTCAATGGTCCAGTAAGGTTTCTCATAGGTATTGGCCAGGCCCTGACTAATGGTTGAGGTGCCGTTATCCTGATTGAGGTAGGAACCGCTAAGGCTCTTGTGCCCCCAGTAAGAATAAATGTTTACCGAAAAATTAAAGTTTTTATAGGTAAAATCGTTACGTAAAGACCACATGATAGGGGCCTGTGTTTGCCCCAGAAACTCCTTATCGTTATCGTTGTAAACCGGGGTAACACTTCCATTGGCATTTTTTACATCATCGGCGGTATAGTTGTTGGCCACTTTAGGATCCCCCGGACGTTGGCCGTACCTCGCAGCCTCGTCTACTTCGTTAACCTGCCAGATGCCTGTAACACGGTAATTCCAGATGGAGCTGATGGGCTGACCGATAAACCATTGGTTTCCGATATCGTTTACTTCTTCACTGGATACTACGTTGCCATTGGCATCGAGCACATCTACATACTGGTAATACAGGTGTTTGATCTTATTGCTGTATTTTGAAAATCCGAGGGAGGTATTCCAGCTAAAGTCTTTGCCCACAATATTCTGCGAGTTTACTGAGATCTCAAAGCCGTTGTTCTGTACCTCACCTAAATTGGTGGTGATGCTACTGAAGCCTGAGAAACCTGGCAAGGATTGGTTCATGATCATGTCGGTGGTCGACATCTGGTAATAATCCAGGGTGGTGGTTAAGCGGTTACCGAAAAAGCCCAGATCCAAACCCACATTAAACGAGGCCGTTTTTTCCCATTGCAGGTCTTTATTGGCCATCCGGTCGATCCGCAGGTACTGAAACTGCACATAATCGCCATTTGCATTGATATAACCCTGTGTGCCTACACCATTGGCAAGATTGGCCAGTGCCACATAAGGGTTATCGAGCGAGCGGTTTCCATTCTGCCCGTACGACAGGCGTAACTTTCCGTTGCTCAGCGGTTTCCAGTTGAAGAACTTTTCGTTGGTAAACGTCCAGCCTACAGCGGCCGAGAGGAAGGTAGCACGGGGATTAGAGGTACCAAATGCCGAATAACCGTCGCGCCGTACCGAGGTGGTGAGCATGTATCTGTCATCATAAGAATAAAACAGGCGGGCCAGCATTCCATCCGCGGTTTGGCGGCTGTCGTTGCTATCAAACTCACTCTGCAGTTTGTCTCCCCCCTTGGTTTCATGTAAACCCAGGGCATCAGTAGGAGAAATATCCCATGCCTGGATAAAGTCCATCCACGATTGACGCTCTTCTGCCTCTTGCACCAGTGTTACATTTACACGGTGTTTTTTGGCAAAGGTTTGCTCCCAGTTAATGGTATTGTTAAACGACCAGTCGAAACGTTTGCTGTTCTCGCGGTATACCCCAGCCTTTTTCGAACCCGGTTTCCAATCGGGATGTTCTGATGAGGTGAAATAGCGTTTATAAAACCATTGATAACGCGGCGAATAGTTAAATGAATAATTGATGTTGAGTGGTAATTTTACCTTAGCGGTAAGGATGGTATTTAAGACATTATAACCACTTTCCAGATCCTGGTACTGCCGGTTAAAATCATAGTTATATCCCCTTACGTCGCCCGTAAGTGTAGATCCCTGCGGATATACTTCCAGATCACCGTTGGCGTTTCTGTAAGAAGCAAAAGGACTGTTAAAAATGATCGCACGGCCCCAGTCGGTAGCGATGTTACCATCAGAACGGTCCTGAAAGTTCACATTGGCACCAATATTCAGCCAGTCGGTCACCTTGCCATCTACTTTAAGGTTGGAGCGTATCGACCGGTAATTATCGCCCACCACAACCCCCTCGTTGGCCAGGTATCCGGCCGACATATAATAATTGATCTTATCGCTAGCGCCCGAAACGCTGAGGTTATAGTCCTGGTTAAAGCCCTTGCGGAAACTATGGTCGTACCAGTCGAAGGTATTTCCCGCCAGGTAGTTGGTGAGCACGTTGTGGCCCAGCCCAAGGCGTTTCGCGAATATGCGGTCGTCCGAATCACCCGCTTCGTTTACGGAATAGGCTCTCCAGGCCTCTTCTGTGATGCCATATTTGGCGAACATATCCGCTGTCGGCTTTTCATAGTAACCAGGCTTGCCTTTTGAAGAGGCATCACTGCCGCCTACGTAGGCCTCATAGTTACCCGTAGTTGGATTTTTGCCATAGGTATCGGTAAGGTACCAGTCTTCCCGGTATTTCATATAACCTTCAGGGCTCCATACCGGTCTGTTCGCCCCCATGGTAGATAATCCCAGATTGGAAGTAAAGTTAATGGTTGGTTTTCCCTGCTTTCCTTTCTTCGTCGTAATGATCAGTACCCCGTTGGCCGACTGTGCCCCATAAATTGCCGCGGCTGACGCATCTTTGAGTACATCGATCTGTTCAATATCATCCGGACTGATCTCGGAGAGTTCGCCATAAAAGATCATCCCGTCGAGGATCAGCAAAGGCGAGTTGTGGTTACCGGCGGTATACACAGAACGCTGTCCGCGGATGTTGATGCTTCCACCGCTTTTTGCCGAGGCATCGAGCCCGATGGTCAGGCCTGGAGTACCCCTTAGGATATCCTGCACCGTGCGTGGATTTTCATCGGCGATTTTATCCGGCTTAATCTGCGTTATGGCCCCGGTGAGGTCTTTCTTCCTCGCAGTTCCATAGCCGATCACCACCACATCGGTCAGGTCGTTAACCGTTTGGGTCAATTTGATATTTCCCATATCGCGGGCAGGATTAACTTCCAGGTTCTGGTAACCGATAAAGCTGATGACGAGTTTATCGCCCTCATCCACATTGGGAATCAGAAAGGCACCGTTCTGATCGGTTGCCACCGACCGTCCTTTGCCCTTTACGGCCACCACGGCCCCAACCAATGGCTGGTCTTTCTCATCGACCACCTTTCCCCATACATCGATCAGACGTGCGTTTAAGGGCAGGTTTTCGGGAAAGGAAGCGAAGGTCTTTTTCCTGATGGTTACATCCTTATCGTTAATTACATAGGTAAATGGGGTATCCTTTAAAATAGCCTGTAAGGCCTGCTCAACGGTAGCGTTATTCAACTTTACGTTTTTAAGTACATTATTGGAAATAATGCCACCCTCATAATAAAAGTCGTAGCCGCTCTGCTTTCGGATTTGTTTAAAAACAGATTTTAAGCTGATTTGGTTCTCTTCAATAGTGATCCGCTGGCCGAAGGAAGCAGCATTGACGTGCATTAGGGATGCTATCAATATCACGGTAGTTAATCGCATAATTAGCCATATTTTAGGGTATAAGGCAGTTGCTATACCTGATTTAGTATAAATTCGATACATTTGGTTAGTGTTGGTTCTTAAGCAGTCTGCCTCCGGCGGTCGAAAACTGTTGGCATGCCGCGTTCAATTGTAATTCAATGAATGGTTCCAAACGCAACCAGGAGTGCTTCACTTCTGGTTTGCTTATTTATTTGATCTTACTCCTGTAAATATTTTCTCATTTCTATGGTTTAATGGCAGCCCTACGCCTCAAAAAGCAATACGGCCAGCCCGTTAAGGGTAAACAACTTGTTTATATTGATCTATCCGAAAAATTTGCTCCGGGATTTATCTAGCCACATACACTTTTCTTCCCGCGATTTTAAAGTGTACCTGCCCTGAGGATTCGATGTGTTTCAGCACCGCTGATAAGGTCCTGCTTCTGGAAATCCAGCCTCCCGATTTCATATTCTGCGGAACTGAGGCCTCGTAAACCACGTCGACATTATACCAGCGTGCGATTTTACGCATGACTACCCTAAAATCCAGTTCGTCCAGATTGAAATCGCCCTCTTTCCAGTCGATCACGTTTTCGAGGTTTGCCGCGTTGAGTTCAATGCTGTTTCCGTTGTTGATGGCCTGCTCGCCCGGTTTAATCACTTTCCGCAATTTGCCTGAGGTGATACTTACTGAGCCTTCGATCAGGGTAGTGGCCACAGCCCCTTCGTCAGGGTAGCTGTTGATGTTAAAGTGGGTACCCAATACCTCTACCTCCTGTTTATCAGTAGAAACCACAAAGGGATGGGCTTTATCTTTGGCGATTTCAAAATAGCCTTCGCCCTGAAGCTTCACCCTGCGTTTGCCGTTTTCCAGCAGACGCAAAGAATAGGTCAAACTGGAAGCCGAGTTGAGCCATACATAGGAACCGTCGGGAAGTTTTAACTTATAGGTTTCTCCATTCACGGTGGATAGGGTATTGCTTTTGCCCGGGTCGCCCGAATTGCTGTTAAGCTCGTAAGTGACTTCCCCGTTACCGGATTTGGTGATCATTACACCAGCCTCTTTGGCCACTTCTCCGTTCCGCACATCGCTCAGCCTGATTTTCTTACCATTGGACAAGGTTAAGGTAGCGCCCGACATCCCAGGGGCGATATCATTTTGTTTAACCAGCTGATCGGCAGGCTTCTCCCGGTAATTGGTGTAATAAAGCAGACCTAAGGCGAAAATAAGGGCAAGTACCGCAGCGGCGGTAGCCATACGTGGCCATAAATGAATAGTTTTGGCAGGTTGAGCCTTGGGGCTGGCTACTATAGACTGAAATATCCGTTCTTTGGCATCCGCACTCAGGCTGGTCAGCACTTTGGGCTGTTTGTAGCTTTCGGAAATAAGCCCTTCTAAAAACCCGGCATACCCCGGATCTTCCACATAGGATAAAAATTCGAGCCGTTGTTGCTCGGTAATGTTTTTTGAGAGATACTTATCGAAAAGTTCAGCAAGCCTTAATTGCCCCTTGGTCATGTGTTTTTTTGGTTAGCTATGTTAAGGTTATTTCGCCTTATCGATTACACTGACACTTCAGAAAGCAAAGGGGGTAGTGGGATTTGAATTTATTTTAAAAAAATAATCATCAGTGCCGGATAGAGAGCCGCATGCCGTTTAAAATGTTCTCGGATGGTGGCCAGTGCCCGTTTCATATGGTAGTGTACGGTATCTGCCGAAATATTCAACTGTGCTGCCGCCTCATCATATTTTAACCCTTCGAAATGGCATAAGGCATATACCCTGCGCTGCTGTTCGGGCAGCTTGCGCACGATATCATCCAGCAACTGTTTGGCTTCTTTATAGTCGAGTTTTTGCTGGGTACCCAGATCATTCTCCGTGGTGTTCAGGCCCAATTCGGTTTTAACCCTGCTGATTACTGCTTCATGCCGCAAGAGGTTCAAAGCCTGGTTACGCGCCAGCCGGTTCAGGTAAGCGCCAAAATTTTCGATCCCGGGCAAATGACCGCGGTTAAACCATACTTTTAAAAAGATATCCTGTACAATCTCCTCCGCGTCTGAATCAGAGCGGGTGATTTTCTGCGCAAAAGTAAAAACCAATTGCTGGTAGTGCTCAAAAACCGCCCTGAATGCGAGCTCATCCCCACTAGCGATTCGCACCAGTAGCTCAGTCTCATTCAAAAGGTTTTTCTCACCCATATTCTCTATTCGCTTCGTAAACAAAAATTTTAGCATAAAGGCAGAGCAAGGTTTCAACTTACTTTTAAACCAGGTGTGCCCAATAAGGGTATCACTGAACATGGAGATTGCCATTTTTTGCCAGGGACTAAACTATTCAATTTTTTTCGAAAATACCTAACTGACGGGGGGCGGACTGAGACCATCTCCCACACCGTTGACTGCCATTCTGCTCCCTGAATTTTTATACACGCTCGGATATGCATCCCAGATTCATCTATTTGGCCTTACGGGGAGTAAAGGTAGGATGAATGAAAATAAATAGTGCTGAAAAAAACAAATAAAAGCTTGCAAAATTCAAACAGAAGGTTCCATTTCCGAAACTTTGATACAAATCGACAAAAAGTTGAACAGATAATAATAGCGGTATTCCTTTACTTTGATTTCAATTAACCAAATAACAAACCTTACCGCAAATTTCTTCAAGCAGCAACACTATGCTTTTGCGGTTTTAATACTTTTTATGAGAAACAAATTATTTATTTCAGACGATTGATCCTCAGTAATTTATCTAAACCAATTAAATAAGGGAAATTAACTAAAACGATGCTATGCTCAATAAATACTTATCCGTCCTAAATACATACCCCGTTCCAGAATAAACAAATCCGTAATTAGCCCCCCAAACAAAAAGCTAAAAAATAATGCCTATAACGGTAATATTAACGCTGAGTTTAGTGGCGTATTCAGATGGCTGTTTGCAGCTGATCTGATGTTATTGCGGACCAAGATTGTTGGTGTCAATTGTAAAACGATTTACTGATTATTTTATCTAAACACCAATAACTAAAGCAAAACAGTTCAGGACATCCTATATGATATTTCCGGTTTACAGGTAGACCAATAATGTTTCCTGCAAAAAGATGAAGGCTCTATGCAGAGCACTGGTCGGCGTTACGATTATCACGCCGAAGGACATTGCTATGCCCATTCCTTAGGAAATATTGTTTGATGGTGTCAGTTTAGCCGTATTGTAATCCTGCCATTTCGAAAATAATACAGCAACCAGTATTGGTTATAAGCCCGAGCGGGGAAAGAAATAATAAAATCCAATGTAACCCGGCTATAGCCGGATAAAAGCAATATGTATATGAAAATTAAAAACAAGGTTAAAACCAGACGCTGGCAAATCCGTTGGATGCTGCTCGGGTTGATCGCGCTTTCCTTAACACATTGTAAACAGGATGAGTTGCCACAAGAAGCAGCTTACGATCCGTCTAAACCAGTCACTGTTAGCGACTTCTATCCTAAGGAGGGAAGCGTAGGGAACAACCTGGTGATATATGGTGAGAATTTCGGAAACGATCTTTCCAAAATAAAAGTAATGATCGGAGGAAAACCGGCCAAAGTGATCAGCGTAAAAAATAATGCCATTTATTGCATCATTCCGGAGAAAGCCTATGCCGGAGACATCGTCGTGAGTGTTCTTGGCGATAACAAGGAAGAACTTGCGCATGGTGCATCAAAACAAGCGTTCTCATATACCAGAAAATTGCTTGTTTCCACTTTCCTGGGCAAATATTATCAGGTGCCCACAAGTTTTGAAGAAAAGGAAGGTCCGTTTAATGATTGTGGTGCATTTAAGGGGATCCTGTGGCTCACCTTTGATCCCAAAAACTACAACCACCTGTATTTTTCGGCCGATGTAAACAGTTGCCGTTTGATTGATTTTGAGAAACAGTTTGTCAGTTACTTCAGGACGGATCTCGACAGGGTATCGATATTAAACTGGAGGATTGATGGCAATCAGGATATGATTGTTTCCCATAACCACTCCAGTGATACCAAAAATGGCAATTATTTGTTTACCCGTGAATCAAATTTTCTTCAGAAGAAAGCCATAGAGGTTTATGCCAGGGGTGTTAACGGTACAATTGTTCATCCCCAAAACGGTGAATTATACTATTCACGGTATAGAGCGGGTGATATCCGCAGGTATGATTTTAATACCAAAGAAGACAAATTAGTGTTCTCCAATCCCTATAGTGCAGTGGCGGTTTACATGGTGATGCACCCTTCAGGAGACTATGCCTATCTGGTCGAATTTGAAAAACATTTTATCATGCGCACCGATTACGACCGGGAAAAGAAAACCTTTAAAACCCCCTATACCATCTGTGGAGCAGCAGGTACTTCAGGTTATGCCGATGGAATTGGCACAAACGCCCGTTTAAACAATCCTGTGCAAGGCGTATTTGTGAAAAATCCGGATTATGAAACAGCAGGGGGAGATCAGTACGATTTCTATTTCTGCGATAAGGCCAACCATGCCATTCGCATTTTGACCCCACAGGGTAGAGTGAGCACATTCGCCGGTCGCGGGAACAATGGTACAAGCGGTTATGCAGATGGCGATTTACGTACGGAAGCCCGTTTCAACAATCCGCAGGCAATAGCCTATGATGAGACCAAGAAAGTTTTTTATATCGGTGATACGGGCAACTGGCTAATCCGCAAAATAGCTAAAGAAGAATAACAGATGAAGACCTACTATATAATGATGAGATTTATTTTACTAACATGCATGGTTTTCCTGGCGATTTCCTTTGATGCCCTTGCTCAGGATGTAATCGTTAAGGGAGTGGTAACCGATGAAAAAAAACTACCCATACCGGGAGTAAGTATATCGATCAGTAATTTGCCCGGTTTGGGTGCCATTACTGATGGAGATGGAAAATATAGCATCAAGATGCCTCCCTATCAAACATTGGTATTTACCTATGTTGGATATGAAAAGAAAGAAGTACTGGTGAAAGAACAAAGGATTGTGAATGTCACCCTGAAAGAATCAGATGCAAGCGTACTAAATGAGGTTGTGGTAACTGCCACCGGGGGTGAAAGAAAAATAGCCATTACCGGAGCCATTACAACGGTAAATGTTGATCGGTTGAAGTCGAACCCTTCCACTTCCATGGCAGATGCATTGGCCGGGGTTGTGCCAGGTATTCAGGCCATGCAAACTTCGGGGCGTCCGGGCAGCATCTCTGAATTTTGGGTGCGCAGTATCTCTACCTTTGGGGCCAGCAATGCGGCTTTGGTATTGATTGACGGCTTCGAACGTGATATGAATGAAATCAATGTAGAAGATGTAGAATCTTTTTCTGTATTGAAAGATGCTTCAGCAACAGCAATGTATGGCAGTAGGGGCGCCAATGGTGTTATCCTGATCAAGACCAAACGGGGAAAGGAGGGGAAAGTGAATATCAATGCCAAAGTAGAAGGCTTTTACAATACGCTTACCAAACTTCCGGAATTTGTTGACGGATACCAATATGCCTCAATGGCCAATGAGGCAAAGGTTGCCCGCAATCAACAGCCTCTTTTTTCGAACACAGAACTTGAGGTACTGCGCCTGGGACTGGATCCTGACCTGTTCCCCAATGTAAACTGGATGGATGTGGTATTGCGCGACGCCGCAAAAAGTCAGCGTAGTATCCTGAATTTGAGTGGAGGTGGAAAAACTGCCCGCTATTATCTATCAGGAAGTTACCAGAACCAGCAAGGCATGTACAAGGTAGATGATGCCCTTGGAGATTATAATACCAATGCCAATTTCAACAAATATACGTATCGTTTGAGTGTAGATATGGACATCACCAAATCTACCCTATTAACCGTAGGCGTGTCGGGGTCGCTGCGAAAACAAAATGACCCTGGAGTAGGCACTAATGCGATATGGACTGCGCTGATGGGCTATAATGCGATCACCTCGCCAATCAGGTATTCGGATGGAAAGATCCCGGCCAGTGATGATGGCGATAATGATCCGAATAACGACATGGACCGGTTCAATCCCCTGGTTCAGGGAACCATGACGGGTTACAATGAAAGCTGGAGCAATAACATACAGACCACTTTAAATTTAGATCAGAAATTAGATTTTATTACCAAAGGCCTGCGGTTTATCGGCCGCTTTGGCTATGATACTTATAACAATAATTATATCAAGCGGTATAAGTTTCCTGAGCTATGGAGCGCCAATCGTTACCGCGACACCGCAGGAAATCTAGTGTTTAAACGCATAAAGGAAGAACAAAAGATGACCCAGACTTCAGGTTCAGATGGCGATAAACGCGAGTTTTTTGAATGGGAGACGCACTATAACAACAATATAGGCGCGCATAATTTCGGCGGGGTTCTAAAATACAGCCAGAATTCAAAGGTATTCACCCAGAATATTGGTACAGATCTTAAAAATGGAATTGCACGCCGGAACCAGGGCTTGGCAGGGCGTGTTAATTATAACTGGAACTCACGTTATTATGTTGATTTTAATTTTGGCTACACCGGTTCGGAGAATTTCCATAAGGATTACCGTTTTGGATTCTTCCCGGCCATTTCGGGTGCTTGGAATATAGGAGAAGAGCCAATCGTGAAGAAATTGGGATGGGTAGACATGTTTAAAGTCCGCTATTCGTACGGAAAAACCGGGAACGACAACCTGGGCGACATCAGATTTCCTTATCTGTACACGTTAGAACAATTTTACCAAAAGGATGCCAACGGAAATATTCAATACTATCCTGATGGAACCCCTATAGGTGCCGGAGGTTATCAGTTTGGCGATTATGAGTCTTCAGCCCGTCCATGGGGAGGTTTGGGTTTCACTTCAGTAGCATCACCGAATGTAACCTGGGAGATCGCTACCAAACAGGATTTGGGTATCGACTACTCGTTCTTCCATGATAAGTTTAGCGGGGCGGTAGACTACTTTACCGAACGCCGGGAAGGAATTTATATGAGCCGTAACTTTCTGCCAGGATATGTGGGCCTCGAAAACAATCCTTCTGCTAACGTGGGTGAAGTAAAAGCACATGGATTTGATGGGAATTTTACATTCAAACAAAAGATTGCTGGAGTAGATCTGACCCTGCGTGGCAATGCCACTTATAGTAAGAGTGAGATCCTGGAAAGAGATGAAGAGAATACAATTTACGGCTATAAGCTTCAGGAAGGACATCGCGTAGACCAGGCAAGAGGATTGGTGGACTTAGGTCTGTTCAAAGATTACGATGATATCCGCAATAGTGCCAGACAATCATTCGGAGAGGTAATGCCCGGCGATATCAAATACAAAGACATCAATGGCGACGGGGTTATTGACGATAATGATATTGTGGCTATTGGCGCTACAACCCGGCCGAACCTTACCTATGGATTTGGTCTTTCAGCAAGCTGGAAAGGACTGGATATCAATGTCCACTTTCAGGGAATAGGAAAGTCGACTTATTTTATTAATGGTTCTTCGGTTTACATGTTCAGTTTGGGGCAGAACTGGGGAAATATACTCAATGATGTCGCAGACAGTAACCGTTGGACGTTAGGCACCAATGAAGATCCGAATGCAGATTATCCCCGCCTGACTTATGGGCCAAACGCTAATAATTACCGGGCATCTACATACTGGCTCAGGGATGGCTCTTATCTGCGTTTAAAGACCTTGGATGTGGGTTATTCCTTGCCTAAAAGCCTGGTTAACAAGGTCCATCTCAATAACGTCCGTTTCTTTTTAATCGGGACCAACTTATTTACATTCAGCAAATTTAAGCTATGGGATCCGGAGCTTGGAAACTCAACCGGAAAAGTTTATCCTCTTAGCAAAACATTATCGTTAGGGGTATCAGTTAACTTATAAGCAATGAAGAATATGAAAAAAATATTGATCGTTTTAACCTTTACGGGCGCTGTATTAATTATCGGCGGATGTAAAAAATTTCTCGATTCTGATTATCTCTTTGATGAACGGTTGACCACAGAGGAGGTTTTTACCAACTCGGATTATGCGAACCGTTGGTTAGCAAAGGCTTATTCATATCTGGGCAGTAATTATCTTCAGGATGTGAGCAGTAAAAAATCCATACCTTTTAATTTTGCAGACGATATGTATTACGGCGATGAAAGTGACGGATACAAAAGATGGAAAAACGGACAATATACCGAAAATGGGATAAATGGCGAAAGCAAGGAGATATGGAACACTGCATATAAAGGTATCCGACAGGCATCTATTTTCATCAACAGTATTGATATTAATACCACGTTTACCAAAATTGAAATTGAAAACCTCAAGGGGCAGGCCCGGTTTTTAAGGGCTTATTATTATTGGATACTGTTGCGTACCTATGGGCCAGTGCCTATTATACCAGATGAAGGTATCGACTATACCAAAGAGTATGATGATATTGCGCAGCCCCGCAATAGCTATGAAGAATGTGCGGTTTATCTTTCAAACGAACTGGTAGAAGCCGCAAAAGGCCTATCGCCCCAGCAAGGGATCCAGCAGATTGCCCGCCCAACCCGCGGTGCGGCTTTGGCCCTTCGTGCCAGGATATTGTTGTACGCAGCAAGTCCGCTTGCCAACGGAAAAGCGCCTGCTGAAGTAGCTGCGGCATTGGTTACCAAAGATGGGAAACCGCTGCTTTCCCGTAGCTATGATGAATCCAAATGGGCGAGGGCTGCTGCCGCTGCAAAAGATGTGATGGATCTTGGTCAATATCATTTGTATGTTGCTTTTAAGAAAACTACAGGCGATGCTGCTTACCCTGCCACTGTTACTCCTCCATTCGACAATAATTTTTCCAATAGCGCCTGGCCTTCGGGCTGGAGCGATATCGATCCTTATGAATCGTACCGGGCTTTGTTTAACGGAACAGTTCCTGCCTACCAAAATCCGGAACTGATTTTTACGCGTGGACAAAATCAGGGTGGCGAAGGTATAAATGTTTTGGTGGTACATCAACTGCCGCGACTGGAGGGAAAAGGTTATAATTCGCATGGTATGACCCAAAAACAGGTTGATGCGTATTCCATGAATGACGGTAGCGATATACCAGGCATGAACAGCATGTATGCCGGCAGACAGGGATATGAAGGCCGGTATAATACCCAACAACGGACAACAGGTTTTGTAACACAAGAAGAACTGGCCAAATACCCTGAGTTAGGTCCATTGGGCATTGGTGTAAATAAACAGTTTGTTCAGCGTGAACCCCGTTTTTATGCTTCAGTATCGTATAATGGCTCTACATGGAATCTTCTGAATGCTGAAAGCGTGAGAGATGAGAAGAGTAATGTTCAGATATTCTATTACAGAGGCGATCCGAATGGTTATAAAAATACGACCTATTGGCCACGTACAGGGGTGGGTATTAAAAAATATGTCCATCCCGATGACATCAGTAATGTGGCTGTTACGGCATACGATCAAAGCCGTATGAAACAAAAGGTTGATCCTGCCATCCGTTATGCAGAGGTGTTGCTGATCTATGCAGAAGCCTTAAATGAACTAAACGGATCTTATAATATCCCATCCTGGGATGGCAGTAAGACACATGCAATATCGCGGAATATCTCAGAAATGAAAATGGGGATCCAACCTATCCGTATCCGGGCAGGAGTAGCCGATTATGCAGGTGATGTTTATTCTGATCCGAATAAATTCCGTATCAGGTTAAAAAGGGAGCGCCAGGTGGAGTTATTTGCCGAAGGACACCGGTATTTCGATCTGCGCCGCTGGACCGATGCCCAGTCGGAAGAGTCGGCCCCAGTATATGGATATAATGCCTATGCTACTAAAGATCAGGCAGCCCTTTTTCACAATGTAGTGGAAACGCCGTCATTACCTTCCATTTTTACGCTTAAAATGTGGTTCTGGCCTATCCATTTTGATGAGTTAAGACGCAATAAATACCTGACACAAAACCCAGGCTGGACAAATCCTGAATAATTATAAATCTGCAAAAATGAAGAAGTATATATATAGTCTATTTTTATTGATAACAACAGCGGTATGCTTTGTTTCATGTAATGATGAATGGAAAGATGAGCAGTTTACTCAAATGGCATCATTTAAAACGGATCCAACGGCCCAGGGAGTAAGCTGGAGCTATCTACGTTATACTGCGACCGGAAAAGTAAGGTTCAATCTTCCGGTAATTATCAGTGGTTCTACGCCCAATCTTAAAAACCGGACCATACACCTTGGTTTAGACCCTGATACACTGGCCAGATTAAACCAGGAACAATATGGCCACCGCCAGGAGCTTTATTTTAAACAGCTGGATCAGAAGTATTATACCATGCCCCAAACTATAGATGTCCCGGCTGGCGTAAGCGCGGTTACCATACCGATCGATTTTACACTGGGAGATCTGGATCAATCTGATAAATGGGTATTGCCACTACAGATTTTAGATGATCCATCATATGATTATCAGGCTAACCCACATAAATATTATAGAAGGGCCATGTTGCGCATTACGCCATTTAACGACTACTCTGGCGAATACGGCGGCACTTTGTACAAAATATATCTCGAAGGGGATACCGAACCTTTGACCTTAAATACACACCGGACTTTTGTGGTGGATGATAAAACCATTTTTCTATACGCCGGAATCAGGGACATAGACTATCTGGACCGTAAAAATTACAAGGTATTTATAAAGTTTACTGATCAGGATATAGATATTCAAAAGAAAAAACTGGAAATCTGGAGCGATAATACTGCAAATAATAAATTCAAAGTGGGCGCGGCTCAATCTTATTATACCAGGGATGAAGCATGGGACGCAAAGCTTCCTTACCTGAAACATATTTATACCACACTTTATTTATCCTACGAGTTTGAAGATTATACTACGGTGCCCGGCCAAAGGCTGAAATACAGGGTAGATGGGACATTATCGATGCAGCGAGACCTGAACACCTTGATTCCAGACCAGGATCAGCAGATTCAATGGTAAAGGAGATAATTAGATTGCAAGTATGGGGCTGCCGGGAATTTTCCGACAGCCCTATCGTATTTTAATTGTTTTACGCCATTTGAGACAAATCGACAATAACTTGAACATATATTGCAGGAGCCATTGGTTTACTTTGGCAATAGAACCATTTATAAACTTATTAAACACATCGAATTGCAAATGCAATAGCCAGCATGAGGATCAATTTCTTTATCTCGCTTATTTGGCGCTTTATTGCCCGCAAAGCAGTCGTGAAAACTAAATACTTTAAACACATAAACAATTATTATAAATTAAATTCAATGAAAAACTACAGGTTAATTTACACATTATTACTAAGCCTTTTTGCCTTGAACCTGGCACATGCACAAAACACCCTAAGCAAAAGTGAAAAAAAAGAAGGTTTCAAACTGCTTTGGAACGGTAAAGACGCAACGGGCTGGAGGGCTATATTTAAAGAACAGTTTCCGGCCAAGGGTTGGGAAATGAAAGATGGAATATTAACGGTACTGGCCTCTAACGGACAGGAGCAGGGCTCCGGTGGCGACATTGTAACCCGGGATGAATATTCGGCCTTTATCTTGAAATTCGATTTCAAACTGAGCCCGGGTGCCAACAGTGGCATAAAGTATTTTGTAACCGAGCAGGAGAAAACCAATTTATCGGGCATTGGATTAGAATTCCAGGTATTGGACGACGAAAAACATCCGGATGCGAAACTGGGCAAAAACGGCAACCGCAAACTGGGTTCTTTATATGATCTTATTCCTTCTAACAAACCAGTATCAGTTATTAAGCCGATTGGCGAATGGAATAACGGAGAGATTAGGGTTTATCCAAATGACCATGTTGAGCATTGGTTAAATGGTGTAAAAGTACTTGAATATGAGCGCGGTTCAGATGCATTTGAAAAACTGGTGGCTGGAAGTAAATACAAAACCTGGAAAAACTTTGGCGAAGCCAAACAAGGGCACATCCTCATCCAGGATCACGGCAACAATGTTTCGTACAGAAACATTAAAATAAAAACACTTAAATAATACGTGTCATGGAAGAATCGAGAAGAGATTTTATAAAGAAGGCCGCAATTGCGGCAGCAGGAACCTATGTAGGTACTTTTGGGATATCGGCCAAAAGTTATGCGAATATTATCGGTGCCAACGATCGGGTTAGGGTTGGCGTGGTCGGTTTTTCCGACAGGTTTAAGGATACATTGTTCCCCTGTTTTTTGAACCACAATAAAGAGCTGAATTTTGATATTGTTGCCCTTTCCGATTTATGGAACTACCGCCGTGAGCTGG
Organism: Pedobacter psychrodurus; assembly: GCF_032678585.1. Lineage (GTDB taxonomy): Bacteria > Bacteroidota > Bacteroidia > Sphingobacteriales > Sphingobacteriaceae > Pedobacter > Pedobacter psychrodurus_A. The sequence goes on along the minus strand of NZ_JAVTSN010000028.1, from coordinate 48,591 downwards.
GGACTGATCACATCAAAAATAAAATCGGACATGGCATTACTTCCTGCAAAAACAACGATGAACTTTATGCAATAAAAGATCTCGACGCCGTAATCATCAGCACGCCAGATTTTGCACACGCATCGCATGCCATCGAAGCTGTTAAAAACAAAAAAGATGTGTACTGCGAAAAGCCTTTTGCCGAAACCATGGATGATGCTAATGCCGCATTAAAAGCCGTAAGGTCTTCGAAGCAGATTCTGCAGATTGGTTCGCAACGGCGCAGTGGACAAAACTATCAGGCTGCTGCCGGTTTTATTAAAGAAGGTAAATTTGGCGATATTACCATGGTAGAGTTGAGCTGGAATGTCAACCAGCCAGGCCGTTGGCGCCGTCCGGATCTTGTAGCCAGGTTGAAAGAACAGGATACCGATTGGAAACGCTTTTTGTTAAACCGGCCATACGAAGCATTTGATCCAAGGATCTATCTCGAATACCGTCTTTTCTGGCCCTACTCCTCAGGTATGCCCGGGCAGTGGATGAGCCATCAGATCGATACCGTACATTGGTTTACGGGTTTATCTCATCCACGTAGTGTAATCGCCAACGGTGGCATTTACCAATGGAAAGATGGCCGCCGCAATTGGGATACCACGACGGCCGTTTTTGATTATGGCCCGCTTGATGATATGACTAAAGGTTTCCAGGTGGTGTTTACCTCCAGGATGCACAATGGCGATGAAAGACCGGCGGAGATTTATTATTCAAACGGTGGGGAATTAAACCTCATTACCAATACCATATCGCCACGAGGTGGCTTAACGGCAAGAGCAGCGGCAGCGATGAAAATGAAAGCAAACCTTTTACCCGAAATCAAACTTGCTGCGCCATCTGCTGCTGCGGCATCGGCCAACACCGGTGCCGATGTGTTAAGTTCCAACCATATGCGCAATTGGCTGGAGTGTATCCGGAGCAGAAAGGAACCCAATGCCCCAGTAGAAGCAGGTTATATGCACTCTATTGCCAACATCATGACCAATGCCGCAGTGCGTACCGGAGGAAAAGCAACCTTTGATGCTATCCGTCAGCAGGTAATGGTAGAAGGAAAAATATTCAAATATTAACGCCCCTCAACTGATCAGGGATGTACTGGAGAAAATTCAGGCATCCTTGATCTTTTTTACCTGATGATAATTTATTAAAAATCGGCTTACGTTTTACTCTTCTTTCGTATCCTTAGCCAACGAATTCATGTACTCCTGTGGAGTCACTTTAAAATACCTCAGGAAATTTTTATTGAACAGGCTTTGGGTGCTGTAACCCACCATCTTTGCAATCTCGAAGAAACTGAATTCGTTCTGGGCAATCAATTTGGTGGCTTTTTTAAGGCGGGTAACATCAATCAATTCTTTTGGCGATAGGGCAGAAATAGCCTTTATTTTGCGGTAAAGGGTAGGACGGCTCATGTGCATGTGCTCGGCTAGCTGGTCGATATCCAGATAAGGATCCTGGATATTTTTACGGACATATTCATCCAGCCTCTTTAAAAATGCTTCTTCTATTTTTGAATTGGCCACTACGCGCACATCTTCGAAGGGCGCACTTGCAAAATGGGCCTTAATTTTTAAACGGTTCTGCAGCAGATTAGCCACCTGAACCCGTAAGAGCTGCGGTGAAAATGGTTTTTTAACATAAAGATCGGCACCAACTTCCAGTCCTTCAATGTGTGCCTTATAGGTGTTTTTAGAAGTAAGCAGTATAATCGGGATGTGGCAATATTCTACGTTTGATTTGATCAGTCTGCAAAGTTCAAAACCATCAATCCCAGGCATCATAATATCTGAAATGATCAGATCTACGATCTCATTGTCCAGAATTTCCTGTGCTAACGCTCCATTAATGGCCAGGTGTAGTTTGTAAGTATTCCCAAAAACTTGTGTCAGGAACTCGAGGATATCCTCATTGTCATCAATAATTAGAATACTATCAGTCATATTATTTTATCTTTTTCCAACTGCTCAGCTTAAACTCGAATTTTTGGTGAATCGGTAAATTTAGCTCAAAAACCACCTTGTTAACATTGCTTTCCAATAATTTTAGCGAACCATTATGCAATTCACTTAACGATTTCGCAAGCGAAAGGCCTATTCCCGTACCAGGTTTATCTTTGCCGTATAACCTGAAAAAGGGCTCGAAAATCTGTGATTGGTATTGTTGTGGTATGCCTCTGCCGTCGTTGGTAAAGGTAATGGTGAAGTGTCCGTTTGTTTGATCAGAAGCAGTTAACTTTACATCCACTTTGCTCGCTCCGTATTTTATGGCGTTAGAAATCAGGTTGTTGCAGATCTTTACCAAAGCTTCTCTATCCGCAAAGGCAATGATATGGTTTTTAGGCAGATCAAGATTTAGCATGATATTGCTTTTTAGTGCCTCGGGTTTGAAAGCATCAATCTGCTCTTTTAAGAGGACATTGATATCGGTATTCACAAAATTTAAACCGAACTGATGCATTTCCGTTTTTCGGAAATCAAGCAATTGATTGGTGAGCTTAGCCAAACGGTTGGCGTTTTTTTCAACCATAAGCAAACTACTTTTAATAGGCTGGCCGTCGGCCTCTTCGATCATCATCTCTACCGGACCCAAAATCAGGGTCAGCGGGGTTTGTATTTCGTGGGCGATGTTGGTAAAAAACTCGATTTTGGCCTCATAAATTTCCTTTTCCTTTTCGTGTTCAAACAGCTGTAACTTATTGAGGTTTTTACGTCCGATGTACCGGTGGTAATAGCGTATCGCCAGAAAAAGCCCTGTTGCAATCATAAACAAGTAGCAAATGTATGCTGTAATACTTTTCCAAAAAGGTGGAAGGATTTTAATAAAAAGTCGACGCTCTTTACCTGTCCAGCTTCCCACATTGCTTTTTGCCCTCACCACAAATGTGTAACTGCCGGGAGACAAATTGGTAAAATATGCCTTTCTATTGTTGATGAGGTAGGTGGGTACCTGTTCTACACCCTCCATTTGGTATTCATACCTGGTCACCTCGGGTGAGGCGTAATTAAGCGCGGCAAACTCAATATTAAAATTATTTTGGTCGTGCGCAAGCACTATAGTATCGGTGTAAGAAATGGATTTTGTTAGCGGACTATTTTCGGTATTTGGAAAAACTTCCTGATTGTTGATCTGAAAGCCTGTAATGAAAGTTGGGGGAGCAATATCTTTCTGCTCAAAATCAGATGGCTTAAAAGAAATCATTCCCTTTACCGATCCAAAAAACATTTTGCCGTTCTGATCTTTATAGGCAGAGCTAAAATTGAACTGATCGGCTATCAATCCGTTGGATTTGGTGTAGATCTTTATTTTTTCAGTACGTAAATCCAAGCATATCAGTCCTTTAAGTGAGCTTATCCACAGGCATTTCGAGTCGTCTTCAAGCGCCCGGAACAGGATATTGGTGGGCAGGCCATTTTCGGTCGTAAATTTTTTTAGTACCTTCCTATCCGGGCTTAGCCTGATAAGGCCACTGCCCTGAGTGGTAAACCACATGGCATGGTTGCTGTCTTCCATGATACCGCAAACCGCGAAATGGCTTACATTTTTATCTTTAATATCGTCATCTAAGCTGATGTTGCCGTGCTCGCCTGTTTTGGGATTGTAATAAAATGCACCCCTTGTAAAGCTCCCTGTCCAGATGTAACCAAAACTGTCTTCGTATATGTCGTAAACGGATGAATTGGGAATCTGTTCGATCCGTTTAAATGTTCTGGCTTTTTGATTAAATACAAACAGTCCCGACCGGGTATTATAGCCTGTGCCAACATAAATGTTACTGTCTCTGGATACGTATATAGACAGTACAAAATCGCTGGTCGCTTCATTTTTTTCAACGATGGTTTTAAACCGGTCGGTAACGGTTCCTTTTTTGATATCCATGATTTCCAGCCCATGAAGGAATGGACCAATAAACAATTGGTTATTGAATGCAAATAAACCATGGATATTCGGATAGGATACATCACCTTTGTTGCCTTTGGCAGTATAATTGGTGAAAATTCCCGTTTTTAAATTCAATTTATTGATGCCCGCATCTTCGGTACCTATCCATAAATTGCCCTTTTCATCAGGACAGATCTCTCTGACCGCGTTTCCAGAAATGGAATTGCTCCCCAAAAGCGGGTAGTATTTTTTGAACCTTGCATTGCGTTTTGAATAGTAACCCATTCCACCAAAGTAAGTACCGGCCCACATACCCCCCTCATTGTCTTTACAAACGGTATAAACGGCATTATCAGGGAGGGAGAAAGGATCACCAGCTTTTTTACGGAGGTTTTGGCTGGTATTGCTTGCCAGATCATAAATATAAATACCAGATTCTGTAGCGATCCAGTATTCCTGATTTTCTCCTTTGGTAATATCACGGACATAAATATCAGTATTATCACTATTGCGCAAGATGAGCGACTTGATCAGGCCAGTTTTGGTATCATAACTTTTTAGGCCTTGCTTAAAACAGCCTATCAATAGCTTGTTACCAGCTGCTGGAAATATTTTACTGATTGAGCGAAGGTTTACCGGAACATTCTGACTGATGATCCTGACACTTGTCTTCGATCTGTTTTGCGGATTATAGATCATTAATTGCCCGTCATCATTACCCATCAGAATGTTTCCTTGCACATCAATGGCAATGGAAGAGGCCGAAATTTTCAGGTTCAGTACCTTGTTGCTGCGCTGAATATATTGATGCAATTCATTGTTGGCCAAAAAATACAAATCGTTATGGTGATCGATTATAATGTGACTGATGTAATTCTGTGGAGCCTGTTCGAGCGGCGTAAATACTTCATTATAAGGGTTGTATTTAATAAGGCCACGACCGGTTCCGATCCACAGCATACCCTGTTTGTCTTCAACAAGACTGATGATGATATTATTGCCAATATTCCCGAATTTACTTTTTTCGTTTTTTAGGGTTTTAAAGGTATAACCATCAAAGCGGTTGAGTCCACCTCTGGTTCCAATCCAGATCAAACCTTTTTTGTCCTGTATAATTGCTTGTACCGAATTGTGGGCCAGGCCATCATCAGCCTGGTACTGTTTAAAATAACGAGATTGCCCCTTGCATGTCGGAACCGCAAGAAAGGGAGCCAATAACAAAAGGAATAATATAAACCGCCTAATCATCAATATCAAATATATATAAATAGAATGTGCTGTGATCCATCGCTCAGCTCTTGCACCATTTTGTTACAGATTGGCCGTTTTGTTGGTTGTTGACTATCAGTTTGTTGTGTGTTGAGCTTTGGTTTTGATAGAATGATTTGAGACATATCAACAAAAAGATGAACAAATTTTACGGGCATCATTGCATTACTTTGATTCGATATTTAACCAAATTAATAACCTTGCTGCAAATTTCTTCCACCGGCTACCATGCCTTTGCAGTTTTAGTGCTTTTTATGAGAAACAAATTATTGATTCATGTGGCAGCCACATTGTTGGTTTTAACAGGTTCTTGTCAGAAAGGTCCATCAACCGATAGAACTGATGACCTAAACAGGGTTGGGAAACTGGCAGCATTAAATGTAATTGCGGCAGCACCTCCGTTAGGCACCTTAATTGACGGGGCAATTTATCGGATCCGCGGCATGTCATCCTTACCAGATGGCCCTGTGGTTGAGGTTACCGGTAACTCAACGGCAGAAAATGCTGCCATCCAGCAATGGTCATGGTTTCCTAACAACGGGCAGAAATGGAAGCTGGTAAAAACCGATGCCACCCATTACAAACTGATCAATATCACCAGCAATAAATGTTTGAAATCGCCATCAGCTACATCTGGAGGCATTTTGCAACAAGGTACCGACGACGGTAGTGATGCGCAACAATGGTCTATCGATTATACGGGGAGCAATAATGTATATACCCTTACCAACAAAGCCACGGGCATGAAAATGGCTGTCGATCCTGAAAGCAGTACACCTGGTGCCAAAATAAGGCAAAAAACAACCCTAACCGGTACGCAGGGGATGTTTAATTTCCATGATACCAATTTCCAGAATCCGTTGATCAACGCAAGCAGGGCAGATCCATATGTTGCCCAAAAAGATGGCTATTATTATTTTATGTATACTCGGGGCAATAATATCGGACTCAGAAAAACCAGATCGATGTCGCTGTTATCTACAGCAGTAGAAACAGTGGTGTGGACTCCCCCGGCAGGTGCGGCTTATTCTTCCAATATCTGGGCGCCCGAGTTACATTTTCTCTCTGGTAAATGGTATCTCTACTTTGCTGCCAATGATGGAGGCGATGTAAGCCACCGCATGTTTGTACTGGAAAATTCCAATGCCGACCCGACTACCGGAACATGGACTTTTAAAGGGAAAATCAGCGATCCAAGTGATCAATGGGCTATTGATGGTTCTATTTTGACCGTTGGTACAACAAACTATTTCATTTGGTCGGGATGGGAAAATGTAGCCACTAAGTTTAAGCAATACATTTACATTGCACCAATGTCCGACCCGTGGACGATAAGTGGTGACCGGGTGAAAATATCATCGCCAACCAATAACTGGGAAAAATATGAACCCAGTGGTTCTTTGGGTGCGGGTGTTAACGAAGGGCCGATAATGCTCAGAGAGGATGCCAGCAGTCCGGTATTTATTATTTATTCTGCCAGCAGATACAGCAGCGATAATTATTGCCTGGCGCAGATTCAGTTAAAAACCGGGGGTAATCCTTTATTACCTGCCGATTGGATCAATAAAAAGCAGGTATTTGTTAAAAGCGATGTCAATGGGGTTTATGGCCCTGGTCACAATGGCTTTTTTACCAGTAGCTATACCGATCCAAACGGGGTGCTGCACAGTGAAAATTGGTTTATATACCATGCGCGGAGCGTAGCCAATACCGGTAATGGATCCAGGACACCGCGGATGCAAAAGCTAACCTGGAATGCAGATGGCTCACCAAATTTTGGAACCGCCGTTGCAACAGGACTTAACATTCCAATTCCTGTTGGAGAATAATAAATTTAGGCTGATATAAATTACCCAAAATATTAAACCATCACTATCAATTTGAGATAAAACGACAAAGGAATGAACATTTTTTTAAGGTACATTTTTTTACTTTGATGGCAGGAAACCAATATATCACGCTGCATCCCCGCTTTGTAAATAGAGCCCACGGGTATACGTAGATTTAACCCTTATGGTTCCCGCACCCAATAATTTAACCAAATATGAATTAAAGTTCTACTCAACAGGATTATAAAATCGGAACAAAACCCAGGTTATAATCGCTGACTAGAATTACTATAAAAAAATCGCTAAAGACGACAGCATGGAAAAAATGATCGGAAAAATGGTTAAAAAAATAGAAGTCCTGATCGATCTTTTGGGCTATGGCATCGTGGAATTGCCGGTGGCATACAGCCTGATTTTTACGGGTTTATCTCCGAGGGCGTACAACATAGACTGCCACATCGAACAATCCGACACGGCATTGCATTCCTGGCTTTGTTCGTCTGATTTTAAATTGGTTTTTTCGGAAATCGGTGGGGGTAAAGGTCATATGGTATGCTTCAGCGGTGAAGGCGTAAATAGGAATGTCTATTATCAAACGATGTTAAACGTCGTTGCTGATTACATTTTTTTAAAAGAAAAATTTTTCCTGTAAGGAATAGACTTTAAACCAAATTATAAATCAATATGTGTAGAAAATTAATTGCCTTATTTGTACTCTTAATTCCATTTCAGTTTCTGTTTGCCCAGAACAATCTTTTAAAAGATTTTCCTGAAGGATTTGGCCCGAAACAAGTAGGAAAACGTTTAGCTTACCGTTTTCTCGATAGAAAACACATGCTCCACGCGGGGAAATGGATCAGCTATCCGGAAACTTTCAATTGGACCGGAGCACTTAGATATGCCAAATTAACAAAAGATAAAAAACTCTTATCTCTTCTGGAAGAAAGGTTTGAGAAACTAGTTTCCCAAGAAAAGCAATTATTGCCGATTATGAACCATGTTGATCTGAACATGTTCGGAAGCCTGCCTTTGGAATTGTATCAGATTACCAAAGACAACCGTTATTTCGACCTTGGTATACCCTACGCAGATACCCAATGGGTTGTTCCGCAAAATGCGGATACAAAACAAAAAGAATGGGACGGTAGAGGATTTTCATGGCAAACACGCTTATGGATTGACGATATGTATATGATTACCATTGTTCAGGCCCAGGCCTACAAAGCAACCGGAGATGTAAAATATATTAATCGTGCTGCAAAAGAAATGGTACTTTATCTGGATGAATTACAACGCCCGAACGGCCTTTTCTACCACGCGCCCGATGTCCCCTTTTACTGGGGACGCGGCAATGGCTGGATGGCTGCCGGGATGACAGAACTGCTCCGCCTTCTTCCTGAAGACAATCAGGACCGTCCGCGCATTATACAGGGCTATCAGGCGATGATGAAAAGCCTGAAAAACTTTCAAACACCAAAGGGAACCTGGAATCAGCTGATAGACGAACCGGATTGCTGGGCCGAAACATCAGGGTCCGCAATGTTTACCTATGCTTTTATCAGCGGGGTAAAACATGGTTGGTTGAACAAACAAGAATATGCCGAACCCGCCCGAAAAGCATGGATGGCATTGGTGCCCTACATCAATGAAAAAGGTGATGTAGCGGAAGTATGTGTAGGAACCAATAAAAAGAACGATAAACAGTATTATTACGATCGCCCGAGGAATGTAGGCGATTCACACGGGCAATCTCCATACCTGTGGTGTGTTTATGCGTTATTGGAAAAATAAATAACAAGATAATAAGTGTGCTGTATTTGGTCATAACGCCGGCCGCTCTCATACGGTCGGCGAGTGCACACTCCCGTTAGCTTAGGGTGCTTCCGTCAGATTTCAGTAAAGAGGAACTGAAAGATGATATTTTTTGTTGTTTTTCTGCCACCAATACTTTAACATTTGAGCCTGCCGATGCTTTACACCAATCATGCAGGTACTTAACCATATCATACCTTTTAAGCTTCGGCGAAAATTGTTTTATGTTAGTCAGGTTCTGGTACACTATTATGAGGTACGTATAACTTTCAAGTATTGATTGCAATAGCGCACGGTCTTTTTTTATTATTGTTGTCTGTAGCCTATTAGCCAGTTTAATACCCAACTCATCCAAAGCATCCGTCTCGTCAACCACATGCTGTTTTTGAATACTGTTTGATAGTGCTCGGCTACGCATGTAAAATAACTATTGCTAAAGTTCATTGCCAACACTTGTAATTTTGCTTCTACTTCAATGGGGTCAGTTGTTATTACGGTTAAGTCTTTAAATGGTGCTCTGGTTGCTTTACAAAGATAGGAATAGCACCGTAAGTCCAAACCACGAACCCATGTAGATTACAAAGATTACAAAATCTGCAAACGTTACCTTTTTGTTCTCAAACAAGTCTGGCCCGCCACCTTTAGCAGGTGCTACAAACTCCCGGTGCTGAAATTTTAGACTAAGGTATCTAAGTAATTGAAAGAGCATTAATAGTATGACGGTATTCAATAATCCAACGGTCGGGTTCCCACGGTACATTTCAATAGAAGGATTTCCCCTGAAACAAAGGAAAAGTATTAAATGCACTACACCGAAGGATAGCCAAAGGATGTAAGCTTTAAAATTGCGTAATGAAGTGTATAACCCAAAATACATACCTAACTGCGATAGCACGATGTACATTACTATAGTAGTCTGTTCGGTTCCCGGTTCGGCAAAAACAAGAGTCAATATTACACCTATCGTTATAATAGCGTACAATACCATGCAAACCCTTTCCCACGGCTTTAAACTGTCATAGTAAATAAACGGTTTAGGGGTTACTTTTTTTCTCATTGTGATGATTAACAGAACTAAGGTAAATAAATTTCAAATGTAGCATTTCCTATTCATGCCGTATCGGGAAATGAAGAATTTATTAACCTCAATATCAGGAGGTTTGGTTTTAAATGATCTAAAGGAAATAGCTAATTTTTTATAAAATGAATTTGAAATTTAAGATTCTTGCGTATTCCAGATTGGATTTTATAGAATTAAAGCAGAATATTCTAAAAGTATTAATGCATCAGGGTTATATAATTACTGATGAAAAAGAAAAGACTATTTCTTTTAAGGATGATACCTTCGCGTTTGGCCAAACACCTGAGGGCTATAGAAAAGTTGATAGTGGTATATTCCATATTAATAATTCACATGGAAATTATGAGAATAAGTATACCTATTTAGTTTCTTTGTTTGGTCCTTTCTACTTAATATAAATAGCGGTTTTTTTGAGTTTAGTGGTAATTCTTATGGTTTATTAGTTGTAGTACCGGCTATTTTACAATTTATTTTTAGGATATCTTCTTTGAAATCAGTAAGTATGGATATGTTGTCAGCCATTCTATCCGAACCTAACGAACAGGCGAGGAATTACTACTAGATTCCTCTTTCGCGCTCAACAGCGCAGTGATATATTTTTCAATATATTCTGGCTTAGTTGCAGTTTTATATTGCATGATGAACCGTGGATGTTCCAGTGCGATGATTTCTTTAAAGAAACCATGTTTTGCATTCAGTTTGTCTAAATAGGCTTTATTTTTCCCTGTTCCCAGACAGAAACAGGTTTGGGTATATACTCCCATTGATATATAAGTTTTAATGTTTTCAACTGTATAGTTTTCTACAGCTTTCAGTAAAGCTTTGCTGTCGTAGTAATTGTAATTCTTTTCCCGTCCCTGCTCATCAACGGAGGTGAAAGCTAGCGGGCAGGGGGAGTTGATATAGAAGTCGCCGTAAAATCTTTCAACTCCACCATAGGCGGCTATCATCTCGTAGATGTAAACAGATGAAAGCTCATGGGCCATTTTTCCGGTATAGGAAATGCCGCAGGCACTGATCAGCCTTTTAGGGTCTGTGAACGGGATGCCAGTAAGGCCGCCGCCAAGCCTGCTGGGGTTGATGCCTAAAATGAGATGTCTTTGCCGCTGGTCGTTATAAAATTTTCTATAAAAGGTTTTAACAATTTCCATCGTTTGAGGCATTTCCTGATAAGGGTTAATTGCCCTGATGCCCGGTGGCAATGGTAGACCGGTATAACGCACCTGTTCGTCTAAGTGGATTGCCTTTTCTGCAAATGTATATTCATTTTTTAAACTCATGCATCAATGGTTTTTGTGGATTGCTGCCGCTCATATATATAAAGATGGCTCATCCGAAATTAACAGTTCCGTTTCGAAAATGATTGCTATGGTTACACCAGAATCAGTTTGAATGGCAAAAGAGCCACCCAATTGTTTGCTTAATCCACGCATTAAATTCATACCCATGGAATTGCTTTTGGTGAGGTCAAAATCCTTTGGCAAGCCAATGCCATTGTCTGTGATCGTAAATTTATGATGGGTTTTATCAATCTGTTTTAGCGAAATTCCAATCAGATTCGAAGCATCGTCAGGATAAGCATATTTAATCGAATTGGTAATGGCTTCATTCATAATAAGGCTCAAAGGTATGGCCTGCGCAACCGATAAATAGATTTCATCAAAATCCTTTTCGAACTGCAGGCGGTTGCCTGGGTCGCAGCTATCTTTTAAATAACTGATAAATTCTTCCAGGTACTCAGCCATATTAATAAGGTCGGGTCCATCCGATTGATAGAGTTTTTGATGGATCAGTGCAATGGAACGCATTCTGTTTTCACTGTTTAGAATGGCATCCTTGGCGGCCTTGTTTTCAACATAATCAGACTGCCGCTGCAACAAGCCAATTACGATCTGCAAATTGTTTTTTACCCGATGGTGAATTTCTTTCAATAACCATTGTTTCTCTTCAAGCAATTTGTCCTTATCGCCTAAAAGATCGTTCAGTTCATTATTCCGTTCTTGTATAATTTTGCTGGCTTTTTGTTTCTGACGAAAACTATTGATGAGTACACCGAGGAACAAAAGCAATAATATTATCATTCCAATAATCAGGTTTCTGATATAATTGGCTTGTGATACCTGGTCCAACAGTAGAACCCGGTCTTTTTGTAATGCGCCAATGGCGGCTTCTTTCTGCAAGGTTTTATACCGTACCTGTATTTCGGCAAGCTGTTTGGAAGAGGCCACATTAAAGGCAGAATCACTCTTTTGCTTAAAGATCCGAAAATGCTCGAGGGCAGACTTAAAGTTTTTATTTGCCGAATCGATTTTATAATAATACATCGCATCTTCAGCACTGTTCAGAAAGGCCTGGCTGTCTGAATGAATGTTTTTAAATTCTTTATCTAAGAACGTACGGGCTTTTGCATATTGCTTCTGTGCCATGTAGAAACCAGCCAGGATCTTATTGCCCCACGATTCGCTTGGAAGTCTGCAATGGTAGTAAGCAACCATTTTTAGATACCAGTTTTCCGCCAGCTTATACTTGCCCAGGGCGTTGTAGTAAAGCCCATAACTTTCGGCTTGGCGCCCCAATTGCAGGCTGTCTACAGGTGGATATTTTTTAAATATTTTTCCAGCTTCAGCTAAGGCAACTTCAGGCTTATTTAAAAACACACATTCCCTTACGAACTCAGTAAGATAGGAGTAGGTAAAGTCTGATGTAGCATTACCAATGTTATTTGTGGTTCCTGTTTTTACTGCACGACGAAAATTTTCTAATGCATTAGCATGCTCGTTCATATCAGAATACACGAAGGCAAGCTGACCATATCGCTGTGCCATACTTTGATATTTCAATGTATCGCCCCTTTTATTGGCAATGTCTATCGCTAATAAGGCGTATTGTAAGGCTTTATTTAAACTGCCTTTATTTCTGTAAATCAAAGAAAGGTCGTAATATGTAAAACCAAGGTCGTTCGAATGCGAAAGTTGATATAATTTGACTGCCTGTAAGCTATAATATTCGGCACTATCCAATTTCACACGGGTATAATATTCGGAACCCAATGAGGTGAAAGATTCGGCTTCTTTAGCCATTTCGCCTATTTCGTGATAAAGTACTGCGGCTTTTTTTAGATTGGTAATGATTTCGGGTCTTTGCTGGTACGAACCCTTCATCATGTTTGCAAAGCGTAACCAGGTGCGGGCCTCCCTTTTTTTATCGCGATCTCTTTGATAGGCCTGGATAACAGACATAAAATATTGTTTGCCACCCCGCAAATTATTCAACCTAAAATAAGCTTCTCCCACCCTGAGCATACCTTCATATTTATTATTCACACGAAGTTTTGCGGAGTCGGCAAACTTGACCGAATATAGAAAATAGCGAAGACCGCTATCGAGGTTTGTTTTTTTATTCCCGGGCTTGAGCAGTTGAATTTTACCCAATTGCTGTATCAGGTCACACTTTATACTATCGTTGGAAGCAGTTTTAATCATGGCCTTCACCCGGGCTGCTTCAGCTTGATCGCCAGGTAAAACTTGCGCGAAGGCCATGCTTTTTTGCAAAAAAAAAGCAATCAAAAAACAATAGATGATCTTCATAATTTTATCCACCTAATTTATTCAAATTTCCGGTAAAAATAAATGGTGCTAACCCCGTAAATCAGCGTTGGTCTAAAACATGTCAAGATGCTTTAAATGCAGAAAATATTGGCCAACTGAATATTATAGTATACCTTTCAATAATCCTCCTTCGGCCCTGATTGCGGCACCATTGGTAGCAGAGGCTAATGGACTCACCAGGTAGGTTACCATGTTGGCCACTTCATTAGTACTCAAGAAACGTTGGATGATCGAAGTTGGCCGGATGGTTTTGAAAAAATCTGATTCTACCTCAGCAGTAGTTTTGTTTTGATCTTTGGCCAGGTTTTCAATAAATCCTTCCACACCTTCTGAAAATGTTGGCCCTGGTAACACCGCGTTTACTGTAACAGCAGTTCCTTTGGTCATTTCTGCCAGTCCCCTGGCAACTGCGAGTTGAGCAGTTTTAGTCATGCCATAATGTATCATTTCTTCTGGAATCTGTACCGCCGATTCGCTGGAGATGAAAATGATCCGACCCCATCCGTTTTTTAACATTTTGCCAAAGTAAGCCCTCGACAAACGGATGCCACTCAGTACGTTTATCTCATAAAAGCGCAACCAGTCTTCGTCGGTGATATCGGCAAAGGCTTTAGGCTCAAATATCGAAACATTATTCACCAGGATATCAACCTCTGGAAGTTGGGTAATCAGTTGTTTAAGAGATTCGGCGCTGCGAAAATCAGCAAGAATTCCGGTTACCTGATCATTGCCGCTTTCAGTTTTGATTTGTGCAACGGCTGCTTCCACACGCACCGTTGTACGTCCGTTAACGATTACTTCGGCGCCTTCTTTTGCTAAATTAAGAGCTATGGCAAAACCTATCCCGGCAGTAGAGCCCGTAACCAGTGCTTTTTTGTTCTTTAATTGTAGTTCCATACGATTTAAATCTATCTTGTTTGTAAATCAACAATAGTTTAAATCTTATGCCTGAAATGTAAGGTATTGATTTTTAGTTTATTATTGATTTTTTGGCACTGTGATGATGGCTCTATTTCGTTGGTGATGGCGTCATTCAACGATATTTAAGAGGAATGTAGCTGTGTTTACGGCAGTACCAGATGATACAAATGATGAAAAAGCTAAAGGTTTTGGTTATGAGCTGATTTTGCCAAGGCTTAAATCATTTGCCGAACTCAATACCTGGCTGAAAAAGAACATCGGTATACATTTCGTCAAACAAGCGCAGGCTGTTAAATTCTTGCAAGTTACTGCCGGGGAAAGCAAATCTGTAATATCTGGAGGGTAACAGCATTGATCATTTCTGAATAGAAACTCAGTTGAACTGGCTTTGGTGTCAGAGAAAGTATCCACATTTCAATTTTATAAAAAGCCGGTTTATTCATTTAAATCGGCTTTTTATCGATTACAGCATGTTTGAGGGGTGCAGGAGTACAATGATAAAGCGCTAGTCCAGTTCATTAATATTTTTTACGCTAACACCGGGCATCGTTTTAAAAATGTCCTGCATGTATTTTCTATGGTTAGCACCAGCAATTACAACCACTTTCTTTGCGCCTGCCTTTCCCGCACCGTTTACCACGTTATTACACATTGCTTTGTTTCTCATCACCCACCAGTGTATCTTTGAAAGCATCTCTTCTTTAGGGAAGTGATCTAGCTGGTACATCTCCGGTAGGTAAAAGTCTCCTGAAGCAGAAATCATTGAAGCTTCGTCTGTGTTTAACCACTCGGTTACCTTTTCTGAAGTTTTTTCGATCTCTTCATATTTTTCAAATCCTTTGTTGATTTTATTTAAACCAGACCTCAATTCATTCTTAACAGGCACGGTAGCCTCTTTTCTGAACAGATTAAATTTTTTATCAAATGCAGCCCATGATGCGCTCCAGTTCAAATCATAATCCTGATTGTCCATTGGTAGCAGTTCCTTAATTTCCATTTCCTGCATCATTGGAAAAGCTATGTTCGCATATTCGGAGGTTTTCAGCCTTTTCATACTTCTGCCGGTGGTATCTAAGCTTGGACTGAGTAATGTATTTACATAATTTTCAAGACCAGCGTTAGGCGATTTCTGGAGTGCTTCGAAAACCTGCCAGAACTGGTAATGAGCATTCGCTACATCCTGGTTAAGGTAATAGGCATGTGCTAAATCTGTTTTGATACGATAGTCTTTTGGATGCACCAAAGCCAGTTTTTTTAAGCTATCTATTGTTTTTGAAATTGATTCAGGCCTTATATCCCTGTTTTTCTTCAGTTGTTCCAGGCGCTTAATATTATCCTGTTTACACCAGTAATCCATCAAATTCTGCTCATCTTGTTTATTTAAAAATTCTCCAAAGAAAGCAGTCGGCTTAAACTTTTTTATCTTTTGGTAGATACCTGAAAAGTCTTGCTTAGGGTAGGTACTATAATTGTGGGAAACGCCTATCAATAAAATCTCTATTTTCTGCGCATAGATATTAACCGGTAGGAGAAGAATGATAAACAGTAAGCGTGCGTATTTCATTGGTTGAGGTATTTGTGTAGTTCCAAATTTGGGCTGGACATAAAGTTTTTCCTAAAATAAATCTATATAAATTTCTATGAAGTAAAAATACAAATAGAATGCGGGCCATACCGTATAATTCGCAATGTGATTTAATATTTTGATTAACAGTGTTTTGAGTATGTTTTAGAACATAATCTTTGCTTAGTTTGGATTATTAGATTTATTAATGCAATTTTGTTGCGATTTGAAAAGGGGATCTACATATCAGCAACAAGTAAAAAACATTTTAGCCATTTGGTTGGTGATGATTTTTGTTGGTACCTCATTATTTCAGATTTTCCATCACCACAAACACCATGCAGATCATAAACATTCCAACGAAACATCCGTTCAAAAATGGGTTAAAAGTTGTGAGGTTTGCGACTATTTGGCGCATCTTCACGCGGTACCCATTTTAACCGCGCATCATTTTGAACTGGTGCCTCCGGTAAAATCTACTGCAGCATTTGCAGGGAGATATTATATTGGTTTCTATAAATTTACTTTACAGGGCTTTACCAACAAAGGTCCGCCATTATCAATTCCTAAAACCCTGGTTTCGTGCCAGGTCCTTTGTCCTTTCGGGACGATTTAATTCCACATCCAAATTTTATTAATGACTAACCGATTTCATTCGGTTGGCCTAAAAACGCGTTAGCGTATCGATTTTTCTATGAAGAAAATTATGATGCTATTTTTTAGCACATGTTTCTGCTGCAATTTATTTGCTCAAACCTATACTTTAAATGGCGTGGTTAGAGATGAATCCCATCGTCCACTTTCGGGCATCAATGTAAGATTAAGCCCTACCGGTTTTTTCGCGGTAAGTGATTCTTCGGGCAAGTTTGCTTTTCAACTGGCCAACGGACGGTACGAACTTCAGGTAAATGCAATAGGTTTTCATACCACAAAGCAGAAGATAGCGATTAATGGAAAAGCGGTTCAGATGATTTTAAAATTAGCGCCGTATTCGCATCTGCTAAACGAAATAACCATAAAAAGCAAAGCCAATGATGAGCGCAGAAAAGAAGAATCGCTGAATATAGACATTGTAAAGGCCGATTTCATTCAACGCAATTTGGGCGGAAGTTTAATGAATACACTTCAACGCTTGCCCGGTATCAAAACCATTGGTATCGGTTCGGGCCAGTCGAAACCCTTGATACGTGGCCTGGGATTTAACCGGGTGGTGGTGGTAGATAAAGGCATCAAACACGAAGGGCAGCAGTGGGGTGCCGATCATGGGTTGGAAATTGACCAGTTTGCGGCGGAAGAAGTAGAATTGATCAAGGGAGCCGCATCATTTGTGTATGGTGCCGATGCCATTGGTGGCGCCATTAATATCAAAGCACCAATTTTGCCTCCTCCAAATAGTTATGGTGGCGAGGTGAACTTAATCGGCAAAACGAACAATGGTTTATATGGCACTTCTGTAAGGCTGTTCCAAAGAAAGGAAAAGTTATTTTTCGATGGCCGTTTTACCTATCAAAATTATGGCGATTACCGTGTGCCCACCGATACTTTGTATGTATATGATTTTGCGGTTGGCCTGCACAAAAACTATTTAAGAAATACTGCCGGCAGAGAAATGGGTATCCATTTCAATACAGGGTATCTGACAGGGAAGTTCAAAACCATATTTTATTTGAGCAACACTTATAGCAAAAGCGGATTTTTTGCCAATGCACATGGTTTGGAACCCAGAAGGGTTGATGCAGCAGTAAACGATGCCAGCGCCCGCGACATTTTGATGCCTTATCAGCAGGTGAATCATTTTAAACTGATCAATAGAAGCGCATGGATAACAGACAATCATTACCTGGAATTGGAGCTTGGCTATCAACACAATTTCCGCCAGGAGTACAATCATTATGTTAATCATGGTTATATGCCGCCTGTTTATCCAAGTACGATGAATATTCCGGTTGATCTGGAAAGAGAATTTGATAAACGGGTGTATACTTTCCATGCAAAAGATCAGGTAATCCTGGGCAATCATGTATTGCTACTAGGTATAAACGGTGAACTGCAGAATAATGTAATTGGCGGCTGGAGTTTTCTGGTGCCTGCAGTCAAACAAAAAGCTTTAGGTGCCTATGCTTACGATAAATTTAAACTCAGCGAGCAGCTGTTGTTTCATGGAGCCATACGGTATGATGTGGCACAGATGAATCTGTTGAGCTACACCGATTGGTTTTTTTCTGAAACGGGCAACGGTTCCAGCGAAAAATTGGTGCGGGCTAAGCATTTAAGCCGGAACTTCAATAGTTTGGTATGGTCGGTTGGGATGAATTACAACTTCGCTCAGCTCGAGTTTAAGGCGAATGTTGGAAAGAGCTTCCGGATACCTATAGCAAAAGAACTTGGGGCAAATGGCGTGAATTACCACTATTTCAGTTATGAAGAAGGCAATTCCAATCTGGATCCGGAGCAGTCTTATCAAGCGGATTTTTCTATCGGTTTAAACACGGAGAAGTGCACAGTGAAGTTAAGTCCCTTTTTTAATTATTTCCCCAATTACATTTACCTGAATCCAACCTCAGCACACGATTATTTCTATGGTGCCGGCAATCAGGTTTTCGAATACGCGCAGAGCGAGGTGATGCGTTATGGTGGCGAAGTGCAGGTAAAATATCAGTTTGGCCAACAATGGAGTACCGAAGTTTTAGCCGAATATGTATATGCGGAACAATTATCAGGCGATAAAAAAGGTTATACCTTACCCTTTTCGCCACCGGCTTCTGCTTTGTTTAATGTAACCTATTCTCCACAAAAGTTATTGGGCTCATCGGCAACTTACTTTTCCCTGGATTATCGGATCACATCCAAACAAAATAACATTGTTCCGCCAGAACGAAAAACAGCTGGCTATAATTTGTTCAATATTCAGGCAGGAACGAAAATTCAGGTCTGGAATCATGCACTTCAGATCAGTGCGCAACTGCAAAATGTATTCAATACCCGATACCTCAACCATACCAGTTTTTATCGCTTAATCAGTCTGCCCGAGCAGGGGAGGAATCTGGTACTCTCTGTTAAACTGCCTTTCCATTTTAATCATCAATAAAAAACAAATGAAAACAAAACAACTACTTCTAGCACTGTTTGCGGTAACCACCGTATTTTCTGCCTGTAAAAAAGATGCCGAAAAAACCGATACGGAGTATCCTACCATTGATTTAACCGGAACAGCCTTCCCGCAACAATGTGCCATCATCAAAAAGGGAGAAAAATTCATTTTTAAAGCCCGGCTGAACGACAATGTGGAATTGGGTTCGGTAAGTATAGATGTGCACCACAATTTCGATCACCACAGTCATAGTACCGAAGTAAACGATTGCGATTTAGGTGCCATTAAACAAGCCCTAAAACCCTTCCTGTTAATTAAGGATTTTCCAATCCCAACCGGTCAGAAAACGTATGATATTGCTCAGGAAATAACTGTACCCGCAGATGTGGATGCCGGAGATTATCACTTTTTAATCCGCCTGACCGACAAAACCGGATGGCAAACAATTAAGGGTATAAGTATCAAGATCAAATAACAAATCATCAATTTATTTTAAAACACAAAAAATGAACATTCAAAACAAACTCAAAACAGCATCCTTGTTTATCTTGTTGGCAACAGCTTTCGCTGCTTGCAAAAAGGACGACACACCAACTGAACCAACACCAGAAGCCATTACCAAAGAGCACAAATTTCTGAGGGTTTTGGTTGCCGACGAAACCTCTGCTACCTTAAGTCTGATTGAGCCCTCGACCGCCAAAATAACTGCTTTTACAGGTAAATATCCTTTAGCGAGCATTTATGGCACCTCATCTGGCCGATATGCGGCAGTGCTTTATGGCGCGCAAAACTTAGTAGAAGTTTTTGACAGCGGATTGCAATCTCATGATGACCATATTGATGTGGATGGGATAGCCAAATGGGCATCCATCACTGCAAACGGAACAAAGCCAACACACTTTAAAAGCAAGAACAATGAATCTTTAATTTTTAACGATGGCGATGGAACATTAAGCGTTGGCAATGATGCCGACTTTAATACAGCGAATGCCAGGTTTAAAACCATAAACGCTGGTTTACTTCCACACCACGGTGCAATGGCGCAATTTACCAACGGTAACTATGCCATTACTGCCACAGCAAGCTCGGGCGCATCTCCTACAAGGGTGATTATAACGGATAAAAATGGTACGTTGGTTTATCCTTCCACTCAGGAAGTAGGGGCGATCCATGGTAATGCCAGCGATGGACAGAACGCGGTATTCGGCGCCTTTACATCCCAGGCAGCAACTGCAGGAGGTATTTTGGTGGTTGAACAAAGTGGTGCACAACGTTTAATCCCAAATCCTGATGGTTTCGGTGCATTTCGGTTGGCTACCATTTTATATGCCGAAGGCGCCAAAAAATTCATCGGTTATGTGGCTACAAAAGGCGCTTATTTCATTGATTTAACAGGGAACAAAATCACTCCGATTTACGCAGGCGCTGATGCTTTTCAATGTAAGGTAGATTATGCGGGGAAAAATTTGTTGGTGCTGACGCTTGATGGCAAATTGAGAATTTATGATCTGCTCACCGGTAGCTTGAAAAAAGAAGGTGCTGCAATAGCTGCTGTTGCATCAGCCGATAACTATAAACCTGTATTGGAGGCAACAGCCAGATTTGCTTATGTGGCGATTCCCAGTGCCGGCGAAGTTCATCAAATCGATCTGACCGATTTTAACAAAGTGGTAAAACACATAGTTACTACACATCCGGTAAGGTTAACCTTATTTGGTTTCGAAAGTAGCGCAGAACATTAACATTTTTAAATGGTTGGCCTCTTTTGGTCAACCTTAAATTATTCCAAATGAAAAAATCAATTCACAAATCAATCACATTGCTCATGTTGCTGGTGGTTTTTGCAACAGGCTGTAAAAAAGAAAAAGACCCTGAAATAGCCACCCCAACGGCTTCCAATATCGAAATTGGCACCGCCAATAACAAACAGGCCATTAGGGGAAGGGATTTCCATTTAAACGTAGATGTGATCGCCGGAGATAAAATTAAAGGCGTAGAGATTAAAATTCTACAAAAAGCCGGGCAAACTTATACTGCAAACTGGAAGTTTGAACTGGCCTGGGATCAGTATAATGGTGTGAAAAACACCAATGTACACAAGCATTTTACCATTCCGGCTGAAGCACCAGAGGGAAGGTACGACTTCTGTTTTATTGTATATGATGAAAACGGGACCAGGCTTGAACTTAAAGAAGACTTTACTATTTTAGATGCCACAAGCATTGAAGTTGACCCAAAAATTGGCCGCGACATCTTCTCTAGAAACGGTACAATGATTTATTATATGGATACCTACGTAGAGCAAGAACTCATCTTCAAAAAAGGGGATGAATTTACAGCCCACGCACAGGTAAGTGAAATTAAGGGTGATGGGATTTTATACACCATATTGATTAAGCGAAAGGCCAACTATTTCCCTGAATCCATTGATAAATTGGATTTCAGTAAGGCAATCGTGATATCAAAAGTTGCACATACCGGATTGCCAAACGCTTCAAAAGTATCAACATTAAAACAGATTAATGGGACGTATGGTGGCGAAAGCATCATAATCGGTACGGAAAGAGATGGCAATGAGCCAATTAGCAATCTGATAAACGGTGAAAAAGCCTGGGAATCGGGCAAGTACAATCTGGTTATTCTGTATAAAAATACAACCTATAATATGAGTACTTATAAATCCATTCCGATCACCATTGTTTATTAATTTGAAGAAGAAAAATAGCATTTATCGTATTTCGATTATGTTAATGCTGGTGATTACCTTTTTAATGGGGTTGTTATTGGCCACTGCATTAATATTCCATTGGGAATAGGAATCCAAATTAAACAGCCCGTATTTTCCAACGGATTAAAGCCGGTTTATTCATTTAAACCGGCGCTGTTGTTTCCAATATAATTCTCTTATTAATATTGGAGAATAGATTCAATCTAGTTTTTTGATTAGCAAAACATTTATCTTAATTTCCTGTTTGTTTAAGAATAACTTTTGGGTAGCGCTTGCAATCCGAACGTTTTAAAATTAAAAGGTATTGAATGGCTAAATCCAAAATGCAGCTAGAAAAACAATCTTCGGGCGCAATCTCAAAAACATTAACAGGAATATCCGGACTGGATGAAATTACGCTGGGAGGGATTCCAACGGGTAGGCCAACACTGATATGCGGTGAAGCCGGATCCGGTAAAACACTTTTTTCTATCGAGTTTATCGTTAGGGGAGCTTTATCTTATGACGAGCCGGGCGTTTTTATGGCCTTTGAAGAAAAAGCAGATGAACTTAAAACCAATGTAGCGTCCCTGGGTTTCGATCTCGACAAATTAGAGAAAGATAAAAAGATCAGACTCGATTACGTTCATATTGATCGCGCAGAAATAGAAGAAACCGGGGAGTATGATCTTGAGGGATTATTTATACGTTTGGGTTATGCTATCGATAGTATTGGCGCCAAACGTGTTGTGCTCGATACGATAGAGAACCTGTTTTCGGGCATGAGCAATGAAGGCATTATCCGTGCCGAAATCAGGAGACTGTTCCAGTTTCTGAAATCAAAAGGTGTTACGGCAATTATTACTGGTGAAAGGGGCGAGAAAAGCCTTACCCGTCAGGGACTGGAAGAATATGTGTCTGATTGTGTGATCCTGCTCGATCACCGCATCATCAATCAGATCTCTACCCGCAGGCTGCGCATTGTAAAATACCGTGGATCTGTCCATGGCACAAACGAATATCCATTTCTGATCGATGATGAGGGTATCTCTGTTCTTCCCGTTACTTCGCTCGAGCTCAATAAAGAAGTATCGTCTGAAAGCCTGTCCTCTGGCATTCCGGCATTGGATAAAATGCTCGGCAACAAAGGCTTTTATAAAGGAAGCAGTATTTTGGTTTCGGGAACAGCAGGTACGGGTAAAACCAGTATTGCGGCAAGTTTCGCAGATGCAAGCGCTGCAAGAAATGATAAATGCCTGTTTTTTGCTTTCGAGGAATCGCCAAAACAGATTATCAGGAATATGCGTTCGATCGGTATTGATTTACAGCAACATGTAGATAGCGGATATCTTGAATTTTATGCTTCAAGGCCTACGCTTTATGGCCTGGAGATGCATCTGGTAGCCATACATAAAGCGATCAAAAAATTTAAACCTGCCGTTGTGGTACTCGATCCCATTACTAACCTGATTACCATTGGTTCGGTGAGTGAGGTGAAAACCATGCTGGTACGTTTGATCGATTTCTTACAGGCTGAGCAGATAACCGTGATGTTTACCGCACTTACCCTGAACAATATCGTAAACGAACAAACTGATGAAGGCGTTTCTTCTCTGGTTGATGCCTGGTTGTTGATCCGCGATATCGAAAGTAACGGCGAACGTAACCGCGGTCTTTACATCATGAAATCGAGGGGAATGAAACACTCGAACCAGATCAGGGAATTTGTAATGACCGATCATGGCCTTGACCTGGTAGATGTATTTTTATCGGAAGATGGAGTATTAACCGGTTCGGCAAGGGAAGCAAGGGTATTACTTGAACAAACTGGCGAGATTATCCATGCGCAGGCAGTGAGCAGAAAAGACCGCGAACTGATCCGTAAACGCAGGATACTGGAATCGAAGATTGAAGGACTGAAATCAGAATATGAATCTGCCGAGGAAGAACTGAACAAAGTTTATGTAGAAGAGGCTTTAAAGAAACAGATCATGGGCGAAACCTTATCTAAAATTACGGATTTACGTCGTGCCGATGTGACTACAACAGGGAAACCGGTGGCTAAAACAAAGAAAAAATAGTGGGTAAATTATATGAACTCCGGTTATACGTAGCCGGGAAAACAAGCAAATCAGTTGTTGCCCTCGAAAACCTGAAAAAGATCTGCGAGGAGCATTTAAAAGGGAAATATAGTATCGAGGTGATTGATCTGTTGGTGAAACCCCAGTTGGCAGAGGGTGACCAGATTTTCGCCATCCCTACTTTAGTGAAAAAAGTGCCAGAGCCGGTCAGAAAAATTATTGGCGACCTTTCCAATGAGGAAAAGGTATTGGTAGGACTTGATATCCGTTCAAAAGTAACAAGTTAATGATGGCGGAAAATATCGGGGGTAGTGGTGCAGATAAGAGAAGTGAAGATTTTTATTCGCTCAGGCTTTTTATTGCCGGAGCTTCGCCGGTTTCGGTAAGGGCGATTCAGAATATCCGCAAGATCTGTGAAGAATTTTTAACCGGCCGTTACGACCTCGAAATTATTGATGCACATCAACAGCCTTTAATGGTTAAAAATGAAGATGTAACCGCCATTCCGATGCTGATCAAAAAAACACCATATCCAAAAAAAAGGTTGATTGGTGATTTTTCAGACCGGGAAAAAGTATTAAAAGGACTGGGTATAAGAATTGCATAAGATGGCGAAATCTAAAGAACATATAGCGCTGGAAGAAAGATTGTTGCAGGTTGAGGCAGCACTCGAAGAGGCTAACGATGTGATCGATGCCATCAGATCGGGTGAAGTTGATGCGCTTGTAGTGAATGGAAAAGACGGACACCAGTTGTTTACCCTAAAGAGCGCTGATCATACCTATAGGATTTTTATTGAGCAGATGACCGAAAGTGCGGTTACGCTCGATCGGTCGGAAAGGATACTCTATTGTAATTCGCAGTTTGCTAAACTCATGGGTATTCCGCTCGAAAAGGTCATCGGGCTTTATTTTCTGGATCTGGTAACAGATGAAGACCGCCTTTTTGCTAAAGAGGTAATTGCTGGTGCCTGGGACGTAGATACCCGTGCCGAATTAAGTTTTCAGAACCGTTTGCTCGAAAAAATACCCATGCAGATTTCGCTCAAGGCACTCATGCTGGATGAAGGGACATCGCTCAGCGTAATCCTGACCGACCTTACCGATTTAAAATACAGCCAGTCGCTTTTGCAGGTCAGGAATGAGGAACTTGAAGCCGCAAGGAAGGTAACTGAAGAACTCAATAACAATCTGGAAAAAACAGTTAAGCAGCGAACAGGCGAACTCGAATCAACCCTCAGGGATAAAACTCGTGCAGAAGAGGTATTAAGATCAAATGAGCAGCGCTTAACCAGCATCCTGCAAACCATGGGTGAGGGCTTGTGCATCCTGGATAGTATTGGTCAGGTAACCTTTGCCAACAAAAGGGCTCAGGAGCTGTTTGCACTTACTGCTGCAGAAATTACTTCCAGGGATTTTTTTACCCTTCAGCAAGAATGTTTTTCGCTTACGGGCGAAAAGCTCGAAAAAGATCAGCATCCCATCTCGTTAATCGGTAAATCATCGGGAACCATCTATGATAAAGAAATCAGGATCATAAATGCGAGAAATGACTCGGTCTATATTTCTATAAATGCCAGTCCTTTGCTGGAAGATAGTCACTTTATTGGAACGGTAATGACTTTTAGTGATGTATCTAACCGAAGAAAAATGGCACTGCAAAAAGACGAATTTATCAGTGTGGCCAGTCATGAGATCAAAACGCCCTTAACTTCACTTAAAGCCTCTATGCAGTTGCTTACCCGGGTAATGGAAAACGGTCAGACATCAGATAAGATTCCTGTGCTGGTGCAGAAGGCAAATTCGAACCTGGGCAAGGTTGTACACCTGGTTGAAGACCTGATGAATGTTTCCAAAATACAGCATGGGCCACTTCCGCTCAGTAAAGCCATGGTCAATATCGCCGATGTTGTACTTGCCTGCGCCGATCAGGCGCTGCACGATACGCCTTTAAAACTTGTTTTGGAAGGCGATAGGGGAATTTTGGTATTTGCTGACCCGCAACGGTTAGAGCAGGTATTCGTTAATCTCTTCAATAATGCGGTAAAATATGCCCCTAAATCGGAAATTGTAAAAGTATCGGTGCTTCGGGATGCGAAATTTGTTGAGATTTCAGTACAGGATTTCGGAAAGGGCATTGCTGCAGATAAACTTCCACAACTGTTTAACCGCTATTATCAGGTAGATCCACAAGGGAAACAGGTTTCAGGCCTTGGTTTAGGCTTATATATTTCCCATGAGATTATCGAAAGGCATGGTGGTGAACTTCGCGTAACAAGCAAAGTGGACGAAGGAACGACATTTTCATTTACGCTTCCTTTAAAAGAATAAACAAGATTTGACCTGAAAAAATATTGAAATGAAAAAAATCCTGGTTGTTGATGATAATACTGATATTCTGGAACTGATCGTCATGATTTTTGAACTGGAGGGCTTTGAGGTTGTTGGATTAAAAAACGGTCTCGAGATGGAATCAATGGTCGCTACTTATCAGCCCGATGTAATCCTGCTCGATGTCTTATTGGGCAATGTAGACGGCCGGTATTTATGCCACCTGGTCAAATCCGATTCAAAAACTTCCCACATTCCGGTAATCATGATTTCCGCCAGCCACGCGGCAAAATCTATTCAGGAAGATTATTGCCATCCAGATGATTTCGTATCAAAGCCCTTTGATATCGACGACCTTACTGCAAGGGTAAGAAAGGTATTAATTTAAAGACATTTTGGAATGGATATATAGGTATGTATCTTAAATAATCATAACATGACTGATTTGTTTGTCTTTTTTAATCAAGATCTGGTATGTTTTGGTTAATAATCTGCTGTTTTTATGTTTAGTGTTTATTAACTTCGTTTACATTATTTTTGTAAATGCCTGTTTAATAGATGGTTTGTGTTGTCGATGAGTAGTGGTGAGCTAATTTTTACTGTAGCTTGGAAACTGTTTTTATAAACTATTAGAAGGTTAAGCAAAACACTATTGCAATTAATCATCAATCTAACCATAAAAACAGAACCATGAAAACAAACCAAAAAATTTACCTGGGCCTATTTGCGGCCTTATTACTCTGTATGTCGGTAATTAGTTGTAAAAAACAGGCCAACGAAAGCAATGCCGAAATCACTGCAAAAAAAAATGATCAAATGCATGAATTTAACTTTGGCGGGAACAAAATCCTGATCAAAGAAGACAAAGGCACCTATTACCTCTCGGATGATATAATCTTAACCGAGCAACAATTTAACCTGTTGAAAGCCAATAGTAACGCGGCAATGTCGACCACAGCAAGGGCTTTAATTATGAATTCGTTGATTAAACGTTGGACAAATTCGATAGTATATTACAATCTCAGTAATCTGGGTGCAGATACTGCTTCTTCATTAAAGGCTATGCAGTACATCTCCCGCGTATCGCTACTTAACTTTGTTCAGCGGACTTCGCAAAGCAATTACATCAATTTCGTCAAATCTACAGGCAACAGTTCGTCGGTAGGCATGGTTGGTGGTGCCCAGAACCTCAATTTATACAATTACAACACTCCGGGGATTATCATTCACGAAATATTCCATGCACTGGGTGTGATGCATGAGCAGTGCAGGACCGATCAGAGCAGCAATGTGGTGATCCATCCTGAAAATATTCCAGATGATAAGGAGTTTAACTTTAACCAGGTTTCAGTTACCAATTATACCAATCAGGGCAACTTCGATTTCGAATCGATCATGATGTATGAGCCTTACGCATTCTCGAGCAACGGCCAGCCTACCATCACGAAGCTCGATGGCTCTACTTATCAAACCAGCTATCCGGCAGCCAATATGTCGCCAACTGATATATCAGGCATCAACCAGCTGTATACCGGCTTTACTTATACCGGCTTGCCAGCCAATACCAATTATGAAATTGCTTTGGCACTGGATAACACCAAATTGTTAAATGTACCTGGTAGTGCCACTGCCGATGGCACTCAGGTGATTATTTATAGCGATGGGAACACCAGCAATGCCAGATGGAATGTGACCAAAAATGCCGACGGATATTATAAGCTCTCGCCTTTACATGCGCTGAGCAAGGTACTCACTGTAGTGGGCAATGGCATAGCCAATGGTACAAAACTGGAAATTAGGACCAATACCGGAGCCCCTTCGCAACAGTTCAACATTACTCCAGAAGCCGGTGGTTATTATTTGATTTCGCCACGCAGTGTGCCTTCCAAAAATGTTGATGTTCCGGGAAGCAGTACAGCCAATAGCACTTTGCTTAATATCTGGAGTTATGGCGGAGCCAATAACCAGAAGTTTAAATTTAATACTTTTTAAAAAATCATCTCCATATATCCCTGTTTCATTTTGCCTCCAAAAAGTTTAATGCTTGATGGAGGCATTTTTATTTTTAGTCGATATCCGCTTTAAAGCTATGATAAACCGCTGATCCATAAACCTAATAGATTCTAACTATTTCGTTATAGAATTAAATGATTGTGATTAGTTGTTCCAATTTTCTAAATTTATAATAATCCCGTTTAACTCTTTATGAGGGATCAATATTTCACTAACAAAATTATACATATGGAAAACGAAGCAAACGATATTAGTAAATGCCCTTTTCACAACGGCAGCATGAAAAGCAATGTAGGCGGTGGTGGTACCAGAAATAACGATTGGTGGCCAAAACAGTTAAAACTTAGCATTCTGCGTCAGCATTCCAGCTTATCCAATCCAATGGAAGGCGAATTTAATTACGCCGAAGCCTTTAAAAGTCTGGATCTGGATACACTTAAAGCCGACCTTCATGCGCTCATGACCGATTCGCAAGATTGGTGGCCTGCAGATTTTGGTCATTATGGTGGTTTGTTTATCCGTATGGCCTGGCACAGCGCCGGCACTTATCGTGTAGGTGACGGTAGAGGTGGGGCGGGAGCCGGGTTGCAGCGTTTTGCACCCTTGAACAGCTGGCCAGATAATGTGAGTCTGGATAAGGCCCGCAGATTGCTTTGGCCAATTAAACAAAAATATGGAAACAAAATTTCCTGGGCAGATTTATTGATCTTAACGGGTAATATTGCCTTAGAATCGATGGGTTTTAAAACCTTTGGTTTCGCAGGTGGGCGAGAAGATGTTTGGGAAGCGGACGAATCGGTATATTGGGGTTCTGAAACCACCTGGCTGGGTGGCGATCTCCGTTATGCACATGGTTCGGATGGTGCCAATAAAGCACATGGGGTTGTGGTAACCGATGATGATGCAGATGGCGATGTGCACTCCCGTAATTTAGAAAAACCACTTGCTGCGGTACAGATGGGATTGATTTATGTGAACCCTGAAGGACCGGACGGAAACCCGGACCCGATTCTTGCTGCTAAAGATATCCGCGATACTTTTGGCCGTATGGCCATGGATGATGAAGAAACCGTTGCGCTAATTGCTGGTGGACATACCTTTGGTAAAACCCATGGTGCAGCCTCGGCCGATCATGTTGGTAAAGAGCCAGAAGCAGCCGGAATAGAAAGCCAGGGTTTGGGATGGAACAACAGTTATGCTTCTGGTAAAGGAGCTGATGCCATAACCAGCGGACTTGAAGTGACCTGGACCACAACGCCAACCCGATGGAGCAATAATTTCTTCGAGAACCTGTTTAAATTTGAATGGGAATTAACTAAAAGCCCTGCTGGTGCACACCAATGGGTAGCTAAAAATGCTGAAGCCATTATTCCTGATGCATTTGACGGATCGAAAACACATTTGCCAACCATGCTCACTACCGATCTTTCGTTAAGACTTGACCCGGCTTATGAAAAGATATCGCGCCGTTTCTTAGAAAATCCCGATCAGTTTGCAGATGCTTTCGCACGGGCCTGGTTTAAACTCACCCACCGCGATATGGGCCCGATTGCCCGTTACCTTGGCCCGGATGTGCCACAGGAAGAATTGCTTTGGCAAGATCCGATCCCGGCGGTACACCATGCATTGATCAATGAAAGTGATATTGCTTTATTGAAAGAAAAAGTGCTGACTTCAGGCTTAAGTGTACCTGAACTGGTTTCTACTGCATGGGCTTCGGCTTCAACCTTCCGCGGTTCCGATAAACGTGGTGGTGCCAACGGTGCACGTATTCGTTTATTGCCTCAAAAAGACTGGGAAGTGAACAATCCGGTGCAATTGCAAAAAGTATTAAATGTGCTCGAAAAAATTCAACAGGAATTTAATAGTGCGCAAGCGGAGGGTAAAAAAGTATCGTTGGCCGATTTAATTGTATTGGCTGGTGCCGCAGCAGTAGAAAAGGCCGCAGGCCATAACATTTCGGTTCCTTTTACGCCCGGCAGGGCGGATGCTTCACAAGAACTGACCGATATTGAATCTTTTGGTTATTTAGAGCCGGTTGCTGATGGTTTCCGCAATTACCGCAAATCAAAATCTCCGGTTTCTACCGAAGAATTTTTGATTGATAAAGCCCAGTTGCTTAACTTAACTGCACCCGAATTAACGGTGTTGGTAGGTGGTTTACGTACTTTGGATACCAATTTCGACGGGGCAAAAAATGGCGTTTTAACCGATAAACCTGGTCAGTTAAGCAATGATTTTTTTGTAAACCTGTTGGATATGGAAACGGCATGGAAAGCCATTGCCGAAGATAAGGAGCTGTATATCGGCAGTAGCCGTGCAACAGGTCAACCAAAGTGGACTGCAACCCGTGCCGATCTTGTTTTCGGTTCCAATTCAGAATTGAGGGCCATCGCTGAGGTGTATGCAAGTGCTGATGCACAGCAGAAGTTTGTAAAAGATTTCGTATCTGCCTGGAATAAAGTGATGAATGCAGATCGATTTGATCTGAAATAATCTGAATGTAAAGTCAAATAAAAGGGCGCTTCCATTTCGGAGTGCCCTTTTTTTAGGTATAGTTAACGCTTAAAATATCGCTCATTTGAATACACCCCTACAATATTGTTAGTGTTGTCTCTCTTCACCAAAAAAGAGCGCAACATGGTTTTGAAATTGATCAATCCGGTACTATCAGTTGATAAGTACAATTGTCCTTTTAAATTGCCCCACGAAACACTGCCGGTTTTATTAATTTCCATGGTTCCTGATTTTTCACCCCCATCATATACGCCGGCCAATGCGGGATTTGGCATGAGCTGCGTACGCATAGCTTCCGTTACTTCCTTTGTTTCCTGAAGATCAGACTCGAAATTTTTCTTTAACGATTTAAGATTTTCTTCCAGAATACTGTTTTTGTTTGATTTATTCAGTATTGAATTAAAGAGGTAATTGGCAACCAGATGCGGTAATGCTTCCATCCCTTTTTTATTGCTAAATACCACAATGCCTATCTTTTTCTCCTTCATGTAAGAAAGGTGGCAGGAAATGCCGCTATAACCGCCCATTCGTGAAGTTAAGTTTTCCCCATTAAATCGTGATTGTTCCCAACCCAATCCATAACCAAATCTTTCATAAGATTGATAGCGGTTCTGTTGTGCAACAATGGCAGAGGTAGCAAAATCGATTTCTTGCTTATTTAAGATGCCTTTAACCGAATTTCCTTCGCTGATAAAAAAGTTGAGATATTTTAACAGATCGTTAACCGTGCTAAAATGCCCGCCAGCAGCCGACATCGAATTATCTGCCTTGTCTAATATAGCTGTTACTTTTCCTTCCGATTCGTCGATCACATAACCTGAATATCTAGGGTCAACCCTCGAAAAATAGGCCGTTGTAGAACGCATGGCCAACGGCCGGAAAAGATAGGCATCCATTACCTCCTGCCAGGGTTTCCTCATCTGTTTTTCTACGATGATGGAATAAATAACCGGTCCTAAATTGGAATAATTGAAGTTTTGGTTAGATAAGGCCGTACTGTATTTTTTAAATAAAGCGAGGAGTTGTGAAGAACCCTTGTGGCCAATAAAAGCCGTCCATACCACAGCATCGTTATTTTTGATCCCGTGGGTGTGGGTCATCAACGATTGTATGGTGATTTTATCTGGATGGATTTTTTTATCGTCGAAAGTAAGTTCAGGCAGATAATCGGCTAGTGTTTTATCCAGTTTAATCAAACCTTTCTGGTCTAAAATCGCAGCCAGTGTTCCGGTGAGTGATTTAGAGGTAGAGGCAAGATAGATTTGCGTCCGGTCTGAAAATAATGTTTTTGTTTCAGGATTGGAATAGCCATTATTCTTTTTTAAGAAAACACGGCCATCCTTGATTACGCCCAAAGTTAAATCGATATCGGCTGTGCCTAATGATTGTTTGATCCGCCTGAGTACAAAATCGAGCGAATCGCTTAACGTTTTAGCTGCTTTATTCTGGTAATAGTCGCTTCTGTTTATACGGCTGATCTGCTGCGGATAAGTGGGCGCACAACACATACTGATTACCATCATGCTGATCAAGAAAGCAGCATGATGGTACTTTGGCTGGGAATATAAAATCATTTGACGGCAGTTTTACGATTTAAGACGACCAGATTCAACAACGGGTTACAGTTACTCTAAAGTACATCACCCTATTTCTTAATCATGTGTTAAGGCACCATCAATATCTTGCCTGTGCTCTGCCTGCCTTCCATAAAATCGTGTGCCTTTTTGCCTTCAGCGAGTTTGAAGATAGTGGGCGCTGAGATTTTTATATGTCCGGCAATAATCCAGTTAAAAAGTATTTTCGACCTTTTTAATCTCTCTAATCTTGAGGTAAGGTAGTTCCATAAATCGCCGCCGGTAACTGTTTTTGAATGGGCGATAATCCATAAAGGGTTGCCCAATTCCAATTTGCCTCCGGCAAGACCAAATAGAACCACCTGACCTCGTATTTTGGTTACCGCAAGACTGCTTTCCATTGTGGTTCCTATACTTTCATAAACGACATCAACACCGTCGGGGCACACCGTTAAAACCTGTGCTTGCCAATCTTGCTCATATAAAAACACTTCATCAGCACCTAATGAAAACGCTATTTCCTTTTTTTTTGCTGAAGAAGTTAAGCCAATTACTTTTGCGCCCAATAACTTACAGACCTGGATAAGCAATTGCCCAACACCACCAGCTGCAGCATGGATAAGCACGGTTTCGCCTGCTTTTATTTTATGGCTATTGGCTGTTAAATAATGTGCGGTAAGGCCTTGTAGCATGATCGATGCGGCGGTTTCAAAGCTGATCTCATCAGGCAGTGGAATGGCATTTTCTACAGGAACGGCAACCAGTTCTGCATTCGCAAAGGGCACATCTGCAAATGCAATCCGATCGCCAGGTTTAAAATTGGGGTGATTATTATTGTCTTTTACTATTCCTGCACCTTCAAATCCATTAATATAGGGAGCATTGCCCCGCATTGGGTAAACTCCGTTTCTCCTCATTAAGTCGGCAAAATTTAAACCTATGGCTTTCATCTCTACCAGAAGTTCTCCTTCTTTTAAAATGGGGTCGGGTATTTCCTGGTATTCGAGTACATCTGAACTGCCAAAAGTTGATAAGGTTAAAGCTTTCATGATTTATAATTCTTTAATGATGAATTGATTTTAGTGGATACAGGTCTTCTTATATTTAAAAAGGCTTTTATATCCAATCCCTGCAAATTTACCTAAGTAACAAACAGGGGAATTGTACAAATGCGACACGATTAATAGCAATAGCTTTAGGAAAGATTTTCTTTAAAATTTTGACCCATCTTTAAAATTTATCAAATTTTTTAGACCAAAACTAAAAAAGGTCTTAAAATAGCCATGACATAATCGTGACGGACGATCTTTTTGGATTTTTTGATTTTGGATTTGTTCAAAAGTTTTAGCATTTGTAAAAATAATCATACTGTAAATCGATCTGTACGTTTAAGTAGTCCTTAAGCATCAAAATTATATTCTTGATTTTGTAGTAAAATATTTAATATTGAATAGATAAATCGTTTTATCGACAACCAAATATGATGATGAGCCTAGGTGTATTTACTCCCTATTACGCGGTATATAGCTGTGTAATTTACTTGTATGTATATTTAATTCTTTCCGGAAATGTAATTCCAGTTAACATTTTTGCCTATCGTAGAAAGCCTTCTGATTAATCATGATTATTAACAATCAATTATTCGCTTGAGTAATTGATAAAACGATTTAGCTGCTTGCGGCTAAGTATAAATTAAATTAATTAACCATTAACTAAACTACAACTAATGAAAATGAATCTACTCAAGATTTCAGGGCTTTCTGTGCTTTTTTTGCTCAATAGTCCTGCTTTTTCGATGAATCCAGATGCTGAAAAATCCGGGGGACTTTCAGTACCGAATGTGCCATTAACGCACCTTCAAAATCGAAAAGTAATTACCGGAACCGTATCAGATGAAAAGAATATGCCCATTCCAGGAGTCGGGATCAAAAACATTACTTCGGGTAAAACTGCAGTAACCAACGAAGCGGGTAAGTTCAGCATCGATGCCAACCTTGGCGAGGTGATCCGTTTCTCTTATGTGGGTTATCAGAATAAAGATGTTACCGTAGGCAGTGAAGCAAATATCAATGTTAAAATGGCACCCGCCGAAGCCAATAAACTCGATGAAGTGGTGGTTATCGGTTATGGTAGTGTTAAAAAAAGTGATCTAACAGGTTCTGTTGGGGTGGTAAAAGCCAGCGAACTGCAAGAACGCCCTGCGGCATCCCTTAACCAGGCTTTGGCCGGCCGTATTTCGGGTGTACAGGTAAATACCAACTCAGGCCGCCCAGGTGGACAAACAAACGTCAAAATCAGAGGATTTAGTTCGATCAATACCAGTAATAATCCACTTTATGTTGTTGATGGAGTAGCCTTACCAGTAGGTTCTCAAA
The DNA here is from genome assembly GCF_032678585.1 of Pedobacter psychrodurus. Classification (GTDB taxonomy): domain Bacteria; phylum Bacteroidota; class Bacteroidia; order Sphingobacteriales; family Sphingobacteriaceae; genus Pedobacter; species Pedobacter psychrodurus_A. Next base: position 13,907 of record NZ_JAVTSN010000028.1, on the reverse strand, counting down.
CGCAGAATAGTAATGCAATTGATTACATCAACCCGAGTGATATCGCATCAGTTGAAGTGTTAAAAGATGCCTCCTCAACAGCGATATATGGAGCAAGGGGTGCAAACGGCGTAATCCTGATTACCACCAAAAAAGGAACAGCAAATACGCAACGGATTACTTATGATGCTGATTTTAGTGTAAATACATTGGCCGCACACCATGTGAAAATGCTCGATGCCTTCGAGTATGTTAAAGTTCAGGATCTGGCTTACGATAATATCAAAGTTTACGATCCGGTAGGCTGGGCTGCAGGGAATTATGCTTCTACGCCGGTGCCAAAAGCGGCCAGGATCGCCTTGCCGCAATTTTTCGACAGCAATGGAAACCCCTTATACAATACCGATTGGTTAAAAGAATCTACGCAGAACAAACTTTCGCAAAACCATCAGCTCGGTTTTACAGGGGGCAATGAAAACAGTACTTATGGTGTTTTTGCGGGCTACCGCGATGATGAGGGGCTTTTAAAAAACTCTTATTTAAAACGTTATTCGGGTAGATTTAACTTTGACAGTAAAATTAAGCCCTGGTTAAAAGTTGGTGGTAATTTGAGCTACAATAACCAGGATGAAAACATTGTAGATCAGGGAACGGGAGGTTTAAACTCTGTTCGTATGATTACTGAAGCATTTCCTTTTCTACCGATTAAATTGGCAGATGGCAAATGGGGCGACAATAAACTCATCCCATGGGCAGAAGGAGGTTCTAACCCTGTACACATCTTAACTGATCAAAGATTTGGTATGGTTACCCAAACCTCTTTAGGAAGTCTCTATTCAACAATCAGTTTCAGTAAAGATCTCGAATTCCGTACCCAGTTGGGCGCCAATATCGTAAGCCGTAACATCAATGAGTACAATGCGAAACAATTATATGGTATTTCAGACGGACAAAATGGTACAGCAAATGTGACCAATGACCGCGAAACTTTCTGGTCGTTGGAGAATTATTTAACCTATAACAAACGTTTTGCCGAATCGCATGCCATTAATGCTTTATTGGGTATTTCGTGGCAGGCCACCAATTTCTTCAGCAATACCAGTCATGCAGAAAATTTCGTTACCGATTTTTATGGCAACAATAACATGGGCTCGGGAAGTAAATCAATTACTGTAGGTTCTAGCCGCAACAGATCTGCTTTCAATTCTTATTTTGGAAGGTTAAATTATGCCTTTCAGGATAAATACCTGGTTACCGTTACCGGTAGGGTAGATGGATCGTCGAAATTTGGAGATAATCATAAATTTGCATTTTTCCCTTCGGCCGCTTTGGCATGGAAAGCTTCAGATGAAGATTTTCTTAAAGGAAACAAAACGATCTCTAACTTAAAATTAAGAACCAGTTATGGTTTAAGCGGTAACTCAGAGCTGCCTGCTTATCAGTCTTTAGCTACATTGGTAAACAATTCTGCCATCATTAACGATAGTAAAGTAACAGGTATAGGCATTGGCCGATTGGCCAATCCTGATCTGGTTTGGGAAAAAACAGCACAGGTTGATGCGGGTTTGGAATTGGGTTTGTTTAACAACCGCATAAATTTAGAGGCCGATGTATATTATAGAAAAACAACCGATATGTTATTGGATGCCCCTGTGCCACGTACTACGGGATATTCGGTAATCAGGAAAAACGTTGGTTCGATGCAGAACAAAGGTTTGGATTTAGGCATTAATACCGTTAACGTTCAAACGGACGATTTTACCTGGAAAACCAGCTTTAATATCTCTCTTAACCGAAACAAAGTGCTGTCTTTGGCAACACCCGATGATATTTTTGGTGTAGGAAATCCAAATTTCACTAATCAAACTGGTATTATCAGAGTTGGCGAGTCAGTAGGTTCATTCTGGGGATTAGTACGTTTAGGTACCTGGAGCGAGGCCGAACGAGCAGAAGCAGCTAAATTTGTAAGTTACCGTGGCGGTAAAACTTTGCTTCCGGGCGATATTAAATATCTGGATGTAAATGGTGATCATGCCATCACAGATGCCGACCGTCAGATTATTGGTAACGGAACGCCAAAAGGCTGGGGATCCTTCTCCAACTCGTTCCGCTATAAAAACCTCGATTTAATTGTCGAACTTCAGTATTCTTATGGTAACGATGTGTTGAATATGACACATCACTCGGGCGAAGACAGACAGGTACAGGCCAACAGTTTTGCCAGCGTATTAGACGCCTGGACGCCTCAAAATCAGGATACACCGATAGCGGCAATCAGAGATCAATCTGCCGGATATGTAACCAACGTTGATACACATTGGGTTGAAGATGGCTCATTTATCCGTGGAAAAAACCTGTTGCTGGGTTATACCTTTAATAAAACACTTGTAGAAAAATTGCGCTTAAACAAACTTCGTGTTTATGCATCTGTTCAGAATTTCTTCCTGGCCACCAAGTATACTGGTAACGATCCGGAGGTAACTACATATAATAATGCATTTGCACAGGGCCAAACATTTTTCGATTATCCAAAGTCGACAACTTTTATGGTTGGTTTAAACATTGGATTGTAAACATTAACTTAAGAAAGGATATTAAAATGAAAATAAATATAAAAAATATCGCTGCCCTGTTATTGCTGGGTGGTGCTATCATCGGGAATTCGGGATGTAAGAAGTTTTTGGATGAAACAGATCCCACCAATCTTGCGCCCAACAGCTTTTATACCTTACCAGAGCATGCCGAAGCAGGTATTGCTGCAGTATATTCAGAAATCAGGTTTATCGGAAACGGTGCCGGAATTTTTTCAAACAACTTTCAGATGTTTGATGCGCCAACCGGAATACAATCTACCGAGACTGCACAGAACTCTGATTTAAACAATTTGTATTCACTTATTTATGATGGAACAAATCTTCATGTCAACCAAAACTGGAATGGTTTTTACAAGGTAATTGCCCAAACCAACCTGGTATTGGATAAGGTTCCGGGCATTAATCCGATGGATGCCGCACAGAAAAAGAGAATTTTGGGCGAAGCTTCTTTTATCAGGGCATGGGCCTATTTTTATCTGGTGCGTTTATGGGGTGATGTACCTTTGATCACCAAGCCGGTTACAAGCCCGAACGATCCTAATTTTTCACCTTCGCGTACACCTCAGGAGCAGGTTTATAAACAGATTGTTGATGATCTGGTTTTAGCTGAAGCTGCAGGATTGCCTTATATGGACGCGAGTGGACGTGTTTCTACCGCCGCCATTAAATCAGAACTGGCTAAAGTTTATTTAACCATGGCTGGACAACCTTTAAACAAAGGCGCTGCATATTACAGATTGGCTGCAGATAAAGCCAAAGAGGTAATCGATTACTCAACTGGAAATCCAACAACACTTGGTTTATTCCCAACTTATGGTGCCATACATGATGCGAAAAATGACAATAAAACGGAGCATTTATTCGGAATCCAATACAATGATGCTGCAGGTGCAGGCAATCCGTTACAATCTTCTTACCTGCCATTACACCAGCCCCTGGTTTCTAAAATTGATGGAATTGGAACTTCTATCCCTACAGCAAGTTTTTATGCTTCATATGAAGCTGGAGATTTGAGAGCTAAAAATAGAGATGGTTATTTCTTTACTGATTATTATACCGATGGTTTTAAAATGCCTTTGATTAACCGGGGTAAACCTTATATTTTTAAACACTTCGATGTGATTGCAAATGGAACTTTGGGGGTAGAAGGTACCAGTAGAAGTGACCTGAATATTCCACAGATCCGTTATGCCGAAACTTTATTAATTTATGCTGAAGCACAGAACAGGGCAGATGGAAGTCCAAATGTTGCTGCTTATGCAGCAGTAAATGCAGTAAGGAAAAGGGCAGTATTGGGTGATCTTTCGGGCTTGAACCAAACACAGTTTGAAGAGGCAGTATGGAGAGAGCGTTGGCACGAACTATGTTACGAGGGCGTTACCTGGTTTGATATGGTGCGTTTGCGTAAAGTATACAATGAAACCACTAATGGTTTTGATAATTTTGTTGGCCATATCAATAAAAGCGTAAACCAACCCTTACAAAACAAACATTTATTGTTCCCGATTCCTACTCCAGAAATCAAGAACAATCCTAATTTGACCCCAAATCCGGGTTATTAATAATTATGTTAATGGTTGGTGGCTCACCAATCATAAAGATGTTTTATCCAAAAGCGGATGTCTGATCTATTCAGGCACCCGCTTTGTTTTAATGTCATTTTTTAAGGTTGGTGTTATTGAACTGTAATTGTCCATAAACCCGACAGCAGCGGGCATCCCCGATTATTTTCAATCGGGATAAAGCGTATGGCGGGAGTACCGCACCAATGGAAACCTGTCCGTTCATTTCCTAAACCTATTTATCGTATAGCGTTGATGGGAAATGGGTGGTTCCGTATTTTTGGCATTTTCTGCCCGCTTTCCCTCCTGCTAATCTGAAGTAAATTGGCATCCGTTGCAATCCCTTAGGTTTATTTACTTAAACCAATGCACAAAACTTAAACTTTTCATGTGCCACAATCGTCCTCGCTTGTTAGAAAGTGATTCCTCTGGAATAACGATGATGGCAGAAAAAGGCGATTTTATCGCTCCTTAATTTTTCCTATTCGTGCATTACAAATGCATGTCTCATTAAATCCCCGTTGCAAACGAAGACTATTCAGATTGGCGTGAGCGGTATATCGTGGCACGAACAATCATTATAAACCCGATAGCAGTGGATGCCGATTCTTCATCGGCTGAAACGAATAGCGGGACAGCTGCATCCTATGGAATACTGCCAATCATTTCCAAAGCATAAAAAAGCCGCAAACCTCATTGACCATTAATAAATACTACAATTTGCCCAACTCTCCATTAATAAGTGCAAGTTCTTCCTTACTGATCTCTAAATCCATTGCTGCCGCGTTTGAGATGGCCTGCTCTGCATTTCTTGCGCCCGCAAGCACTACGGTGATGCCTTTCTGTAAAGTTGTCCAACGTAAAACCAGCTGCGCCACACTTACATTTTTGGCTTCCGCTATAGGCGTAATATTTTTCAAAAATGTTTTCACGGCTTCAAGATTAAACTGACTGAAATATCCGTTACGGTGATCATCTGTCTTCAATTTTTCATTATTGAAATACTTACCCGATAATAGTCCTCTTTCCATCGGACTGTAGGCAATAATTCCGATATTTTTTTCCAACGCATATGGGATAAGCTCTTTTTCTATACTTCTGTTGAGCATGCTGAAAGATACCTGATTGGATGCCGGTTGGTATACTGCAGCAGCTTTCTCCATCAGTGGAATATCCGCGTTCGAAAGTCCGGCAGCCAGGATTTTTCCATCCTTAATCAGTTGCGTTACGGCTTCCATGGCCTCATCTATTGCCGTTGTTGGATCCGGCCAATGCTGCTGTAAAAGATCGATGTAATCGGTTCCAAGTCGTTTAAGGCTTTCTTCCACTTCTTTAATAATTGATGCTTTGGTAGAATAACGGTAAATGGGAACATTTTTTCCATCAAGTGCTGCATCAAAGAAATGTTCCCCTGCGCCCTTATTGCTGCCATCCCAAACCAGACCAAATTTGGTGAGCAACTGTATTTTGGTCCTGTCGTATCCTTTAATGGCCTCGCCAATAATTTCTTCGCTTAAACCAAAACCGTAAAATGGTGCGGTATCGATCGTTGTTATTCCTTTTTCTATTGACGCTTTAACTGCTTCGACCGAATCCTTTTTTTCATTTCCACCCCACATGTTACCACCTATGGCAAAGGCTCCATATGAAATTGCTGATAATCTGAGGTCTGTATTTCCTAATTTTCTATAATCCATGATATCGTATTGTTTTTCGTGAGGCAAAATTTCACAAATAGCTGCTATTATCAAAATAAGTTAAATTGGGTATTTGTATCAGGAAAATGATAGTATGATGAGCTGTTCATGGAAGGGAAAGATTTTTCGCTGTGCTATCGGATGACGATACTTTGAGGCGATTTACCACCATTCTCTCCTTTCATTCATATGGACGTTTATACAATAGGTTATCCTTCAGGATAACATTAACCAGAGGGGTATTCATGTTAAAACACCTAAATCCTGAAATTAATTACATCGTTGTAAATCCACTCCAAAGCACATTTTTGGCTTATTCCGATTATAATTTTTTACATCTCGGACCGATGGTTTTTATATTAGATAAAATAAGTCTAACCAAAGCATCCCATGTTCGAATCTAAACCCAAGTATCCCTGCACTGGTATTATTCATTTTTTTTCTGGCTGATACCTCCATTTGCTCCGTTCCCCTTTTATCCTTATTCTTTCTGCCATAGCACCTTATTAAGGTGTGATGTTGTATTGCAGGAGAGCATTCGGTTGATCTTTAACTGATAAGGCACATTTAAACAGTAATCATTAACTAAACTATAATTTATGAGTAGAATTTACAACAAACGAGGAGTATTGTTATGCCTCAAGCACATCTGTGAGAGGAAAGCAAAGATTATAGCGGTTTCGCTCCTGGCCTTTTTGGGGAGTTTTAACGCTTTTGCCCAAACTACCATTGTGGGCACCATTAAAGACAATAAAGGTATAACCCTTCCTGGAGTAAGCGTAAGAGTAAAAAACACGCAGATAGGAACCTTAACAGATGCAGCTGGTAAATACAGCATCAAAACAACAGAAGTCAATCAGGTTTTGGTATTCACCTTTATCGGTTTTACCACTCAAGAAGTTGCGTTAAACGGCCGTACAACCATCAATATTGCCATGGAAGATGGCTCGCAAGGGCTTAACGATGTGGTGGTAATTGGTTATGGTACTGCGCAGAAAAAGGACGTAACAGGAGCTGTTTCCAGCATAAAGGCTACCCAGCTGGAAAACGAAAATCCAAATAGTGTTACCGATATCCTCCGTGGTAATATCCCTGGTTTAACCGTGGGTTTTAACAACAGTGCCAAAGGTGGTGGAGATCTTCTGGTACGGGGTAAAACAACACTTACCGGTACTACCACACCGCTAATTGTATTGGATGGAGTTATTTTTATTGGCCAATTGTCTGATATTAATCCAAACGATATCGAATCGGTAGATGTATTAAAAGATGCCAGCTCGCTTGCCGTTTATGGGGCAAAAGCTGCAACAGGCGTAGTAGCCATTACCACGAAAAAGGGAAAAAGTGGTGCACCAACCATTACCGTAAATACCAACTTCGGGATGGCTACATTGGCACAGGATCAGCCTGTATACGATGGTCCGGGGTTTTTAAACTGGCGTGCCGATGTGCAACGTAGCGGAGGTGTTAATCCGCCATATATTTATAACGATCCGAACAATTTGCCCGAGGGCGTAACCCTTACCCAATGGTTAAACGGGCAAACCACCGCCAACCCTACCGATCTTTGGTTGAGTCGTTTAGGTTTATTGGCCAACGAGAAAGCCAATTACCTCAATGGAAAAACAACAGACTGGTACGATAAACTTTTTGTTACCGGACAGCGTCAGGACCATACCTTAAGCCTTAGCGGAAAAAAAGAAGAGGTTTCTTATTACATGTCGTTAGGCTATCTTAAAAACGAAAGTATTATTGCAGGTGGCGGTTTCAGTACTTTCCGTACCCGCTTGAACCTCGAAGGTAAAGCCGCTAAGTTTTTAACCTTGGGCATGAACCTTCAGTTTGCCGACCGTGATGAAGGTGCAATTGAAGCGCAGTTTTCACAATTGCCAGATTTATCTCCTTATGGCGATTTTTACAATGCAGATGGTTCTTTACGGAGAATCCCGACAGATGATAATGGGCTTAATGCCCGTAACCCCTTCCTCGATCAAACTTATAATTCTAGGTTACAAAAACAAAGTACCCTATTCGGCAGCATTTACGCCAAAGTACAATTGCCGTTCGGTATTACCTATCAGGCCAATTTTAGTCCGGGTTTAGATCAGTACCGCACTTTTAACCACCTGTCTTCAAAAAATCCAAATGTGACCACTCCGGGTGGTTCAGCAACAAGAGCCCAGGAAACCAGGTATAACTGGCAGCTGGACAACCTTTTGAAATGGAACAAAACCTTTGCTACTGATCATAATGTAGATGTAACCTTATTGGTAAACGGCGAAAAATATTCTACCTGGTACACGCTTGCCGGTAATGAAGGTTTTGCACCAACAGATATATTGGGTTACCACAACATACAAAGTGGTAATAAACCAACCGTAAGCAGCGATGATAAAGTGTACACTGGTGACGCGTTATTGGCGAGGGTAAATTATTCGTATAAAGGCCGGTATGCGGTAACGGGTTCAATCCGTAGAGATGGATACTCTGCCTTTGGAGCGGCCAAAAAACGCGCTAATTTCCCGGCAGCGGCAGTAGCCTGGACAGTAAGTGAAGAAAGCTTTTTGAAATCTGCTAAATGGATCGACTTTTTAAAGCTGCGTTTGTCATACGGTATCAACGGAAACAGGGAGATACGTGATAATAACAACGTCATCGATCCTTATGTATCCATACAAACTTTAGACGGCGGTAAATACCAGTCGGTTAATGGTAGTGGAACCCCTGGTGAAGTAAATACTGTGGTAAATAACTCACGGTTGGGGAACCCGAACCTCGAATGGGAAAAGACCAAATCTTTAAACCTTGGTTTAGACTTTGGGTTTTTGAACAACCGCATCAGTGGATCGTTTGAACTTTATGATAAGAAAACATCAGATCTATTGATTGGCCAAACCTTACCCAACGTTTCGGGATATGTAAATGTAATTGCCAATTTGGGCCGTGTAAATAATAAGGGTTTTGAGTTTAGTATCAACAGCAAAAATTTTACCGGTGGAAACATCACCTGGAGTACTACAGCAAACTTTTCGCTTAACCGGAATAAAATTATAGCCCTGGCAACACCGAATGATGATCCTGGAAATGGATGGTTTATCGGTAAAGACATCGACGTGATCTGGGAGTATAAAATTTTAGGGGTATGGCAGGAAAACGAAATGACAGAAGCGAAAAAATATGGAAAGGCCGGAATTAAACCTGGCGATTTCAAATTATTGGATGTAGATGGCAATTATGTGTATAATGATTCGGATAAACAGTTTATTGGCTACAGAAGTCCACGGTTCAATTGGTCGTTACGCAACGATTTTAATATTTACAAAAACTTCGATTTCTCTTTTCAGCTGATCTCTAGCTGGGGCCAGCTCAGAACGGATAACCAGACTAAAAACCAGCCTGGAAGCGTGGGTTTTGGCCGTTCGAGCTCTTATGTAGTACCCTATTGGACACCAGATAATCCGATTAATGATTATGCGCGCTTAAACTCTGGCTTAAGTGGCGTAAGCTTTAATGCTTACCGTAAAAGTTCGTTCATTAGGTTAAATACCGTTGCCCTTGCGTATAGCCTGCCAAAAGATTTTCTGGGCAAATTGAGGATACAGAGTGCAAAAATATATGCCAATGTGAGCAATTTCGGAGTGTATGCACCAAACTGGAACCAATGGGATCCACAAACTGCAGACAGTAATGGAAATCCTGTACCCACACCAAGAGTTTACACTTTCGGACTGAATGTTACCCTTTAAAAAATGACGAAAATGAATATCACATATAAAAAAATAATTCCATTTGTGGCTTTGGCCATTCTGTTATCGGCAAATGGATGTAAGAAATCAGACCTCGATTCAGATTTATTATCGAAGTTGGAACCTCAAACCGCTTTAACAAGTGTAGCGGCTATGAAAGCTGCCATTGCCGGCATTGGCGCCAATGTAAGAAAAGAATTTACCGGCGATATGGCACCCATTGTTACCGAATCTATATTTTCGGAAGTGGCTGTTGATGGAACAACCGATAAAAGCACCCAGGCACAGGATATGGATACGCGGGTAACACCAGATGCCAACCTCGATAATCCCGATTTTAACAGGATCGGATTTTATTGGACCGAAGGTTTTAGAGGTGTGCGTATGGCAAATACGGTGATTACCTATATCGATAATGTAACCTTTAAAGATGAAGCCGAAAGAAATGCCATTCTTAGTGCTGCCTATTTTTACCGCGCCTATTATTATTATCGTTTGGTACATCAGTTTGGCGATGTACCTTTAAATTTAAAGGATATTACCGCACCAAAACTGGATTATTATTCGACTAAACGAGAAGTGATCTTGAAAAAAATGCAGGAAGATCTTTTGTTTGCCGAAAAATGGTTAAAGGATAATGTAGACCGTGGAGATGTGACCAAAGGCGCCTGCAGCCATTTATTGACCAAGGTTAACCTTGCACTCGGCGATTTTGATGCAGCCATTACCTCTGCCAATAATGTAATTAACAGTGGTACCTATAGCTTGATGCGCAACCGTTTTGGCAGCACTGCCGGCGACGCCACCAAAAACGTGGTTTGGGATCTTCACCGAATGGACAATAAAGCAATTGCAGCTAACCGTGAGGCACTGTTTTTAACCATCGATAGAGAAACTTTGCAAGGCGCTACCGATCTGGGATCGCAGGTAATGCGTAACTGCGTGCCAGCCTGGCATTTTGCCAATTTAAAAACACCATCCGGTACCACGCAGGCGATCGTTGACGGGGTAAATGTGGAAATACCTTTAACTTTAATGTACGGTAGGGGAATTGGCCGTTACCGTGGTACAGCCTATAGTACCAAAAATATCTGGACAGATAATACCGATTACCGCCATGCACCGGGCATGTGGATGAACATGACCGACCTGGTATACAACAACCCGGCACTTAAAACGTCGACCAATCCAACCGAGAAAGCATTATATGGTAAACCACTGGTTGATATGACACCTGACAATGTAAATAACATGTTTTTAAATAAAGGTTTAGATACCATCCGCCATTTCTTTGGTTGGCCGCATTATAAAACATTTATCAATTCTACCAATGCATTTGCCGTTGATAAATATTGGACACCACCAAGAGGAACCAATACCGATTGGTATATCTTCCGTTTGGCCGAAACCTATTTGTTGAGGGCTGAAGCCTATTATTGGAAAGGTAATTTGGCTTTGGCTATGGCCGATTTAAATCAGGTACGTTCGAGGGCCAATGCAGCTTTGTTAACTGACGCCTCCGCAATTACCATCGGAACAATATTGGATGAACGGGCAAGAGAACTTTATTATGAGGAGCCACGTAAAACAGAATTGACCCGTATTGCCTATATTTTCGCACAAACGGGAAAAACGGCCTACAACGGTAAAACATATACAGTTGCAGCTTTTTCAGATAATAATTTCTTCTACGACCGGATTATTGAAAAAAATGATTTCTACAGAAATAAAGTGCCCACAATTTCGGGGGTGAATTTTAAAATTTCACCATATCATGTGCTTTGGCCAGTGCCTGCTGCTGCACAGCGGTTCAATACCGGAGGACATATTAACCAGAATAAAGGTTATACAGGATACGAAACCAATGTTCCGGCATTGGATAAGATACCATAGTTTATTTTTTGTTTAGAGGGTTAGGGCTTAGTTATACTTAATACTAACCCTCTAAATTTTTTAAAGAATCAGTGGTTAGCTTATTTGCTAAACGCTAATCCCTTAGCCTTTAAAAGGTTGCGAGATACTAAACGCTAACCCCTAAACCTCTAACCTTTAAAAAGCTTATGTGATATTAAACGCCAGCCGCTCACCATTGTAACGCTTAACATCCTTCACCTATGGAAAATAAACCTGTTACATTAAAATTGATCGCCAGAGAACTTAAACTATCTATATCTACTGTTTCCAAGTCGCTGAAAGATTACCCTCGGATTAAAGAGAGTACGAAACTTCGGGTAAAAGAACTGGCCGCAAGGTTAAATTTTACACCTGATATTTCTGCATTGCGGCTTAGAGACCGAAAATCCCGTATCATTGGCATCATCCTTCCCAATCTATCCGATCATTTTTTTACCCGAAGCATTTATGGGATGGAACAGTTGGCTACGGCTAACGGTTACAACATTATCATCAGCCAATCTCATGATAATTTTGCAATGGAAGTAAGCGCTGCCGCAACGCTTTTGGGCTCGAGGGTAGACGGATTAATTGTGGCCATTTCGAAACACACATCTGATTTTTCGCACCTCGATCAGTTCGAGAAAATCGGGATCCCAGTGGTTTATTATACCCGTAACCCAAGCTTTAACCTCAACTGCCATAAGGTTTTAGGAAATACCCATCAAGGATGTTATATGGCAACTGAATACCTCATTAATAGAGGGCATAAAAGAGTGGCCTATCTTGGTGGGCCAAAAATGGTGAATTTTAGTCACGACCGCTTTTCGGGATACATTAATGCGCTGAAGGATAACAACATCCCTTTTAACGCCGAACATGTAGCTTATACTGATTTTGATGATGAAAACACCCTTTTTGCAATTAAAAATCTCTTTAGCGACCCTGAAAATGGCCCAACCGCGCTAGTGGCCTTTAAAGAAAAATTACTTTTCGACACGATCAGATTCTTAAGGTCGATCCAACATCCTGACTATAAAAAACTCGAATGTATCGGTTTTGGTAACGATCCGATTATTAGTTATCTCAGTTCACCTCCTGTGGCATCAATCGAAGAAAACCCCGAATCGCTGGGTGAGCAGGCAGTTACTTTATTGGTTAAACTCATCAATGGTGATATTGATGCAAGAGATTATAAAAAGGTGATTGTGAATTGTAACCTAAAAATTCATGAGCCTTTATAAGGCACTGTTATATAGTGTTATACACTATGTTTTTAGTTGGTCAAGTCATCATTATTTCAATCGTTGTAACAACCAAAGAACCTTGTTTTTCTTTCTTTAAGACGGATGATGTAAGTTTTAATTTACATTTTTATGTAGGTTAGCATATCAGATCATCCTTAACAAAAGAGATTAAAAAACGGCTAACCAAAACCTGTAATGAACTATCAAGGATAGGGCTTTACTCATTAAAATCTAACCAAATTTAAATCTAAACTAAAATTAACATGAGTCAAAAAATGAATTCAACGCATTTTATTGCGTCTGTAGTGCTTGTACTTTCCCTAAGCTTTTATGGTTGCCAGAAAGACAAAACAGTAGTGCCAGTCCCCGAAAACATTGATGTTGTAGAGCAATCGAAGAACAATGCGACTACAGAGGCCATTCCAAGTAATATCAATACTGGTTTTACCCATGCCGATGGTGCTTATAGCTATGGCGAAGCCAGTGCCGATTTTGGTGGTGCAAACCTAACCGGGTGGAACGAAAGCCGGGCCTACATTTCTGGCAATTGGGCCAGGGCTACCCTTGCACCCAATTCTGTTTCTAATGGTTTAATTGCAGGGGCAGATATATCAGACGGTTCGGCCTATGAGGCCACCTTCAAAGTACGTTTCCACAGTCAGTTCGATTGGAGCAGGGGCGGAAAAGTTGGTTTTGGTTTCCTGATCGGAGAAGGAAATACAGGATGTGATATTGCCAGCGATGGTAATGGGGGTAGCTTGCGGTTAATGTGGTACAATACCGGTAGCCGCGTATTTTTTCAACCTTATGTTTACCATAGGGATATGGCTGGCCCTTGCGGTGATACCTTTGGTAAATCTTATCCTTCTTCTGGTAGTCTGGTTAAAGGAAATACCTACACCGTTCACTTGTATGTAAAAAGTAATACCGGATCAAATAAAAATGGGCAGGTACAGGTTATTATCAATGGAACAACTGTGTTAGATCAAGCGATCCGTTGGACGACCAATGATGCACAGCGTTTGATCAACAGATTATCTTTCCATAATTTTAGGGGTGGAAAAGATGTTGCAGTATGGGGCTCGAGCCAAACGAGCTACATTTATTTTGATGATCTAGTGGTGAATAAGATTCAGTAGTGACAGTGTATTAGAAGTTACAGAATCTTGATGCAGAGTCGTCATTTCGA
>NZ_JAVTSN010000027.1:0-97721 GCF_032678585.1 Pedobacter psychrodurus | reverse complement strand
ACTTCTTACTCGATCTGATCGGAACTTGTAATCCCGATCTATTGTGGTTTTTAAGTGATAAATGGATAATTATTGGATCGATTTTCCGGTTGATGGTTGGCAATTAAGTAAAAACTTCGACCCGGAAACTGTGAACTGTAAATCGCCAACTGTAAACTGATCCTCTGTTTTTAAATTAATCTTTGTAATTTTCGCAGATCATTTAAACGCAATGAAGCTTAATATCCAACCAACGGTAATTTTTAGAACACCTAAATTTTCATATCGATCTGAACTGGCAGATTGTTGGGAGGAACTAAAAGCAGCTATAGCAATATCTTCAGCAGCGTTTTACGAAACCATAAAAGATGTAGATGCAACCGGATTAAAAGACCTTCCGCCCAAAATTTCTTTTACCATATGGAAGTATTTTAACCGGGCAAAATTCCGTTCAACACCTTATGGAACTTTTGCTGGTTTTAGTTTGTTAAATGATGGCATAAAGCCGTTTGAGAACAAAATTATAATCGAAGAAGAACAAAAAATATGCGAGCTAGTTGATTGGCCTTACAAAAACAATATTCAATTCCCGCTGGCCGATCTGTTACGGCAGAACTGCCAGTTATTTAGCAACAGCAGTTATTATTTAACACCGAACAGTATCCGTTACATAGCTTGTTCTGAAGGCGTTTTCGAACTCGCAGAACTCGATCGGGATGATTTTGTGAACCAGATATTAGTTGCATGTTTAAAGCCGATCCCTATAAACGATCTTATTAAAACATTAAACTTAAAAGATGACGAAGTAGAAAACCTTTTTGGTTTGCTACAGGATATGCACGATCTGCAACTTCTATTTACGGATTACGACCCCAATATTATCGGAGATGATTATTTCGAACGATTGGGTCTTACCGCTACCAAAGAATTGCCAAAATACCTGATTGCGCAAAGAACAGTTCGATCAGGGAATATTGACGAAAGATTACTTCAGGCCGTGCCAGGATTGATTAAAATACTTCATGGCATTTTGCCTGCAAACGATCGCGAAGCCCTAAGCCAGTTCGTAACCAGGTTTAAAAAGAAGTTTGAAGAGCAAGAGGTGCCCTTACTGCTTGCACTCGATCCTGAAATGGGGGTTGGATATGATGAATTGGAACAGGCAAATCAAAATGATGATTTTATTGCCAAATTACACAACAAACCAACCAAGCCTTTAGCCGGTGCAGAAAATATTAAATCAGCAATAAAAAATACCTTGTCGGCACAAAATTTTGAAAGGGGTAAGCCGATTTTTCTGAATAAACTTTCTTTAAAGCTGAACGAAACGCCAAAACCTTTACCCAACTCGATCAGCATGGTTATGGCTGTGCATGACGAGCTGATTTTTGCAGAACAGATAGGCGGGGCCACTTCGAATGCCTTAACCGGTCGGTTTACCATGGCAAACCCGGCGGTAGAAACTTATGCTAAGCGTATCGCTGATGAAGAACAGCAGGCAAATCCTGATGTGTTGTTTTTCGATGTAGCTTATATGGTCGAAACCAATGTAGATAATGTAAACAGACGGAAGTTAATTTACGGCCATCAACTATCGATCTTAAATTTTGATACCTCAGCAGCCCCTCTTGCTTTAAATGATATTCAGATTTCCATAATTGGAACTGAAGTGATGCTCCGTTCAAAATCTTTAAACAAACGTTTGGTGCCAAGAATGGCATCAGCTTATAATTACTCCCGCTCAGATTTATCGGTATTTAGGTTGCTGTGCGATTTACAGCATCAGGGTTTACATACCAATTTATCCTTCCCGCTCGATAGCCTGTTTCCAGATTTAGATTATTACCCACGCTTACAGTATCAAAATATTGTTTTAAGCTGTAGCAAATGGAAAGTTAAAAAAGCAGATTTTTTAGGAGCAGATCAAAAGTATTTATCCATCGGGCTTTGCCGTGCCCATCTTCAAAATATAGGGGTGAGCAATTATTTTAAGGCTGGTTTATCCGATCAAACCTTATGTTTTGCTCTCCATAATGATGCTGATATCGATGCTTTTCTTCAATATATGCAGAAGCAGACCAGTATTTACATTGAAGAGTTTAATCTGCCGCAAAGTAATATTGTAACAGATGAAGGGGCAAAACCTTATTTGGCGCAATTTATTTTAAGTATCGGTCATGGCGGACAGATTTATTCCAAACTACCGGATCTTTCAGGCCTGGCTGATGTAACCCGATATTTTCCACCAGGTAAAGAATGGCTTTATTTTGAAATTTATTGCCACCAGCAAAGATCCGATCAGATTTTGACGGAAGTAATAGTTCCATTTTTAGCAAGCCATTCAGCCGGGATCAAAAAATGGTTTTTTATCCGTTACAACGAAAATGGTAACCACATCAGGTTTAGGTTAATGTTAAACGACAAACTTAACGCACAAAGCTTAACATCACGTTTGATGGATGATTTAGCTGTGTTCATAAATTCGGGCCTGGTATCTGATGTACAGATAAAGACCTATAAGCGGGAGCTCGAGCGTTATGGTAGTGCCATGATAGAAAGTGTTGAAGAACATTTTATGGTTGACAGCGAGTTCGCACTGTCACTATTCCAAACACAGCCTGATCATTTTGATAAATATCGGATCTGTTCAGCGCTGGTATCGAAAATTATTGAATCGAAAGTTTTGGATCAACAGGCCGCAGGTAAAATCATCAGATTATTTTCAGATTCCTTTAATCAGGAGCACCGACTGGATGCAGGAGATTTTAAACAGTTAAATAGCCATTATCAAGTGTTCAGAAAGGCAGAAGTTAAATCACTAACAGCAATACAGCAACAAAAATTTGAAATATTCTTCCTTTCATTTATTGATCGCCTTAAACAGGTTAAACCCGAAAAGTCGGTTAAATTATTTGGAGATTTAATGCACATGCACGTAAACAGGCTTTTCAACAAAGATCAACGCGCACATGAAATGGTAATGTATTACTTTTTGCTAAAAGAGATTCAGCGCAAAAACGCAATAAATGCTTAGCGGTTTAATCTCGCCATTGGGTTAACGATATCAACGGCTATTTCTGTAATGTACCTGTTAAGCGGATCTTTGTAATACTTGAATATGTAATCGTTGCCATAGAAATTGTTCAGGCGTTTACTTATGTTTTCAATACCTACATGGTGGCTTTCCGTTTGTTTGCCTTTATTATCATTGATCATGTTTATGGTTATGATCTCCAGGTGATCCTTTTCGTAAACGATTTTAATGAGTGCTTGCTGGGTAGAGTGCGAAACATTTCCGTGTTTGAATATATTTTCTACCAGTGTTAACAAGATAAGAGGTGGAAACCTTAAGCCGAATAAATCCCCCGTTACTTCAAGTTCCAGATTAATTGTATTGGCCGTTCGGAGTTTATGAAGATTGATTAGATGTTCAATTTGCTCAATTTCTTCACTTAATGGAACCATTTCGGATGCTTCAGGTCTTTTGAGCGCATAACGCATCATTTCTGCCAGATTCATAATCGCATCTGCAGCCATTGGTGCTTTTTTGCGGGCGTCGTTATAGATAAAGTTTAAGGTATTAAATAAGAAGTGGGGATTAATCTGGCTGCGCAGGTAATTGTTTTGCGATTGAACCAGATCGTTCTCTAAAGCTTGTTTTTCTATTTGGGTAACCAGGTTCTGGCGTTCCAGGGCTTCTACCCGCTTTTGATCCTGAAAAGATTTAATGATGTAAACATAGCCAGTTGCGAAACCAATATAATATAGGGAGCGATAAGTACAGCTTAATACGAAAGCCATATCAATTGTTAATGGTGTTGGGACCACAATCAGCCCAGTTACTCTAAATAATGTGCTTAAAAGAAAGGTAACAGATGTGTATGATAAACTAGCGAGTAATATCAGTAACGAAATCTTTATTACTTTTAACGTATTGGTTTTTTTGTTTAATACCTTATTTAGAAAAAAAGAATAGCCATAAAAAACAGAAATATTGGTAAAATAAATGATGATATAAACGCCTGGCTGCTTAAAAGATTTTGTGGATAGGCCAAGGATAAATACCTCATAAACAATATAAATTCCCCAAATAAAAAAATGAAGTTTATACTTTTGAAGAAATTTTTTGAGGTTGAAAAAGATCATTTTATTACTTTTTATCTATTAAAATAGGGTTTTTGTCTCCTAAAACTGGGGTTTTGTGTAAAAAACTAGTGGCGTTGTGTTTTGAGTTGCACCTTTACAGAAATTAATAACAACAATAAATAATCACACATAATACACATTATCATGAAAGCTCAGCATACTACCAAACTTGTAAAAAAAACAGTATTCGTTTATAAAAACATCAAAGATCAAAACAATTTTTCTACCGTTCCAACTGGTGATCAAGGTCAAACCATTGTTATGACAGGAACAGTTAGTAATATTATATTCTAATACACTATTGATTTCTGTTGGATTTTAGTAAACTGTTCTGTACATAAGCGAAGAAAGTCTCTTTATACCCTTCGCCAATCTGGATCATTTCATTATTTACAAGACGGATAATATTACCATCTACCTTTTTTATCGCTGATTTGGCAACAATATTAGATTTGTTAACCCGGATAAAGGCATGGCTTTCTAAAGCTTTTTCAATTTCTTTAAGCGTAAGATAGGTGGTGTGCGTTTCAGATTTGGTTATAATCTGTATATAATTTTGTAAGGCCTTGATGTAAAGTATTTCGTCGATTGCAATGTTAGAGAAAGCATATTTGTGATCGCCTTTAATATAAAGTGCAGCTACCTGATCAGTTTCTTTGGGAACAACTTTAGCATTATTTGCTTCTTTCTTTAAAATTCGATCAATACCCAGCGCAAATTTTGCGAAAGAAATGGGTTTAAGTAAATACTGATCTGATTGTACATCAAAGGCTTGTAGTGCATAATCAGGGTGGGCCGTAGTGAAAATTAAATATTTTGCTTTTTCCCTGATATTTTTTGCGAGCTCTAAGCCATTAATGCCGGGCATGTCAATATCCATAAACAATAAATCTATCTCATCATCGGTGCTTATTTCAGTAAGTGCCTGCACAGGACTGGTAAAGGTCTTGAAAACTGTTAGTCCAGGCATTTCTGCAATGTGGTCAGTTAACACCTCAATTGCATGTTGCTCGTCGTCTATAACAACGCATTTTAGATTCATGTTTATTAAATATGTTTGTTTTATTTGATTTGAATGCAAGTTAAATAAAAATGAATTGATTTAGCAAATGGGCTAAAAAAAAATCTCGATTCGGTTTCGTCTAAAAAAACCATAGGTTTCGTGTAATATTCTGCGGGGTTGATGTAAAAAACTTACTCAACAAACTTCTTTTTGTAATCTTTAAACTGTTTGCCAAAAACAAATAAACATCTACCTGCCCATTATTGTGTAGCCTGTGGATAACAAAATAAAAACAGGCCATACAACACTGGGTTTTAGATTTTATTAAAACTTAAAGAAAAAACAAGAAAATACCGAAAAACAAATATTCCCCTACATCTATCTATCGCCAAATGAAACACAACGAATACGAATACTTGCTTAACAAAATCTACTACAAGGGGATTCTTAAAAGTCAAGGGCTTAATGCAGATATGTACCAAAGAATGCAGAATGAATATAGCAATCTTGATGTACCAAGTCTTGTAAAAGGAAAGCTTGACAGTGATTATGCATTCAGGAAATCTTTTTTGGTTGTTCGTAATTTTGTTCAGCAAGCCATTAAAGATGGCTTAAAGAGTTTTCAGTTTACCATGAAAGCAACTGATATTAACAAATTAACTTACATGGTTGATATGTTGAACAGAAACTTTTTTGATAAACAAAGCTTAGATCAGATTATCACCACAGCAAATTCGGTATTCAATCAATACAATTTAAAAAACTAACCACCTATAAAAGATAATAACATGGAATTAAAAGACGAAATCGGGCAATTTGCCGTAAGAATCAAGAAAATGCTTCCACAGGTTCAATCTGAAGATCTGACGAGGAACGCGTTGGTAATGCCTTTTATTCAAATCTTAGGATTCAACCCATCTGAGGTTCAATCTGAAGCTGTATTAGACTTTGGGGTTAAAAAAAGTAAAAAAGTTGATTATACCATTATGAAAGATGGTGAGCCAACAATTTTGGTGGAATGTAAACACCATAATGAGAATTTAGATATTCATGATTCGCGTTTATCTAAGTATTTCCGCAAAACAAAAGCGAAATACGGCTTATTAACAAATGGTTTGGTATACCGTTTCTATACAGAGAAAATGGTGAGATCAAAGAAAAATCAAGAGCCTTTGTTCGAATTCAAACTAACCGATACCAAAGCAGCTACTATTGCTAAAATGATCGAAGATCATAAAGATTACTTTAATGTAGATCAAAAGCAAACAACAGTAGTAAGCTAAAAAATATTAATATTAACTTAAAAGTTCCGATCGCATCGGGACTTTTTTTATGCCCTTAATGCCTTTAAAAACAAAAAGGGAGAAACCGATTCATTCGGTTTCTCCCTTTTAATGTATTAAGTATTATCGATTAGATCAATTCTACACTTCTGCTTACGAAAGCTGTTAATTCTGCTCCAGTTAACATGCCTTGAGCCAATAGCGCTAAATCTACCGCTTGTTTTGCTAAAGTACTTTGCTCTGCTTCGTCAGACTTTAAAATTTTGCTGATCAGCTTATGGTTTCCGTTAATGGCAACCTTATAGCTATCAGGCATCTGACCGTAGAAGCCCATTCCACCACCCATTGCAGCCATATCTTTCATACGGCGCATAAACTCATCCATGGTAATGGTAACCGGCAACTCTTCAGGGTGTAAAGCCACAATTTCAACCTGCATACCTGGTTTGGTAATGGCTTTTTCGAAAATTGTAGTTACTTCTTTCACCTGATCTTCGGTTAGAACGTGCTCGTTTTGCTCATCTTTTTCGATCAGTTTATCAGCAACGCTAGAATCAACACGTTTAATTGATGTTTTTTCTAGTTTCTGCTCCAACTGATTAATGAAGTGGTTATCAATTGGCGAATCCAATACTAAAACATCATAATCTTTTTTATTGGCCGATTGGATAAAGGCATCTTGTTTAGCAGCATCGTTGGTGTACAAATACACAACCGTACCGTTTTTATCGGTTTGTAGTGCAGCTACCTTCTCTTTGTATTCTGGTAAAGTAAAAAGCTCTTTTTTGGTGTTTCCAACCAAAGCAAAATCTTTGGCTTTATCGTAAAACTTATCTTCGCTGATCATGCCGTATTTCACGAACATGCCTATATCTTTCCATTTGTTCTCGTATGCCTTACGGTCTTTAACAAAAAGTTCGCCTAATTTATCAGCCACCTTCTTGGTAATGTAGTTATTGATCTTTTTAACGTTGCTGTCAGCCTGTAAGAAACTACGTGATACATTCAACGGAATGTCTGGCGAATCGATTACACCATGCAGTAACATCAAAAATTCAGGTACAATATCTTTAACCTCATCGGTAATAAATACCTGGCGGGAGTATAATTTGATTTTGTTGCGCTGCATTTCGAAATCGTTTTTCAACTTAGGGAAATACAATACACCCGTTAAATTGAACGGATAATCAACGTTTAAGTGGATCCAGAATAAAGGTTCTTCGCTAAAAGGATATAATTCGCGGTAAAAGCTTAAATAATCCTCGTCTGACAAATCTGCAGGAGCTTTCGTCCAGATCGGGTTAGTGGTATTGATAATGTTATCAACCGCTACATCTACAAATTTTGCTTTGCCTTCTTCATCAACACCATCTTCAACAGATTCTGTTTTAGTGCCAAATTTAATTGGTACTGGTAAAAATTTAGCGTATTTATCAAGAATTTCCTGAAGTTTGCTTTCCTCTAAAAACTCTTCCGAGTCTTTATTTACATGAAGAATGATATCTGTACCGCGGCTAGTTTTAGTACCTTCTGTAATTTCGAATTCGGTACTGCCATCGCAAACCCAACGTGCAGGTTCTGCACCGTCCTGGTAAGATAAAGTTTGAATTTCTACTAAATCAGCCACCATAAAGGCCGAATAGAAACCTAAACCAAACTTACCGATGATTTCATTTGCATCTTTGGCATCTTTAAATTTCTCTACAAACTCACTTGCGCCAGAAAATGCAACCTGATTAATGTATTTTTTGATCTCTTCGGCAGTCATTCCCAAACCGTTATCGCTAATGGTAATGGTTTTTGCGTCCTTATCAACAGCAACTTGCACCAAAGGCTGGCCAACTTCTCCGTTAAATTGACCTAATGAACCTAGTCTTTTAATTTTCTGAACGGCATCTACTGCATTAGAAACCAACTCACGAAGAAAAATTTCGTTATCAGAGTATAAAAACTTCTTAATTATCGGGAAGATATTTTCGGTATGTATCGAGATATTTCCTTTTTCCTGTATGCTCATATGTAAATAAATTGTTTAATCTATATCCTGCATAACAAGGGCTGTTCCAAAAGGATTTGTTTGCCAAAATGACAGTGGTCGGGGGCATGGAAGATGGAAAAGGTAAGAGGTATCATGTGACTGTAGGATTAGTTGAATCTGTGCTCTGGTCCCATGGTCTGTGGCTCACACACCACTGATTATTTTCCTTCCTGTTATCTATCCCTCTTCACCATATGCCAATTCAATATCAATAAACTGAATAATCAGCGAGCATATATTGCCCTCAATATCATAACCATAATAAACAGGGTAGGTGCCATCGCCAAAACCACTTTGAAAAAATGGGATATGAAATTCGGTGCCAGGGATTTTCCAATTGATCCAATCACCACCTTCACGTTGATAGGTAGGGTTTTCGGTATAGTTACTGGCGAAAAGTGCCGCAAAATAATCGTCGTAGAGGTTTTTGCCAGGATTTTCTTTGTTAAAATTCTCCTGAAAGGCACAGAAATGGCTCAAAGTTTCCTTATCCAAAACACAACCTAAACCTGCGTCAACATTAAATCCGAAAAATTCGCCCTCGTTAAAATTAACCAGATCTTCTGTCCCAATTAATGCTTCTTCAAACCTAACAGCATCGTAAGCCGTAAATTGTACTTTCACGGCAGCATAACGTGCGCAATCTTCATCATCGGCTACCACAACAGCCGCTGTAACCGGAAATTCGCCTGTTGGAACTTTTATTAAATAGGGCTCTGCGTCTTTTTGAATATAAACCAATGGATCTCTAACCAAAATGTTGCCCGTTGGGATAGAAACACTACCCAACTCTAAATGATCGATTTTTTTGCCCGCTACAACTGTTTCTTCGAAATAATCGTTAAGGTTATTGGGGCAGGCAAACAGATTCCGTTTTTCATTCCAGGATTTTAACCACGCTTCGCTTGGTATCATTTTGTTTAATTTTGAGTTATAGATAGTTGAATATAAAAATAAAAAAGCCAGAGAGATTTATGGTCTTCCTGGCTAAATATTTTTTGTTTGAGTTGAATTTAATTCAAATGGAAACTTGGTTTATCTTCTTCTAAAGAAAGAATTTTAGTGATCTTTTTAAGCAATACATCCATTTGGAAAGGCTTTGATAAAAAATCATCCTGACCATAATTTAAAGTAGTGAAATCCTTCGGATCATATAAACCAGAAATCAATAGAATAGGAATTTTAGAAGTACTTTCTATCGATTTCAACTGCTCACACAAAACACGACCATCAATATGACCAAGAGAAATATCGAGTAAAATCAAATCCGGGTTAAAATTTTCGATCCTGTTAAAAATTTCTTCACCATCGTTAAGTGCCGAGACTTTAAAGCCTCCGATTTCCAGTATCAATTGTATGGTTTCTAAAACCTCAATATCATCGTCTACTACCAGTATTCTCTTCATATGTGCTAGCAATTTGTATGCTATTAAAAATATAACAACAGTTTGTGTTGTTATGTTTACAATCTTAAGAATATTTTAACAATAAATTTATAATTGCCGAAAAATAGATTCCAATTTAACTGGCCTGTTTTACAATACCTTCTTTATGCAATATAAAATTGAATAGGTCCTCAATCGGTTTTTGTAAGATTTTTCCAGGCTCGATGCCATTCTCCATCAATACCGAAATTAATGCATCCTGGTAATAGTAGGCTATAGAGCCAACAAAATGGCAGGGAACATCTTTATGTTTGGGATAGTCTTTAACATTCGTATCCACAAATTCCTGAAAACCGCTTCTTAAAATATCCTGAATAAAGGGATGCTCTTTATGGTTGGCCATAAAGCGGCTAAAGCCTGCTAGATAGATATTTGGAAAAGGTTTTTGGTAAACGTTGGTAATAATCTGTTCTTTTTCGGCAGGAAATGTTGTTTTGAAATCTGCTGCTAAATTTGCAGGCATCTTATTGTAGAGGTAATTTAAGAGTACCTTTTTTCCGAAGAAAGTACCTGAGCCTTCGTCGCCCAGGACATAACCCAAACCGTGGTGACCGTCGTGGATTTTCTTCCCGTCGAAATAACAGATGTTCGAACCTGTGCCTAAAATACAGTTTAGGCCTTCAGCGTTGCCGCAGGTAGCATAAACGGAACCCAAAAGATCATGATCGACCGAAATAAAAGCATTTTCGAAAACAGCTGATAAGCCGTTTGACACCACTTCGTGTTTATCGGGCGAGGAACAACCTGCACCAAAAAAATAAATTTCCTTTACCTCTTCCGCATATTGGAATAAAGATTCATTTTTAGCAATCAGTTTGGTAATTTCCTGCTCACTCAAGAAATAAGGGTTTATTCCAGGTGTGCTAAATTTAATGGTTTCGCCATTATGATAGCCCATCCAATCGGTTTTTGATGAGCCACTATCTGCAACAAGTATCATGGCATTAAATATAAAAATTAATTAGATAAATTTATATTACCACTGATTTCTTTCAGTGTAGTTTCGGATATTTTAGCCTGATATTGCATTTCGATGAAACGGTTCTGCGCATCAATGGCGTTACGTTGTGCTTCTCTCAGCTCTAAAGGGGCAATGCTGCCCAAACGGTACTTTGCTAAAGTGATATCCAGGTTTTCTTTTGCAATATCTACATTCCGTTGTTCCAATTTAATCAGATCCAGATAGGTGCTGTAATTTTGATAAGCGGTAAGCAATTGTGAATTTACATCAAGCTTGGTTTTGTTTAAAGTAAGCGTCGAATTATCGATCTCGATCTTCGCGTTACGCTCCTGTTGGCGCTGTAAAAAACCATTAAACAAATTAAGGCTTGCGGTAACACCATAGGTAAATCCATTTGCGGCAAACTTCTGGTTAAAGCCTGTGGGGCTGGTGCTGTTTGCCCTGCTGTAGCCCGAATTTAAACTAATAGATGGGTATCTTGCCCCACGGATAGATTTTAAATTTAACGAAGCAATCCGCTGATTGATAAAGGCATTCTGAACGTTAGGATTCTGCTGCTCGGCCATTTCGGCCATTTTAGAAAATAGGATGCCTTTATCTACATCAATGCTATTGTCTACAGAAAACGCGGTGCTAATGTCTCTTACCATTAACTGGTTTAAGCGCACTTTGGCCACCTGCAAAGCATTTTTGGTCTGCAGGTAATTCGAAGTGTCGGTATTATAATCCACCTGGGCAGTCAATACATCCAGTTTAGAGCCACGGCCAAGCTGTAGTTTTGTTTTGGCAATGTTGGTACGCAACACCGAAACATCCATGGCGCTATCGGCTGCGATAACCAGCTGTTGTTGCCTTACAATATCATAATAAGCCGTAATTACGTCGGCAACAGTGTTCAGGATGGTTAAACGGGCAGTGAGTTCGCCCTGCTTTTGCAGTTCTTTTAAACGATCATAATTGGCAAACATACTAAAGCCGTCAAAAATGGTCCAGTTTAAATCGGCACCATAACTGTTGTTTGTACTTTTTGCGCCTGTAATTACCCGATCAGGACCAGTTGCAGGGGTTTGTGTAGTATTTTGAATGCTTCCTCCATTGGTATAACTTCCGGTCAGGTTTGGCAACATACCAGCATTGCCGATATTGGCATTGTTTTTTGCAATGTCAGTCTGGTTTTTACTGATTTTGATATCGTAATTATTCTGTAAAGCAACAGTTAGTGCCTCCTGCAGGCTCAGTTTTTCTTGTGCAAAACCCGAAAGGGATAAGCTAACCAGCAGGATAAATATTTTTAATTTCTTGCTCATCTTATTCTTCTGTATGTAAAGCTTCTTGTTCAAAACGATGGGCTTCTTTTAATTCTTTATTCGGTTTGTATGGTTTAGCCCAGTAAGAGTAAATGGCTGGGATTACAAATAAGGTTAAAACCAAAGAGAATAATGTACCACCCACAATTACAGTTCCCATACTCATCCTGCTTTTTGCTGCAGCACCTAAAGCAAGGGCAATAGGCAAAGCACCAATGGCAATGGCCAAACTCGTCATTAAAATCGGGCGCAAACGCGAAACAGCGGCCTCCCGTATGGCTTCTGGAATCGGAATACCTTTTTCTTTTAGCTGGTTGGCAAACTCCACAATTAAAATACCGTTTTTGGTTACCAGACCGATGAGCATAATGGTGCCGATCTGACTAAAAATGTTCCAGCTTTGGCCACATAACCAGAGTGATAAAAATGCACCTGCAACCGCCATTGGCACGGTTAAAATGATAATGATCGGGTCTTTGAAACTTTCAAACTGTGCCGAAAGAATTAAATAAACGAGTAGAAGCGCCAAGCCAAAGGCAAAGAAGGTATTCGAAGAACTTTCCTGGAAATCCCGCGATTCTCCACTTAAATCAGTAGAAAAGGTTTCGTCCAATACTTTTTTAGAAATGGCATCCATCGCATCGATACCCTCGCCGATACTTTTTCCTGGTGCCAAACCTGCCGAAACAGTGGCAGCTATAAAACGGTTGTTCCTATACAATTGCGGTGGACTACTTTCTTCTTTGGCCGTAACCACATTATCAAGCTGAACCAGTTCGCCCTTATCGTTACGCACATAAACAGAACTTAAATCCAAAGGATCTTTTCTGTCTCCACGATCAAACTGGCCGATTACCTGGTACTGTTTTCCGTTCATGAAGAAGTAAGAGAACCTTTGTCCGCTTAAACCTAAATTTAAAGTTTGGGCAATAGCTGAAATAGAAACACCTAAATTTTTGGCTTTATCGCGATCGATGGTTAAGTTGATCTCGGGTTTGTTAAATTTGAGGTTCACATCCGATACTGTAAAGGTTGGGTCTTTCGAAACCGCATCCATGAACAATGGGATTTTCTCCCTTAACTTCTCGAAATTTTGTGCCTGGATAATATAACTGATCGGTAATCCACCACGGCGACCAACTGAAATGGTAGGTTGCTGGTTTACAATGGTTTTGCCTTCGGTATATTTTTTTGTAATCCTGGTGAGCATGTCGGCAATGTCTTTTTGCGAACGTACACGATCTTCGGGATCGGTTAAACCCATCCTTACAAAACCAGAGTTTACAGATCCCGATCCGCCAAAACCCGGCGAAGTAATGGTAATGTTTACATTTTTTTCAGGCACGGAATCAATCACCAATTGGTTCAGTTTCATGATAAACTGATCGGTATAGGTATATGATGCACCCTCTGGTGTAGTGGCGGTGATATTTATGGCACTTCTGTCATCATATGGAGCGGTTTCTTTTGGTAAAACCTTCCAGAATAAGAAAATAAGACCCATACACACCAAAATAATCGGAATGGATAACCACCTTTTATCTAAAAATTTATTCAGGTTCGATTCGTAGGCATCATTTAATTTTACAAAATAAGGCTCTGTCCAATTGTAAAACCTGGAAGGTTTATGTCCACCTTTTTTCATCAGGTAGGCATTCAGCATCGGTGTTAAGGTTAGCGATACAAAAGCCGAAACCAATACCGCTGCGCCAATTACCACCCCGAACTCTCTAAATAAACGGCCAACAAAACCCTGTAAGAAAATTACAGGCAAGAATACAGCTGCAAGCGTAATGGAGATGGAAATTACGGCAAAAAAGATTTCATTCGATCCTTTGATGGCGGCTTCGAATGGCGACATGCCTTCTTCTACTTTTTTAAAGATATTTTCGGTAACTACGATACCATCATCCACCACCAAGCCTGTTGCCAGTACAATAGCCAATAAACTCAGTACGTTGATCGAAAAGCCAAAGGCATACATGATGAAGAAAGTGAAAACCAACGATACAGGAATATCGATCAATGGCCTGAATGCAATTGCCCAATCTCTAAAGAAGAGATAAATGATTAAAATTACGAGTACCAGAGATAAACCAATGGTTTCTGCTACTTCGGTAACCGAACGTTTGATAAAGAGTGTATTATCTAGCGCAACCTTCAATTTAATATCCTGAGGGATATCGGCTTTTAATTTATCAAAACGCTTGTAAAATTCTTTACTGATATCTAGGTAATTCGCACCAGGCTGTGGAATAATGGCAATAGCCACCATCGGTTTGCCCGATTCACGTAAAATGGTTTCTTCGTTTTCTGGTCCTAAAACCGCATAACCAACATCTTTTAATTTAATTACCTGGTTACTATCTGTTTTTAAGATCAGGTTGTTAAACTCGCTTTCGTTGGTCAGTTTTCCTAAAGTTTTAACCGTTAGTTCCGTAGTAGCTCCGGTAATTTTTCCTGAGGGAAGTTCTACGTTTTCATTGTCTAAAGCGGTAACAATATCCTGAGAGGTTAAACCATAGGCACTTAGTTTGTTTGGATCCATCCAGATGCGCATCGCATATTTCCGTTGTCCCTGAATCTGTACACTACTTACACCTGGAATGGTTTGAATACGGTCGGCAATTACGTTCTCGGCAAAATCACTTAATTCTAAGGTATTGCGTTTGTCGCTCTGGATCGTCATCGATAAAATCGGGTCAGAGTTGGCATCTGCCTTACTTACCACCGGTAAACCGTCGATATCTTTTGGTAAAGTACGTGCGGCTTGTGATACCTTATCGCGTACATCATTGGCGGCTTCTTCAATGTTTTTATCGAGGTTAAACTCAATAGTGATGTTACTTGTACCCTGGTTACTGGATGAAGAGATATTCCGGATCCCATCGATCGAATTGATTGATTTCTCTAAAGGTTCGGTAATCTGCGATTCGATAATATCGGAATTCGCACCCGGATAGGATGTTCTTACCGAAACCACTGTTGGATCAATAGATGGATACTCGCGCACACCCAAAAAGGTATAGCCGATTATCCCAAAAAGGACAATCAATAAGTTCATCACAATGGCCAAAACCGGCCTTTTTATACTCGTGGTTGAAATACTCATTATTGATTGTTTTTATTTTTTTTATCCTCGTTATTCACCCTAAAACTATATACTTTAGCCTCTTTTGGTAATTGTGCGTTCATTAGAAGCAGTCTGTTCTGTATGTCTACCGTTGCACTATCTATATTTTTATTCATATTAAATTCAACTATAATATTGCCATACCCATTTTGAGCTATCGCCGATATTTTATGGATATTACTAATGTTTGAAATTTCTTTTTGCAAAGGATCCAAAACCTTCAATTTTATAGCAGCCGAATCTGCCCCAGCATAGGATACGTATACCCTCATCACGGCAGGCTCTTTAGGAGTTTGCTTGCAGCTAACTAATCCAAAAACCATATTCGCGGCCGTAATAAAGGCTACTTTTTTTATACCCGCGGTTGAGATCGTCATAACTATTGTTTAACCAAATGAACTTTTACAGGAGCATCTTTCTTTAAAGCCATCGATCCGGTTGTTAATACTGTATCGCCAACTTTTAATCCTGAGGTAATTACAATATTTTCATCAGTACGGGTTCCGGCTTCTACCTTAACTTCCTGAGCTTTTCCATCTTTTTGGATATATACAATTTTGCCCTTTAAAACAGGAACTACTGCTTCATTTGGAATAAGAATGGCATTTTGAAGGGTGCTTAATGCCAGTTTAATTTTAGCAAACGAGCCTGGCAACAATAGGTTATCGGCATTTGGAGCCAAAGCCCTGATCTGTAATGTTCTGGTTGCAGCATTGATGCCCGGTTCAATGGCATAAACCTTTCCTTTATTTTCTTTTGAAGAGCCATCAGTGGTAAAGGTAATTTCCGAATTCAGTTTAATCTGCCCGGCATATTTTTCGGGAACTGAAAAAGTAATTTTAACGGGATTGGTGCTTACCAGATTGGCAATTACCGTGGCTGGTGTTAAATAGGTTCCTGCCGATATGCTGCGTAAACCCACCCTGCCTGTAAATGGCGCACGGATAGTGGTTTTGGCCAATTGTGCCCTGATGAGCTGGGCTTGTGCCTGTAATGATTTTAAATCGGCTAAGGAAGTATCGTATTCCTCCTGACTGATTGCACCTTTAGCCAAAAGCTGTTTTGCCCTGTTTTCGTTTGTGCCCGAAAGTTTTTGTTTGGTCAATGCATCCTGCAATTGTGCCTGTATATCCCGGTCGTTTACTTTAACCAGTACACTTCCTTTCGATACTGTTGTACCTTCCTGGAAAAAGATCCCGGTAACCAAGCCCGATACTTCACTTTTTAAAACTACAGATTCGTTGGCATCGATAGCACCTGTAACCTCCAGGTCGTTATCGAAGGATGTTGCTTTGACTACAATGCCATCTACCACAAGTGGTGCTGATTTACCGTCTTTACCACCTGCTTTGCCTTTTCCCGCTCCAGCAGATGCTCCGCCTTTTCCTTCGATTTTTTTGTTTGCGTTAATTCTGTAATATACCAGATAGGCCAAGCCCACCGCTAAAACAGCATAGATAATATACCTTTTCTTCATGTTTATATTTGTGTCGTGCGTATTCCAAACATTAAAATAACATTAATGTTCCAGAATTAGACCGTAAAAATATTCAAATAGTTTAGTCCTAAATTTGTTGTATTAAGGATGTTACCGATTTTAGTCCGAAGTCATGAGTCTGAAGTCCACAGTTCGGGCGTAAATAATAAGTCCATCACAATGTAATAATCAAGTAATCGGTGTCCAACAGGCTTGAAGTGCCAAAGTTTTCTTTGCATTCCGCCAATCACCAAACGCTATACGCAAGGCGAAGCGAAACAACTATTTTACACCACATTTAGCTATTTTGTTCTAAAACCTGATCAATAAACATAAATTTGCAGCAAAACAAGTGAATATGTTTAATAAAAAATCAATTTTAAGTTTAGTTTTACTACTAACGTGTATTATGGCAGCGAAGGCGCAAGTAAAGATAGGCTTTGAGGTTTCCTTTAAGGAACCACAAGCACATTATGCCGAAGTTCAGATGAATATTTCTGGATTGGCAAAAGATTACGTTGATGTAAAAATGCCAGTTTGGACACCGGGTTCTTATTTGGTACGTGAGTTCGAAAAGAGTGTTGAAGAATTTAAAGCTACCGCTGGAGGTAAAACCGTTAAGGTAGAAAAGGTAAGGAAAAATACCTGGAGGATTTTCTCGGCAAAAGCGGCAAAAATTCAGATCAATTACCGTGTTTATGCATTCGAAATTTCGGTACGTACCCCTTTTATCGACGAATCTCATGCTTTTTTATCGCCAACAGGTATTTTTATGCATCCTGATGGGATGATTAAATCGCCAAGTACCGTAAAAATTGTTCCATTTAACAGCTGGAGTAAAGTATCAACCGGTTTAACGCCTGTTGCGGGTGAACAGTTTACTTATAAAGCTACTGACTTTGATATTCTTTACGATAGCCCTATTGAAGTAGGTAACCAGGATATTTTCGAATTTACGGCTTCTGGTGTTCGCCATGAGGTAGCCATGTACGGTGGCGGTAATTACGATAAAGAAAAACTTAAAATAGATATGGCCAAAATTGTAGAACAGGAAACTGCGGTTTATGGCGAAAATCCAAATAAATATTATCTTTTTATTGTACACAATTTCTTAAAAGGTGGCGGCGGCTTAGAGCATTTAAACTCTACTACCCTGGGGGCAAGTAGAAATGCTTATAATACTGCCGAAGGATACAAAGGCTTTTTGAGTTTGGTGGCGCATGAGTATCATCACCTTTGGAATGTGAAACGCTTACGCCCGGTGGCATTAGGCCCGTTCGATTACGACAATGAGAATTATACCACCAATCTTTGGGTAGCCGAAGGTTTTACCTCATATTACGAAAATAAATATGTTCACCGAGCTGGTTTTACAGATGTAAATGAGTTTTTGAAAGATCTGGCTGGTGGTGTGGCAACCGTATTAAATACACCGGGTGCAAAATACCAATCGGCAGCTGCTTCCAGTTACGATGCCTGGATTATCGGCTACCGCCCGAATGAGAACTCTAAAAACAATTCTATCTCTTATTATAATAAAGGAGAGGTAATCGGAATTTTAATGGATCTCGAAATCATCAATGCAACAAAAGGCACCAAAAGTTTGGACGATGTAATGAAAGCCATGTATTTACAGTGCAAAACATTGAAACGTGGTTATACCGATGCGGAATTTAAAGCAATGGTAGAAAAAATCTCAGGAATAAGCTTCACCAATTTCTGGGCGAAATATGTAAATGGCGTAGATGATGCCGAATATGTAAAATACTTCGGTTATGCTGGTGTTGATGTTTCAACAGAAAATGCAACGCCGGGTAAACCGGTTACAGGGGCTTCTGGTCAGTTAACCAACGAAGGCCTGGTGATTACTTCCACAACAAGAAACTCGGCAGCCTGGATCAGCGGATTAAATGTGAACGATGTGGTATTGAGTTTAGATGATACCTCATTGAGTGATGCATTATCAACGATAAGGTTAAAAAGCCCGTTATTATCACTGGATGTATTGCCCTTGGTAGCCAAAAAGAATATCGGCGACGTATTGAAACTAAAAGTTAAACGCGATGGCTTAGAAAAAGAAATTTCTTTAACCCTTAAAGAAAACCCAAGCGTACGTTTAAAAGCAACCGTAAACGAAAATGCAACACCAGCGCAAAAGACGGTGTTAAAAAAATGGACAGGGGTTTAGCCAGTTTACAGTTAAAAGTTGTCAATTTACAGTTGACTTAATGCTCCATAAAAAAATCCCGTAAGATGAATTTCTCACGGGATTTTTTGTGTAATGCTTTACGCTCCGCGCTATGCCTAGAAAGTATATCTAAAGCCTAGGCCAAATCTACCAGCGTTAAAATCGCTATCGTTGCTTCCAATATAAAGTCTTGGTCTCCAGTCTAAAGCCAATGCCAATGGTGCGCCAGAGAATTTGTAATCTAAACCAACCATCGGAACCAAATAAAAGCTAGAACCACCATCGTACAACTGAATAGACGGACCACCACCTAAATACCAGTCCAAACCTTTTGCTCCAGGGATTGAAGAATTGTATTGAAGAAAAGCTTGGATGATGGTAGAGTTTCCACCAAATAAAACGTCACCTTGAATGGCTGCTTTCGAGCTGAAGTGATGTCTGATCGAAGGTCCAACCAATGTAGCGCCATCTCCAAAGTCTATACCCAAACCCAATCCGGTTTTATAGTTTTGAGCTTTAACGGTTGTAGTCGTAAGGGCAAACAATGCAATGCATCCTAAAATTGTAAATAACTTTTTCATATTTTAAATGTTTTGTAAATAATTATCAGCCTAACAACTTTGATGCCGTTTATGTTTTTTGGGTCAAAATCTAAAATGATAAAAAACAATGCTTGCATAGTAATTTTGTAATCACTAAGTTTATTTAAATATTTTTTAGTGGAAATAAATACAACGATTTATTGATCGTGAGGTATTATTTTTAGTAAAAAAAGCATATAGATATCAATCTTTATGTTTGATTTTTTAACTTAACCAAATATTATACGATTCATATGGCGGCAGAAATTAAACGGGTTTTTGATCTTTTGAAATATAGCCTCGAAAATCCTAAGCAAGAGTTCATCAGCGGAAAAATTAAGGGAAAATGGATTAATTATAGTACAGCCGATTTTTGTACTGCTGTAGATCACCTGAGCCGTGGATTGATTAAACAGGGAATTGCCAAAGGGGGTAGGGTTGCGGTAATGTCGCACAACAGACCCGAGTGGAACATTGCAGATTTTGCGGCGAACCAGATCGGTGCGTACCAGATTCCTTTGTACCCAACCCTTGCCGAACACGATATTCAGTTTATATTAAAGGATGCAGAGATTTCCATCATTTTCGTAGCTGACGAAGAACTGTATAAAAAGATTAAACCCTGTGCCGATGCGGTAAACCCCGGTATCAAAATTTATAGCTTTGACGAGATTAACGAAGCCGAAAATTGGAATGTATTGATTGAGGCCGGTAAGGCAGATACAGAAATCAACTTAGACGAATACCGCGATAAAGTAGCACCCGAAGATATTTTAACTTTAATTTATACCTCTGGTACCACAGGTACGCCAAAAGGGGTAATGTTAACGCACAACAACCTCGTGGCAAACTTTGTCAATTCGGCGGTGGTCATGCCCGAAGGCGTTAAAAAAGGATTAAGCTTTTTGCCTTTATCGCACATTTTCGAACGGATGATCATTTATTTATACTTGTTTAATTATACCGGGGTTTATTATGCCGAAAGTATGGATACCATTGTGGCCGATATCCAGCAGGTTAAACCCAATGCATTCTCTACCGTACCACGTTTGCTTGAAAAAGTGTACGATAAGATTATGGAGAAGGGAAAAGCATTAACTGGGATTAAAAAAGGCATTTTCTTCTGGTCGGTAGCTTTGGCCGAAAAATATACCATTGATGCAGGAGCCTGGTATAATTTTAAACTGGGTATTGCCCGTAAACTGGTTTTTAAAAAGTGGCAGGAAGCGCTGGGAGGTGAAATTGTAGTTATTGTATCGGGAGGTGCAGCTTTAAATCCACGTTTGGCCAGGATTTTCTGGGCAGCAGGTATGCCGGTTTTC
This sequence comes from Pedobacter psychrodurus, assembly GCF_032678585.1. GTDB lineage: Bacteria > Bacteroidota > Bacteroidia > Sphingobacteriales > Sphingobacteriaceae > Pedobacter > Pedobacter psychrodurus_A. The sequence goes on along the minus strand of NZ_JAVTSN010000027.1, from coordinate 76,858 downwards.
GAAGGTTATGGATTAACAGAAACTTCGCCGGTAATTACGGTTAACCATTTCGGTGGAACGATGTTCGGATCGGTTGGGGAAGTAATTAAAGGTGTGGAAGTTAAAATTGCACAGGATGGCGAAGTTTTAACCCGTGGGCATCAGGTGATGAAAGGCTATTACAACCGCCCTGATTTAACCGATGAAGCTGTTGACAAAGAAGGCTGGTTCCACACAGGGGATATTGGCGAATTGGTTGATAACCGCTTCTTGAGAATCACCGACCGTAAAAAAGAAATGTTTAAAACAGCAGGAGGTAAATACGTTGCCCCACAAATGCTGGAAAATAAATATAAGGAGTCGATTTTTATCGAACAGATTATGGTGTTGGGCGAAAACAGAAAATTTCCTTCAGCGCTGATTGTTCCAAATTTCGAAACTTTAAAAACCTGGGCGGGCAGAAAAGGCATTACTTTTACCTCGAACGAAGAGATTATTAAAAACGAGCAGGTGTTAACCAAATACAATGAGGTGATAGAAGCGGCAAGTGTAGATTTTGGCAAATGGGAACAAGTAAAAAGATTTGCCCTTTTACCAAAAGAGTGGAGTATCGATGGTGGCGAGCTCACCCCAAAATTGAGTTTGAAAAGAAAAGTAATTACCGAGAAAAACAATGCGGTAATCGAAAAAATATATAAAGATGCAGAAAACTATAAAGCCCCTCAATAATTTTAAAAGGTCGTTAATATACCTCATCAGTGTTGTACTGTTGGCTGGTTGCGTAACCGGACAATTGGGTAAAAACAATAGTGGCGAATATAAAAATGGGATGGTGGTTTCTGCTCATCCGGAAGCATCGCAGGTGGGGATAGATATTTTAAAAAAGGGAGGCAATGCTATTGATGCCGCAGTGGCTGTTCAGTTTGCACTTGCCGTAGTTTACCCAAATGCCGGGAATATTGGTGGCGGTGGTTTTATGGTATACCGCGGGGCGAATGGCGAAATCAACGCCTTAGATTTTAGAGAGAAAGCAGCTGTAGCATCCAGTAGGGATATGTATCTCGATTCGGCGGGTAACCCAATAGTAGATAAAAGCCTTTATGGACTTTTGGCCGCCGGAGTTCCTGGATCTGTTGATGGCATGGTAGAGGCGCATAAAAAATACGGCAAGTTATCCTGGGCGCAGGTATTGCAGCCAGCGATAGATTTGGCGCAAAATGGTTTTAAAATCACCAAAAGGCAATCAAGTGAACTGAATAGCCTGCATAGAAAATTCATGGCTTTCAATCCCAACGGAACAGCCTTTGTTAATTTAGAAAGTACCTGGCAGGAAAATGCCGTATTGGTTCAAAAAGAATTGGCCAATACCTTAAAATTGATTCAGGAAAAAGGTAGGGCAGGTTTTTACGAAGGTGCGGTAGCCGATTCGGTTGTGGCAGAAATGCAGCGTGGCAAAGGTTTAATTACCAAAGCAGATTTAAAAAATTATCATTCGGCCTGGCGTAAACCCATTACGGGGGATTACAGAGGTTATAAAATTATTACCATGCCGCCAACTTCGAGCGGGGGTATTGCTTTGATTCAGTTGTTACAATCTGTAGAACCTTTTCCGCTAAAAAGATGGGGGCATAATGCCGATTCTACCGTTCAGGTAATTGTAGAAGCTGAAAGAAGGGTGTATGCCGATCGTGCCACACATTTAGGCGATCCCGATTTTTATGCCGTTCCACAGCAGCAGATGTTAAGCGCCGAATACAATAAAAACCGCATGGCAAATTTTAACTGGGCTGCGGCAACACCAAGCAGTGCGGTATTGGCTGGCGAAATTAAAGGCACAGAACACGAAGAAACCACACATTTCTCTATTGTAGACCGCGATGGAAATGCTGTTTCGATTACGACTACCTTAAATGGTTCTTACGGATCGTTGGTTGCCGTAAAAGGGGCAGGTTTTCTGCTCAACAACGAAATGGACGATTTTTCTGTTAAACCAGGCGCACCGAATATGTATGGTTTGGTTGGCGGCGAAGCCAATGCCATTGCACCTAATAAAAGAATGTTAAGCTCTATGACGCCCAGTATTGTAGAGAAAGATGGGAAATTGTTTATGGTGGTGGGCACGCCGGGCGGATCGACCATTATTACCTCTGTATTCCAGACCATTATCAATGTAATAGATTTCGACATGTCGATGCAATCTGCGGTAGCTGCAAAAAAGTTTCATCACCAATGGTTACCCGATGAGGTGTATGTAGAAAAGGACGCAGTTGATAGTTCGGCAATAGAAAAATTGAAATTAAAAGGTTATAAAATTGAGGTTCGGGGGCCAATAGGAAGAGTTGATGCCATTTTAAAAACCAAATGGGGTAATTATCAGGGCGGTGCCGACCCGCGGGGCGACGATAAAGCCATAGGCTATTAGTGTTGAAAAGTGGATAAGTATTTCTACAAGTTTGTATTTTTGGTATGGCTATTGTAAAGGTTGAATAACGCTTATTCAACGTTAAAATAGAAATCTTATGAAATTACAACTATTTAGAACACTACCGGTTGCACTTGCTGGTTTATTAATCGGATCGGTTGCCTCCGCTCAAGAGAGCCCTGCAACTTCAACAACGACGTTCAGAACATGGTCGATTGGTGTTAACGCAGGTGTATTAACCCCGTTATCTCCACTTGGAGGCAAAAACGATTTTAGTAACAATAAATCGAGTTTAGGTTATGGCCTTTACATCAAAAAACAATTTACACCTTATTTCTCGCTACGTTTAGACGGAGTGCGTGGTAAATTAAAAGGCGACAATACAGAACCTTATGAAAGTGGTTTGGTAAACAATTCTCCTGTAAAATCTTTCGATACAGAATTGTCGTATTCAGGAAGTTTGAATGCTGTAGTAAACATGTTCAATATCGATATGTTTAAAAAAGAGAACACTTTGCAGCTTTATGCTTCAGCTGGTGCTGGTATTGCTGGTTATAAACCAACCATTACTACAGCTACCGGAACTACCGAGCTTAATGGCGGTGATAATATTCACGAATTAATTATCCCGGTTGGATTAGGCGCGAAATTTAAAATTTCTGATGCTGTTAATTTAGATTTAGGCTGGACAATCAATTTTCTTGATGGTGATAACTTAGATGGTTACTACAGAAACGGAAGCGACAAATACAATTACGCTTATGCTGGTTTAGAATTTGCTTTAGGAAGCGGAAAACAACTGGCTTTCCACAATCCCGTAGCTTTAACTTATGATGAAGCTTTAAAAGCAAAACAAACTGCAGAAGGTTTAAAATCAGATTTGAACGCCCAAAAAGCCGACAATGCAAAATTACGTGCTGAACTTAACGATATCTTAAAAGATACTGATGGCGATGGTGTTGCTGATAAATTGGATAAATGTCCTGATACACCTGCAGGTACTGTAGTAGACGGTTCTGGATGTCCATTAAAAACACCAGAAAAAGTTGTCGAAAAAGTAATCGTAACAGAAGAAGACCGTAAAGTTGTTAAAGATGCCATTAAGAACTTAGAATTCGATTTAGGTAAAGCTACTATCCGTTCTAAATCTTTTGCATCATTAAACAGAGTTGCTGGATTATTGGTTCAGAAAAACTTCAGTTTAAAATTAGCTGGTCACACGGATAATACAGGTTCGAAAGAATTAAACTTACGTTTATCAAAAGACAGAGCAGAATCTGTAAAAGCTTATTTAGTTTCTCAAGGTGCAAATGCATCACGCATTGAGGCTACAGGTTACGGCATGGGCCAACCAATTGCTACCAACAAAACAGCAGCTGGTCGTCAACAAAACCGTCGTGTAGAGTTTACGCTTTACTAGTCTGGTTTTTTAACATACCTTAAAAGCGCCCTGATTATGGGGGCGCTTTTTTTATATCCCAAAACTACCTTTTTCGGGATTTTAATGAATTAGCTTATTTGCTGTTGTCAGTAAATTTAATCTATCTGGATTTGTCATCCTGAATGCAATGAAGGATCTTTTTAGATATATTTTTAGCTCAATGGACAAGCTAATAAACCCTACTAAAGCATTAAGATCCCGAATTAATTCGGAATGACCTCTCGGTGTGGAAATGTCACTTCCACACTAATATCTTTTTTAAAAGGTAAACTGTTAAATAAAATGGCAGTGATTCATCTGTAGAAGATTCTTCAAGCCTGCAGAATGACTGCGATTTAGCTCGTTAACGAGATTTTATTTTAGCGAACTAAGCGATACAATTACTTTTTTAATCTCACTTAAATCATTCATCTCAAAATTTGGCGATTGCGGATAAAAGCGTTGATAGATAATTTTATCGTCTTTACTGTCATAAACACTGATTATTTTATCATCAGACCTTTGGGTATAAACCACGTATTTGATCGGTGTGTCTTTATTCAAAATTAAACTGTCGAGTGCTTTGTAGGGAATAAATTTGAGTTTGTAATTATAAGGTTCAGCAATGATGCCTGATGGAGGTAATAACGCCAGTCTTGATGAAAATACCTGTTTAATATATTCGGGCACATACAAGGTTTCCTTTGCCAGTTCGGGTAGACGTATTTTATTATAAAACTGGTAATCTATACTACAGTTTTCATTCGCAAGCAATCCATCATTGATCTGTTTTAAATAACCTGCTAACAAACCTGGCGACCAGTTAAGGAAATTAGACTTGTTATAAAGATTGGATAACAAATTGTTTTTTATACTTCTTTTTGAGCCGAATTGCTGATCCTGCGTTTCAACCAGCAGATTGGTATTCTGGTCAGCAAAAAGATTAACAGTGGCCAGTACGCTTTCTTCCTTAACCTTGGGTTTTTTTGATGGGCTTACTAATTTTAATGCATACACTACATTTATATTGGTTGTAGTATCCAATTTTTCGGCGTATCCATCGAAATAGAAAAAAGAATAATTCGCTAATGTATCATACCGGGCAAGGTCTTCGGGCTTAATAATTTTATACGGGGTAATGGTCCATGTTTTTTTAATGGCCTGATCAAACTTTTCCAGTTCGGCGTAATCGGTATACTGTAACGTAAACAAGGTTGTTGTTTTTTTAAAAGTCTCTAGTTTTTGACTGTTTGCGAGACTTTTCCCAAAGTAAGCGACCTGGCTTTGGCAAATGCTGCTGTATAAAATAAACAGACTGAACAGGAATATTCCTTTTACATTTAACATATTGGATGTTTTCATTTGTGCTGGTCCATAATAGGAAAATTTTGACAATTATTTTGAATTTTTCTATTGCATTAACAAAATACATTCATTAGCTTTGTTATGCAAGCATAATAAATTAACAAAAATGAAACAACAACAAACCATAGATTACCACGTTAAGTTTGCCTGGCAAAATATGTTTAATAAGTACAATCAAATGGCCTCCAGTTTTGGGATTACACAGGCCATTGGGTATATGCTGATTAATATAGATGATGCCGAGGGGACCGCGGTTTCAAATTTAGCCGCTTTGCTGGGTGTTAAAGCCACGAGTTTGTCACGCATGTTAAACAATATGGAAGAAGCCAATCTCATTTACCGCGAAACCTCTGCAGGAGATAAACGTTCAGTAAAGGTTTTCCTGACCGATTTTGGTAAGGAGAAGAAACAATTGGCCAAGGGTGTTGTTCGGAAATTTAATGAATATCTCGATGAGCATTTCTCTAAAAAAGAGAAAGAGACTTTTATTAATCTGTTGATCAAACTAAATGATATCACGGTAGCCTATACTGTTGATTAATAAGTATAATAATCAAACCTGTTTGGTAGGTACTACATAAAATGGTGCTATCAGACTACTGAAAAGCAAATATATAATGAAACGAAGCATTAATAAAGTTGCCGTTTTAGGTTCGGGTATTATGGGATCGCGTATTGCATGCCACTTCGCCAATATCGGTGTAGAGGTTATGCTGTTGGATATTGCCCCCAAAGAGCTGAGCCCCGAAGAGCAGGCAAAAGGATTAACACTGGATAACCCAGCTGTCAAAAACCGGATTGTAAATACGGCTTTGCAAACTGCTGTAAAAACAAATCCATCACCGGTTTATACCAAGAAAGCATTAAATAAAATCAAGACGGGAAATTTCGATGATGATATGCCGAGAATTGCCGGTTACGATTGGGTAATTGAAGTTGTTGTTGAAAATCTGGATATCAAGAAAAAAGTTTTCGAGCAGGTAGAGCAATTCCGCAAACCGGGCACTTTAATTACCTCAAATACTTCTGGTATTCCCATCCACCTAATGGCTGAGGGAAGAAGCGAAGATTTTAAATCGCATTTCTGCGGTACACACTTTTTTAATCCGCCCCGTTATTTAAAATTACTGGAGGTTATCCCAACGCCACATACGCAACCTGAAATTGTAGATTTTTTGATGCATTATGGCGACAAGTTTTTAGGAAAAACAACCGTTTTATGTAAAGATACCCCGGCTTTTATTGCCAACCGCGTAGGTGTTTATTCGATCATGGCGCTTTTGCATCTGGTAGAGAAACTTGACTTAACAGTAGAAGAGGTTGACAAATTTACTGGCCCCGCACTGGGCAGACCAAAATCGGCTACTTTCCGTACTTCGGATGTAGTTGGTTTGGATACCATGATCAAAGTTGCCAAGGGCCTTTACGACAATTGCCCGGATGATAAAGCACACGATTTGTTTAAACTTCCTGCTTATGTGCAAAAAATGGAAGAGCACAAATGGCTTGGTGATAAAACCAAACAGGGTTTCTATAAAAAGACCAAAACAGCAGATGGCAAAACCGAAATCCTGGCGCTTGATTTAAAGACTTTAGAATATAAACCTCAGCAGAAGGTAAAATCGGCAACTTTAGAACTGACCAAACCGATTGAGAATCTTCGTGAACGGATGAAGGTTTTTGCAAAAGGAAAAGATAAGGCCGGCGAATTGTTCCGCCATTCTTCATTTGGATTGTTCGAATATGTATCCGATCGTATCCCTGAAATTTCAGACGAACTGTATCGTATCGATGATGCCATGCGCGCAGGTTTTGGTTGGGAACTCGGTCCCTTCGAACTTTGGGATGCCGTTGGCGTTAAAGAAGCTATCGAAGGAATGGAGCAATATGGCAACAAAGCTGCGGCATGGGTGCACGAAATGCTTGATGCCGGAAACACTTCATTTTATAAGGTAGAAAACGGCGTTAAAAAGTATTACGATATCCCTTCTAAAAGCTATAAAGCTTTACCGGGAACCGATGAGTTTATCATTTTAGATAACCTTCGCGAAAATAAAACCCTTTGGAAAAACTCAGGTGTCTCCATCATCGATTTAGGTGATGGCATTTTGAATGTAGAGTTCCACACCAAAATGAATACCATTGGTGGCGATGTGATTTCGGGAATCAACAAAGCCATAGATATGGCCGAGAAGGATTACCGTGGTTTGGTGATCGGCAACGATGGGGCTAATTTTTCTGCCGGTGCAAATGTGGGAATGATTTTTATGATGGCGGTTGAGCAGGAGTGGGACGAATTGAATATGGCCATCCGTATGTTTCAGAATACTTCGATGCGTATCCGGTATTCTTCTATTCCGGTTGTGGTGGCACCGCATAATTTAACTTTGGGCGGAGGCTGCGAGTTCAGTTTACATGCCGATCATGTTCAGCTATCAGCCGAAACGTATATGGGCTTGGTTGAGTTTGGTGTAGGTGTGATCCCTGGCGGCGGTGGAACAAAAGAGTTTGCACTACGCGCATCTGATGAATATAAAGATGATCAGATTGTGCAAAATGCCCTGAAAGACCGTTTCTTAACTATCGGAATGGCTAAAGTTTCTACTTCAGGTTACGAAGCCTATGAACTGGGGTATCTGCAAAAAGATAAATTCTCAATCTCGATGAACCGCAACCGTTTATTGGCCGATGCAAAAGCAAAAGCAATTGAGCTGGCCGATGCGGGATATACCAAACCTGTACAACGGAACGATATTAAAGTTTTGGGCAAGCAGGGTTTAGGGATTGTATATGCAGGAGCGAACAGTATGTATGCCGGGCACTTCATTTCTGAGCACGATAAAAAAATCTCCGAAAAATTAGGTTATGTCATGTGTGGCGGCGATTTATCCTCCCCAACAGAAGTAACCGAACAATACCTGTTGGATCTGGAAAGAGAAGCATTTTTATCCCTTGCAGGCGAGCGTAAATCGTTAGAGCGGATCCAGAGCATTATTACAAAAGGGAAACCGTTGAGGAATTAGATGTGAGGCATGAGTATCAGGATATGAGTATCAAGTACCAAGATAGGAGTATCAAGATGTGAATGTTGAATGAAAAGATTTACAGATAGAAATTAACAAAATAAATAGCGCAAGAGTCCGGTCTTGATACTTGATTCTCGCTACTGGCTACTAACAAAGCGATGATTTGGTTAAAGTAAAAAAATGTGTCTCAATACTTGATACTTATTACTAAAAACACGCGCTACTAGATACTAAATAAAAATGGAAGCATATATTATAGCCGGATATCGTACAGCAGTGGGCAAAGCACCCCGTGGCGTATTCCGTTTTACAAGAGCTGATGATTTAGCCGCAGAAGTAATCAGGGCTTTAGTGGCATCGGTTCCGAATTTAAATAATGAACAGATTGATGATGTTATAGTAGGTAACGCTACACCAGAAGCAGAACAGGGCTTAAATATTGGCCGTATGATTTCGCTGATGGGCCTGGATACTGATAAAGTTCCGGGGGTTACCGTAAACCGTTATTGTGCATCAGGTTTAGATACCATTGCTACAGCTGTTGCCCGAATTAAGGCAGGCATGGCCGATTGTATTATCGCCGGTGGGGTAGAAGTGATGAGCGGAATGCCTTTTGGTGGCTGGAAATTGGTGCCAAATGCAGAGGTAGCCAAAAACAATCCTGATTGGTATTGGGGAATGGGTTTAACCGCCGAAGCCGTAGCCAAAGAATACAATGTGAGTCGCGAAGATCAGGATGCTTTTTCATTAAAATCTCACGAGAAAGCCATCCATGCCATTAAAAATGGTCATTTAAAAGATGGCGTTTTACCAATCACGGTAAATGAGAACTACCTGGATGCGAATCTTAAAAAGAAAACCCGCTCTTACGTGGTAGATACCGATGAAGGTCCTCGTGCAGATACCACCTTAGATAAACTGGCTAAACTGAAACCTGTATTTGATGCCGTTGGCAGTGTAACTGCTGGTAATTCTTCGCAAACATCCGATGGTGCAGCTTTCGTTTTGGTGGTTTCGGAAAAGAAAATGAAAGAGCTCAATGCCGAACCGATTGCAAGGCTTGTAAGTTATGGTATTGCAGGCGTTCCACCGCGGATTATGGGTATTGGCCCGATTGAGGCGATTCCAAAAGCATTGAAACAAGCTGGATTGAAAAAAGAAGATATCGACTTAATAGAGCTGAACGAAGCTTTTGCATCACAATCCTTGGCCGTAATTAGAACCTTGGATTTAAATCCTGAAGTGATTAACGTAAATGGTGGCGCAATTGCATTAGGTCACCCGCTGGGTTGTACAGGAGCAAAATTAACCGTCCAGATCATGAATGAGCTTAAAAGGCAAAATAAGAAATACGGAATGGTAACGATGTGCGTAGGAACAGGACAAGGCGCCGCAGGGATTTTTGAACTTCTCTAGATTTGAGATTTTAGATGTGAGACTTGAGAAAATGCATCCGTTCATTGCCTGCGCCAGATAAATTTTATATAAAATGAATAATTTAAAAGAGTTAAAAATCTGGAATAAAGCAATTGATTTGGCTGTTGATGTTTACAAAGCAACTTCAACTTTTCCAAATGATGAGCGCTTTGGGTTAACAAGTCAGTCTCGACGGGCAGCTGTCTCAATTCCATCTAACATTGCTGAAGGAGCAGGAAGAAATTCAATTAAAGAGTTTAATCACTTTTTGGGAATAGCAAATGGATCTTCGTATGAATTGCAAACTCAACTGGTAATAGCCAATAGGCTGGCAATTCTTGAATCTGAAATTTTAGATCCCTTGTTAACTCAAATTGATGAGTTACAAAAAATGACGTACGGTTTTCAGCAAATGCTGGATAAGAAAATAAATGTGAAAAAGATGTGAGAAGCTAGATTTGAGATTCGAGATCAATCACCCTCTCACCTCTCAAATCTAATGTCTCAAATCTAAATAATAAACGATTTGAGTTTGAATTTGAGCCGGTCTCAAATCTCAAATCTCATTTCTCAAATCTCATAACAATGGAAACAACTGAAAAAAAGACAATTAAAGGTGGAGAATTTTTAATTAAAGACACCACTTATCAGGAAGTATTTATCCCTGAAGAATTTGACGAAGAGCAGCAAATGATTGCACAAACCTGTCGCGATTTTTTGGCTTCGGAAGTTTATCCCAATTTAGATAAAATTGATAAACAGGAAGATCCTGAGTTAATGCCAACACTTTTAACCAAAGCTGGCGAACTGGGTATTTTAGGCGTTTCGGTACCTGAAGAATATGGAGGTTTCGGTAAAAACTTCAACACTTCCATGCTGGTAGCCGATGTGGTAGGGGCAGGACACTCTTTCGCTGTTGCACTTTCTGCACATACCGGAATTGGTACGCTGCCCATTTTGTATTATGGTAATGAAGAACAGAAAGCAAAATATATCCCTAAACTAGGTTCGGGTGAGTGGAAAGCAGCCTATTGTTTAACAGAACCAAATTCGGGTTCGGATGCCAATTCGGGTAAAACCAAAGCCAAGCTGAGCGAAGATGGTAAACATTACATCATCACCGGGCAGAAAATGTGGATCACTAACGGTGGTTTTGCTGATATCTTTATCGTATTTGCTAAGATAGACGATGATAAAAACTTAACCGCATTTATTGTGGAGAAAGAATTCGGCGGCATCACGATGAATCCTGAAGAACATAAAATGGGTATCAAAGGCTCATCAACCCGTCAGGTTTTCTTTAACGACTGCCCTGTTCCTGTTGAGAATATGCTAAGCGAACGCGAAAACGGGTTCAAAATCGCGGTAAACATTTTAAATATAGGCCGTATCAAATTATCGGCTGCGGCTATTGGTGCATCAAAAGCAACTTTAAGTACAGCCATTAATTATTCGAATGAGCGGATACAGTTTGGTCGCCCGATTTCGAAATACGGAGCAATCCGTTTCAAAATTGCAGAAATTGCCTCTAAGCTTTATGCTGTAGATGCCGCAAACTACCGTGCCGGTCAGAATATTGATGATACTTATGATCAGTTGGTTGCAGGTGGAATGGAATCGGGTAAAGCCAGATTAAAATCTGTAGAACAGTTTGCCGTAGAGTGCGCCATTTTAAAAGTTTGGGGTTCAGAAGCATTGGATTATACGGTAGATGAAGGGGTACAGATTTATGGAGGTATGGGTTTTAGTGCCGATGCGCCTATGGACAGAGCCTATCGTGACGCAAGGATTAACAGGATTTTCGAAGGTACAAACGAAATTAACCGCTTGTTAACGGTGGATATGATGCTGAAGCGCGCGATGAAAGGTGAGTTAGACCTAATGACCCCGGCTACCGCTGTTGCAGCTGAGCTGATGAGTATCCCTGATTTTGGAGAAGAAGACACCACTTTATTTGCTGCGGAAAAAAAGGTGCTGTCGAATTTGAAAAAAGCAACTTTGATGGTGGCTGGTGCTGCGGTTCAAAAGTTAATGATGACTTTGAGTAAAGAGCAGGAAATTTTAATGAACATTGCCGATATGGCGGGTTACGTTTATGTATTGGAATCGGCTTTACTGAGGACAGAGAAACTAGTAAGCACCCGCGGAGAGGAAGCCACTGCAGGTCAGCTTGATTTATTACGGATTTATTTGGTAGAAGCTGTAGATGGTATTGCCAAAGCCGGTAAGGAAGCACTTTGGGCTTTTGCCGAAGGTGATGAACAGCGCATGATGCTGGTGGGTTTACGCCGTTTTACTAAAGTAGAGCCGTTTAATGTTAAAGATGCCAGGCAAAGAGTTGCGCAACAGCTTATTGAAGCGAATAAATATATTTTTTAGACCGGTTTAAGGTGTAGGGTTTAAGGTTTAGGGTTTGGGTGCATTAACTCAGGTCCTAAACCTTTTTTTGTTTTGTGGCATTTGATAATATATTTGCTTTATGGTTAAATCATTATCTTTTCTGCAGAAGCCAATAATATGCTGTCATGCTGAGGCACGAAGCATCTGTTTCATCGGTTGCAGATGCTTCGTGCCTCAGCATGACAGCACTTCAAAAAAATAAAGTATGATGTACGTCTGCAGAACCCTATGAAGTAGTAAATCGTGTCCCAAAAAAATATAACTCCTTAGTTTTACGAGATTAAAATCTTATTTTCGCGGCATGATTAAATTTAGATTCCTTACCATACTCTTTTTATGTGTAGTTGCGGTTTCCTCCTGCAAAAAAGATGAAGATCCTGAAAAACAGATTACTGATTTTATCAAGCAAAATAATATCAATGCCATTAGAGATAACTCTGGCTTATATTATGAGATCATTAAACCGGGTTCGGGTTCTTTTACTTATCCAGCCAATACCAAAATTACCATCAAATATGAAGGCAGATTGTTAAATGGCAATGTGTTTGATAATGGTGGCGGCAAAGAGCAAACCTTTGATCTTGCAGGATTAATTCAAGGCTGGCGGATAGGCATTCCTAAAATTCAAAAGGGCGGCGAAATCAGGTTGATCGTTCCACCAGCTTTAGGTTATGGCAGCGGTGCCGTAGGTCCAATTCCTGCCAATTCGGTTTTGGATTTTACCATCCAGCTTTCTAACGCGCAATAACTTCACTCTAAAATGTTTCTAACAAGCCTATTTGTTAAAATAGGTTAAAAATTGTAGCATCCGTATTAAAAGCTTATTTTTGCGGATGATGGTTATTTTGAACATATTATATTTTAGTGTGCACGATTTAACTATAACACTTACAGACTTCCCATAATAAATGAACAATTTTACTAAACTTGGCCTATTTACACTTTTACTGGCTACTACCATCTTTAGCTCGTGTAAAAAGGATTATGAATCTATTGAAAGTGTAGATGATGCTGCTATCCAGACATATCTTAAACAGAATAATCTTACTTTCGATAGAGATACAAAAGGCTATTATTATAAAATCAATACACCTGGTACTGGCGATGTACTTCAAAATCAGGATTCTGTTTTTTATTCTTACACATTTAAAACTTTATCTGGTCAGGTACTTAATCAGACCTCTAATGTAATGATACCGGGTACTTTTTTGGGGTATACAGATCGTTTTAATATAAATAATATATCTTATGTGTTTACACCGATCAGAGAGGTACTTACCAAGCTTAAGAGAGGTGGTAATGCGACATTAATTATGCCATCTAACCTGGCTTTTGGAAAAAATGGGGTAAGTGTTTTAAATATTGGTTCTAATGAGAATATTCTTGTTGAGCTAGGTATTTATTCTCAACAAAAAATACATCAAATTGATGAATTGGAACTGGATAATTTCTTGTCTGCCAATTCATTAACGGCCATAAAGGATCCTTCAAGAGTGCGTTATATTGTTACTCAACAGGGAACTGGAGACCAGGTACTTCCTTCTAGTACTTTATCTCTAAATTATACCGGCAGACTTTTAAATGGAACTCAATTTGACTCAACAAACGGCACAGCTACTTCGCTTGAACTAGCTGGCACAATAAAAGGTTGGAGTATTCTATCGAATTTTAAGGCAGGTACAAAAATCAGGTTATTTATTCCTTCTGATCTGGCTTATGGGCAAGGTGGTTATAATGGAATCCCAGGTAATGCTGTGTTAGATTTTGATATCGAGATCGTAAGTGTTACGAAGTAGATAAAGCTTCCTTAAAAACTTTTAAAACCCTTTCTCTTGCAAAAGTATGCTCAACTATTGGTTGGGCATATTTTTTTGTCCCAAATTCCGGCACCCACTTTTTAATGTATTCGAACTTGGGGTCGAATTTTTTCGTTTGCAGTTCGGGGTTAAATACCCTGAAATAGGGTGCAGCATCATTTCCGGAGCCTGCCGCCCATTGCCATCCGCCCACATTACTGGCCATTTCATAATCCAGTAATTTTTCGGCAAAATAGGTTTCTCCCCAGCGCCAGTCGATCAGCAGGTGTTTTGATAAAAAACTGCCCACAACCATGCGTACGCGGTTGTGCATCCAGCCGGTTTGGTTAAGCTGCCGCATGCCTGCATCCACAATCGGGTAACCGGTATTGCCCTCGCACCAGGCCTTAAATTCGTTTTCGTTATTGCGCCATTTAATTTTATCGTATTGTTTTTTAAAAGAATCGGAAGCGGAGTAAGGGAAATGCCAAAGAATGGTCATGTAAAATTCCCGCCAGGCCAGTTCCGAAAGCCATACATTCGATTTTGCTTCAATGGCATCTCGTACCGCCTTCCTGATGCTTAAGGTACCAAAGCGTAAATGCAAGCCAATATGTGTGGTGCCGTCTATCGCCGGGAAATCGCGCTCATTAGCGTAATCATCCAGTTTGCTTTTATAACTGATTTTCGGGAAATCGAGCTTGCTCTTTTCAAAGCCCATCTCCTTTAACGCCGGGTTTTCTAAATGTTTGGTTTGTAATAAGTTTTTGAAATATTTTTTAGTTGGATAGGCCTTCACATAAAAATCGTTTAGTTTGGCGTGCCATTGTTTATAAAAAGGAGTGAAAACAGTATATGGCGTTTTATCGGCCTTTAAAATTTCGTTTTTTTCAAAAATAACATGGTCTTTATACGTTTTAAAGGCAATTTTTTCGCTGCTTAAAAATTCAGCCATGTTATCATCCCTTTCGCGGGCATATGGCTCATAATCGTGATTGGTGTACACCTCCTTAACATCGTATTCCTTTAAAACTTCAGGCCATATTTTCTCAGGTTCGCCATATTTTACCAGTAAATCAGATCCTTGCTGCTGAAGTTCTTTCTTCAGCTCTTCAATAGTTTGATAAATGAAAGTTACACGGGCATCATCCTTAGGCAGTTTATCCAATATATTCTTGTCAAAAATGAACAATGGTAAAACCGGGTAATCACTTTTTAGCGCATAATATAAAGCGGCGTTATCTTCTAAACGTAAATCGCGGCGGAACCAACAGATGGATATTGAGGTCATTGAGAGGAATTATAAATTAATTAATTTTTCTTATAGCTACTACGTGGTCAGCATCTTTTAGCACTCATACACTGGTAAGATCCTGAAATAAATTCAGGATGACGGCCAGTTCCGATTATACACTTAACCGATCAAATTAGTTTAGCGTTTGGCGTCAATTAACCAATTTAAACAGTTAACCGATTAACCATAAACCTATTTGTATAAATCCTTCAAAGCATCCTCCAAATGTGTGAATTTAAATTTGAATCCTGCATCTAAAATCTTTTGTGCTGAGGTATTATTGCTCATTAACACGGCGTCTACACGTTCTCCCAATAAAAGTCCCAACGCTTTTTTCGGTACTTTGATCGGCCAGAACGGGCGGTGGAGTTGTTTGGCAATAGCTTTGGTTAAGGCGGTGTTTGTTACCGGGAATGGCGCACAGGCATTGTAGCAGCCTTCCATTTTAAGGTTTTCGAGGGCTTCGATATACATTTCTACCATATCATCGATGTGTAACCAGGGCGTCCATTGTTTGCCGGTACCGAGTGCAGCCCCAACAAATAATTTTACTGGTTTATCCAGTTGGGGTAATGCACCACCATTATTGCTCAAAACAATCCCGGTGCGGAGTTTAACGATCCTGAGACTTAATTTTTTGCCCTGATCTACGGCATCTTCCCACAGTTTACAGCATTCGGCTAAAAACCCATAACCATTGGGGCTTTCTTCTGTTAAAATTTCATCACCGCAATCGCCATAAAAACCAACAGCAGAGGCCGAAACGAATGTTTTGATCTGATGATCGGGTTTTGATTTGATGGTTTTAAACAGTAATTCGGTTGATTTTACACGGCTATCAATAATCTGTTTTTTGCGTTCATCCGTCCATTTTTTATCTGCTACAGGTTCGCCAGCCAAATGGATAACGGCATCTACACCATTTAAACAACTGGCATCAATACTTCCTTTGTAAACATCCCAAACAAAATTGGTCGGATCGTTGCCTTTTTTTCGGGAAAGGGTGTTCACCTCGTATCCTTTACTTAATAAGTGTTTTTTTAGCTCAGTACCCACAAGTCCGCTAGCGCCGGTAATCAGAATCTTCTTTGCCATCTTTTTAAAACACCAAAGATACAAAAGGGTTTTTTCGATGCGATTTTAAAAGATGTTAATTTGGTTCTAATGCTTTTGTTACCTGTTTGTAAAGAAATATTTAGAGGTTTGATGTAGAAGAAAAATAAGATAAATTTGTATTCGCGTTCTTACACCCTTTTCGATAAAAGATGTCCAAAAAAATTTTAGTCTGGTTTAGAAATGATCTTCGCTTGCATGATAACGAAATGCTGGTCGAGGCAATTGCTAAATCTGATTCAATTTTACCTGTTTACATTCTCGATCCCCGCTCTTTTGGCGAAACAAAATATGCTACGCTAAAAACAGGTAATATTAGAGCGCAGTTTATTTTAGAAAGTGTTTTAGGTTTACGCAGTGCTTTAAAACAGATTGGCGGTAATTTGCTTATCGCCGAAGGGAACCCAGAAGATATTATTCCCCAACTCGTTCAGGAGTATGAGATTACCGAAGTTTACCATCACCGTGAAGTGGCGAGAGAAGAAACCCATGTTTCTACACTGGTGGAAAATGCACTATGGAAATTACGCGTCAACCTGAAACATTTTATTGGTCATACCTTATACAATAAAGAAGATTTACCTTTTCCGATTAAGGATATCCCGGACGCCTTTAATCAGTTTAAAAAGAAAATTGAACGCGATTCGATCATCAAACCTTGTTTTGCAGCACCCGATCGGATTAATGTTGCCGAAGTGATTGATTGGGGAACCTTATCATCATTAGAAGACCTTAATCTATTGCCCCAGCAAAAAGACCAGCGTGCTGATTTTGAATTTGCTGGCGGCGAGGCCGAAGGTTTGGCCCATCTTCAAAAAGTGATTGTGGCGATGCAACAGGCTGCAACAACAAAGAATTTAATTCTGGCGTCGAAACTTTCTGCATGGCTCGCCATGGGCAGCTTATCGCCCCGTAAAGTATATTGGGAAATTAAAAAAATGGAAGGTGTGCCCAACACGAAAGCCATGTTCAATCATATTTTATTGGGACTGCTCTGGAGAGACTATTTCCGTTTCATGTTTAAAAAATATGGCAATACCTTTTTCAGTCCGGATGGATTTGGAAGTCAGGGCTTGATTGATATTGCAAACGAGCAGGATAATTTTAATAAATGGAAAAATGCGCAGACTGGTTTTGCGGTTGTAGATGCGGTGATGACGGAGTTAAACCAAACCGGTTTTATTTCGAATATTGCCAGGCAAACGGCGGCTTTATATCTGATCAATAATCTGGAAGTGAGCTGGATTTTTGGTGCAGCTTATTTTGAAGAAAAACTGATCGATTATAATCCTGCGAGCAACTGGGGCAATTGGGCCAATGTAGCTGGAGTAGGGAATGATCAAAAATCAAAAAGTGTTTTCGATTTAGATAAAAATATCAAGAACCTCGACCCAAAAGGGAATTACTCATTAACTTGGGCATCGTAATTGTAGGGATTGAATTATAGAATGATTGAGTGTTGAATGGGTAAGTTCTCCATGATTAAATTTTAACGGATTTTGCCCGTTTATTATCTGTTGGGTCATGCCAATCTCTCATTCACCTATTTATAATTCTTTCATTTATTTTAATCGAGATTTTTGCCATTTATATAAGGTAAAATTCTAATTTTGTAGTGCTTATAGTAAACAGTTAATAATGGATAAATTATCTTATCTTAATGGCGCAAACGCCGAATATATAGAGTCTTTATATCAATCTTACCAGCAGGATCCTGAGTCGGTTGAGTTTGGTTGGCAGAAATTTTTCGAAGGTTTCGATTTTGGAAGAGGATCGGAGGCACCAGCGGTAACCGCAGAAACACCAGAACAATTTTTAAAAGAGGTTAATGTTTTAAACCTGATTGATGGCTATCGCAGCCGTGGTCACTTGTTTACGCATACCAATCCGGTACGTGAAAGACGTAAACATTTGCCAACGCTCGATCTTGCCAATTTTGGCTTATCGGATGCTGATTTAGAAACCGTTTTCAACTCTGGTGTAGAGATTGGTATCGGTGCGGCAAAACTGAAAGATATTGTAGCCTTTTTAAAACAAACCTACGCACATTCAATTGGTGCAGAATATAAATTTTTACGTACACCTGAAGTGTTGAACTGGATTCAACAAAAAATGGAAAGTGCACGTAATACCCCTAATTTCTCTATCGACGAGAAAAAACGCATTCTGCGGAAATTAAACGAGGCCGTAAGTTTCGAAAATTTCCTGGGAACAAAATTCTTAGGCCAAAAACGTTTCTCTTTAGAAGGCGCAGAAGCTTTAATTCCAGCTTTAGATTCAGTTATCGAAAAAGGTGCTGAACTGGGTATTGAAGAATTTGTAATTGGTATGGCACACCGCGGTCGTTTGAACGTATTGGCCAATATCATGCAAAAAACATATAAAGATATTTTTGCTGAGTTTGAAGGCAAAAGTTACAATCCGGATACCCCTTTTGGTGGCGACGTAAAATACCATTTAGGTTATTCTACCGATGTAACCACGGTTTCGGGCAAAAGTGTTCACTTAAGTTTATGTCCTAACCCATCGCATTTAGAAACTGTTGATGGTGTTGTAGAAGGCATGAGCCGTTCTAAAATCGATTTTAAATATGGTGGCGACAACAGTCGTTTAGCACCAATTTTGATCCACGGTGATGCTTCTGTTGCAGGTCAGGGTATTGTTTATGAAGTAATTCAGATGGCAGGCCTTGAAGGTTACAAAACCGGTGGAACAATTCACTTGGTTATCAACAACCAGATCGGTTTTACCACCAACTATAAAGATGCCCGTACCAGTACTTATTGTACTGATATTGCTAAAGTAACCTTATCTCCGGTTTTCCACGTAAATGGCGATGATCCTGAGGCTTTGGTTTATGCAATCAATTTGGCAATGGAATACCGTCAGAAATATAAAAACGATGTTTTTATTGATATCCTTTGTTACCGTCGCTTCGGTCACAATGAGTCTGATGAACCTAAATTCACTCAGCCATTATTGTACAAAACAATTGAAAAACACCCTAATCCAAGGGAAATCTATATTGAGCAGTTAACAAAAGAAGGTAAGCTTGAAGCTGGTTTGGCAAAAGAAATGGAAAAAGATTTCCGTAATATTTTGCAAGAGCGCTTAAACGAAGCAAAAGAATATGTTGCAGGCAGTACCGAAGTTAAATTTGGTGGTGCATGGGCAGATTTGCGTATGGCTACCCCTAAAGATTTCGAAACTTCGCCGGTTACTGCGGTTAAAAAATCTACTTTATTAGAAATTGGTAAACGCATTACAACGTTGCCAACCAATAAAAAGTTCTTCAAAAAAATCGAAAAACTATTTGCTGAACGTAGCAAAATGGTTAACGAAACCAATATTTTCGACTGGGCAATGGGCGAGCAACTGGCTTATGGTACTTTATTATCAGAAGGCAAACGTGTTCGTTTAAGCGGTCAGGATGTAGAAAGGGGAACTTTCTCTCACCGTCATGCTGTATTAACGCTTGAAGATAGTGAGGAAGAATATGTACCGTTGGCAAATATTTCAGATCAGCAGGCACCATTCGATATTTACAATTCGCACTTATCAGAATACGGTGTTTTAGGTTTCGAATATGGTTATGCGATGGCAAATCCAAATGCCTTAACCATCTGGGAAGCACAATTTGGCGATTTCTTTAACGGAGCACAAATTGTTGTCGATCAGTATATTGCAAGTGCTGAAACCAAGTGGCAACGCGAAAATGGTTTGGTAATGTTATTGCCACACGGTTACGAAGGCCAGGGACCAGAACACTCATCAGCACGTATTGAGCGTTTTATGGAACTTTGCGCCGATTATAACATGCAGGTAACCAACTGTACTACTCCTGCAAACTTCTTCCATGTATTGCGCCGTCAGTTTAAACGCGATTTCCGTAAACCATTGGTGGTATTTACACCAAAAAGTTTATTGCGCCATCCGGCTTGTGTTTCTAAATTAGAAGAATTTACAGATGGTGGTTTTAAAGAAGTAATCGACGATGTAAATGTTAAAGTTGCAGAGGTAACCCGTATTGTTTTCTGTAGCGGTAAAATTTACTACGAGTTGTTAGAGAAACAACAGGCTGATCAATTGAAACACGTTGCAATTGTGCGTGTAGAACAATTATATCCAACGCCTGTTGATCAGATGGAAGCGATCCAGAAAAAATATAAAAATGCAAAAGAAGTTTTCTGGGTACAGGAAGAGCCAGAGAACATGGGCGCATGGCCATATTTATTCCGCAGGTTGTATAAAACAGCTTTAAAAGGTATTGATGTAATTTCGAGAAGAGAAAGCAGCAGTACGGCTACTGGTTTTGCTAAACAACATGCCAATCAACAAGCTTATATTTTGGCGAAAGCTTTAGAAGTTTCGGTAACGGAAGATGTAAAGGATATCGCTAAAAAAGCAACAAAAAAATTAGTTCAAATCGATTAAGCAAATGGCGCTAAGCGTTTAGAGCATGGCGTTTAATAATTGGAATAAGATCATTAGAAGATAAAAAAACATAACATTACAAAAAATGAGTTTAGAGATAAAAGTTCCACCTGTTGGTGAATCGATCACCGAAGTTGTTTTATCAAGATGGGTAAAAAACGATGGCGATGTTGTTGAAATGGATGAAGTGATTGCCGAACTAGAATCGGATAAAGCAACATTCGAATTAACCGCAGAACAAGCTGGAACTTTGAAAACCATAGCAGCCGAAGGCGATACTTTAGCCATCGGTGCAGTAGTTTGTAAAATTGAAGATGGTGGTGCTGCTGCTAGTCCTAAGTCAGAAGCCGAAAGCCCTAAGTCTGATGCACAAGCACCAGCCGCAGTAGCTGAGGTTCCAAAGACTCAAGACTCAGGACTACCGACTAAAGACTCTTATGCAAGTGGAACTCCTTCTCCTGCTGCAGGTAAAATTCTTGCAGAAAAAGGAATTGATGCTGCTGCTGTAAAAGGTACTGGTGTTGATGGCCGTATTACGAAAGATGATGCTGTTAAAGCTGAGGCAGGTAAAAAACCTGAAGCACCTAAAGCAAGTGCTCCGGTTGCAGTTGCTGCTCCTGCAGGTAGCCGTGGCGAGCGTCGTGAGAAAATGTCTCCACTACGTAGAACCGTTGCTAAACGTTTAGTTGCTGTTAAAAATGAAACCGCAATGTTAACCACATTTAACGAGGTTAACATGAAGCCGATTATGGATTTACGCGGAAAATATAAAGACCAGTTTAAAGAAAAATATGGTGTTGGTTTAGGTTTCATGAGCTTTTTCACTAAAGCCGTTACCGAAGCTTTAAAAGATTTTCCTGCTGTTAATGGCCGTATTGAAGGCGAAGAGTTGGTATACAACGATTTCGCTGACATTTCTATTGCAGTGTCTGCACCAAAAGGTTTAGTGGTTCCGGTAATCCGTAATGCAGAAAGTATGAGTTTAGCTCAGATCGAGAAATCGGTTTTAGAATTGGCTTTAAAAGCGCGCGATAGCAAATTAACATTAGAAGAAATGACCGGTGGAACATTCACAATCACTAACGGTGGTGTGTTTGGTTCAATGATGTCGACTCCGATTATCAACGCGCCACAATCAGCTATTTTAGGTATGCACAACATCGTTGAGCGTCCGGTAGCCGAAAAAGGTGAGGTGGTGATCCGTCCGATGATGTACGTAGCTTTATCATACGATCACAGAATTATCGACGGACGTGAGTCAGTTGGTTTCCTGGTTCGTGTGAAACAATTGTTAGAAGATCCGGCTAGATTATTATTGGGTATATAGACCTAAATATATTTTATAAAGAAGTCAAGTTTTAATGGCCAATGTGCTATAAAAACTTGACTTCTTTTTTTACCCAAAAAATGAAATTAACGTTTAACTCAAAATTCCTTTTTATTTTTCTGGTCATCTTCGTAATCGAAGTCTTAATTGGAAAATATCTTCATGACGCATTTATACGCCCTTTTGGTGGCGATGTATTGGTGGTTGTATTGATTTATGCATTCCTTCGGGCCTTCCTAAAAAACAATAATAAAAAACTGGCCTTAGGTGTACTGATTTTCTCTTTTGTTATCGAGTTTTTGCAGTCAGTTCATTATGTTACCTGGTTTGGTTGGGAAAACAATAAACTGATGAGCACGCTTTTGGGTACGTCCTTTAGTGTGTATGACCTGCTGGCCTATTTTGTTGGCTATCTGATCTGTCTGTGTTTTAAGGATTGAATTGATCATTTTGTGTGTTGATCAGGATTTGCAACCTAATTTAACAGTTAGCTTAATGAATATATTTTCCAGAGATTAAAAATCCTTAGTTCGGAAGAAATCTGTCTACACAGATTTCTTCCCGCCCGTACGGGCAGGCATTTCGCTAAGCTTCATCCGATAGCTATCGGATCGAGATGACGAAGGCTATTTAGACAATGCTTTAATCGGTTTTAAATCCAATTGTTTAAATTCTACTTCGCTGCCTTCTGCCTGTAGTGCAATCTGTCCGCTATTTACGGTACAATTTGTGCCATAGTTTACCAAGGTATTGTTTACCCAAACTTTAACCTCGTTATTCAAACACTGTATCACCATGGTATTCCACTCGCCAAGTGGTTTTTCGCTACCATCAGTTAAATTTTTAATCCGGCGGAGTTTATCTCCATTTATTCCCCAATTTTCTTTTGGCCCACGTCTGGCAAGCATATCAGGTACCGTGATATCTTCTTCAATACACCAGAAATCGCCTGCATCCTGATGTTGCATCTGAACTTCCAGCGATTTTGGAAACATTCCATACAGCGCCCTTGGTGTTGATGCATGTACTAAAACGCCACAATTGCCTGGTTTGCCTGCGAAACGATACTGCACGGTTAATTGGTAATTTTTATAAATCTTATCGGTTATTAAATGTCCACCTGGTGTGCCTAAACTTACCAGCATACCATTACGGACTATAAATGGATTGATGGTATCGGGTTTTTTGTCCATTGCGGGCACATCTACATGCCAACCATTGAGGTTTTTTCCGTTAAAAAGGCTTTTTTGGGCAAATGCTGAACTACCTAAGGTAATGAGCAATAAAAGGGAATAGTATAATTTCATCATATTTGGTTTTGTATTCCAAATATATCAAATATAAATGCAGAATAATTGTGAGAAGGTTCGTCATTTCGACTGGATCGGACAGCTATCGGGTGCAACGGAATGCCTGCCCGTAAAGGCGGGGGGAAGTCTATAAAACGGTGTTCCTAGATCTCTCCACTGCGGTCGGGACGATACCTCGCAGTCTGACATGGCCTTGGAAACTCTAATACTCCAATTTCAGCAATTCTTCATAAGCATTACCCTCAATCCCTAATAGCTTAGCAAACACCGGTTCTGTTTTATATCCCTGTTTTTTTAAAGCGACAATTTCCTGCCTAAATTTCTCTCCTTTTTCTAAAAGTAATCTGTGCTCAATCAGCATGTGGCGATAAGCATTTTGTTGTACAGTGCTTATGTTTTGTCCAAAGATTTCTATTTCAAAGCTATCGACGATAAAATTTGCTTTAATGGCATCAAATTGAGTGCTTTTAGCAATTGTAAAGTCTTTTTCAGATCCAAATAGTGTATTTAAGTGGGCAATAAATTCATCTTTATCCGAAATTTCACAGACAATATCCAGGTCACTGTTTTCGATATCGATGTTGATTGGAATGGTACCTACAAGGATTGCACGATAAGCGCTAAGTTTCTCTAAAATTTGATTGTCAGTTAATAGCTGGTAAGCTTTCTGTTGCCTTTCATTGCCAGACTTTAAATAAGATATATTGAGGAAGTTGATCATTATTTTGCTTTTATATTTAGCGTGAAAGATCCTAAAATAAATCCGATAGTTATCGGATCAGGATGACGGGTAGACAATTGATTTTTTCTTACTAAACCCGATAGTATAAATGCCAAATGCGTTTTAATTCTATATTGGTTTTTGAAGAAGAACCAGACCAACACAATTTTATTGCAAATATATTTTGTGGCATTTTTTTATGTGGCATAAAAAAGTGCCACAAGAAAAAGTGCCACAAGTTTGTGGCAATATTTTTAGTGGCCAAAAAAAGTGCCACAACTTAAAGTGCCACAATCTAAATGCTTTCAAAGAAATTTAAGAAATCTATAGTCGTCCATACTCTCGAACGCTAACAAATATCGCTTTACTGAAAAGTTGTGGCAGGCAGTCGGCTGGAAAAGCTACCCGAAATAACAAGATTTAAAAAACAAGAGCCCATTTCTTAATTAGAGATGGGCTTTTTAATATTATTGACAAAGATGCTGAAACAAGTTCAGCAGGACGATTCACTTTTTTAATCTTCTACGATCTCACTGTTGATGCTCACCTCATCCTTTACATCTTCTTTAAAGTAGTTTTTCTGGAAGATCAGGATCAATATCACTCCAACTGAAATGGCAGCGTCTGCGAGATTAAAAACAGGTCTGAAGAATACAAACTCATCGCCTCCCCAAATGGGTAACCAGGTAGGGAAATGCCCTTGAGCAATGGGGAAGTAGAACATATCTACCACACGGCCATGAAACCAGCCCTCATAACCATAAATCTTTCCATAAAATACAGAGTCGATAATGTTTCCCAATGCACCCGAAAAAATTAGGGCAACATTCAGGATCAAACCACGGTGGTATTTATGTTTAATTAAGTAGTGTAAACCATAGCCAATCCCAGCTACCGCCGCAATGCGGAAGAGCGATAAGGCCAGTTTACCAAACTCACCGCCAAATTCCATTCCAAAGGCCATTCCATTATTTTCGGTAAAATGGATAATACACCATTTACCAATAATATTGAACTCCTGACCAAGGTACATGTGTGTTTTAACCCAGGTTTTAACCAGCTGGTCGGCCAGTAAAACCAAAAAGATTATAATTAAAGGTTTTGTATAGCCTTTCATTAACTCTGCTTTAATTTGGCTTCCATGCTTAAAGTGGCATGAGGTACAGCGCGTAAACGTTCTTTTGGAATTAACTTGCCTGTTTCGCGGCAAATACCGTAAGTTTTGTTCTCAATACGTACCAATGCATTCTCCAGGTTATCAATAAATTTTTTCTGACGGGCAGCCAATTGATTGATCTGTTCTTTTTCCATTGTTGCAGAACCGTCTTCGAGTGTTTTATAAGCACCTGAAGTATCCTCTGTTCCATTTGCATTCGGGTTGCTTAAAGAAGTGGTTAACGAGTTAAGTTCTTCTTTAGAACTGCGTAATTTATCTTGAATTAATTCTTTAAATTCTTGTAATTCACTGTCTGAGTAGCGTGTTTTATTGCTGTTTTCCATGTTCTTTTTCTAATTTTCTAATATATGGATTTATATTTTATTTACTGAAATGCTTAACTCAACATCATCGATCACGATTTTGTTTGCATTATTTACAGTATCTGTTAATTCAAATTCATCGGCCAATATTTCCGCGCAAATGTAATCCTTGTTTTTGGCAACTGCATTGGCCACCAAGTTATCATTTTGTAATGAAACTTTAATCCTATCGGTTACTTCAAAGTTTAATTCTTTCCGTAAATTCTGGATGCGGTTAACCAGTTCGCGTGAGATACCTTCCTGTTTCAATTCTTCTGAAATAGTAACATCCAGGGCAACGGTTAAGCTACCCAGATTGGTCACCTGCCATCCCGGAATATCTTCAGCAAAAACTTCTACATCATCATTTAAATTGATGGTAAATTCTTCACCATTATTACCAACTACAATGATGAAGCCATCATTTTCTAAACGTTGGATATCATCTTGATTTGAATTTTCCAAAGCCTCTTTAACCAGACTCATCTCTTTTCCAACTTTTTTACCCAACGATTTGAAGTTCGGTTTAAGTTTTTTCTTCACGATGCCATGCGTATCGGTAATAAATTCGATATGTTTTACATTCGTTTCAGAAAGGATATAATCCGCTACTTTCGATATCTTTTGTTCGAAATCGCCACTTAATGATGGGATTAAGATTTTCTCCAAAGGTTGACGCACATTGATGCCCGATTTTTTACGCAGCGATAAAACCATCGATGAAATATCCTGAGCGTAAACCATTCTTTCGTTCAGGTCTGTGTCGATTAAACTTTGATCAGCCTCTTTCCATAAAGTTAAGTGGACAGATTGCTCCGCATACGCATCGGTAATGGTTAAGTTTCTGTATAACCAATCGGCAAAGAAAGGCGCAACAGGACTCATCAGCTGAGCCAGGGTTTCTAAACAGGTATAAAGCGTTTCGTAAGCAGCACGTTTATCATCGGTCATTTCGCCTTTCCAAAAACGGCGGCGGCTTAACCTGATATACCAGTTGCTCAAATGCTCATCAACAAAAGCCTGGATGGCACGCGTAGCCTTGGTTGGCTCGTAAGTATTGTAACTTTCATCAACTTCGTTGATTAAGGTTTGCAGTAACGATAAAATCCAACGGTCTAATTCCGTCCTGTCTTCAACTTTGCTCAGGTTGTTTTTATCGATCTCAAATTTATCGATATTGGCATACAAGGCAAAGAAAGCATAGGTATTGTAAAGTGTTCCGAAGAATTTGCGGCGCACTTCAGCAATTCCATCAATGTCAAATTTTAGGTTATCCCAGGGATTTGCATTGGAAATCATATACCAACGTGTGGCATCAGCGCCATATTCGTTAATGGTTTGGAATGGATCAGCGGCATTGCCCAAACGTTTAGACATTTTTTGTCCGTTTTTGTCTAGTACCAGTCCATTCGAAACCACATTTTTGTATGCTACCTTATCAAAAACCAATGTAGATATCGCATGTAGGGTATAAAACCAACCACGGGTTTGATCTACGCCTTCGGCAATAAAATCTGCAGGGAAATCTTCATTTCCATCAATGGTTTCTTTGTTTTCAAAAGGGTAGTGCCATTGCGCATAAGGCATAGCACCAGAATCGAACCAAACGTCAATTAAATCACTTTCGCGGCTCATTGCTTTGCCCGATGGAGATACCAAAACAATTTTATCAACTACATTTTTATGTAAGTCGATCAGGTCATAGTTTTCTTCAGACATGTTCCCGATCTCGAATCCTTTAAAAGGATTTTCTTTTTGGAAACCAGCGGCTATAGATTTTTCAATGGCATTGTAAAGTTCTTCAACAGAGCCAATTAATACTTCTTCTTTTTTATCTTCTGTTCTCCAGATGGGCAAAGGAATTCCCCAATATCTCGAACGTGATAAATTCCAGTCGTTGGCATTTTTCAACCAGTTTCCAAAACGCCCCTCACCGGTTGATTTTGGTTTCCAGTTAATGGTTTCGTTAAGATCAAACATTCTGTCTTTAACATCTGTAACCTTAATAAACCACGAATCTAAAGGATAATATAAAAGTGGCTCATCAGTTCTCCAGCTGTGTGGGTAACTGTGAACATATTTTTCTACTTTAAAAGCTTTATTTTCTTCTTTTAATAAAATAGCGATTTCTACATCAACCGATTTTTCAGGTGCTTCACCAGCACTGTAATATTCGTTCTTTACATATTTGCCTGCAAAAGGACCAACATGTTTGGTGAATTTACCCTGTAAATCTACCAATGGAACGGGAGTCTCATTCTCGTCTAATACCAACATTGGCGGTATTTCCGGAACGGCTTCTTTAGCTACTTTCGCATCATCAGCACCAAAAGTAGGAGCGGTATGTACTATACCCGTACCATCTTCAGTGGTTACGAAATCTCCTGAAATTACCCTAAATGCATTTTCAGCATTTTGGTATGGTAACGCGTAAGTTAAAAGTTGTTCATATCTAATGCCAACCAACTCGCTTCCTTTGCATTCGGCAAGTATTTGGAACGGGATTTTTTTGTCGCCAGCTTTAAAATTTGTAAAATCTTCAGCTTCATTGCTTTCAAAGAAAACTTTACTAAACTGCTTTCCAACCAGGTTTTTTGCCAAAATTACATTTGTTGGCAAAAACGTATATTGGTTAAACGTTCTGACTAAAACATAGTCGATTTTAGGGCCAACTGTTAAAGCAGTATTTGATGGTAGCGTCCATGGAGTAGTGGTCCACGCTAACAAATAGATATCGCCAAAGCCCTGCAAGAAAGAGGGTAACGTATCAAGCAATGCTTTAAACTGAGCTACAATTGTAGTATCGGTAACATCTCTATAGGCTCCGGGCTGATTTACCTCATGCGAACTCAATCCTGTGCCAGCTTTTGGAGAATAAGGTTGGATGGTATAACCTTTATAGATCAATCCTTTATCGTAAATCTGTTTCAAAAGCCACCACACCGATTCCATGTATTTCGACTTGTAGGTAATGTATGGATCATCCATATCTACCCAATAGCCCATTTTTTCAGTCAGGTCGTTCCACACATCAGTGTAGCGCATAACTGTTTTTTTACAGGCTTCGTTGTAGTCTTCAATAGAAATGGTTTTACCAATATCCTCTTTAGTAATTCCTAATTCCTTTTCCGTTCCAAGCTCAACAGGTAAACCATGCGTATCCCAGCCAGCTTTTCTTTTAACCTGATAACCCTTGATTGTTTTATAGCGGCAAAAAATATCCTTAATTGCGCGCGCCATTACGTGGTGAATCCCCGGCATGCCATTGGCAGACGGTGGTCCTTCGTAAAAAGTAAACGGATTAGATTTTGGGCGGGAAGAAATACTTTTTTCAAAGATATTTTCCTTTTTCCAAAAATCCAGTATTTCTTGCCCTATTTTGGCAAGTTCCAATTGTTTAAATTCGCTATACATCAATCAAGTACCTCAAAAAATTAAGGTTGCAAAGTTAACAGAATTGACTGAATTTTGGTAGTTTTGGTGTAAATACTTTTATCGTGAAATTATTTAATATCGGGCTTACATTGATGATTGTTGCCGTAATTGCCTTGCCAATTGTTGCGGTAATCAATCCATCTAACCGGGATTTCGTACTTTATACTTTTTATTTCTGTGGCTTGCTCGAACTAATCGGGCTTATTTTTGTTTTAATCCATATTGTAACTCTAAAAAGAAAGAACCCATGATCAAGCTGTTAAAATTGCAGAAAGCCGTTTTCGTCCTTATCGCAGGCGTTCTTTCGTTTATTGCCTACAAAATTTTAGATGCTTACGAAGTTAAAGGAAGTATTTATTTCCAGATGCTCGCCGGTGTACTCATTATTATTGGGGCATTGTGGCTGTTATATCCAATTTTATTCGCCAAAAAAGATAATGATGGCAATGCTGAAATTATTACCGATCCAACGGTCGAAGTTCCGGTAGATGAGGAAGAGAAAAAACCCGCAACCGAATAAACCTCACCCTGTTTACGTTTTTGCTTGATCTTCTGTATTAGTGTACCTCTCCTTGAGGAGAAGGAAACATAGTGCGCGCTTTTAACCATGATACTTAGTAAAGGTTTTTGAAAAGCAATGCCTGCATTTCATTTTAATGTTCGTCCTGCTGTTTGCTTTATCCCGATGAAAGATCGGGGCCGCTGCCATCAGGTTTAGGTAACTGGGGTTTGGGTAAGGAATTCCTGCCGCAATCAATCCCTGCTTTACGTCCTGCTGAACTTGTTTCAGCATCTATATTGCAATAAAACCCTACGATTCCGCTAAGAATGGTGACCTCGCTTAAGGCTACTTTTACTGACAAGAAATATAAATAAAAAATAAAATTCACGTAGGGGTAAATCTCCTGTGAGTTGTATTAGCTCTAAATTAACAAATAGAGATACTATGATTCCTGCATTAATTATTTGGCTCTGCAAGAAATATCTTGCTCCAAAAACCTACAAAACCTTCTCTTCTAAAAGTCCGGTCAATCCAAAAAGTGCTGCCACGGTTCTTTTTATGGTCTGTTCATTTTCATCTGCTTTTGCACAGCAAAGTAAATTTAACATCAAACGTAATGGCGAGATAATTGGCCAGATGTATTTTCAGCAAAAAGAGGAAGGCGATAATGTTTACCTAAAAATTACTTCAAAAGTACAAACCCGCTTTGTTTTTAAAATCGATGTAGAAACAGAAGATGTCGCACATTTCAAAAATGGCAAACTGCTTACTTCAAACGTAAACAGGGTTGTAAATGGCAATGCCAAAGAGGCTAAGAAAACAAATTGGATCAATAATGTTTATCAGCTTAAAACAGGTACTAAAACCAGTACGATCAATCAGCCCATCAGCTACAATATGATGCTTTTGTACACTAAAGAACCTGTAAATATTCCTGAAATCTATTCTGATAACTTTCAGTGTTTTATTCCTATTGAAAAAAATGGCGCACACCAGTACCGGATCAATCTTCCCGATGGGAACTACAACGATTACCATTTCGAAAATGGGCTATGTAAACTGGTCATTGTAAATCATTCCTTGTACACCATAAGAATGGAAAGGGTTTAATATGGAAACAGTAGCGAATAAATACCTAAGGGTTTTGGTTACCGGAGCATCAGGTTTTATCGGTCGGAAATTATGTTTTGCGCTGGCGGAGATGGGTTATGATGTAATTGCACTTTGCAGAAACGTAAATCATCCGTTTCTGATTCAGCACCGAAATATCCAGTTTGTAAAAGGCGATGTTTTAAATCCTGAAAGTTTGGAAAACGCAATGAAAGATTGTTATCAGGTTTATCATACCGCGGCTATGGCCAAAATGTGGTGCAAAAATGAACAGGATTTCTATGATGTAAATGTAATCGGTACAAGGAATGTGCTCAATTGCGCAGTAAAAATGGGTGTAGAAAGGGTGGTGCATACCTCCACTTGTGGGGTATGGGGACCAACATTAAATTTACCAGTTTCGGAGAACGACCCGAGGGCTGTAGGTTTCCCGATCAGTTACGAACGTACAAAATACCTGGCCGAGTTAGAAGTGAAAGAATTTGTGAAAAAGGGTTTGGAAGTGGTGATCGTAAATCCATCAAGAGTATATGGCGATGGGCCGATTACCGATAGCAATACAGTAAGTAAAATGGTTACGGGTTACCTACAGGGTAGCTGGCATTTTATTCCAGGTGATGGAAAGGCAATAGCCAATTATGCTTTTGTGGATGATGTAGTAGATGGACACATCGCAGCCATGCAAAACGGCAGGAATGGCGAGCGGTACATCCTGGGCGGTGTTGATGTTTCTTTTAATGGGTTTTTTGGAGCTTTAAGGCACATTACGGGAAAAAGAAGAAATCTGTATAAAATTCCGGTCGGTGTGATTAAAGCATATAGTTTGCTGGAATCGCTAAAATCGAGACTCTTTAACCTTACGCCGTTTTTTCTGCCAGAATTTGCTGATAGGTTAAAATGTAATCAGCAATATTCGAGCAATAAAGCCATAGCCGAACTCAATTACCGGATAACACCTTTCGTGATTGGTTTAGGTAAAACCATTAATCATTTTAAGCCTAATTAGATTAAGATTATCGTCTTCGTTTGTAACGAGGACGCAAGAGAATGTCGATTATATCGACTTTAGGACTTCGATAATCCACATTGCAAATGTAGATCTCAACTATCCCCATTACAAACGAGGACGATATAAAAATATATATGAAACAATTAACCGTATTAATTACAGGTGCAAGTGAAGGGTTAGGCAAATCTTTTGCTATCGAATCGGCCAAACGCGGGTTAGGCTTGGTATTGGTTTCGTTGCCCAACAGTGGCCTGGAACATTTGGCAAATTACCTGCGTGTAAACTTTAACAGCAGGGTATTCTGTATCGAAATAGACTTGACAAAAAGCAGTTCAGCAAGCGAAATATTTGAGAAACTAAAGGAACATAAGATCGAAGTGAATGTTCTAATCAACAATGCTGGCTTGGGCAACTGGAGCTGGTTTGAAGATAAAAATGTTGAGTTTTATAGAACGCAGATTGATTTAAACATTACAAATACAGTGTTGCTCACACGATTATTTTTAAATCATATTGATAAAAGTAAGGCAAGTTATATTTTAAATGTTGGCAGCTTGGGCGGGCATTTTATCGTACCCAAAAAGCAGGTTTATGGGGCAACCAAATCCTTTGTCGGTTATTTTACCCGTTGTTTACAGCTTGAATTGAGTGGCACCAATGTGCACATCAGTTTGCTTAGTCCAGGTGGTATTAATACCAAACCAGAATTATTGGTGATGAACAATGAACTGAAAGGTTTTGCCAAAGCCACTATTTTAGAAGCCGATTATGTTGCCCAGATAGCCATGGATGGCATGTTGAAAGGCAAAAAAGAAATAATACCGGGTTTTGCCAACCGCTTTTTACTTCTCTTGGATAAAATTATACCAGGCTTTTTAAAAGAAATTATAATTAGGCGTAAATTGAAAGCGATTTTAACAACATAACATGTGGAATTTAATCACGGATAAAAAGGATGAACACAGATAGTATTTTTGGCTAAAACCATTGGCTTAGACAAAGCATGAGCATCATCTGAGCGTGATGAGACATTGTTCGGATGGATTGTTGAATTGATTAAATCGTATCCGTGTGCATCAGTGTTCATCTGTGGTTAAAATATATAGATAGAAACATCATTAAGAAGTTTGGAAAGTAACGATACCCATCTTATCGGATTAATTAAAAGCGGAAATAAACAGGCTTTCGACGAAGTGTTTTTAAAACATTTCAAAAGCCTGCATGCTTATGCTTTTACCATAATTAAAGAAAGAGATGATGCTGAAGAGATCGTTCAAAACGTGTTCGTGCGTATCTGGACAAAAAGGATGCAGCTTAAAGAGGATGGATTTTTGAAATCATTTCTCTATCGTTCGGTACACAATGAAAGTCTAAATTACCTCAAACATCAAAAAGTAAGATCGAATTTTAATGTTCATTACGCTGATACCGTAAAAAACGAGATGGGGAATTTAAATACGGAGATTATGGCTACAGAACTGGAAAAGAATATCCATTCAGCAATAAACGACCTGCCCGAAAAATGCAGAAATGTATTTCAGTTGAGCAGGTTCGACCAGATGAAATATCAGGAAATTGCCGATGCGCTGAACATTTCTATCAAAACTGTCGAAAACCAAATGGGGAAAGCCCTAAAGATCTTACGCCTCAGGGTGGTCGATTTTCTGATCCTCATTTTTATTTTATTGAAATAAGCTTATGGATAAAAACTATACCCATATTAATGATGATATGCTTGCAAAATACTTGCTGGGGGAGGCTACTGTGCCCGAAAATGAGCAGGTTGAAGCGTGGGCGCAAGCAAATCCCGATCACCTTAAGCGATTGGAAGATTTCAGGACAATACTGGAGAAAAGTAAACTGCAGATTGATCCTGGGCTTAATGAATATCAGGCTTTGGAACGGTTAAATGCCCGTTTAGAAAAAGAAAAAAAAACAATCAGTTATACATTCATTTTACGGTGGGTAGCTGTGGTATTTATATTTTTTAGTGCCGGCATATTTCTCTACAATAATTTAATCGGCAATAAAATAAACGTGCGGAGTGGCGAAAACACGTTAACACAGCTATTGCCCGATGGATCTACCGCCATATTGAATGAACAATCTTCAATAGCCTTCGTTGGTGGTTTTTTTAATAAAACGCGCGATGTTAAACTAAAGGGGGAAGCTTTTTTTAAAGTTAGTGCCGATAAATCGAAACCATTTATCATCAGTATTAATGATGTTCGGATAACTGTAGTAGGTACAGCATTTAATGTGAAAAGTGATGGAAAAACCGTTGTAGTCGTAGTAGAAAGCGGTATCGTAAAGGTAAACAATCAAAAAGATAGCGTGCGTTTAACTGCAGGAGAAAAAGTAGAAGTGCTTCAAAATCAAGCTCACCTCTCCAAAGGTGAAAGCCAGGGCAGGTTGTACAATTACTATTATACGAATGAGCTGGTTTGCGATGGAACGCCGCTTAGTGATCTGGTTCCGGTATTGAATGAAAAATTTAAATCCAATATCGTTATTGTAAATCCTGGCTTAAAAGCACTCCAAATCAGTACAACTTTTAAAAATGAATCGCTTAAAGAAATCCTGGATGTAATTGCAGAAACCTTTAAAATTAAGGTTGAATATGGACAGGGTATGATTAAACTTAAATAATGATTAATGCGTACGCTCAAAATTACTTTTCTGTTTCTCTTCGTTTTTAGTTCACTGATAAAAGCGCAATCCAATTTAGCCAGAAGTATTTCCTTAAATATTGAACAGCAAAAGTTAAGTTCGGTATTGGCCATGATAGAAGAGAAAGGTGGCTTTAGATTTTCTTATAACAGTAATATATTACCTGTTGATAGCTTGGTAACTATACACGAAAACAACTTAAACATTGCCGAAACGCTTGATAAACTATTGAACCATCGTTTTGAATACCGTCAATCGGGCAATTTTGTAATCATCAGATATGCACCACTCGAATTGCTGTTATTGGTCAACGAATCGGTGGGTAACCCCGAACTTTATACCATTACCGGTCAGGTAGTAGATAAACGAAGCAATAAACCTATAGAGGATGCCAGTATCTACGAAAAAAACCTGTTGGTTTCCGAATTGTCAGATGGAAACGGTTATTTTTCGATGCGCTTAAAAAACATTACACAGCCCATCTCCTTAACGGTAAGTAAAGAGAATTATAAGTCTACCATTACCCATTTCCTGGCTGAGGTAAATATTACCAATAGAAAAGAAGGTTCCGCCGAAAGGTTTATCAGCGGAAACCTGGGTGATATAGAAAAAACCTGGTTGGGCAATACTTTGGTTACCGCACAACAAAAAATCCAGTCGATTAATATTGGTGGTTTTATCTCAAAAGCCCCGTTCCAGTTTTCGCTTATTCCTGGTTTAAACTCTCATGGCTCCTTGAGTGGTCAGGTCGTGAATAAATTTTCGTTTAATGTTGTTGGTGCTTATAGCGCGGGGGTTGATGGTGGTGAAATTGGTTTGGGTTTCAATATCAACAAAAGTGATGTCCAATATTTTCAGTTTGCCGGAGGTTTCAATCTGGTTGGGGGAAATGTTCGTGGCGTGCAGATTGCCGGTTTTTTTAATGGCGTAATCGGCGATGTTCGTGCAGCCCAGGTTGCCTTAGCCTATAACCGGGTAGGTAAGGGTTTCGAAGGTTTCCAGGTAGGTGGAATTTATAATCACGTTAATCAGGATGTGAAAGGTATTCAACTTTCATTAGGACTTAATACTATAGGTGGAACCTTAAAGGGTTGGCAAACAGGTGCGTTAAATCTGGTTAATAAAGAGACGAAGGGTGTTCAGATTGGAATTGGCGGTAACATCGTAGCTGGTAGAACAAGTGGAGTACAGGTGGGGGGTATTGCCAATATCAACAAAGAAAGCAGTGGAGTAAATCTTGCCATGCTTGCCAATTTGACCGGACAAACGGCTAGCGGACTTCAAATTGGCGCAATTAATTACGCTAAAAAGTTAAAGGGTGTTCAATTGGGGATACTAAATGTTTCGGGTCAAAATGATGGCTATTCAATCGGACTGGTCAATATTGCTTTAAAAGGTTATCATAAATTCAGTTTTGGCACTAATGAAAGCACAACGTATAATGTAGTATATAAAGGAGGAAGTAAGCGGCTTTACAATATGCTCATGTTCGGCACAAATAAAAAGTCAGCCGAAAAAATATACACTGGCGGCTTGGGTTTTGGCAAGGAGATGAAAGTATTCAGAAGTGTTTCCTTAAATCCGGAAATAAGTAGCCAATATGTGTACCAGGGCAGCTGGGATTACCTTAACCTGCTGAATAAATTTGAACTTCCGCTAAATATCAGGTTAAATAAATGGCTGGCCATACAGGGCGGTCCATCGGTTAATGTGTATTATACCAAACAAAACAACAAAATTGGTGAGTTTGGGCTGTTGCAGGAAAAACATAAAGATTTCGCTTTCAACGATCCAAGATATACAGGATGGTTAGGCTGGAATGTGGGATTGGTAATTTTATAAAAAAGCCTTGGGTTTAAACCCAAGGCTAATAATATCGATTTATTTAGGCATCCGGAACTCCTAACTGAAAACTCCAAACTCAATTAATGGTCAAACTCACCAGCATTCTTCGCCGATTCTTCATCTGAAACCAGTTTTCTTACTTTCTTTTTATCCAGCCATAAAACCAGTGCAGGCAACAGTGTTAAATTGAAAATTAACGCCACCAATAAGGTGATAGACAGGAGCAAGCCCAATACTACTGTTCCTCCAAAAGTAGATGCTGTAAAAATGCCAAAGCCAAAGAATAAGATCAAAGCGATGTGCGTCATGCTCACGCCGGTTTCAGTAATCGTATCGGTGATCACTTTGGGCACGCTGAAATTGGTGAGATTTAATTCCTGTTGATAACGCGTTAAGAAATATATAGTTTGATCTGATGCTAAACCAAAGGCAATAGTAAAAATTAATATGGTGGAAGGTTTTAAGGAAATCCCAAAATAACCCATTATTCCCGCAGTGATAATCAAGGGTACAATATTTGGTAATAAAGAGATGAACATGATGCCCAAACTTTTAAACTGTGCCAATCTTAATATGGAAATTAACACGATGGCAAGGGCAATACTTTCTACCAAATGCCTTAACATATAATCAGTTCCTTTGGAGAAGATAATGCTCGATCCGGTAAGTTCTACATCAAATTTAGATGGAGGCAAAATACTGTCGATTCGTGGTTTTAATTCGGCCATTATGGCGTCTAAACGCTTAGAACCCACATCAGCCATCTGGAAACTGATCCGCGTACTTTGATTTCCTTTACTGATGAAATTGGTTAATAAACTCGCATTTCCTTTACCGCCATTAGCAATATAGGCCAGAATAAAGTTCTTCTCTAAGTTATCAGGCAGACGGAAAAAGGTAGAATCGTTATTGTAAAACGCCTGGGTAGCATATTTCAACCCCATATTTACCGAAATGGAACGCGAAAACTCAGGATAAGCAGAAATCATCTTTTCCAGTTTTTCCATTCTTTTCAGATTGGTTAAATTGAAAACGCCATTTTTTTTCTTGGTATCCACACTTACTTCCAATGGTAAAATGCCCTCAAAATTTTTCTCAAAGAATTTTAAATCCGTTAAAATTTCAGAGTTTTTAGGCAGATCATCAACCACATATCCATTAACGTTGATCTTCATCACGCCGATAAAAGCAATAATGGAAATGATGATGGTTCCGATATAGATCAATCCACTTTTATTTTGAACGAGAATATCCGTTTTTACCAATAGCTTGTGCAAAAAGCCCTCTTCAACATGGGTTTGTGCTTTAAGTTTAGGCGCAGGTAAATAGCTGAAGATAATCGGGATTAAACACAGGCACATTAACCAGGTAATCATAACGTTTATAGAGGCTACGCTACCAAACTGCATTAAAAGTTCGCTTCCGGTAAAGTATAAAACACCAAAACCTATTGCTGCGGTAATGTTGGCAATTAGGGTAGTAATAGCAATTCTTTCTATTGTTACGCTTAAAGCGCGTTGTTTGTCGCCATCTTTTCTAAGTTCGTTCTGGTATTTGTTTAATAATAAAATACTGTTCGGAATACCGATAATTACAATTAGCGGTGGAATTAATCCTGTTAAAATAGTAAGTTCAAAGCCAAATAACACCAATGTTCCTATACTCCAGATTACACCCATTACAACCACCAAAATAGGGAAGAACACGGCATAGAATTTCTTGAAAAAAAACAGGAGTATTAATGCCGAAACGAGGATTGATAAGCCTAAAAACAATACAAATTCGTTACTCACCAATTTACTCACCGCAGTACGGATGTAAGGTAAACCCGAAATATGCACCTGGATTTTGGTAGCTGATTGAAAAGCCTTCGCTTTAGCTTCAATTTCCTTCAAAATAGGGTTACGCGCTGCAGTATTTAAGATTTTGGTATCAAAGGTAATCGCCATTAAAGTTGCATTCTGGCGGTTGTAAACCAATCCTTCGAAAAATGGATTGCTATAAATGGCATTCTTGATCGAATCCATTGCTATATCAGTTTTAACCAATCCACCAGGCAATGGCTTTAATATAAATTTTTGGTTTACAGTATCTTTTTCCAGTTGAAAAATCCTCCCTGAAGATAATACCTGTTTAATGCCTTTAAGCTTTTGGATATCATTAGAAAGCTGTACCCATTGGTTGTAAACCTCTTTTTTGAAAATCTCCGGCGATTGTATCCCTACCACCATCACACTTCCATCCTCACCAAAGGTTTTTTTAAAGGTATTGTATTTTACGAATGCACTATCCGTAACGGGCAGGATTTTGCTCCCTGTGTACGAAAGTTTTACGTTTTTGGCCTGATAAGCCATGAAAATAGTGCCTAATACAAAAAATACGATGATTGCGATACGGTTCTGAAGAATGAATCTCGATAGCTTAACCCACATGTGCAGCTTAGTTTAATAATAATATAGCGGCAAAACTAATCTTATTTGTAAAATGCGATTACTTTTTGCGCAATTAAATTTGCACAAATAACATACTTTTGAAAAAAATGTTTTAATCGCATGTTGCACAAAGTTAGGGGCATTGTTTTAAAGACCACAAATTACAGCGAAAGTAGTGTGGTGGTGCAGGTGCTTACCGATAAATTTGGCATGCAGTCTTACCTCATCAACGGTGTAAAAAAACCAAAGGCGAAGATTAAAATGAACATGTTACAGTCGCTCCATTTGTTGGATATGGTGGTGTACCATAAAGCCAATACCAATATTCAGCGGATCTCAGAAGTGCGCCAAACCCCTGTTTTTAAAAGTATCCCCTATGATATGATTAAAACCAGCATCGTTATTTTTTTGAATGAGGTGCTCTATAAAAGCATCAGACAACAATCTGCAGACGAAAGTTTGTTCGATTATATTTTTAATTCGATCGCCTGGTTTGACGAGATTGAAGAAATCAATCCCAATTTTCACTTATCATTTTTATTAAAACTCACGCGTTTTTTAGGTTTTTCGCCCAACGAGAAAAGGAGGAACGACCAGATTTATTTCGATCTTCAGGAAGGAGAGTTCACCTCGCGACTGCCAATCCACTCTAATTATTTACAATTGGAGGATGCCATTAGCTTTGTTTCGCTTTTTAATACGCCACTCGAAAAAATTTCTGAAATAAAAATGAGCAATTCACAACGGCGTTTTTTGTTAGATAAGATATTGGTTTTCTATACCTTACATACGGCGTCGTTTGGAGTAGTACAATCGCATAAAATCCTTGAAACTTTGTTAAGTTGAAAAAAAAGAAAAAAAGATTTGCAGAACAGTTTTATAGCACTATATTTGCATTCCCAAACGGAGGATGGGGCATTAAGTTTGACAAAATATAAAAGGGAAATTAGCTCAGCTGGTTCAGAGCACCTCGTTTACACCGAGGGGGTCGGGGGTTCGAACCCCTCATTTCCCACCAAGCCTTTCAGTATAACTGGAAGGCTTTTTTATAAAACTTTTAAGATACACCCAATAGGGAAATTAGCTCAGCTGGTTCAGAGCACCTCGTTTACACCGAGGGGGTCGGGGGTTCGAACCCCTCATTTCCCACTTAAGTCCTTCAGTTTTACTGAAGGACTTTTTTTTTGTCCTGTCATTCTGAACGCAGTGAAGAATCTTTTTAAGATTTTATCGTAAATACTCTTTTTGTTAAGGATTCTTCATTGCGTTCACAACAACAAAAACCAATAGACGCCCCTATTTAGGCTCCCATAATTCAATCTTATTGCCCTCCGCATCCATAATATGGATAAATTTCCCATAATCATAAGAAGCAATCTCATCAAGTATGATTACGCCGTTTTCTTTAAGTTTTTCTATAAGCCCTTCGATATTCTGCACCCTGTAATTAATCATAAACTCCTTTTTTGATGGCGAAAAGTATTCATCTCCTTGTTTAAAAGGACTCCATTGAAGCGATTCTACCTCATCAGGATTATTAAGGTTTCTGGATTCAAAACTCGTGGTACCCCAGGCACTCATTTCAAATCCTAAGTTTTTGGCATACCAGTCTTTTGTTTCCTTTGGATTGTCTGAAAAAAAGAAAATGCCGCCAATTCCGGTCACTTTTGGTGTATTGTCTTCTTTATTTTTTTGTTCTTCCATGTCGTTTATTTTTTGATGGTTGTATTGCAAATGTAAGCACTGTTATGGTCTGTGTTCCCATTGATGCTCTTTTTTGATTCCGGCTTTTTCTTAATTCAAGGTAGCGGAAAATTTTCGATCGTTACGCATGTTTTTCTCCACACAAACGATTGATTATAAGTTTAAACGAGATATAATCCATGATCTTTATTGTTGTATTGGTGTTTGTGAAAACATGGAGAAGAGCAGATAAAAGAGCACAATTCAAATCACAGCTCCCCTGTAGTATTAATGCTTCTCAATTAAGATTGTTTAGTTAGGCTTTTGAAAAATGTAAGTCATTTTAAAACAAACGTTTGCGTTATGTTTTGTTCTGAAAAATGGTTGAAATACCTAGTTGTCGTATTAAATTAGAGAAAGCAAGTCTATGCTATAAGTCTCTGTTTGATACATCGTTACTAACCATAAATCTCAACCAAATCAATGAAAAAATCTATCAAATCAATTTCGGGCCTGGCTATACTGGGTTTCGTTTTATTTACCAGTTCCTGTAAAAAGCAGGAAAATCTGACCGGTACAAATGGAGCATCCCCAGATCAAAATAAAAAGTCCGGTCTGGCCAATGTCCAATCGCTTGGCGGTACATCGTTAACCGTTTCGATGGGTGGAAATGCATTTGTAACTACCTTGGCTTCTGGAGGAGCCGAAACGGTAACCACCACAAAACTGGCAAACTGGACCAATGCGAATAGTATTTTCAGTTCTTATTTCAGGATCGGGAATACGGGTGCATTAACCGTAGCCGTAAAAGCTTCTGTACCGAGTGGCACAAGTGTGTTAAAAGTTACCATTAACGGAACGCCATTTAATGTAACAGCAACCGGAACTGCCAATACCACCTACACGGTAGGTACGGTAAACATCACTACACCAGGTTATGTAACGGTTCAGTTTCAGGGCGTGAGCAAAACAGGTTCTTATTTTGCCGATGTTTCAGATCTTGTAATCAGTGGAGCAGCAGTAGCATCGAACGTTTATTATGCCAATGATCCTGCCAATTACTACTGGTCGAGGAGAGGCCCCTCTGTTCATTTAGGGTTTTCGGCACCTGCAAATACAGAGTGGTTTTATAATGAAGTTACTGTACCAACAGGAGAAGATAAAATCGGAAGTTATTATATGGCCAATGGTTTTGATGGGGGCTATTTTGGGATGCAGGTGAACTCGGCAACCGAGCGCAGAATGCTCTTTTCGGTGTGGAACCCAACTGGTGGAACAACAACCTGGACGAGAAAGGGAACCAATGTAGTAGCCACCAATTTTACAGGAGAAGGCGAAGGCGGACAATCTTACCTGATCTACAATTGGGTTGCCGGAAATACCTATAAGTTTTTAACACAGGGCAAGCCAGACGGAGCAGGCAATACCGTGTATTCATCATGGTTTTATGCACCAGAATTAGGCGTTTGGACATTTATGGCATCATGGAAAAAACCAAATACCAATAGTTATTTAACAGGTTTATACTCTTTCCTGGAAAACTTTAACGATAAGAACGGTTATCTGGGTAGAAAAGCCCAATACAATAACCAATGGCTGCGCAATGCGGCAGGTATCTGGACAGAGATTACCACTGCCAACTTTACTGTTGATGCTACAGGTGGCAACCAGCAAAGAATGGATTTTGCCGGCGGTGTTTCTGGTGGTAAATTTTACCTGCAGAATGGTGGTTTTTTTTCCAATTATGTTACCCCGAACCAATCATTTACCAGGACAGCTACGGGTACGGCGCCAACGGTTAACCTCACCACACTTCCTTAGCTTCAAATATCTAAAGCGCAAAACAGGGGATGTATACTGTTTTGCGCTTTATTTTAATCTTGATAATTATTTACCAAATTCAATTATATATCCGAAATTGCCTGCTGAAAAACAGCGGCAAATGCTCGGTAAAATGATCAGGTTTATTTTCTTTGGAAACTACTTTGTAGGGATTCTGGCTGTTGCCCTAACATTAGAAGCATCGTTCCAATTGAGGTTACCGCTTATTTCCTTAAATTACCATGTGCTGTTATTTCTGGCGCCAACCATTTATTATACTTACGCCTACAATAAGGTTTCTACCACACCGTCTACAACCAATCCGCGCAACCAATGGTATTTCAAGCATAAAAAATTTATCAACTTGAGCCAGGCCATACTCTTTATCATTTGTATGTTGCTGGCGGTAAACTTGCTCTATCAAAACTTTCAGCATATTTTAGCACTGCCTATCAGCTATTGGGTGGCCATATTGATTATTATCACCGCAGGGACGTTATATTATGGTTTGTTACCCAAGTCTTTCCTCAAATTTAACTTACGCAATACAGGTTGGTTTAAAGCTTTTGTAATCGGTTTTGTGTGGGCCTGTTGTGCCAATGTGCTGCCATTAATTATGCTCAAAATTGAAACAGGGATAGGCTATCACGATTCTATACTTTGGACCTGGTTATTTATTAAAAACTGGATGTTCTGTACCGTAAATGCCATCATTTTTGATATTAAAGATTACCCGACAGATGCCAATAAACATTTACGAACCTTTGTGGTGCGCTATGGTTTGAGGCGTACGATCTTCAATATATTGATTCCGTTATTGGTTATCGGTTTAATCTCTTTGGGCATATTCGCTAGTTATAAAGCTTTTGCCCTACCGTTGGTTCTGTTTAATGTATTGCCTTTTATATTAACCATTTATGTGGCTTATTCAATGCATAAAAGAAAAAATATCCTCTACTATCTGATGGTAATTGATGGATTGATTTTGTTTAAAGCGATATGTGGAATTATCGGAATGCAGTTTGTTCGATGAGCTGAAAGACTAAAGCGTATTTTATTCTTGATACTTGATTCTCGCTACTTGATGCTTGATACTCGCTACTTGATGCTTGATTCTCGCTACTTGATGCTTGATACTCGCTACTTGATTCTCGTTACTTGATACTTTATTCCCACTACTTGATACTAGCTACTATGAACAACAACTACGATAAAATAGCCGGTCATTATGATACTTTGAGCCGTTTGGTATTTTTTAAATCGCAGGTAAATGCACAGATTAATCAACTTCAGTATATCCCCGAGAATGGCAATGTATTAATTGTGGGAGGCGGAACCGGCTGGATCTTGGAAGAAATTACAAAGGTGCATAGCAGAGGATTGAAAATTATTTACGTAGAGATTTCTGCCAAAATGATAACACTTTCTCAAAAGCGTAATTGTGGGCATAATGATGTGACATTTGTAAACCTCGGTATTGAAGATTTTAAAAGCGATCTCATATTTGATGTGGTATTAACCCCTTTTCTATTCGATAATTTTGCAGAAGAACGCGCAGCAAAAGTATTTGAACAGTTAAATGCGTATTTAAAAAAGGATGGATTATGGTTTCTGGTCGATTTTTCCCTGAATAAAACCAATGGTAAATGGTGGAAATGGTTGATCTTAAAATCGATGTACGGCTTTTTTAAATTATTGAACATTGTAGAAGCAAATAATCTTATTGATATGAATCCTTACTTTCTGAAATCCCATTATCAGATTGTTGAAGAACGGCTGTATTATGGCGGTTTTATCAAGGCCACAATCTTTAAAAATAAAATGACATTAATTTAATGCAACTATATTGCATTAATGAGTTGAGTTCTGATCTTTGCATTAAAAGATATTAGATATGGATTTTGATATAATTATAATTGGTGGCAGTTACGCAGGTTTATCTGCTGCTTTAACTTTGGGCCGGTCAACCCGAAATGTTTTGATCATCGATGCTGGTTGGCCTTGTAATAAACAGACCCCACAATCGCATAATTTTTTAACCCACGATGGCGATCAACCTGCAATCATTGCTAAAGCTGCAAAAGCCGAGGTTTTGAAATATCCAACCATCAAGTTTTTAGATGGCCTGGCCATTTCAGGTGAAGCAATAGCTGGCGGTTTTAGTATTGGTTTAGAAAATGGCGAAAGCTTTAAGACACGAAAGGTATTATTGGCTACAGGTTTGAAAGATATATTGCCATCAATTAAAGGCTTTGCCGAGTGTTGGGGCATTTCGGTTATCCATTGTCCGTATTGTCATGGTTATGAGGTAAGAGACGAAAAAATTGGCCTGTTGATAAATGGCGACCATGCCTTTGATATGGCCAAAAACCTGCACCATTGGAACAAAGATTTAACCATTTTAACCAATGGCAAATCGCAGTTTACCGCA
The DNA here is from genome assembly GCF_032678585.1 of Pedobacter psychrodurus. GTDB lineage: Bacteria > Bacteroidota > Bacteroidia > Sphingobacteriales > Sphingobacteriaceae > Pedobacter > Pedobacter psychrodurus_A. The sequence continues at coordinate 32,379 of NZ_JAVTSN010000027.1, read as the reverse complement.
GAGCAGACAGCAAAACTAGAGGCTAAATCGATTGCCATCCTGGAGGATGAAATTATTGAGGTGGAGCACGTTGATGGTTATCTTAAAAATCTGGTGTTTAAAAATGGCGAGAAATTAGCCTTAAAAGCTGTTTATGCAAGGGCTGAGGTAGTACAGCATAACCATTTATACCATGATCTGGGCTGTGAATTAACAGAACTAAATACAATAAAAGTTAATGAGCAGCAGCAAACCGCTGCTAATGGCGTTTATGCCGCAGGAGATTGTACAACGATGTTTAGATCGTTATCCATTGTTACTGCAGCAGGAACTATGGCTGCGGTAATGTTAAATAAGGAAATGATTTCTGAGGATTTTTGATTAATCATCTGAAATTTAAAATAAGATTGCACCAGCAATTGTAGCAATAAACATCGCTGCCATAACGATTCTATCGGCAGTAATCCATTGATCTCTTGTAAGTGGTGTAACGGTTTTTTTAACGGTTTCTGCTTTATGCCTCGAAAGCCTGAAAACGGATGTGTCTAATTTAATTAGCATAGGGATGAGTTTAATAGGGTTAATTTCCTTAAGACAAATCCCACGCCAAAAACATACAAAAATGTTGAATTGTGGATAACTTGTATTTTTTTGTTATTTAACTGATATTTATGCGGTTGTAAATACGGTCGGCATAAAAAAGAACAATAAGGTTGTACAGAATATCGAACAACCTTATTGTTCTATGTGTATAGTAATGAGTTTATTACAAGCTTTTCACAGATTCTCCTTTTGTGGTTAATTTACTGTTCTTTTTACCATACCAAAAGTAGATGGCTAAACCTATAATTAACCAAACGGCCAGCCTTAACCACGTTTCCCAAGGCAAAAATACCATCATGGCAATACAGGTTAAAATGCCCAGAATCGGAACGAGTGGTACGAATGGAACTTTGAAAGGACGTTTGGCTTCAGGATCTGTTTTTCTCAGGATCAGGATGCCGACGCACACCATCAGGAAGGCCAGCAATGTACCGATACTGGTCATTTCGCCAACCACGTTCATGGGTACAAATGCAGCAAACAAGGCAATAAATATGCACAGGATAATATTCGATTTATAAGGTGTTTTAAATTTGGTATGTACATCAGAGAACATCTTTGGCAATAGGCCATCTTTACTGATCGAATAGAACATCCGCGACTGCGCCATCAAATCGATTAAGATTACCGAAGTATAACCGATTAATATGGCCAAAATAATCGCCTGACTTAACCAGGCATAAGGTGTTTTTTCGATAGCAATGGCCACCGGTGCACCGCTATTGGCAAATTCTTTATAATTGGCCAAACCTGTCATCACATGACCGAACAGACCAAATAAAACAGTACAAACTACTAACGACCCAATAATACCGATTGGCAAATCCCTGGCTGGGTTCTTCGTTTCCTGAGCAGAAGCAGCAACCGCATCGAAGCCTATAAATACAAAAAATACGAGACCAGCACCTCGTAAAACACCGCTCCAGCCAAACTGGCCAAATGTCCCGGTATTTTCTGGAATGTATGGATGGTAATTCGCAGGATCGATATATTGCCAGCCCAGTGCAATGAAAACCAGTACCACCCCAACTTTTAAAAATACGATGATTCCGTTTACAATCGCTGATCCTTTAGTCCCACGGATCAATATAGCGGTCATTAATACCACAACCAATGCTGCAGGGATGTTAATGATGCCCTTAACGGTAGAACCATCGGCGAGTTTAGCAGTTTCGAAAGGGGATAAGGTTAATTGCGGAGGCAGGTAAATATGCAAACTGGCCAAAAACTTGGTTAAATACTGCGACCAGCTAATGGCTACCGTGGCACAACCCACAGAATATTCCAATACCAGATCCCAGCCGATAATCCAGGCGAAAAGCTCGCCCATAGTGGCATAAGAATAGGTGTAGGCACTGCCGGCAACAGGAATCATCGATGCGAATTCTGCATAACACAATGCTGCGAAACCACAGCCCAATGCTGCAATCACAAAAGATAAAGTAACTGCCGGGCCAGAGTGGTTGGCTGCGGCCAAACCGGTAATCGAAAATAAACCTGCACCAAGCGTTAAGCCCACTCCAATTAGAATCAGGTTGATAGGACCTAAGGTTCTTTTAAGCGTTCCCTCGCCGCTTTCGTTTGCCTCAGCAACAATGCTGGCAATAGATTTTTTCATGAAAATAAGTTAAGACGCTGCAAAATTATTAAAATATATTAAATCTATAGTATTTATATATTATTCGTGGCCCACTTCCGAAGTTTAGGTGGGAAGAGGCGAAGGGGAACTTCGGAAGTTTACAAAGGACTGGCTGCAAGAACTTCGGAAGTCTATAAGCGGTGTGAACGAATTTATTCTTTTTGGAAATTTGCGTGCTGCTTTTCATAGTAACTGCCGTCCCGCCATCGCTTGTAGTCTGCTCCAGAAAAAAATCGGGATGCGGGCTACCCACTCTGTCGGGTTTATTAACAAAGGTCTGTAGGAGTATCGCGCTCATACCATAAACAGTAGCTCCAGCCCAGGCCAACTAAACCTGATGGCGCCAGATAGCTCCCGATTTTCTGCCTGGCCAACTTACGAAGTTTAAGCGGGGATGAGCTAGGGTAGAACTGTAAGTTTAGCGTAAGGCCAATCGGGACTATAGGCAACAGCAGGACTGCAAAAACCGAAGGATTGCAGAACCTGTCTTTTCCAAAAAACAGTAAAAATTTTGATGATTTACAGAATTATTTCCAAAAATAAAAATTTAATTTAAAATTATTATTCTGATAATCAGTTAATTGTGTATTTACTTTGATTTGTTTTAGTACTATGTATTGCATGGTAGTATATAAAACATATATCTTTGTTATATGATAGCAGAAAATACGCAAACACAAATGCGGAAGGGAATTCTGGAGTACTGTGTTTTATCAATCATCTCCCGTGGCGAAATATATGCTTCGGATATTATTGCCGAATTAAGGGCGGCAAAGCTATTGGTGGTTGAGGGCACACTATATCCATTATTAACCAGGCTTAAAAATAATGGTTTGTTAAGCTACAACTGGGTAGAATCTACCTCAGGCCCACCGCGTAAATATTATACCTTAACCGAAGATGGTCGGGGCATTTTATCACAATTAGATCAAACCTGGCAGGAGCTGGCTTATGCTGTAGGTATTTCACAAAAAGGAGCCAATTCATAATTAGTAAAAAAGGAAATGGAAAAGACCATCATCATAAATATAGGAAACACGATTATTCATATTGAAGAAAGTGCTTACGAACGCTTAAAGGCCTACTTGAACGAAGTAAAACAGTATTTTGCCAACCACGCAGACGACCTTGAGATTGTAACCGATATCGAAAACCGGATTGCTGAACTCTTAACCGAGCAATTGGAAGAGCAGAAAAAACAGGTTGTAGATTCGGCTAATGTAAATTCTGTTATTGCTCAGATGGGCAAGGTACAGGATTTTGATACCGTAGAGGAAGGTGAAGAAGAACCTGTAATCAATAGTACTTACCAACACCAGTACGCCGAGAAAAAATTATACCGCGATATGGACGACCGCGTAGTAGCAGGTGTTTGTGCCGGTATTGCGCATTATGTAAACGCCGATCCAAAATGGATTAGGGTGGCTACCGTGCTTACCTTTTTTCTGGGCGGATCGGGTATTTTAGTATATGCCTTGCTTTGGATCATCATGCCAAAGGCCAAATCGCGTATCGAGCGTATGGAAATGAAAGGCGAACCTGCCAACCTTCAGGGTTTTCAAAAGAACCTGGATGAAGAATTGCTGGCCGTTAAGGAACGTTTGGGTGAAGTAAACAAACATGCACAACCGATATTTGCCCGCTTAGGTAATTTTATCGGCGAATTTTTCGAATGGCTTGGCCGATTTATATCGGGTACAGGAAAGGTGATTTTTAAAGTAATCGCCGGGTTTATCGTTGTATTTGGCGTACTCTTTTTACTGGCACTGATTATTGGTACAGCCGCTTTTCAGGGATTTTGGGATGCGAGTATTTACGAGTATTTTCCCTTCTCTATTATTAATGAAAGCAATAGGGGGATCATTTTATTTGGGGCATTTATTGTTTGCTTTGTACCGATTTTAGCCCTGGTGCTGTTTTCGATCAGGGTAGCCTTTAACAAACAGGCCATTAATAAAACATTTTCTTTTGCGCTGTTGATCATCTGGTTGGCAGGAGTGGCCGTAACGGGTTATCAGGCCGCCAAAATATCTTCGGAGTTTAAACAACATGCTGAGTTAACACAAACTGTCGACCTCAAATCTTTCCCAACTTATACCCTCAATATCGATAAGAGTAAATATTTCAGTAAAGAAGATAGTGTGGCTTACCACATCGATGCCAATAACCGCCACCAGATTGTGGTCGACGATTTCGAAGATGGACCATTTGTTTCGCCGAACCATATCCGTATCGATATCAACAAAAGCGAAACGGGCACTACGCGTTTAACTCAAAAATATGAATCGCAGGGAAAAACCTTTCAAAGTGCCTTGCAGAACGCGCAAAATATTAGCTACACCTACCAGCTGAAAGATTCGGAATTGATTTTTAGTCCGAGGTTTCAATTGAGAAAAGGAAGCATTTGGCGAGCCCAGGAGGTAAGGTTAACGCTTGAGGTTCCGGTGGGTACGAGGTTGATTTTAAAGGAAGATGCTTACCGTTACATCAACAATTATTGGACCTGGGATTGCAAAAACAGCGAAAATGACCATAACGATTATACGGTTTGGATCATGACCGAAGATGGCTTGAAATGCGTTGCGCAATTAAAAGAAGAGGCTATCAAAAAGAAAAAGCTGGAAGAAGAACTGTTTAATTTAGAGTTGTTGCATAAGGATAGAACTACTGATTCTCTTTACCAGGATTCTGTGTCAAACAGGATTAAAGAAGTTAAAGGGGAGTTGGGAATTGAGCCGGAATAATTGATCCGATACACGTCACCATAAACTATCTATAAGAAAAAAACCATGAAAACATTACTTACGCTAATTGCATGCTTTATGGCATGTGGGGCATCTTTTGCCCAAAAATTAAATACACTCACGGGGAAAATCGTCGATGAAAAGACTGCCCCGGTACCGTTTGCCATTGTTCGGGTTTTAAATTATCCTGATACTACGGTGGTTAAAAGTGTATCAACAGATATCGATGGCGCATTTACAGTCGACCAGTTAAAAAGCGGTGATTATATACTGTCGATCTCGATCGTTGGTTTTAAAAGTAAAAAGACGGAACACTTTTTAATCAATAATGATTTAAAACTGCCAAACATCAGCATTGAAAGTGTAAGCAAACAGTTAAAAGAGGTGAGTGTTCAGGGTAAAAAGCCTTTTATCGAACACCAGATCGATAAAACAGTGCTGAATGTAGAGAATAGTATTGTTTCATCGGGTAGTACCGCACTCGAAATTTTAGAGAAAGCACCAGGCGTGCAGTTAGACAGGCAAAACGAACAGATTTTATTAAATAATAAATCGGGTGTAATGGTGATGATTGATGGAAAAAACAACTTTTTATCGGCATCAGATTTAACCATCTATTTAAATAGCTTAAGTAGCAGCCAGATTGCGACCATAGAAATTATCACCAATCCGTCGGCTAAATATGATGCGGCCGGTAATTCAGGCATTATCAATATTAAATTGAAAAAGAATAAGGCCTTTGGTACAAATGGGAGCATTTCATCAACCTATCGCAATGCGATAAGAGCTCATTTGCCTACCAATATTTATGGGTCGGAGCTTAACTTCAATTTGAATCACCGCGTAGAGAAATGGAATTTTTATACCAACGCAAATGCATCAAAGAATAATAATTTCTCGGATTTATTGTTAGACCGGACCACGAGTTCTAATGGTTTGCAAAGCGCGTTTAATCAAAATTTTCAAAAAATATATACCGGATCGCGTTTGGCCGCAAAACTCGGTGCAGATTATAATGTGAGTGAAAAAACTACCATCGGTATCATGTTAGATGGTAGCACAAGTACGCGTAAACTGGATAATTTTTCTAAAACATTTATAAACGAAACGAATGCTGGTGTAATCAGTAACAATTCGCTCATCCAGTATTCTGATGCCAATACCCCAAACAAAAATTACAGCGCGAATTTTAACATCAAGCACGATTTTAAAAAGGAAGGTGCCAGTTTAAATTTTGATGCCGATTACTCTGGCTTTGATTACTCGGGACTTGAAAATTTTAACACCAACTTTTTTGATGAAAACGGGGCGGTTTATAACAATACGATCATTAAAAATGATAGTAAAACAGCCATCGATATTTATGCTGCCAAAACTGATTTTACCTGGCCAATATCAAAAACAACAAAGCTGGAAACCGGTCTGAAAAGCACTTACGTTAAAACCAATAACGATTTTCTTTCATCGGCACTGGTCAATAACGAATGGCAGAATATTGTAGGGCAAAGTAATAACTTTATCTATAAAGAAAACGTAAATGCCGCTTATGCAAATTTATCTAAAGATTTAGGCAAATGGCAAATTCAGGCTGGTTTACGGGCAGAGTATACCCAATCTACAGGAACATCGGTAACCAATAATACCGAGGCTAAGCAGCATTATCTGTCGTTATTCCCAACCGTTTTTATTAGTCAGAAGATTTCGGAGAGCAGTAATTTACGTTATTCGTATGGTAGGCGGATCGATCGGCCAAATTATCAGCAATTAAATCCTTTTAATTTTTACATGGATCCTTATACCATAGCAATAGGAAACCCTTACCTAAAGCCTCAGTTTACCAATAATTTTGAAGTGAGTTACAGCTACAAAAGCGGCCTGTCTTTCTCCCTGAGTTATTCCAGAACAAAAGATCTTATTTTGGACAGTAAAACGGCACAAAACGATAGCACGAGGATTGTTACCGTTGGACAGGGCAATATCGGTAGTGGACAATATTATACAGCAGGGCTGTATTTTCCGCTTGCCATTGCCAAATGGTGGAATTTACAGAGCAATTTCAATCTGTTTTACAATAAATTTAATGATGATAACCTGGAAGGTACACCCTTTATGCTAAGTAAAGTAGCGTATAATTTTAACCTAACGAACTCGATTACCTTGCCGGATAACTGGACTTTAGAAACCAATTTTTGGCTAAATTCTCCAAAGGTTAGGGGATTGGAACGGACCACTATTTATCAATACGCCTTAAATATGGGGGTACAAAAAAGTTTCCTGAACAAAGCTTTAAAAGTAAAATTAAATGTTGACGATATCTTCCAAACCAACTATTGGAAAGGAACGCTCGATTATCAGAATGTGAATTTAAGGGTACAGAACAATTACATCAGCAGAAGGGCTTCACTCAATATCAGTTATAGCTTTGGTAACCAAAATTTAAAGTCAAACCAAAACCGAAAAACCGCTGCGGATGATATTAAGAATAGAGCAGGAGGGTAGTCTTGAGTTTGGAGTTTGGAGTTTGGAGTTTTGAGTTTGGGTGAAAAACTAAGTTCGTCCCCCTTTGAAGGGGGTAGGGGGATGAAGCCTAGGTTTGGAGTCGGAAAGTCAGAGGTCGGAAAGTCTGGGCGAAAAACTAAGCCCGTCCCCCTTTAAAGGGGTAGGGGGATGAAAAAAACGAAACGCTTAAAAAGAAAAAAACCATGAAAACATTATTTACGCTAATGGCATGCTTTATCGCATGTGGGGCATCTTTTGCCCAAAAATTAAATATGCTGTCGGGGAAGATCATCGATGAAAAGACTGTTCCGGTGTCGTTTGCCATTGTTAGGGTGTTAAATTATCCCGATACCACGGTGGTTAAAAGTGTATCGACAAATATCGAGGGAGCGTTTACAATCGACCAGTTGAAGAGCGGCGAATATTTGCTTTCAATTTCGATTGTGGGTTTTAAAAGTAAAAAAACGGAGCATTTTTCAATTAATGGAGATATAAATCTGCCAGCTATCAGCATCGAAAGTGTAAGCAAACAGTTAAAAGAAGTGAGCGTGCAGGGCAAAAAACCTTTTATCGAACACCAGATTGATAAAACAGTGCTGAATGTAGAGAACAGCATTATTGCTACAGGCGGAACAGCTTTGGAGGTTTTAGAGAAAGCCCCGGGGGTACAGATCGACCGCCAGAGCGACCAGATTAAACTGAACAATAAAAGCGGTGTGATGGTAATGATTGATGGAAAATCGAACTTCCTTTCTGGTGCTGATATTACCACTTTATTAAGCAACATGAGCAGCGATCAGATTGCTACGATCGAACTGATTACGAATCCATCTGCAAAATATGATGCTGCAGGAAACGCAGGGATCATCAACATCAAGTTAAAACGCAACAAAGCTTATGGTACCAATGGTACGCTTTCTGTAAATACAGGACAGGGTATTATGCCCGATTCGCCAAGCGATTTGTTCCGTGTAGGCGTAAACCTGAATTTAAACCACCGGCAAGGCAAATGGAATATCTTCGGCAACGGGGCCGTGGCACGTAAAGCCCAGTTTAACAACACGTTTTTAACCCGAACCACCTTATCAGAAGGTTTGGCCAGTTCACTAACGCAAAACTTCGACCGCAAAAACAAAGGCCTTGGTTTTCAGGGGAAATTGGGTGCAGATTATTATGCTTCCGAAAAGACAGTTTTCGGGGTAATGTTAGATGTCAATACCGTAAATACCAAGCTCACCAATTTTAGCAATACGAATATTAGTGCGGTGCAGAATGGTGCGTCGAACCTCAGTTATATTTTACAGGATGCCAATTCAAGTTCTCCAGTGGGTAACTTAACAGCCAACTTTAACATCAAACACGATTTCGATAAAAAAGGTATGGGTTTGACTTTCGATATGGATTATTCGGGTTTCAGCAATAAAAAAGACGAAAACTTCCTGGCCAATTATTTAAACAGCGGCGGCAGCTCGACCAATAAAACCACTTTGAGAAACAATACAGATGCCGAGATTAATGTATATGCGGCAAAAACGGATTTCACTTTACCGCTTTCTAAAACCTCAAAGTTAGAAGCAGGCTTAAAAAGCAGCTATGTGCTTACCAATAACGATTTTATTTCGGAGCAGTTGATTGGTGGCATATGGCAAAACGATTTGGGCAAATCGAACAACTTTGTGTATAAAGAAAACATCAATGCCATTTATGGGAGCTTCTCGAAAGAGTGGAAGGTATGGCAGTTGCAGCTGGGCTTACGTGCAGAACATACCCATTCGAACGGCACTTCGGTTACCGACCAGAAAGAGGTAGACCGGAGTTATCTTTCGCTATTTCCAACGATCTTTGTGAATCAGAAGATCAGCGAAAACCACAACATCCGTTATTCTTATGGCAGAAGGGTAGACCGCCCAAATTACCAACAGCTTAATCCCTTTGTGTTTTATATGGATCCTTTGGCAGTTGATCAGGGCAATCCTTATCTTAAACCTCAGTTTACCGATAATTATCAGATCAGCTATAGCTATAAGGAAATTTCTTTCTCGCTGAATTATTCGAACACCAGGGATATGATTACGCAAATCAGCAAACAGGATGATGCCACACGGGTAATCAGTGTAATCCGCCAGAACCTGGGCCGTTTCCAGAATTACTCTGCCGATTTATACATTCCGATCAAGGTGACCAAGTGGTGGAACATTCAAAATAATGTAAGTGTTTACTATAGCAAATTTAACGATGGAAATATTGAAGGTGCAGCCTTCAGTTCAGGCAAGGCTGCGGTAAATCTTTTTACTTCCAACTCTTTTACCTTACCTCAGAACTTTAGTTTCGAAATTAGTGCCTGGCTCAACTCGCCAAGGGTAAACGGCGTAGAACAGACGACCATTTATCAGGGCGCCTTAAATGCCGGAATCCAGAAAACTTTAATGGACAAAAAACTTAAATTACGCTTAAATATGGACGATATTCTGCTCACCAACCACTGGGAAGGCAAACTGGTTTACCAGAACATCAACATGAACGTAGTAAACCATTATACCAGCAGAAGGGCAAACTTCAGCATCAGTTATAACTTCGGAAACCAGAATGTAAAATCAGCACGATCTAGAAATACCGCTACGGATGATATGAAAGGAAGAGCCGGAGGCGGTTAGTCTTGAATCTAAGTCCCCCTTTAAAGGGGGTAGGGGGATGAAGTTTGGGTTTTGGGGTCGGAAAGTCCGGGGTCGGAGGTCAGAAGTCTGGGGGAAAACCCAGTCCATCCCCTTTGAAGGGGGTAGGGGGATGAGTCTTAAGTCCGGAGTTTGGAGTGAGAAAATCCGGGGTCGGAGGTCAGAAGTCTGGATGAAAACCCAGTCCATCCCCTTTGAAGGGGGCAGGGAGAAGGTCAAAAGTTTCGATGAAAAACGGAGTCCGTCCCCCTTTGAAGGGGGTAGGGGGATGAAAAAAACAATTAACCAATAAAAAAATGAAAAAAATATTCTACAGTATCGCAATTTTAGTTACCACTTTAGGCTACGGATGCCACAACAGTGGAGGACATTTATCACTTAGCACATTGGATAACACCACCAATTTTAAATTTGAGGCGGAATACGATGAGAACAAAACAGGCAAACTCGAAAAATATCTCGACAGCGCCTTAAACAACGAACTTCCGTTGGATCAGAATATCGATCTGTTGGTGAATGTAAATGGCAGCGATAAGTTTAACCTTAAAGCCAAAAAGGGCTGGTTAGTGATCGACTTTGATAAAAGGAACAGCTCTTCGGCTGGTTATATGAGCGTAAGGAAACTGACTGAAGGAATTAAAAGGAAGTTAACAGAGTAATCGTGGTTTAACCGCAAAGTTCGCAGAGAAAAGGTGCAGAGGACGCAAAGTTGGTTGGTCTTCGACTCCATCTCCTGGCCTACTGTCTCCCGCTGATTACGCAGATTTACGCTGAACCAAATCCATCATCCATTTTACCTCTTTTTTAACCACAGGAGTACACAAAGAAAGGCGCGGAGGACACAGAGCTGGGAGGCCTTCAACTACATCCGATAGCTATCGGATCAGACTGACAATCTATAAAGAGAAACCTATTTAATCTGCGCCATTTTCTTTGATTTGCAGAACAAACCCGTAGCTTATTTATCGTCACTCGGTTTGTCATCCTGAGCGTAGTCGAAGGATCTTTTTACCACAGCGTGCACAAAGAACACTAAGCTTGGGATGGTCTTCGACTCCAGCCGACGCCAGTGCAGGCCAGTCATGATGTAATTCACCACAGGAAGGACATGTATGGGTTGGAAGAAGGTTCATTGGGCTTAATTTAAATTGGGGAAAAGTTATGCAATATGTATAATAGTGCAAAGTGTATTGTTATAGAGAAATCAGAGCTTGGCTTAAATCTGCGTATATCTGTGTAATCTGCGGGAAAACCTAAAGGGTAATTGTTCCCGCAAATTTAAGATGATTAGCGCAGAAATTAAAGAAGAGAAAGGCACAGAGAATATAAAGTTGGGTGTCTTCGACTACGCTCAGACTGACAATTTATAATCCGTGTAAGAACTTAGCGCTTAATAAATCACAAAATAATCATCTAGTAATTTGCCATTTAATGCAAAAACCAACCTGTAATAACCTATTTTATTTCCATCTCGATTGATATCACTTTTGAAAGCAATAACATCATCACCAGGCAACTCAAATTCCAGGTTTTCAACATCAATCGATACGTTTTTATCGTTTATATTTAAATCTTCGGCCGTATTTTGATTTAATAAAGAGTTGAAAGATTTGGTGAATGTTTGATGTACATTGTGTATTGCTATAAAATCTTTTATTTGAAAGTCATTCATCATATTATTTCTTTCGATTACACGACAACAGTTTTATCGCTAAGCCACTAAACTTTATATGCACCTCTACTGATGTATTTATAAAACTTAATGTATATATGCCTGCAGATTTGACATCTCTTTCCAGTCTTACTTCGTCTGTATCAAATTCGAATGTCCTTTCATCTTCGTTAGAAAAATCGATTTGATAGCTCGTAACATGGGTTAATATTAATTCGTAGATATTTTCATTCAATTCAAGTTCGCCACTGCCTGGTTCTATTAACATCACCTTTAATTCAACCTTACTCTCCAGTCTCTCATTTTTAATGGAAGTGTCGATTGTAGTATAGTATTGGATTGTTTCGATCGCAACAAGATTTAACAAAAATGTAGGATTTAAAATTGCTTCAATTTCCGTCATTGGTTTTTCTTGATCTATCTCCATTTATTTACATGCTCCACTTTGCTTTGAAACTGTGCGGCCAATGATTTTATCCTTGATTGTAAGATCAATTTTCTGCCTTCAACGCTACGGGTAAATATTAAATCGCAAGCACCTACACCTAGCTCCCACTGATATTTGAAGTATTCAGCCAGGTTTTTATTTCTTCCGATAAGCTCTGGTACGGCATGGTAATCTTTCTGCCTTACAAACAACATAAATTTGTTTTTCCTGATAATTACGTAGCGTGGATTGTCAATAGGTGCAATTACTTCCTGTAGTGCGTTAATGAAGGTTGATTTTTCAAAAGTGGTTCCGCCTTCTAAATGGCAAAAAATGGCGCCATATTGGTCTATCTCACTTTGAACATAAATTTGTGAAGCATCGGTTTGGATTGCCCCTGCCTTAGCTAGTGCACTCAGAAGTGCTTGTCCAATTTGGTGAATATCTTTTGAAATATCTCGGTATTTTATATAAAGGGTTAGAGTTTTGTAGGTTAAACGGCCGAATATGATTATCCCAATAGTACCAATAATGCCCAGCAGTATGTACAGATCATGTGCCGATTTAAGATTCCTGCTTCCTCTAAGAAGGATTTCCAGGCTTTGAAGTCCGAAACCAGCCAAACCTGATCCTAAAGTAGCCACAAGATTGGCAATTGTTTTATTCAGGTACATAGCTTTAACTTTTTGATATTCTTCCTCTTCCTGAAATGGAATTTTAATTTCTTCGATAAGATTGACACCTACTTCGAGCGCAGTTTCCCAACGTTTTTTTAAACTTTTCCTATCGGCAGCGTAGGCGAACATTTCTATATTCTTTTTCTCTGCTTCTGCTATCTGGTTAATGTTCTCGGGCAAATTTAATCTGTTCAGCCCGTTCTCAATACTAGGTTCCTGTTTAAAGGAAACGCCAACAAAACTTTTGAAACGCCTTTTTAACAGATCAAAATCATCCCCTCCTGTTTTGGCTGTGGGATCTATTGTTACCAGATGCCAGATATTTCCTGTCTTATCCGTATTTCCATTTTGTGTTCTGATGGCTCTGCCGCGCATCTGATTGGAAGAAACAAAAGATCCAACAAAGCTCGCCAATATTAACGAATTGATGGCTGGGGCATCCCATCCCTCGCCAAGTAAAGATTTCGTTCCGATCAATACTTCAATTTCTCCTTCCTCGAAAATTGCGGTTACGAGACGGATCAGGTCATTTTTAACTTGTTCTGTTTGCTCGATGAAGATATAATCATGATCGAAAGGAACAGGAGATAGGGTGATTTTGGTAATGCCCCGTTTAATTGCTTTTGTTTCAAATGCTTTACATGCGGCTTTTGGAATAATTACCATCGAACCGGTAAGCACACCTATTTTTTTATCGTTTGTGTTTTCTCGTCTTAGTTTTTCGAAAATAGGAATTACACCCATTTTGGTTAATTCTATCTGATTCTCTGATGAATTGATATAGAATTCTTTGCGGATATAATCTGAAAGGATAACCATTCTTAAATGATGGGCTAAGTGCTTAAACTCGAAATCTACAATGCGGTTAATTCCACTGAGTTTGCTTATGCTTGAAGTTAAGAAGCTTGTAATCCGTTTATTATTAGAGAAATTGATCTGTCTTTTCTCCATAGCACCACATCGCCTCAACTTTGTTTCCAATTGCTTCCGATGTTCGTCCAATGCCTTGAAACGTTCCTTTTCCTGAAATAAATAGAAATCCAAAAGTGTCTCCAGCCAATTGTAGTCCAATGGTGGGATTTCTAATTTTGGATCGCCTATCACCTTGATATGGAGTTCATGGATTTCTCTGCCATTGGCATGAAGAAAAATTAAACATGCCGAATAGCAAGAAAGATTAGTATAGATCCATTCGAGGTGTTCGGTTGGATGTATCCATATGGGATGATTTTCAATGGCCTTTATAAGCGTTTCGTCATGCTTAATTTCATGAAACAGTAATTCGATGTCTGCCCTGAATTTGATGATATTTTCATTTTCTGCTGCGGTTGGAAAGGTAAAATGAACATAATCCTGATGCGGGCATAAATCGCCCTCAATTACCAATTCGGGTACTGATATTTCGGCATCAACCGGGCCATTAAATTCGATGTATCGTAACCATTCAGCTGGTGTAACGTCGTACGGTGGTGTGGCTGTTAAGCCAACAATAATTGGATCGAGTTTTTCTTTTACTTTGGTTAAGGTTTGCCACCACTCATTTTTTAAGTGATGGGCTTCATCCACTACAATCGTGTTAATGTTCTGCGATTTTAATCCGCTTACTATATTATCGAGATTAGGATTGGATGATTTTATCGTTTCCTCCTCGTCTTCTTCTTCATCAATTTCCTCTTCCTGAACACGTAAATTATTACAGGCTGCATGCAGACCTTGAAAAGTAACCACAGTCATAAATTTGGGGTCTCTGATATCTTTCGAAACCCAATCGGGTATAACCTCAACCTGAAGGAAAAGATCACAAAAACGCTGTATCCATTGATTACGGATGGCAATGGTTGGTGCCAGAATCAAAGTCGGTTTATTTAGGCGAATGGCTACTTCTAGTCCTAAAACCGTTTTTCCCGAACCAGGTGGTGCGATGATATGTAGATGTCGGTTTGCGATGTAATCGTCTAAATGATCGAGAACACGTTGCTGATATTTTCGCCAACTGGATGTAAATTGTATTTCTTCAGGATAAGAGGTCAAGGTTTCGCAGCTTTAGTATACTTTGGGGCTTTAATTTTTTAGATCATCAGATTTATCGTCTGTTACATCGCTTTGTCTTTTTCGATAAGAAAGTTTACCTTACTATTCATATAATTATAGTTGGATTCATTGCACGTTGATTATTTACAAGATTATTTTAAAAATTTTTGACCCGACTACAATATACTTCGATTCAGTACTTTTTCCAAGTCACCAATTCTTAGTAAATCTTCAATAGTTTTTTCGATGCATGCTCTTGTCAGTTCTTTCACAAGCAGATCAGGCGGTATCTGGTAACTGCCACCTAAATTTTGACCAGTTGCGCTGTCTTGATGAACAACTTTCTCTAAGAATTTATACGTCCAGATATTTAAGCCATAATGCCGCCCATCTTCCATATCAACGTGAATATTACAGCCCTCATCATCTATATTCCAGTCTTCAGGCGCTACCTCCTCAAATTCTAACCACAATTTAAATTTGTGATTCTCAGTTTTTATACCTTTAAGTTTATGATATAAATTTCTTAATTCTTTATTATCGGCCCATCCGCCACTTTCTGTCATCGCAATGATCAAGAAATTTCTAGCCTCTTCAATGGTATTGGCTTGCCCTTTTACAGTTGCATATCTCCAAGGACTTATGGCCTCAGGCATTTTATATTCGAACTGAAATTTTTGGTCACCATAAGTTTGAATAACAATATCCCAGCCACTTTCCCAATGATCTTCAGCTTGTATACAGAGTGAATAATGCGATGTACAACCATATATTGTTGTATCGAAAAATGTAGTATTTACCATCGAAAGAAAAGAAAGCATCGTTTTCCCTATGAGTTTCTCCGTAATGGTCGCTTTTTCGTTTGTTAGTTCCTGATAGAATTCTTCAAGTGTTTTTTTCTTTTGATCGGAGATTCTGATGATTGGCATATCGTTAAATTTCTTTTAACCATTAATTTATTTATTCGTTTCTACGGAATAACTGATCCAATACAGCCCCATTTGGCCTCTATTATCCATTGTTCCTTTGGGAAGTTCTTTTTTAGGCGCATGTAAAATAGAAGTGTCTACTTCTTTTACAAATTTTGTTAATGCATTAAGGCTTGCCGAAAAGGGTAGTATGGCGAATTTCCAACTGGAATAATACGATAACATCCATTTAAATTCTTTATCGATTTTATTGTTGGTTAAATAATCATTTAGGATTGAAAAGGATTTGAAAACGGTTGATCTGTCGAGATTTTGAATGCCTGAAAGCCAGGGCGGTTCAACAACGACATACAAATTCAAAAATATCAGACGCTTTAGAATCTCAAGTCTTGTTTCTTCTTGTGCTGTATTGAAAAATAAATCCAGATAGCTTTTGTGGATGCGTTGATATTTGCGGAAAATACCGCCCTCCTTGAGTTTTTTCTCTATTTCATTCATGTCTGTCATTTCTTGTAGAGATACAGTATAGTTATATAGCTCCAATTCTTGATTTGATAAGCTATCGATTGTTGTTCCCATAACTTTGACAATTTAATCGTTAGTGTTTTTTAAAATCTGTTGCAGATAACTTTGGAAATTGCTGTAGCCATTTTTTTCAGGATGTTCGAGGTCGAGCATTTCTCCCTTCCCCGTATCGAATATTTGCCAGCGGTAAATTTTAGCTACGCTTATTAACTCAAAAAGTGCGGCTTCGCCATAAAGATTAAATACTTTATTGCTTACCGGTTCGCTGTCAACAAAATAATCGATAACGTAACCTTCGCCTTTTATTTCTCTGTGATTTTCGCTAGCAGTAATGTTGGTGAAATGCTTTTCCAAAACGATACCGAAATCTACTGGTATAAGCAATTCTTCGTCAATTTCTTCAATAGCTTTTATTTTTTGCTTGGAGTTAAATATTACAATGTCCCAACTCATAACTGTATAATTTATATTAAGATCATATTTTGTGTTTATCCTTTTGCTTTGCCGTACTTCTTTTATTGCCCTATAATTTCAATGTTATCGCCATTTGTTATTGCAAATTGTTTGGTCTTTTGGTTAAAGGCTATTTTCGGAAGTTCTTTAATGTGATGAATGATTGATGAATTTTGCAATCCGCTAGGCAAAGTCTCATCCTGGTCTACTATTTCACCTGTTTCGAGATTTATAATTTTCGGAAACTTAAACAGATCCCAGGCATACTGATCGTTAATGGCAAAAAGGTTTCCAAATTCAACATTCATTTTAACTCGTTTAGAAATTTGGTCTAAGGTAATATCCCAAATGGCAATGTGTTTTTGTGGAAGATTCTCCAATAAATCCTCATCTATTTCCTCCTCACCTGATGAACCCAATAGTATACGGCTGTCATCAATAAAACTTGCTGTGGAGATTTCAACGCCAACGTTTGGATAAATTTCAGATTGATCTAGCAGTTTGGGGTTCTGGATACATTCCTCAATGTCGAATACTTTGATAGCGCCCAAAGGATGCCAGAACCAGCCTTTACTCATCAGGTATTTACCATTTGGGCTGATTTCGAGCCGCGAATGAAAAAAGTCATCGGGACTTCTTCCCTCAATAGTCGTTATGATTTGACCTGTTTCAACCTCTTCAAAATCAAGCCTGCAATATTCGGTTGGACAATGAATTAAAAAAGTTTTATTATTTAACGTTACAAATGCCGCAGGGTATTCATAGAAATCCGCATAGTAGTAAGAGCGGTTTATTTCCCTCAAAAGCGCTCCCTTTTTAAGTAAGAGCCCTTTTGTGCCAAGCTTTTGATAAATAAAGGCATATTGTCCGTCGCTCGACGTAATGGCGCTGTCGCCAAAACCAAAAGTATTTTCGCCTAATTGATCTGTTTTTCCATCAAGGTTATACCGCTTGCCAGCAGAAGTCCAATCGACAATTGAGTTGCCGACCCAACAGATGGTTTTTAAAAAATTGGTCGGTATCGTTTGTCGTTTCATTTTCACTGATAGCGTAAAGTTAAGTCCCTTAAATGATTAGACTTGGGATATTATTGCCATTCAAACTACCATTCACTTTCTAAAGTGCTATCCATCATCCAGGGTATCATTGTTTCAATTTCAATCTGAACGAGATCTTCTTTATCTTTAAAATAGGCGAGATCATTACCCATAGTAAAGCCAATATTGAAAGAGTCTGTAATGGGTGTAGTTAAAATCGTTTGTCCACCACCTGGGTAAGGAGTTGAACAATCATTACCTTTAAAGCTTCCCTTAAAATGAAAGATCACGCTGTAACGATGGTAACCATTTTTTTCTTTACACATTCGCCAAATCTCACTCTCTTTTTTATAATCAATACCCAGTTGGTCGAATAAGTGCTTAATTTGTTCTGGAAATGCAACATCCCTACTCTGTAAATAATTTAAACATTCTACACAATTGCAGTCTTCAGGGCTACCGTTGTTTACAGAATTATAGGTCGACCTTGTATAGTCTTCGTCGACTATCAGCGTCCAGTTTTTAAATATTATTGTAGTCACGTTGCTAATCCATTAAAATTGAATGCTTGGTTCGAAAAGAAACATACATCTGGTTTTGTTCGCTATTAAGTGTTTTGAATACTTTATATCCAGTCTCAGTAAGCAATTGATATTTTAACATTTGATATGCATATAACTGATAACCATTGCTTGTTTTTACCATATTAAATGTCCCTTTTGGAAACACCAGTTGATGCTGATTTACCGTGAATTTACCCTTGGTATAATCAGCTGTTCCAATTGATGAAGCTTTCATTGCGAATATCTCCACTTCTGTATTGCCGAACTTGCAAAGCACAAGAGCATAGGTTTTACCGTTCATTTCAGGTTTAACCAGGTAGAATTCTTCGTTGGCCAACGCGATGGGTTGCTTGCAGGAGATGATAAAGAATGTGGCAAAAATGAGAAGCGTATTTTTCATATGATAAATGTAATATTTTATCTCTGGAAGACGAATAAATAGTAATATCGCAGGAACAGGATTTTCAAAAGAGCTAGTGCCTGTTGTTAAATAAACCTGACAGAGCTAAATAGCCCGCAATGAAGTGAAACGAAATGAGGACTATAAGCGATGGCAGGACTACAGCACCTATGAAATATTGAATACCCGTTTTCAAAATGATAGATACATAGCAAATTTAGCAGAAATGGCCTTCGACTCCATCCGATAGCTATCGGATCAGGCTGACAATTTTAAATCTGCGATCTGTGTAATCTACAGGAAACCATTCTTGTGTTTTCTCCCGCGGATTAAGGAGATTTCCACAGAAATGAAAATCACCCTCATTCACGAACAGACAATTCATAAGTGCTCAGTGTTATTAATCTAATTCACTCTATTTATAATATACGCTCTATCTTTTGCATGATTTTAGTTTCCAGTTCTTTGTAAAATCCGTTATAAGAGTCGGCGATATTACCTTCCTTATCTATCAGATAAAAAGATGGGTACCCATCAAAGGGATAATTAATTTGCACACTTCGATCAGAAGTATAGCTAATGGTTTTTACATTTTGTTTTTGATCAAATTTAGCAATGACGTCCGTCTTATCTATCGGATACACATTAATGATAACCACATTTTTGTCTTTATACTTTTCGTTTAACCGGTTTAACATTTGTGCTGCGCCAACACAGTGCGGACAACCGATTAAGCTAAAATTAATTAATACAGTTTTTCCTTTTAACTCATCTATGTTAAGTTTTTTACCATCAGCATCGTTGGCAATAAGCGTTGGTGCGGCAACACCGTTTTCCAAAAACTGAACTGGTTTCCTTTTAGCGGGAGGTTTAAAATAATTGGGTATACTGGCTGTAGATAAATCAGAAAATTGCTTTTGATTAAGGGTATAATTGCTGTAGGTATGCGTTTCAACCAGTCCAAAAGCAGAACCATCGTCGGCTTCGCCAAGGAATTTATGGGTAATGTATACAGGTAGCCCGTTTTTTTTATCTACAATAAAGTTATAGATACTATAAGAACTAGCCTTATTTATAATGGTATCTGTTTGGGTGATGCGGATATTGTGATAGGGGATATTGTTAATCGTGGTATCGCCGAGTTGTTTCACTTTATTTGGGATACTTTTCGATAGTTTGGCCATTTGCTTTGCCCAATATAAAATTGTTCGGGTATTCTGCCCATTAACGCTTTCCTTCTCAACAATGTAAGTACTGTCTTTTAAATACAATACAACTAATTTATTGCCGTCGAAAGCGTAAGTTGCATCCTTTGCTTTTAGATAAAAATAACCTTCATCAGATTTTGACCTGCCCTTAATAATAACTTCAGATTTAATGGTATCGGCATAATAGTCATCCTGAAAGGAAAACTTAGTTTGAACTATATCGATATATCTTAAATTTTTAAGTGAAAGAATTTTCTGAGCCGATTTTTCTAACAGCTGGGCATTTGCAATCGGAGGCACAATTAAAAATAGTACACAGTATAAGGCAAATGATGCTTTAACAAATAACGAAAGGTTTAATTTCATGCTTTATAGATACTGGTTAATTTAGTTGCTACAAGATAAGGTTTTAGTTGGGATATGAAGTAGTAACCTTAATGCCCTCAGTAAGCGAATTGGAAAAGCGTATCGCTAGTTAAACCCTCCCAAAAGCTATCGGCCTTAGTTTCTAAACCTGACAGCAGCGGTTCCGATCCTTCATCGGAAGTAGCGAATGGCAGGACTACAGCCCCCGAAAAGCACAGAACCATTCGTTTCCAACCCCTTTTACAATAGGAGTGTAAAGATGGATCAATGCAAAATGGTCATAAAAAGGCCTTTATATTGTCACTTTTGCCCCTCATGGGGCTAAGTGCGTTCATCGTACCTTTATATCATTACTAAGAGCACAGGAAAAAATGAGAAAGATCAAAATAATGGAACACATCTCGCTTGATGGCGTGATGCAACACGAGAATAGCGCAGGTTTCGAACATGGCGGATGGACCAATGCTTACAGAAGTTTGGAAGGCTTAACGGCCGTACTCGAAGCACAGGGCACCACTATCGATCTGCTGATTGGCCGCCAAACATACGATAGCTGGACGCAATACTGGCCAAAAGCGGGCGATAACCCAATGGCGAATGCTCTAAACGCAGCAACCAAATATGTGGTTACCCACTGGCCAGAAAGCCTCGAATGGGGGCCTGCAAAAGATTTGGGTACAGATGTAATTGCGGGCATTCGCGACCTCAAATCAACAGATGGCCCCGACCTGATTGTATATGGAAGTTCGACAGTGATCGCGGTGTTACTCGAAGAAGGCTTGGTTGATGAAGTGATTTTAATGGTTTACCCGGTATTACTGGGCAGTGGCAAACGTTTCTATTCGAATACTGCCAATGCGCGCGAACTGGCTTTTGTAGACACGAAAACTACGCCAACTGGTGTGCTGATTAATACTTATCGGTACGTAGGAGCGCTTGGTTAGTCCGAAGTCTGGAGTCAGAAGTCCAGAGTCATAGAGTTAGTCTGGGGTTGGAGGTCCGAAGTTCGGGTGTAATTAGTCCGAAGCCGGAGTGGTTGAAAGATTAGGGTTAGACATAAGCTAAAAAACGCCCATACTCCGCAGCATGAGCGCTAGTTGTTTGATTATTGTCTTTATTGCTTCACGTCGGCAGGCGCATTGGTCGTCGAATCGGCTGTAGAATCGTTGTGTGTACTATCCATCTTACTGGTATCGGTGTATTGGTGCAAGCTGTCGGCATTTTTCTCATCTGCTTTATTTCCACTACATGCCGAGAAGGTTAAACCCAAGGCGGCAACTAAGATTATCATTTTCGTTTTCATATAAAATGGTATTGGTGTATTAATACAATCCTTTTTAAAAGGCAATTGTTTTGTAATTGTTAAAAGAGGGGAGTTGTGCATCATTGAGATTAGTCGGGAGTCAGAGGTCCGGGGTCGGAGGTCGGAAGTCTGGGCGTATAATAGCAAGCCGGTAAGTCATAGCGATGAGTCGGGAGTGCAGGGTCGGAGGTCGGAAGGCTGGGTGTATAATAGAGATCAAGAAAAAGATTGGTTTGGCCTGAGAAGGGTTTTGGAGCGCAAAGACGGTAATTCTTAGGCTAGCTTCGGTCCTGCTATCCGTTTCCCCCGAAGAAACCTGTGAAACAAGCAAGCACAAAATATAAATCAAAAACTAGTGCTTAAATCGGGGTTCACTTCCATCAGGGCTATTTAACAATCGTTCGTGCCTCGAAAACGCAAACGAGAATTGAAATGTCATTGTGATTAGTCGGGAGTTAGAGGTCGGATGTCGGAAGTCTGGGCGTATAATAGCAAACCGGTAAGTCATTGCGATTAGTCGGGAGTGCAGGGTCGGAGGTCGGACGTCTGGTAGCAAATCGGTAGGTGATTAGTTAAGAGTCGGAGGTCTAGGTGTATATAAGCACCAGGTGCATTATTGCGAAGGTGAAGGGAGGGGGATGAAGTGATGAGTGTGTGTAAATGTAAAATTGTCATCCTGAGGGATAATTTATTTTATAAGAATCAATATGAATGACAGGAGATATTAATGGAGAGAAATACCCTCATAGTATCGTCATCCGATAGCTATCGGATGACGACCTCTCTAATAGACTCTGTCAATGGTAGCCTATCGAAGGACAGTTTAAATATTTTATAAAGAATTTCGACGGCGCAATTTTTCCTCGGCCTATAAACAACAACCACAGATACCAGGACAGAACGCTAAGCCTTGCATTTAATGGAGTAGACTCTTAGCGGAGATATTGTTTCAAGTCTACTTTTATGCTTTTGTAGTTTGGTTCCGTTCCTTTAATATGTTTTTCTGTAAAATACCTAATGGTAAGCTTTTGGTCATCAATTGTGCATGTATCAAAAAGAAACTCTGGGAACATATAATTATTATTATTATTCATGCCTTTTTCGATATCTCCCTTTTTAATTTTGATCTTAAAAGATTTTTGAGTGTCGATATTATATAGGCTTAGCGAATAAAAATCAAATCTAGAAATACGGTCGTAATTACTATTACTAACAGAGACCAGGAATGGCATTCGACTATTATCAGAAACATAAATGGCCGACCCAAATTTTTTAATGAGTTTACCCGAAGATTTGCTGTACAGGTAATAATCGTCTGGGTCGCAGCAACCAGAAATAACCCTGTTTGTGTATAAGAATGTCGTACTAAATTCCTTGAAATCTGTATGGCCAAGCCGATTGGTTAATTGGACTAAACCATCACCTAATTTAAAGATTGTTTTTTTCTCTCCAGCGCTGTTTTCAAAAGTTAACCAGGAAGAGTCGCAGTTATAACTCCAATATAGTTTCGCGCCATTATCTAGAAGTTTTGGCTTACAGGAAATAATTTGGGCTAACAATGTATCCTTCGTGCAACTACAATTTTGACTCGGATTTTCCTGGGTTAAGTGAACTTTAGCAGGGCGTTTATTTGTACAACCTGCTAGCATAAAAAATAGTATTAAGATATTTAAACAGCTTTTCATAAGAGCAAACATGTAATGTGCTAAAAAGGCGATTTGTTAGTGAGATTCTAGAAACGTTACGTATGAACTGGTTTGTTCTATGATCCTTTGTGTTGAGTTCTCATGATCTGATCTACAATTTCTACCGCTCTCTTGTAGGTAATGCCATTATCCTGATCAAATGTTAAAGCGTGTTCCTCTTCAATTACTTTAATCTCAGGGATTATACCCACTTGTTGTTCGATGGCAATGGTTCTGATGTTCAAGGTATCGCCATAGGTTGGAACAATCGTTTGTAGCCAGCCAAAGTAGGGTTCATGATTAATTCTTTCTGGAAGCTCCCATAATTCCATCCTTTTATTGAAATTGTCAGCACTTATAGACGTCCATACATTGAATATTAAATTTTCACTATGGTCGGTTATAGGAATGGTAATACGGCCACGGTGAAAGAAATGTTCCTGATCTACCACACACCAACTTTCGTTGATATCGATCCGCTCCGCAACTTCATCCGGTGGAACAGAGAAATAATAATCAGGATAATCGGAACCAAAACATAGGGGCAATTGGTTATACACCTCACCGCAGCAAGAACAGGTATAACTGTGTTTCTTTTTGGCTTTGTTGAAAAACGAGAATAGTTTCAAAATGAGATTGATGGTTAATTTTGTTGCTCCAAGGTAGCTATTTTAACACAAATTATGAAAGTGTTTACACACTAGAGGTATGGATGGGAATGCTTTGGATGTGCAATTACCAGCCCATGTTTATAAGAGTGATTAATGTGTGGATTTATGATAAGCACAAGTCTGGCCTTTGCTAGAACCCTCGTTTAGACTTGCGCTAGATGAGGGTGTAAATGTAAAATTGTCATCCTGAGGGATAATTTATTTTATAAGAATCAATATGAATGGAGATAAATCCCCTCATAGTATCGTCATTGCGAGAAGGCTTTTTCAGCCGACGAAGCAATCTTTCTGGCAAGGATCACTAACATAAAAGATTGCTTCGTCGTTTCTCCTCGCATCCGATAGCTATCGGATGACGATCCCTCTACTGCAATCTGTCATTCTAAGTTTCTCCAAGAAATCTTAATTTGTAGTCAAAGAATAAATGTCTTTAACTTCTTGTCCCACTTCGGTAGGCTAGGCTAATAATAATTATGTATATGTTCATGAGACATATGCACTAACTTAAGCTAATCTGTTTACCCATCATTGTTGAGCAGCAAAAAGTATCCAGTTAAAAGGTTTCAGCAGTACCTTTTGCTTGCTATCATCT
This sequence comes from Pedobacter psychrodurus, assembly GCF_032678585.1. GTDB lineage: Bacteria > Bacteroidota > Bacteroidia > Sphingobacteriales > Sphingobacteriaceae > Pedobacter > Pedobacter psychrodurus_A. Next base: position 7,704 of record NZ_JAVTSN010000027.1, on the reverse strand, counting down.
GCTGTACTCAAAACAGGCACCATACTGTTATAACCCTGTATAAATTCCCAGAGATTTAATATTTTTTCGTCGTCATTATGCATGAGCAGTATCGGCCAGATCACAAGTTTGTTGTTATATTTTCGATCAATGCTTATATTTCTTCGGTTAAACTCCTGTATAATCCTTGCCTTGAGCTGCTCCGTTGGACCGAGTATAGCCACAAGATGCGCATTGATGTTTTGGCTAAAAGTAAGGTTGGCGATTTTCGATAAACTATCGAAAGCTATCGCGATGCTAAAAGTGTAAGCATGATTTACTGGCGTGGCATAGATTGAGTCTTTATTAACCTGGCGCTCGATGATATTTATAATGGTGTTTTGTAAATCAGGAGTTGGTGCCTTGCGTTTGATTACGGGCACTTCATCAGCTGGCATTGGTCTGTTTTGTGCGTAAGCTGCCGAAGTCAGCGAGAGTATTAAAATGATGAGGGTTCTTTTCAAGATGTTAAAGTATGGTATATTATAATGCCGCAACCAAGAATGAGGTTAGCGCAATTAAATTTAAGTTTAACAAATGAGATCTACAAGAGGTGTTTAGCAGGATCATTAAATGGACCTTCACCAAAGACTACCGCTATGCTATCTTCTTTACCATATAAGACACATAAGGCCATTTAAGCTGATATGCCCTTATGTGTCTTATATGGTTCAGCCTAAAATAATTAACCGTAATGCTTTGTGGTACTATGGCTATCGGATCCGGCAAGCCTGAGCGGTGCGGAATGTCTAGTTAAATTATTGTCGACCGTTTTCACCGAACTATTTCTCCTTCAACTAAGTCCGATACGATATTCCCAATCACATAAACAAAAGTTTTCTCCCGCCATTTTTGTCCCCTCAACATGTTACGATGGTCGAAGCCTAAGATGTGCATATATTCATGTGCGTAATGCCCGGCCAGTTCGTTTAACTCATTTTGGGTTACCCAGGTTTGTAATTTATTCGGACAAACAGCGGTAACGCCGTCGCCAGTTCCATCTATGCCCAGTGTAGAACCTTCACAGTTGTTTTTCCAATTCGATTCATCGCCATCTACCCTTAAAGTTCTTGCACGTAAATCAACTACGCCGTCTTGTCCGCCCTCGCCTTGAACCTCGTGTGCTTTTATGATTCGATCATATAACTGCTGGTTGGTATAGCCTTTGGTTTTTATAAAAGTGGTATCCAATACTTTTCTTTTGAACTCGTCCGAATTCAAAACATGTTCTAAAGCAGCAGCCGCTTTTCGCGCGAATGCTTCGTTTTGGCCATAGCCTACTACCGAATGAAGCACCACTTTTACCTGACCATAAGAAAGCAAGGTAGTGAGTGAGATTAAGGTAGTTAAAAATACAGAGCGCATATTTTTGGGGTTAAACAATTAAATTTAATCTAAAAAAGGTGGTAATTCTGTCGGGATGCCTAAGTCGTTTAACTCTTTTCTGGCTATGTTCAATTCCGCAATGATTACTTCTTTAATGTATTCTTCCTGGTATCTGGCCTGAATATCGACGAAGGTATTGTTTCTTCTATGTCCGCCGGTTTGCCAGGTGATGGAGGTGGGAAAGTCTTTAGTGGGTTGCCATACCGGACCACCTTTCCAATCGCCATTGGTTGTTCTTTTTAAAGAATCTATAATCAGATAAAAGCCGGGTTGAACGGTTAATGTTCTCGAACTGCTGTTGCCGGGCTGGTTCCAATCTACCTTGTAATAATTACACATGGTTTTACGGTATTCCGCCCTTCTTGCGGCCATGAAGGCTGAAAAAGTTTTGACCACTGCTGCCTGAAGCTTTGCCGTTCTTTGTTCATAGGTGTTTCCTGCATTTGGATCGGTACTGTGCATGTAGTATTGATGCGCCGTACGCACCTGACTGGTTATTTTTCCTTTCATCACTTCATCGAAAGGCGTTACCGGGTTTTTACAGCTTCGGGGGATATCTTGTGCCTGGATTGAATTGAAACACGATAAGAAAACAAAAAGGGAGAGGATTAATTTTTTCATGATACGGATTGATTTGATACCGCAATTTAGGTACTCATCAAATCTTCCGCCATACCCGTTAGTGGGTATATTAAGGAGTGCTTTTGGTTAAAGGATTAAATCTTTTAAAGCTTAACCATATAAGGTATTTAAGTACCATATAAGTTTGGCGCTTAATCGTTATTTCGAGCAGAAGAAGAGGGATAGTGGAAGGGTTTGGGGCTATTTTTCGCGCAGATTTAATTGAAAAAGGCGCAGATTAACGCAGATTTTGAGATTTGCCCTAGCGAGGGAACTCCATCCTTATTGAGGAGAGCTTGTGTCGGTTCTTTTGGCAGGCAGGGGTGGTTATAAGGTAATATTTGCTTATTCTTCCCTCTTCGCAGTCTTGCCTCGGCTCACCGCCGCCGAAGAGGCTCTTACCTTTTTCTTGATAAAGGTAACCAAAAATCAAGGCTTGGAACTGATGTCGGATAAATTCGTCAAAGCTTTTTTGGTCGCCAGCACAAGCCCCCGATGAAAAATCGGGGAGGGCGTGCTGCCTCGGGGTAATGGTAGTTTGAAAGTGGGTGCTAAAGCTTTAACGTCCTGAGCGTAGTCGAAGGATCTCCTTCCATCACTTCCGATGCCCGATAGCAGGGAGCCTATTGCAGAGTGCAGATAGCAAGGAGCACATTATAGGGTGCAGGAAAAATTGGTAGCGCCTGGGCTAGTCACAATTGACCAGGTGCTATTTTTTTATTGTGGTATCATTTGGTGTTTTTAATATGTACTGATGTGGCTGAGCGATGAATACATTAATTTAATGGCAACTTTACCCGCATTTTAACTAACTGTTTGATGATATTGTTGAAATTATTCTGCAATGGTCGCATTTAAAATCATACTGATTGTTCAGTGGTGTTTTTAGGTTCCATTTCTGAGTACAACCTGGGCAAGGTCTTGTCAGTTGGTCGCCTTTATACTTCTTGTAATTATGTAAATAATAAAAAGTTGGAATTGAAGTCAGTTCTTCAATCTTCCTGCATATTTCACGCCCTTGTTTGGATAGCTGAGAGGTAATTTCTTGCATTTGCCTTAAAGCCCAATTTTCTCCAACCTCGCAGTTCATTTGTAAACTATCACAAGAAATGTAGTTGGTTTCCCAACTTAAAATTGGCATGTAACCATGGTCGTAATAAATTGGCAGTTTATAGAGCGGTACTAGTTTAAAGCAAGTACCACAGGTTAATGGAGAGTCGATTGAGATATAATTTGTAACAAGAATAAAAAAATCCGACTTCTTGCAGGTACACGGTTTCTTATAACTTTGGTAAGTTTTACCAACTGTTTTGTATACCAGTTTTGAATTGCAAAGCTCCTCTAATTTCTTCGATTGCCTGTTTACATAAAAGTTGTTGTTTTTTTTATGTAATGTGTTTTTTTCATAAGTAAAAGGCAAGCAAACTATTTTGTTGTGATCGATATACTGAGACTCAATTTTTCCTTGTGTTTGCCCGTTGCCACGATAAAAAGCCATGAGCAATCCAAACTCATCAATAAGTTCGTCCTTATTTATGTTGGTCTTGATGTCGATAGATAGTTTCTGAATGTACATGCTGCCTTTTTTTGTTGCTAATATGCTGACTAACTACCTTTAGATACCTCATTACAATCACTCATCCTTTCCTGTTAATCACACCCAAATTAATAAAAAAGAGCTATATCGCTATAGCTCTTTTTTGTTGGTTGTTCACAATTAAATTGTAGTTGGCGCAATGGGTTCCTCACCAGTTTCTGTTGCACGGCGGGTTTGCAACAGTGTATAGGTGCTGATGTTCTGGTTAAGCAGGTTTACGGTAGCGGCCCATGGCTCGGCACCATCGTTAATATCGAGGTTCGAGTTTATCCGGGTACGCAATTTGTAATACAGGTTGTTGGCAATATTGCGCAGTTCTTTCAGTTTCTCTATTGGTGCGGTAGCCAGTTCTTCGTTACGTTTTACATATGCCGCGTTAAAATCGTTATTGGCCGTTTCGAGTTCGGTTAACCAGCTGCCCAGGTTTAAAGCCTTTACCGCCGCCTGCAGTTCGGGTTTGTTTTTCCAATCGTTGGCAATATTGCGCAGGCTTGTGGTTTCGCTCTGGTAATTATCTTTTGCTATGCTTGTTCCAAATAGTGCCAGATGAGCCAATAGGATTTTGGCGTGTTTGTTTATTACAGCATCCGGACTATAAGTTAAACTTTGAATATGTAAATTAATGCCATTTATGGCATCGTCCCTACGTTTATCCAAAGCTTCTAATTCTTCGGTTACCAAACTGGCCTGACTGATTTTAAATAGCTTTTCAACATTATCGGTTGCGGCACGCAAGGCTTCGTACTGTGCACTAACCTTAAGCTTTTCGGGATTGTTTTTCGATACGATATTTAAGGTATCGGTCATGAACTGGATATACTCTCCATTTCTGAGCGGTTGTAATACTATACTGTTAATCATAGGTTTTAATTTTGTGGTTTTTACTGTTTTAGTAGATTTTACTTTGATTTACCCCTGCCCGCGGCAGGAAGGTTTCAAACTAACTTTGATTTGCCGCTGCCCACGGCAGGAGGGTTTCAAAGTAACTTTGATTTATCGCTGCCCACGGCAGGAAGGTTTCAAAGTAACTTTGCTTTGTCGCTGCCCATAGCAGGAAGGTTTCAAAGTAATTTGCCCCTTTTAACCAAAAAAGATGCTTTTCTGAGTGTTTTTGTACTGCTGCTGCAGCTTTAGCAGAACGCGGAGGTTCCCTAATCATGCCTGTTATTGCCATAACTGAATTAATTTATGGGTAATAAAACCCGTTAATAAAATGTGGGATGATTGGACTGGGCGTAATGAAAAACTGCTGCTCAGTAGTTGTAGGGATATAATGGTACTAAAATAATAAAAAGGTTAGTTAATGTCAAGGGGGGAGAGCGTTTGGCGTTGGGCGGGGTGGTCAGGAGTCGGAGGTTTGGGGTTGGAGGTTTGGATGTATAGTATATAGTGGCACGTCATTACGAACTGAGGGGTTGGGTAGGGTGCTAGAGTGAAGCCTGAATGGCAAGGCAGGCGTGGCTATTTAACCGCAAAGCGCACAAAGAAAAAAAGTGCAAAGTACCGCAAAGTGGGACTCTGCGGCATCAGCGGGAGAATCAGGCGGTGGGTTTATTTGAAAATTGAAATCTGGTTATTGGAATTTATCTATAAACCTATGGCGCATTTTAACCACAGAGATCACCGGGAAAAGGCACGAAGATCACAGAGTGTGACTCTGCGGAAATCTGCGGCGTCGGCGGGAATCCCGGGTGGTGGGTTTATTTGAAAATTGAAATCTGGTTATTGGAATTTATCTATAAACCTATGGCGCATTTTAACCACAGAGATCACCGGGAAAAGGCACGAAGATCACAGAGTGGGTATCAGAGAAAGCTTTACCAGCATTAAATTGAACCATGTAAGAAATATAAGGAACATATAAGTTTACAGTTGGCATTTTGCAGTTAACCAGTTTGTACAGTTAACCGGTTAACCCCTTTATCCAGTTACCAATTTAGAACTTACAGCTATTTTAAATATATTTGACTATGGAAACCTCTGAAAAAACAAAAAACATTCATCTCGGCCGTAAAATTAGCCGCATCCGCGAACTCCGCGGAATGAAGCAGGAAGCACTTGCGGCCGCCCTCGGCATTAGCCAGCAGGCCATTAGCAAGCTAGAGCAGAGCGAAGAAATTGAGGATACCACACTGGCAAAAGTAGCAATCGCTTTAGGGGTTACTGCCGAAGCGATTAAAAACTACTCTGATGAAACAGTTTTGAATATCATTTCCAATACGTTTACAAGTAATGACAATTCTACTATCAACGCAATAAACATTCAGCCAACTTTCAATCCCCTTGATAAGTTAATGGAAGCCTTAGAAGCAAATAAAGAACTTTATGAAAGATTATTGGCCAGTGAGCGGGAGAAGGTGGAGTTGTTGAAGAATAGATAGTTTTTAGCCGCTTTGCCTAAGGCGATCGTCATGCTGAACTTGTTTCAGCATCTATCAAGGGTATTTTATCAAAGCACAAGTCTGGCCGTTGCATGGGCTAAGGCGCGAAGACTTGCGCTAGAATGGGTTTAGGATGAATGCAAATCTCTAAGCACCTTTGGATTTAACCTTTGATAATTTGAACGAAGACTATGATTATGAAAAGCTCATAATCCGTATCCTAAAAATGATCTACCGTTTTTGAAGCGTATCCATGAATCTATTTTTGAACCCTTCATGTGAAAGTATTGAAGAAAACCCTTACTGTCGGATGCAATATATGTCGTCTTCTGAGTTTCATTATCAAGAACCATTGTTTTCAAGCTATCGGGGGCAGTGAGATAGTTTCTAACTTCAACGGATGAAATTTCCACTGTTTCAAGTTTGCCGCTTAATTCTTTTAAACTTTCAAGATAGGCCGCTTTCACTTCCTGATAACTACGGTCGTTTTTATTTGTTGTATCTTTTTTGGACAAAGTTGCTACATGATTTTTTATTATATCATCATAACTCCATTTACTTTTCTTCAGATCAGATAGAAATCCTTTGATGGTACGTGCTGGTGTTTGCGCCATAGTATTACCGTAGGCGAATAGAAATAGAATAAAAATTATTTTTTTCATAGTTTCTAACTTTTAAGTTAATCCTTTACTAGCGCAAGTCTTAGTGGGTAGGGCCTCGGGATGAATGACTTGTGCATTTAATTTTACCTATCCCAAACCTTTACTCATATTTAAACTCAAAAGGCTGGTGAAGGCGAAACCTTCCCGGTTGCCCATCTGTGGTGCCGGGTGTGTTTTTCGGCAGGAGTTTCAGGATCCTTACGATTTCATTTTTCATGGCTTCGGTGCCTGTACCTTTTACGGTGTATTTAGAAACACTGCCGTCTTTTTCTACAATCGTAGTCACCTCTAACTTGGTATAGAGTCTGTTTTTTTTAATCACATCCGAGGTTGCAAATTGATTGTTAGTGAACTGCGTATACTCGTCCTGACTTAGCGGTGATAGCGGGAACTTGTATTGGTGTCCTTCAGAAGGCATTCTATCATCGTAGATGGCGGTATCGGCCAGGGCATTTACTTTTGTGCTATCCTGGGCTTTGGCTTTTTGGCTGATGGTAATCAGCATTAAGAGTGAGAGGGTGAGTAAGATTTGTCTTTTCATTGAGATGGCGTTTTGATCAAATATAAACATTCAGGTGGTAATTTAAAATGACGATAAACTGCTTTTGAGTAAGGGCCTGGTTCAGGATGCTATTATTCTTTATCTTAGTTTAAAAAAATATACGCCTTATGGGATTCATGTCGATCGCAATTTTAACCATTCAAATTCTGGTAGTGGTTACCATTATCTATTTTGTATTAAGCAGATTGGATAATATCAGTAAATCAAATGTCCAGCGCAATGAGATTTTGAAGGGAATTTATGATGAGCTGAGGAGGAGCAATGGGGATAAAGAGTAGGTATAGTTTAATCGATAATTTTATCCCGCTCTATGCCGCGGGGTATCAAACTTTTGAGGCATCAAAAGTATGCAAAACCGAAGCTTTAGCAGAGTTCATTCATGCCAAATAAAACAACAAAAAAGCATGAATAAATGCTTTGTTATCCGATAGCTCCTATGTTTACAATGTTTAATTTAGTAAACATAAAGTGAAAAGA